>JAFLSQ010000018.1 GCA_022510865.1 Treponema sp.
GTTGTATATTCAGATAGTACAAGTTGAAGCGCGCTTTAAGTCAAGCGATTCGCGCGTTTTTTGGGAGAAAATCATGCGCTATACCATAGGCGAGATGGCAGGACTGATGGGAGTCGCGCCCTCGGCGCTCCGTTACTATGACAAAGAGGGTCTGCTTCCCTTCGTGGAGCGGACGGAGGGCGGAAGCCGCGTGTTCAAGGATTCGGATTACGAGGCTCTGAAAGTGATTGACTATCTCAAACGCGCGGGGCTTTCCATCAAGGAAATCCGCGCGTTCATCGACATGGCGGAAGAGGGAGACGCAACGATTGAGGCACGGCTCGCCCTCTTTGAGGAGCGACGCGCGGCAGTGGAAAGGCAGATTGCCGGTCTTGAGGAGACGCTCGCCCTGCTCAACTTCAAATGCTGGTATTACAGAACCGCATTGGAGGCCGGAACAGAGGACGTGGTGAGAGGACTTGCCTGCGATGCAGTGCCGGACGAACACAAGGACGCTAAGCGGACGCTGGACATAACGCACCGGCAGGAGAGCGTGTAACCGCCAGTGGTTCGGGCATTGGCACTATCGAAATGCCCGCGTTGTAATCGTACCACGATTCAGTTGCGATCGTGGTACGATTGACCCCCAATCGTGGTACGATTCATAGGGTAATCGTGGTACGATTGCAGGTCAATCGTGGGGCGATTACAGCGCAATCGTGGTACGATTGCAGGTCAATCGTGGGACGATTACAGCGCAATCACTGCGGATTTCCTGACGGCCGCGAAAATCCTTGATAGTCCGTCTGTAATTTTCCGCGCGGATGTGCTATACTGTTCGCACTGACATTGCAATTGCAAGGAGAAAACTATGCCGATGATAACATCAAAAATCAGCGTGGGCGTGAGCGAGGAAAAGCGCGAGACGCTCAAGGCGGAGCTGGGCAGGGCGATTTCAATCCTGGGAAAGCCCGAGAGTTACCTCATGCTCGGCTTTGAGGACAACTACTGCCTCTACTTCGCGGGCAAGCGGCTGGACAAGGGCGCGTTCGTCTCGGTGGAGCTGCTGGGCGATGAGAACCCCGGCGCCTGCGAGCGGATGACCGCAGAAATCTGCGCGATATTCGAGCGTGAGCTTGGAATCCCGGGCAACGCGGTCTACATAACGTATGCGGGATTCAAGAACTGGGGATGGAACGGCCGCAATTTCTAGCGGACAAACAGACCATTTTCTCAGAATCTGATTGCCTTGCCGGGAACGTCAGAATCATCGCTCTGGTCTGAACTTTCTGGTGACATAATCGGTTTTGAGTGCTACAATATCATCACTGGAATACTAGTGTATCACGTGAGGTTTTTATGAATGACATTTTGAGGCAGATTGGCTCGACCGGGATTGTGCCTGTCGTCGTGCTGAACAAGGCGGCTGATGCCGTGCCGCTGGCAGAAAGTCTTGTGAGCGGCGGGCTTCCATGCGCGGAAGTCACGTTCAGGACTGATGCGGCGGAGGAGAGCATCCGGGCTATCGCAAAGAATTTTCCGCAGATGCTTGTGGGCGCGGGCACGGTTCTCACGACCGAGCAGGTTGACCGCGCGCTTGATGCGGGCGCGAAATTCATCGTCAGTCCGGGTCTGAATCCGAAAGTCGTTGAGCACTGCATGAAAAAGGGCGTACCAATCACTCCGGGCATTATGACTCCTACAGAGCTGGAGGTTGCCCTGGGGTTCGGGCTTGACGTTGTGAAATTTTTCCCGGCGGAGAATGCGGGCGGCCTTAAAATGATAAAGGCGATGAGCGCGCCGTACACGATGATGCGCTTCATGCCCACCGGCGGAATCACTGCGGCGAACGTGCGCGAGTATCTTGCCTGCGACAAAATTCTTGCGTGCGGCGGCAGCTGGATGGTGAAAAGCGATTTAGTCAGCGCGGGGAATTTCGCGGAGATTGAGAGGCTTTCCCGCGAGGCAAGCGCGATTGTCCGGGAGACGCGGTAAAATCATCCGTGTATTTTAAATCCACAGGAGTAATCCTGCGGATTAACCCTGCGGATAAAAGGAGATTAAATAATGAAAGTTGTTACTTTTGGTGAGATAATGCTCAGGCTTGAGCCGGAGGGATATTTCCGCTTTGTTCAGGTTGATAAAATGACCTCGACGTTCGGCGGAGGCGAGGCGAACGTGGCTGTGTCCCTTGCGAATTACGGGCTGGACGCTTATTACGTGACAAAACTCCCCGAGCACGAGATTGGGCAGGCGGCAATCAACAGTCTGCGCCGCTATGGTGTGAACACAAGTTACATCGCTCGCGGCGGTGAGCGCGTCGGCATTTACTACAACGAGCGCGGTGCGAGTCAGCGCGGCTCAAAATGCATTTATGACCGCGCGCACTCGTCAATTGCGGAGGCAAAGCCTGATGATTTTGACTGGAACCGGATTTTCAAGGACTGCAAGTGGTTTCATCTCACAGGAATCACGCCGGCACTGGGCGGCAATCTGGTGCAGATTTGTGTTGAGGCGTGCAAGGCCGCAAAATCCGCGGGCGCAACCGTCAGCTGCGATTTGAACTACCGCGGCAAGCTCTGGACTCGGGAGCAGGCACGCGAGGCGATGAGCGAAATCTGCAAGTACGTTGATGTCTGCATATCAAACGAGGAGGATGCCAAGGACGTTTTCGGGATTGAGGCGGAGAACACCGATGTCACCGGCGGCAAGCTCAACAAGGAGGGCTACAAATCAGTTGCCAAGCAGCTTGCGGATAAGTTCGGCTTTAAAAAAGTGGCGATAACCCTGCGCACCTCAATCAATGCGAACCGCAACAACTGGGCTGCCCTGCTTTATGACGGCAAGGACTTCTGCTTCTCCAAAGAATACGAGATGCTCATCGTTGACCGCGTGGGCGGCGGCGACAGTTTTGGCGGCGGATTGATTTACGCGCTTCTGACCGGCAAATCATCCCAGGACGCTGTGGAATTCGCGGTGGCGGCATCCTGCCTCAAGCACTCAATCGAAGGGGACTACAACATGGTCAGCGTTGATGAGGTTGAGAAGCTGTGCAAAGGAAACGCATCCGGCCGAATCCAGCGTTAGCGCGGTCATAGCAAAAAAATCATAAAACAAACAGGAGCCGGAAAATCGCCTCCTGTTTGTTTATGCGGTGAAAATGCTGCGGCTAGTCGGTTGCCGACACTTTGATTGCTCCGCTCATTGTCTCCACGGAGATTCTTGCCGAGCCGTCCGCATTCGTTGATGTGCCGCGCTTGCCGCCGCCTGTGCCGGTGATTTCATCGCTGAAACTTCCGCTGACGGTAGACCAGCGCAGCGTGTAGCCGGAATCCGCGGGCATTTTCAGGGCGACTGAGCCGCTCACGCTCTCTACGCTGCTTTCGCCTTTCAGCGGGCTTCTTGCCGTGATTTTTATGCTGCCCGATACGGATTCCACGTCAAGCCGCCCGAAATCGCCGTCCGCCCTGATGCTGCCGCTCACGGTCTCCACGTCAAGGACGGAAATCTTGCAGTCCGTGATACTTGCGCTTCCGCTCACGCTTTCGATGTCAAGGCTGCCGAGCGAAAGCCCGCTTGCCTTTGCCGCGCCGCTCACGCTGTCCACGCCAACCGCGCCGTTGTAGCGGCTTGGAATGCGGATTAGAACCGCGCCGCCGAGCATGGAGGGCACGTTCGGAAATCGCTGCTTTTTCTCGCTGATTCTGAGCCGCCCGCCAGAATTGCGGATGCTGCAACGCCTTTTTGCCCCGCTTGTGAAATCCACGTGAAAAAGGCTGTCCGTGCTTTCTGTGATTTCCACGGCGAGGGAATTCAAATCCACCTCCACGCCCTTGATTCCTTCCGGCGCGAATGCCTCCCCGGACAGGGGCGTTCCGTCATCGTCAGAAAAATCATCATCAGAATCAAGCCAGTCATCGTCAATGCCGTTCCAATCAGAGAGCCTTTTTATGCTGCCCCCGCGATTTCCCTGCCTTGCAAGCCCGCCTGCAAGAACCGCGGTCAGAATCAGCGCGATTGCCACCCAGAGCGCGGCAAGAATTTTGTTGTGCCTCATGCTTCGTCCTCCTTTGCGCTGCTCCAGAGCGTGATTGCCTGCCAGAGCGCGTTCGCAATCAGCCAGACCAGCCACGTGATGTGCCACGCGCCCGTCAGAAAGCTGATGAGCAGATAGACGGCGGTGACAATCAGCCAGTACGGTTTTGAGAGCGCGGCGAGGAAGCGGCCGCCAGGTGTGTCCGTGTCGAATTCCGTGCGGCTTGCCCTTGTAAGGAAGGGCTTCACATCCTGCGGCGTGCTCATTTTTGTGTACACCAGAAGCCCGGTTGCGATGGCGATGCACACCAGCATCAGGATGAAGCCCGTGATTCCGGCCTTTGCGGGATTCCACACAGAGAACACCGCGCTCACGGCGGGCAGCGCGCACAGAAGCGTGACCCCGCCTATGTAAAGCATCACCGCGAGCGAAGTTGCCTGCGCCTTTTTCTTGCGGTACTCGTCAATCCTCATTTTCAGCTCGCGCTCGGGTGCAAGAGTTGAAAGCAGCGCGTCAATGTCTCCCATGTCGCCCAGCGCCTCGGTGAAAGCCTGGTTCTCCGACTTGCCCTCCGCAATGTGTGCCTCAAAATGGTCGCTCAAATCCGCCAGAATCTCCTGCCTGAGTTCCCGCGCAGTTTTTGTCCCGGGCACATCGCTGAAAAGCGAGTCCACATAATCCGTGATTTTTTTGTTCATATTGATTGCCTCCTGTCTCTTGAAATTCACGTGCCGGTCCGGCGGTCACAAAAGTGCGCTCACCAGCTCCCGGATTCGCTGCCAGTCCTGGCTGTTCTCCATGTAAAGTTTCCTGCCCTCCTCGGTGATGGAATAATATCTTCTTCTTGCGCCGGAAGTCTCATCGCCCCAGTAGGATGATATGAGACCTTTTTCCTCCAGCCGCCGGAACGACGTGTAGAGCGTCGCCTCCTTAAGCTCAAAGGCGTTGTCGCTCAGCTCGGTTATGGATTTGTTAATCTGATAGCCGTAACTGTCGCCTTTTATGAGCCGGGCAAGAATTATGGTGTCTGTCAGCCCCCTGATAATATCAGAAAAGTTCAGCAAGATAATCCTCCTGTAACTACTGATGTATAATATACGGTGTGATACCTCACCTGTCAAGGTATTTTAATACTTTTTTTCCACGATGATTTCTGATAATCCTGCCGATGAATATGATATGCGGCGTGTCCGTCAACGCAAGGTCTGAAAATCCGCGCGTCAGAGGCACAAATAAGAAATAAAAATCTTTTCACTTTGGAGATAATAATGTATAATGGGAGTATGTTAGAAGTTCTTAGTGATGCAGACTATGAGATGTTCCGTAAGCTCATTTATGAGGAGAGCGGGATTACTTTTTCTTCAACAAATAGTTCTATTCTCGACAGCCGAATCAAGGAGCAGTTGCGCAAAAAGAACTTAGCGACACCCGCGGAGTATTACGCTCTTGTGACAAAAAACGCAGAGGAAATGAAGGAGATGCTGGACTCTGTTACGACCAACCTCACTCGTTTCTTCCGCAATCAGCCTCATTTTGATGCGTTTATGAAATATGTGATTCCGAATGTCATTGAAAATAAAAAATCTGGCACTGACCGGGTCATCAAAATCTGGAGTGCCGGTTGTTCCACCGGGGAAGAGCCTTACACAATCGCAATGATTATGAAGGAAATCTGTCCGTCCGGCTGGGATTTCAAGGTTACGGCTTCTGACATTTCAATGAAGTCTTTAATGACTGCCCAGCGGGGATTCTACGCCGACTCAAAAGTTGACGGAGTTCCCGCGGATTACCTTACAAAATATTTCACTAAGGTTGACGGTGGCTATCAGATTAAAGACGACGTGAAGAGCAAGGTGCATTTTGACTATCACAACCTTAAGAATGATTCTGGTGCACGTAATCTTGATGTCATTTTCTGTAGGAACGTTCTGATTTATTTTGATGAGCCGGCTCAGCTTAAGGTAATCAATCGTTTTTACGATGCGATGGCACCAAAATCGTATCTGTTCATCGGACATTCAGAATCTCTTTTTGGCATGAACACCCAGTTTGAGTTCCTCAAGACCCAGTGGGCGTGCCTGTACGGAAAGGGCACAAAAGGCGATTAGCCTTGTTTTGCAATTTTTCTTTTCTTTAGTTAGGACTGCATTATGGATACTATTTCGGTAATGATTTGTGATGATTCCGCGCTTATGCGGAATCTTATTGGCCGCATTGTTGATGAGACCGGCGGACTTACTGTCTGCGGCAAGGCGCAGGACGGGCAGGATTTGCTCGATCAGCTGACAAAAGGCAATGCTAAGCCGGATGTCATCCTTCTGGACATTGAGATGCCCAGGATGAACGGCATTGAATTCCTGAAAAAACGCAAGGAGCTTCGCATAGATGTTCCTGTAATCATTTTGTCCTCCGTTGCGACAGAGGGCGCGTCCGTCACAATCCAGTGTCTGGAGCTTGGCGCGTCAGATTTTATCACAAAACCGGGCGGGTCGGCGGTCACGCTCAGAATTGGTGATGTCACTACAGAGATTGTCGAGTACATTGCCTCTTACGGCGGCTCATACGCCGTTATGCACGGAAAGCAGATTCCGATTCCGGAGTTTTTCAGTCAGCAGATTAAGCTTAAGGAAGCGGAGCGATTTGTAATCCAGAAAAAAGGCGAGGAGGCGGCAAAAGCCGCGTCCATCAAAAAGGATGACGTTGTTCCGCAGAGCTGGTTCCAGCAGAAACCCAAAGAGCCGGTTGTGGTCACTCCGGTGCGCGGCGGCGGAAAAATCGAGATTATTGCGATTGGAATTTCTACCGGCGGCCCGAACGCGCTGCGCGATGTCTTCAAGATGATTGACCCGCGTCTTAAGCAGCCGATTCTTGTGGTTCAGCACATGCCCGCGGGTTTCACAAAAGAATTCGCGTCAAGTCTGAATTCAATCTGCCCGCTTGAGGTCTCTGAGGCGGTTGACGGTGAGCCGATTCTGAACGGTCACGTTTACATTGCGCCGGGAAGTTACCACATGTTCGTGGAGCACAGGCCGCTCGGCAATTTCATCAAGCTGAGCCAGGATGCCCAGCGCAACGGGCATCGTCCGTCCTGCGATGTGCTTTTTGAGTCAGTCGCAAAAATTTACCAGAACAGGGCGCTCGGAGTCATTATGACCGGAATGGGGCGCGACGGCGCGGCAGAGATTGCGGAGATGCGCAGGCAGGGCGCATGGACGCTCGGGCAGGATCAGGCTTCCAGCATCGTTTACGGAATGCCGAAAGTCGCGTTCGAGATGGGCGGAGTGCAGAAACAGGTTCCGCTGAAGCAGATGGCAGATGAGATAAGCAGGCTCGCGCGGGAGCACGCACTGGCGTAGCCTTGCGCGTCAGGCTTTGCTTTCGTCCTGATTCTCAGACTTTTCCGATAAAACACGAATCTTCATTACGGGGTTCGTGTTTCTTGTTTTAAAGAAAACGATGATTACCGTGATGGCAAAAACTGCGAGCGAGAGCGCGAATTTGAATCCTTCCGGGGCTGATGGCTGCCCGTCCGCGTTTTTCATAATCAGTTTCCAGAGCGGGCCGGCCGCAAAATATCCGCCGAACGCCGAGGCGACGGGAATCACAAGGCACAGAATTTTTCCGATTTTCTGGCGCGTCGTGGAGCGGAAATTCTGCTCAAAAATCAGGCTGGCTCTCGTCCTCATTTCTCAATTTCCCTGATTTTTTTGTCGCATTCTGCCTCGCCGCTTTTGTTCTCCAGAATGCTGTATGTGTCCCGCAGGTTGTAGAGCGCGTCCAGATAATACGGATTGATTGAGACCGCCTGCTCAAAAAATTCCGCGGCCTCCTCATAATCCTCCGCCTGAAAATTCGCCACGCCCATCAGATTCCAGAGGTGGGAATTCAGCGGATTCAGGTCAAGTCCTTCCTCGCAAATGTGCGCGACCTCGTGGAGCTGCCCCTGCATCAGCGCGATTGTGGCGTAAGTCTCCACAACATCATCGTTCTCCGGCGCGATTTTGTACGCCATGGCAAGCGCGTTTTTTGCATCCCCAAGGTTTCCCGCGTCGCGGTAAGTCACGCCAAGATTATACCACAGAAGATAGTTGTTTTTCTGGATGACGATTGCTCGCTTGAAACACGCGATTGCCTCGTTGTAAGAGCCGCCCGCCGCGAGGATGATAGCCTGATTGTTCAGTTTCTCCGGATTCTCAGTCATTCTTGCAAAGCCGTCCTTTTTCGTTCAGTCTCTAAGGAAGTCCGGCGGGATCATCGACATAAAAAGCGATTTTATGTCCTCGGACTGGAGCGCACCGGCGTTTTTTTCGATTAGCGCGATTCCTTTTTCCGCGGCATTTTTGATTGCCCCGCGCGACTCCAGAATCTCAATGCAGCGTTCCACAGCAGGCGAGTCGATTCCGTCCTTTGCGGCGCGCTCCATGCACTCCGCGATTTTCTGCCTGTCTCCCGGATTCTCTTTGATGTGCAAGATGACAGGCAGGCTTTTTTTGCCCTCAACAATGTCATCCCCGCGTTTTTTGCCGATATTCCCGGTTGTCAGGTTGATTACATCATCAATAATCTGAAAGCCCATGCCGATGTTCGCGGCCGTCTCGCCAAGCTCATCCGCTTCCGGCTCTGAAAGTCCGCCCGCAAGTCCCCCGATTTTTGCCGCCAAAGATGCCAGCGTTCCGGTCTTGTTCTTGACCATCGCAAGATACTCGTCCTCTGCCGGAAAAACCGACGGATTTCTGTGCCAGTGGATGTCCATCGCCTGGCCAAGATGAAGCCGCCTTAGCTCGCGGGTGTATGTCCTGTAAAGCAGGAGTTTTCCGTGCTCAGAAATATCGCACTTGTCTATGCAGACCGGAGCCTCAAAATAAAGCCACGAGGCCGCGTTTATCGCTGTGTCCGTTCCGTAAGTGATGTGGGCGGCAGGCTCTCCGCGCCGCAAATCCGCGCCGTCCTCAATGTCATCGTGGATGAGGCTCGCGGTGTGCACGAATTCCACAAGCGGCGCAAGCGAGTACATCTGCTGCTCGCTCAGATATTCCGTGCTTGCCGATTTTTTTTCCCGCGCCTGGTAATAGCACAGCGCCATAAATCTAGGACGCCATCTTTTTCCGCCGTGCGCAATCAGATTTTTGTTCGGGGCAATCAGATTATCAAAATGTGATGGAATGACTGACTGCGGCAGCGTGCCGAAACTATCAGAAATCCATGCGGAATTCGCGCTGGCGGGCAGTGCGTCCTCAAGAGTTTTTTCTATTTTTTCAAGTATGCCTGCAAAACGGCTTTTTGTTGCGTCCATCACAGTTAAATATAACGAAGATTTTGGAAAATTACAAATTCATCCAGATTTCAGGCGAAATTCCAAGTGCACGGGAAAGAGCCGGTTCTGAGAAATCAGCGGGACAATCAGAATCACCGCGATTTTTCTGATGAGCGTCCCGCACCGCGCGAATCAGGATGTTTTTTGGCGTGTGCTCAATGTCGATGAATTCCAGCATCTGGACGCGGTAGCCGTGCTGCTCCAGAAATTTTCCGCGCAGCGCATCGGTCACAAGCGACGAGAATTTCTCGCGGATTATCCCCCATTTTAAAAGCGGCTCAAATTCCGGCGACTGCCCGGCGATTTTCCTGCGCTTCTCCGCGTCAAGCTGGCCGTTCACCTGATGCTGGCAGCACGGCACGCTCAGAATGGCTTTTGCCCCGTGCGCAACCGCGTATCTGAGCGCGAAGTCGGTGGCGGTGTCGCAGGCGTGCAGGGTAATCACAATATCGGGATTTTTGCCGCCGGAATATCCGGAAATGTCCCCGGCCTTAAAAATCAGATTATCAAGGCTGAGTTTCTGCGCAATCTGGTTGCAGTAGGCAATCACGTCCTGTTTGAGGTCAAGCCCCTCAATCTCGCATGGGATTTTTTTCACCTCGGTCAGAAAATAGTGGACCGCAAAAGTGAGGTATGATTTTCCGCAGCCAAAATCCGCGATTCTGATTGCCGTGCGATTTTCCTGCCGGATTTGGGCGCAGACATCATCCAGAACATCGTCAATGAATTCAAGGAAACGGTTGATTTGCCGGAATTTATCTTGCCGCGATGCGATTACCTTGCCGTCGCTGGTCATAATCCCAAGGAGAATCAGAAAAGGCACGGGTTTTCCCTCTGGAATGAGGTGGTTTTTCTTGCGCGAAAGTGATTGCCCTATGGTCTGCGCGGCGGCATCTTTGGCGGGCGGCACAGTTTTTATGGCGGTGTTTTTTACAAGCGTGGTCAGCCGCCCTTTTCTGCTTGCCATAATCGTGATTTCCTGATTTTCTGTGCGCTTGACGCAGTTCTTGAAAGTCTTTCCGATGTTCTCGTCCAGAAACGCGAGGGCATCGTCCTCATTCAGGTGCTGATGGAAGACCTGGGTCTGCGTGAACTGCTCCATGAAAAAAGAATATCCGTTTGACGATGATTTTGCCGTGAGTTTTATTTTAATCAGCGGTCTGCCGAATTTTTGCGCGGCGAGCGCAGTTGGCTTTGAGAGCGTGGCCGAAAGTAACATAATTGAAACGGTATACTATTTTGGAAAAAAATGCTAGAATTAAAGTTATGGCGAAATGTATTGTTTTTGTTAATCAGAAAGGCGGTGTCGGGAAAACAACTTCCGCTATAAATATCGGCGCATACATCGCGCTCGCAGGAAAAAAAGTTCTTCTTGTTGATTTTGACTCGCAGGGAAATATGTCCAGCGGAGTTGGCGTTCCGAAAGGCAAGCCGACAATTTACGAGCTTCTTGCCGGGAAAGTCGAGGCAGAGCAATCCGTTAAAAAAACAGTTGTGAAAAATCTTGATGCAATCAGCTCGTCCATAGATTTGTCGGCCGTCTCGGTTGAGCTTGCCGACCAGGCAGACAGGGAATTTTACTTGCGTGACGCGCTTGAGCCGCTCCAATCCAAATATGATTATATTCTGATTGACTGCCCTCCTTCTTTGGGCGTGCTCACCTTGAACGGCCTTGCTGTAGCCGACTCGGTGATTGTTCCCATGCAGTGCGAGTATTTTGCGCTTGAGGGAATCACGCTTCTGCTCCAGACCGTGCAGAAAGTGCAGAAAAGCATAAATCCCAAGCTTAAAATCGACGGGATTTTCTTCACGATGTATGATTCAAGAACCCGTCTTGCGCAGGATGTTGTGAAGCAGGTGAAATCTTATTTCAACGACATGGTTTTTAACACGATTATCCCGCGGAACGTGCGGCTTTCTGAGGCACCATCGCACGGGCTTCCTATCTGCAATTATGACCCTTCCTGCGTGGGTGCGCGAAGTTATGAGAAACTTGCAGAAGAGGTGATTCGCCGTGGCTAAAAAAAATGCGTTGGGAAGAGGACTGCCTGCCCTCATATCAGAGAATTCTAATTCTGCCTTTGAGACTGGCGATGAGACTGCGGCCACTTCTGCTCAGTTTTCCGCGCCAAAATTGAATCTTCCTGATGCTGTGACTGCCCGCGAGGACGGAAGCCTCTGGATTGACCCGAATCTGCTCAAACCCAATCCCAAGCAGCCGCGCGTTGAATTCAATCAGAGGCAGCTGGAGGAGCTTTGCGAGTCCATAAAAACGAACGGCATTTTGCAGCCCATTATCATTGAGCAGGCAGAGAACGGCGATTTTTACATCATTGCCGGCGAGCGTCGCACCCGGGCGGCAAAAATGGCGGGGCTTGAAAAAGTTCCGGTTCAGCTGCGCAAATTTGACGAGCAGAAAAAACTTGAGATGGCGCTCGTTGAGAACATCCAGCGTGCGGATTTGAATCCCATAGAAGAGGCGATGGCTTACTATAATCTGATTCAGATGGGCGACTTGAACCAGGAGGAAGTTGCGCGGCGGGTCGGCAAGGCGCGGACCACGGTTGCGAATGCAATCCGCCTGCTTAAACTCCCGGATGATATTCAGCGTTCTCTTGTGAGCGGCCAGATTTCTTCCGGGCACGCGCGCGCGCTTCTGATGGTCAAAAATGACGCGGATATGCGCGTTATGTTCGGAAAAATTGTCGGGAGCGGGCTTTCTGTGCGCGAGGCAGAGGCCCTTGCGGAGCAGTACAACAACGGCGGCCGTGCGTCCGCAAAAAAAACTGATGATAAGAAAAAGAGCCGCAAAGATGCCGATGTCCTGAATTTTGAGCAGGAGCTTCGGAACATTTTTGGCACACGCGACGTGAACCTCAAAGGTGACATAAACAAAGGCTCAATTGTGATTGGTTTTGGCACAAGGAAGGACTTCGACAGGATTTACGAAGTCCTTCTGTCAAAAAAATCCTGAGCCGCAAGTCCGGAGCTTAAATCAGGCTCAGGAACGCGCGGTTGCACTCATAAATCTGACTGATATCTTCCTTGCTCGTGATTTCCCACGGCGCGTGCATACTCAGAACGGCAACTCCCGCGTCAAGGACGTTCATCCCGTAACGCGCGGCATGATAAGCGATTGTTCCGCCGCCTCCCTGATCCACTTTTCCAAGCTCCGCCATCTGATAAGTCACGTTCGCTTTGTACATGGCGTCCCGCACCTTGGCAACAAATTCCGGGTTCGCATCGCTCGCCCCTGATTTTCCGCGGCTGCCCGTATATTTCTGGAACGTCACGCCCCCGCCGAGCACAGAAGCGTTGTCTTTATCATAAAGTCCGGCGTTCATCGGGTCAAAGGCGGCGTTCACATCGGCAGAGAGCATATTGCTGTTCGCAAGGCAGCGGCGCAGCGCAAGCTCGCTGTATGTGCCGGCCGTGCGCGCAAGAATTTCGGCAACCATGTTCTCAAACAGATTCGATGCCATTCCTGTCGCGCCGACGCTCCCGATTTCCTCTTTGTCAACGCACAGGCAGCAGGTCGTCCGTTTGCCGGCAGACGTAGCCAGCATTGCGGCGACTGACGTGAAGGCGCAGGAGCGGTCATCCTGTCCGTAGCCAAGAATCATCGAGCGGTCAAGCCCCATGTCCCGCGATTTTCCGGCGGGAACAATCTCCAGCTCGGCGGACTCAAAATCATCCTCCTCAATATCATACATCTCCTTGAAAAGCGCGAGGATGATTTTCCTGCTTTTTTCTTTTGCGGCCTTTTTCTCTCCCGCTGATTTTGGCGCGTCCTTTTTTGCGGGCGGAATCGAGCCAAGAATCACGTCCAAATCCTCACCTTTGATAAAATCGCTGGCCTTGTCCTTCATCTGATCCTGCGCAAGATGCGGCAGAATATCAGAGATGCAGAAAACAGGCTCGTCGGCGTTCTCGCCAATCACGACGTTCACTTTTGAGCCGTCTTTCCTGCACACAACCCCATGGATTGCAAGCGGGATTGTCGTCCACTGATATTTTTTGATTCCGCCGTAATAGTGCGTGTTCAGGTAAGTTATGTTCTCTTTCTCGTAAAGCGGATTCTGCTTAGCGTCCAGGCGCGGCGAGTCGATGTGCGCGCCAAGGATGTTCATCCCGTTCTCAAGTGCCTCCGTGCCAATCTCAAAAAGTGCGATTGCTTTGTCCATTTTTGTGATTAGAACTTTGTCTCCCGGCTTGAGCGTCTTACATTTCGCAATATCCTTGTAACCGGCTTTGCGGGCCATCCCAAGAATCTGCTGGACGCACTCGCGCTCAGTTTTTCCGTTGTTCAGAAAATTTTTGTAGTCAACAATCAGCTGCTCGTTCATAAAAACCCCTTCATTTATTTTTTTATAACCGATTGCCTGGCAATCAGTCTGCAAGGCAGCCGGATTTTCTCGTCTGCCCCGCTCCCAGATTCAATTAAATTGAGCATCGTCCTTGCCGATGCCTCGCCTATTGCCGTGAGCGGAATTTCCATTGTTGTCAGCGGCGGATTCAGGCACGCGGAAATATCACGGTTGTCAAATCCTGCCACAGAAATATCCCTGCCCGGAACTTTCCCGATTTCTGCCAGATATTTGTACGCGCCCGCCGCCATAATATCATTGAGACAGAAAATTGCGGGAAGATGCGCATCCTCAGAAAGGAGCTTCCGGCATCCGTCGTAACCGGACTGCATACTCCAGTCGCCGGCGGCAATCAGCCTGCTGTCCAGTTGCAGCGCGTGGGCCTGCATTGCTTTTTTGCAGCCGTCAAGACGTTTCTGCGTGTGGATGTTGTCGTCCATGCCGGTTATCACGCCTATACGGTTGCTGCCCGCGCTGATGAGGTGCTCGGTCATCTCGAACGCCGCGCTCTCATCATCAAAAACGATGAAAGGAGTGCCCGCCCTGCTTGTGAAGGCATAGGCAACGACGACGGGCAGGCTCAAATCATCAGGAATCTCGCTGATGTTCCTTGCGTGCCCGGAGACATAAATTATCCCGTCAGTTTTGATTGACGTGAATTCGTCCGCCGCGGATTTTATGGCCTTTTTGTAATCCTCGCTGGTTTTGTTACCGCGCTCCCATTTTGTGTAAAAACGCAGGTTCGCAAGGATTGTCCTGTAGCCGTTTTCCTCCAGAACTTCCATTATTCCGTTGATGATTTTTGGCGTGCTGAATTCCGAGATGTCATCCGCAATCACCCCGATTGTCCGCGTGGAGGCCGCGCGCAGTCCTCTTGCCATGTAGTTCGGCGTGTAGCCGGTCTCCTCAATGATTGAGAGCACGCGCGCGCGCGTCCGCTCCGAGACATTGCTCTTTCCGTTCAGAATGTTCGAGACAGTCGCGATTGATACACCGCTTTTTTCTGCCAGTTCTTTTAGCGTAACCATTTTTAGAAGTATATCCTTAAAAGTAGACAACTGTCAAAATGTACTGTAAAATGGCGGTGTAAAATTCTGCGGATGCGCGGCCAGATGATTTTCGGGCGGATTTCAATGCCTGGAATTTTTGCCCAGAAATCTGCGCATAAATCTGATTTTCCTGCCTGAATCCGGCGTTGGTTTAAAAATCAAGTCGGAAAATCGGATTTTTAAGCGTGCTCCGCGGATTTGCCCGGCCGGGCAGAGAAATCGTCATAAAATCGCTTGGAAAATATTGCTGTGAATTTGATTTCCGTGCATGACTTAAAATTCAAGTATCCTCATTCTGCGCGTTATGCGGTGGACAACGTTTCTTTTGAGATTGAGCGCGGCGCGTATGTGGCGGTTGTCGGTTTTAACGGCAGCGGGAAGAGCACGCTCGCGCGTCTTTTGTGCGGACTTGAGGAGCCTGAGTCGGGCAGCATAGAGATTGCATCTGGGAGCCGCATCGGAATTGTGTTCCAGTCGCCGAAAGAGCAGATTGTCAGCGGGATTGTCCAGCGTGACACCGCGTTCGGGCCGCAGAACCTGGGGCTTGCAAAAGGCGAGGTGGAGCTTAGGACGATTGAGGCTCTGAATGTGGTTGATATGCTTGACCGCGCCGATTCGTCAACTTCCGCTTTGTCGCTCGGGCAGACTCAGAAAATCGCGCTTGGCGGCGTGATTGCGCTTCTGCCGGATATTTACATTATGGACGAGGCGGTCTCCATGCTCGACCCGGAATCGCGCAAGGACATCCTTGATTTTGTGCGCTACAGGCATAAATGCGGCGACACGGTTCTGCAAATCACCCACGATCTTGATGTGATTGCCCATGCCGACACCGTGATTGGCATGGACTGCGGCAAGATAATTTTTTACGGAACAAAAAACGCGTTTTTTGCTGATAAAAAAAACACCGGGTGGATTGGCGGGCCTGTCCTCCAGAAAAAAGACAGGTCATCCGTGGATTTTTCCGGGAATATTGCGCTTGCGCTCTGCAATGTGACTTTTAAATACGACAGCACTGCGCAGAGCCGCGGCGTTGAGGACATCTCGTTTGATTTGCGAAGCGGGACGCTCACCGCGCTGACCGGAAGTTCCGGAGCCGGGAAATCCACGCTCCTTGAGATTTGCGCGGGGCTTCTGGAATGCGGCGGCGATGTTTTCTGCTCGGGCGGAAGACCCGCGTTTGCCCAGCAGAACGCGAAGGCCGCGCTTTTTGAGAATTTTGCAGCCGATGACGTGGCTTTTGGCCCAAGAAACAGGGGCGTCTCGGGAAAATCACTTTTGGAGACGGTCAAAAATGCCATGCGGCTTGCGTCCGTTCCGTATGAGGAATTCGGCGAGCGCAGCACGTTCGCGCTTTCCGGGGGCGAGCAGAGGCGGCTTTCAATCGCGGGAATTCTTGCGCTTGATTCGGATGTGATTCTTTTTGATGAACCGACCGCCGGTCTTGACGGAGTGCGCCGTTTTGAGGTTATGACGATGCTGCGCAGTCTTGCGTCTGACGGAAAAACAATCCTGTTCAGCACGCACCATCCTGATGAGGCGGACTTTGCCGACAGAGAAATCCGCGTGGAGGGCGGGCACCTTGTTTCTGATTCCTGTGATATTCCGTGCGATTTTCTTCCCGCGCGTGAGAGCCAGGAGACCGCAGGAAAATCGGCTGGGGAAATCCCCGGGATTGCGCGGCTTGAGCCTTATCCGTCCGCCGGAATGCTCAAAATGCTCAGGAATATTTCTGCGGGGCTTTCCGGAAGGCGCAGGGAAAGACGCTCTGCCGTGGAAAGGCTTCCCGCCGTGCTCAGAATGATTATTTTTGCGGTTCTGTTCGCGTTTTCTCTTGCGTCGCGGCCGTGGCAAATCACACTGATTGCGCTCGCGCTCTCGCTGGCATATTGCGCCCTTGCCGGAATGCCGTACAGAAAACTTTTCCCGGCAATCCTTAGAATCCTTCCTTTTTTGATTTTTTTTGCGGTTTTCCAGCTGATTTTCAGACCTGCCCTTGCGGATGAGGTGCGCCTGACAACGTGGCGGTATTTTACGGTCACGCCGTCAAAACTGCTTTTCTGCCTTGAGTCAATTCTGCGGACTGTTTCCGCGCTCTCCTGCATCTCGGCGTTTTTTGTCTCGACCAACGAGTATGATTTGACGGACGGCCTGAAAATCCTGCTGCGTCCGCTCGCGGTGCTAAGGATTCCGGTGCGTTATCTCATCCTGATTGTGGAGGTGATTTTCCGCTTCATTCCGCTTCTTGTGGACGAGGCCGCCTCCATCATCAAAACTCAGCTGATTCGCGGCGGTCTTGGCCAGAAAAAAGGTTTTATGGCAAGAGTCCGCGCGTTAATCCCCCTGATTGTCCCGCTTGTCATTCAGACAATAAAGCGTTCAGAAACTTTGGCAGATGCCATCACAATGAGGTATTTTAAATGAGCAACGATTTTAATTTGTGCCCGCTGTGCGGAAGCAGAAATGTGGAGAATCATCACAACAGAAAATGGTTTTGCCCTGACTGCGGTTTTGACCTGTACAACAACGTCGCCGCGGCAGTCGGTGTAATCATTTATGATGATGATTTTAACGTGCTTTTTGAGGTGCGCGCGAAAGAGCCGCGAAAAGGATTCATCACCATTCCCGGCGGATTTGTTGACCCGGACGAGTGCGCGGAGAATGCCGCTGTGCGTGAGTGCCGCGAGGAAATCGGGGTTGACGTGAGCGGTGATGACGTGCGTTTTCTCTGCACGAATCCGAACACATATCCGTACAAAAACATTGAGTACAAGACCTGCGATATTTTTTTCACCGCGCGCCTTCCGCAGCAGTTCGCCACAATCAGGCAGTTTATACTTTCGCTCAGGGCGCAGGAGAGCGAGGTCGCGGGCTTTGAGTCGCATCCTGTGCGCACAGAATCTGACGTGGACGCGCTTCCGCTCGCGTTTGACAGCGTGAGGGCCACTCTGCGTCAGTTTGTCAGAATGCGCGGGGCGCGTGAGAAAGGTGATGATAATGACCGTGCATAGAATAATCAGCGTGGGCGCGGTCGCTCTTCTTCTGATTGACCTGCTCTGGTTCTTGCTCAGATTGCTCAGGGGGCGGGGCGGCAGGAAACCGGCAGAAAAAGGCTTTTTGTTCCGCGAGGTGATGATTTACCTGTGCTCGGTCGCAATAATCGTCCTGTGCTTTTTCATGGATTTTGGGATGGCTGGAAACTTTGTCCTTAACGGATGCGCTGTCCTTGCCGCAGAGATTGCGAACCGTCAGTGGCTTAACCCGGATGAGGCGGACAAATCTGTTGACACACTCTGATGCTTCTGCTATAGTGGTTTTATATGGTGTGGTACCCAAGCGGTAAGGGATCGGTCTGCAAAACCGTCATTGGTTGGTTCAACTCCAATCCACACCTTTTTGAAGCTGATGCCTGCTGCGCATCAGCTTTTTTTATGGGAGTTTTATTATGAGGCTTCGTCAGATTATCACGAGTCTTTTGGAGACGGATTTATACAAGTTCTCTATGGGGCAGGCAATTTATCATCAGTATCCGTCGTATAAAACCCGGTGGACTTTTAAATGCCGCAGCGCGGGTGTCCGTTTTTCTCCCGAGATGGTGGAGGAGATAAAGGCGCAGATTCTTGCATACTGCGATCTGCGTTTTTCTGAGGAGGAGCTTGATTATCTTGCCAGAATAGAGTGGCTGCATGGGGATTATATAGACCATCTTCGCATCTGGAAGCCGCGCTATCAGGATTTTACGATTTCTGCGGACGGGGAGTGCGGGCTTTCTCTGGACGCGGCAGGCACCTGGCTGAACACTTCCATGTATGAGATTCCCGTGCTTGCAATCATAAATGAAGTTTTCTACCGTATGAGTTATGATTATGACGCGCTTTTTGAGCAGTACAGGCGCAGACTTGATGAGAAGTCGCGGTGGCTCAAAGACGGCACGTATAATCTGGGCATTTTCTCTGAATTCGGGCTGCGCCGCCGTCTGAGCGCGGAGGCGCAGGAGCTTGCCGTAAAGACTTTGTGCGGCGGCAACTTCAAGGACACAAAGTGCATAGGAACATCGAACGTTTATCTTGCCAAAAAGTTCAATGTTGTGCCTGTTGGCACTATGGCGCATGAATTTGTGATGTGCGTGGGGCAGGGCAATCCCATGTTTAATCCTGCATATTCTAACAAACTTGCGATGGACTCATGGACAAAAGAGTACGGCGTTCTGAACGGAACTTATCTGACAGACACAATCGGGGATGAGACCGCGCACCTTGACATGGAATACACTTACAGCGTGAGTTTTGCCGGCGTGCGCCACGATTCAGGGGACCCTTATGAATGGGGCGAGGCTTGGATCAATCATTTTGAGGGATATTACGACAAATACCACGATGAGCGGGTCAATCCCAAGAACAAGACGCTGCTTTTCAGCGACAGCCTTGATTTTGAGCGCGCCTCCAAACTTTACGGGCATTTTAAAAGCCGCATAAAAGTGGCGTTCGGAATCGGCACTTACATCGCGAATGACACGGATGTTCCGCCGCTGAACATCGTGATGAAAGTGACCGAGTGCAATAATCGCCCTGTCGCAAAACTTTCAAACTCGGACGGCAAGACAATGTGCGAGGATGATGAGTACATCGAGTATCTTAAAAAAACAATAAACTGGAGGCTTTCACACAAATGAGCGCGAGACTTAAAGACGAGGCTGTGGATTTTATAAAAACTTATTTTGATAAAAACGCCTTGCCCGCGACAAAGGCTGTAATCGGCATTTCGGGCGGCAAGGATTCTGCGGTTGTGGCCGCCCTCTGCTGCGCCGCGCTAGGAAAAGAGCGCGTGATCGGCGTGATGATGCCCAACGGCATCCAGAAGGATATTGCGGACTCCGAGCGTGTATGCAGTTTTCTTGGAATAAAAAATTACACGGTGAACATTGAGGGCGCATACAACGCGCTTTCTGGTGCGGTTCGCTCCGCAATCAAAGCGGATGATATGCCCGCTCAGTTCACTACGAATGTTCCGGCGCGGCTTCGCATGGCTACTCTTTACGGTGTTGCGGCGGTGGTTGGCGATGCCCGCGTTTCCTGCAACGGTAACCTGAGCGAGCGTCTTGCGGGATTTTTCACGCTCTGGGGAGACGGCGCGGGTGATTTTGCTCCGCTGGCATATCTTTTTGTTGACGAGGTGATTCAGCTTGGCATTGAGCTGGGGCTTCCGGAGGAAATGGTTCGCAAGGCACCGAGCGACGGAATGTGCGGCATGACCGATGAGGAGAAGCTCGGGTTCGCATACAGGGATTTGCAGGCTGTCGCGTCGGGGCACGCAGAGAAGGCGGCGGCAGGAAAATCATCAGAGATTGAGAGCAGGATTGAGGCGATGGCTTGGAAGCGCAGGCTTTTAAAAATCCCCAGTTTTGTTCCGTCATTCAAAAATCCGTCTGATTGGGATTAGGATTATGACAATCGCAATTTTTGGCGGCACGTTTGACCCTTGGACATCCGCACATCAGCAGATTTTGCAGATGCTTTCGGAAAAATACCAGCGTGTCATCGTGATTCCAACCGCAATCCGTTATTACAAGGCCGGCAATCAGATGTTCAGTTTTGAGGAGCGGATGCGCTCTGCCCGCGAGCATTCGAGAATTTTCGCGAACGTCCGCGCGATTGACATTGAGAAAAATGTGGATGAGAACTGGCGTTTTGTCCACACTTTGCAGGCTGTTCGCGGAATGTACGGCACTGACAACGAGTATTATGTTGCAATCGGCTCTGATGCGCTGCAAAAATTCACGTCCTGGTTCGAGTGGCAGAAAATCCTTGAGAACGCGTCTCTGGTCGTTTTTAATCGCCCGGGATTCACCAAGGATTTCCCGGATATTTCTTTTGAATACTTGCCGATGGAAAATCCCGCAAGCTCCACGGAAGTGCGGAATTTGCTCCGCCTTGCCAAAATGTGACACTTGAAAAAAATCCGAATAATATAGTAGAATACAGCGTTGCGTTCCGTAAGTTTTGCGGATGCGATTTTCTGGAGCGTCCGCATTCTGCGGTGCTTGCAAATCTATCTTAATTTTAAGGACAAACATTATGTTTGATACAATCCTAAACAAAATCGACGATGTTGTGTGGGGAATCCCGACAATCATCCTGATTCTTGCGACCGGTCTGATTCTGACCATCCGTGCGCGCGGATTGCAGTTCACAAAACTTGGCCGCGCCTTCAAGAGCATTTTCAAAGAGAACGAGGGGCACGGCGAGCTTTCCGGCTTCTCCGCGCTCTGCACCGCGCTCTCCGCCACCATCGGCACGGGGAACATCGTGGGCGTGGCGACGGCAATCGCGGCGGGCGGACCGGGCGCGCTGTTCTGGATGTGGGTCGCGGCGATTTTGGGCACGGCGACGAAATTCGCGGAGTGTATGCTCGCAATCAAGTACCGCGAGGTGAAGGAGGACGGCCACGTGCTCGGCGGCCCGTTCTACTCAATCGAAAAAGGTATGGGCGCGAAATGGAAGTGGCTCGCTGTCCTGTTCGCGGTGTTCGGCGTGCTTGCGGGCTTGCTCGGAATCGGCACGATGACGCAGATTAACGGCATCACGTCCGCGGTGAACATGGCGTTCGACCCCAAGGGCGACCACATTGCCTTTGTCGTGGGCGGCAGCGCGTACACTTGGGCGACCGTCATCGGCGGGATTGTCGTGACCGTAGCCGCGGCGCTCGTCATCCTTGGCGGACTGCGACGAATCTCAAAAGTGGCTGAGAAAGTCGTTCCCGCGATGGCAGTCATCTATATTTTCCTCGGGCTTTCGGTCATCATCATGAACGCCACGCGCGTCCCGGCGGCGTTCGCGCTGATTTTCAAGTCGGCGTTCGGATTCAAGGCGGTCGTCGGCGGGGCAGTCGGCTGGACAGTCAAGCAGATTACCGAATCCATGCAGAAAGGCATCGCGCGCGGCATTTTCTCCAACGAGGCGGGCCTCGGCTCCGCGCCCATTGCGGCCGCACCGGTTCAGACCAACGAGCCGGTGGAGCAGGGCATGGTCAACATGACGGGCACCGTCATCGACACGCTGATTGTCTGCACGATGACCGGCCTTGCTATCGTCCTCGCGCTTGCCGACCCCGCGTTCTTCGCGCAGTACGAGCAGGCGGGCTGGAAAGGCGTGGAGCTGACCGCGAACGCGCTCTCCTTTGCCCTGGGCGGCGACGGCGTTTCCGTGCAGTTCCTGCTCATGCTCTGCCTCGCTTTCTTCGCCTTCACCACGATTTTGGGCTGGGACTACTACTCCGAGAAGTGCCTTGAGTACCTGACGGGCGGCCGTATGCACCTCGTATTCATCTACCGCCTGGTGTACATCGCCGCAATCGCCATCGGCCCCTACTTCACCGTGAACGCCGTCTTCACCATCGCCGACATCACCAACGGTCTGATGGCAATCCCCAACTGCGTCTCGCTCATCGCCCTGAGCGGCATCGTCGCAAAAGAGGTCAAGGCGTACTTCAACAAGTATCCGACGCTGTAATTTTAATTGCGATTTTTAAGGCGGACTGGCAGACTGATTGCCAGTCCGTTTTTTTTTCAGCAGAAAATCTCTTTCACGCCGTCTCCGCTGGAGCAGGCAAAAAATCCGCCCTCATAGCCCACCGCCTTGGTGTAGCCGTCCTGAACGTTCCGCATGAAATTCTCCGCATCATTTTGATTCACCAGCGCGATTGCGCACCCGCCGAATCCCGCCCCGGTCATCCTTGCCCCGATGCAGCCTTTCTGCTCCGATGCCAGACTCACAAGAGTGTCAAGCTCAAAGCCCGTCACCTCATAATCGTCTTTGAGCGAGGCGTGCGAGTCGTAAAGAAGCCTGCCAAGCTGCGCAAGATTATTCGCCCGCAGCGCGTCTACCGCCCTGAGCACCCTGTCCATCTCGGTGACGCAATGCCGTACCCGCCGGAAAATCACATCATCTTTGATTGCCCCGCCTTTCTGCGCAAAAACATCCGGGGTCATGCTGCATAAATCTGGGATGTCCAGACCGGAGCCGCGCAGGATTGCAAGACCTTCCTCGCACTGCGCGCGTCGCTCGTTGTATTTTGAGTCGGCAAGCCGCCTCTGCTTTTTTGTGTTCATCACCACAAAATTGTACTCGCCAAGGTTCAGCGGCACGTACTCATGTTCGATTTTGGCGCAGTCAAGAATTTCCGCAGTGCCTTTTTTCCCGGTGGCAATGATGTACTGATCCATGATTCCGCAGTTCACGTTCATAAACTCATGCTCGCTCTGCTGGCCCATCAGCGCGATGTCCTTGCGGCTGATGTTAAAGCCGAACGTCTCGCTCACCGCCCATGCGAATCCGCACTCCAGTGCGGAGGATGACGAGATTCCGCCCGCGCTCGGCACATTGCTGGCAATCAGCACCTCGAATCCGCAGGGAAAATCAAAACCGCGTTTTTTCATGCAGCAGAGAATTCCGTTCAGAAAATTCGCGTAATCGTTTGATTTCTCAAACTTGAAGTCATCGTTTATGTCGAACGTGAAAGTGCCCGGAAAAAACAGGTCATTGTAGACGATTTTTGTGTCGCTGCGTTTTCTGATGGCGCAGTAAAGATATTTGTCGATTGCCGTGGGAAAAACTTTGCCGCCGTTGTAATCAATGTGCTCGCCGATGATATTTATGCGGGCGGGCGAGGCGAACATCCGGATTTCCCCGCTCTCATCCTCAATGTGATTTTTCTGACCGTAAACTTCAATAAAATTTTCCCGCAGAAGTGCCGGTGTCACGTCAAATTTCTCTTTCATCTGATTATCCTTCCTTGTTTGTTTTTTATTCGCTCTATGTAATCCTGCACGCTATCAAGCGGGCTGTCAAATTCCATTCCGCCAAGGCGCATTGTTCCGTCAGTTTTTTCTTCCAGCGCGAACGCAATGTTGTGGATGTCCGAGCCGCTTGTCATCGCAAAGCCGTATGAGGCGGCGTAGGCAAGGGCAAGCGCGTTCTGTTCCGGGGTGTTGCCGCCGTTGTAAACCTCAACGCCATGAACTTCACGGGGATGAAGATGAATTGCGTCAATATAGCCGCGCAGTCTGAACGGATGCGCCTGAATCATCAGTGCGTTCTGCCTGCTGACTGCCTCAAAAAGCTGACGGCACGTCATGGTCTCCACATCAGGGTGGTCAAAAAGCCAGTTCTTGTCCAGCCCGTAAATCAGGTAATCGTCTCCGCTGAAAGTCTGCTCGATTCCAAAAAACACTTTGAAATTCCCGCCGTCCGCATCGTTCTGCCTTTTTGCCTCCGCAAGGGCGTTCTCGTAACCCGCGCAGTAACGCTCAATCCGCGTGTGCCAGTCAAGCGTCCGCGGAATGCCGGAATTTCCGCCGAAAAAATGGTCGGTCACAAAAATGCCGTCATATCCCGAATTTTTATATGCGCGGATGTATTCTGCCCCCGCCGAAGACGCGCACGCGCTCGCCTCGGATGTGTGCAGGTGCGTCTCGTATCTGAATGTTCGCATCACTCTCATTATAAGACAATTCATTGCATTTTTCCACTGTAAAGGTTATTATCAGAGTATGAGCAAGACTGTTTACATAATCGGGCATAGAAATCCTGATACGGATGCCGTGGTCTCCGCGGTGGGATATGCCAAACTAAAAAATCTTCTTGGGCACGATGAGTACAAGGCCGCCCGTGCCGGTCATCTTAATCCGCAGACTGCTTACATTTTTGAGAAATTCGGGATTGCCCGCCCGGAATATCTGCCGGATTTAGTTCCAAAAGTAAAATATTTCATGCAGAACAAGGCCGACACTGTGACTGCGGATGTCTCTGTCTGGGAGGCGATTGCCCGCATGGAAAAAACCGAAATGCGCGTGCTTCCCGTTGTGGATTCCGAGGGAAAATATCAGTCGCTGCTGCATTATTCCGGGTTCGCGCGCGGGGTTCTGACAATCCTCAATCCGGAGAAAAAGCACCGCTTCTCAACGAGCATAAGTCTGATTCAGAAAACGCTGAACGCCCAGCCGATTTTTATTGCCGGTGACGCGGACAAAAATTTCAACGCGTCAATCCACGTAGGCTCGTCATCGCCAGAAAGTTTTGTGCGCCGCCTGGAGGCACACGCGAGCGAGGACATCGTTGTGATTGCGAGCGACCGTGAGGATATCCAGCGAATCTGCATTGAGCATAAAGTCAAACTTCTGATTACAACCTCCAACTGCGTGATTGACAAGACGCTGCGGGAGCTTGCCGAGCAAAACGGCGTGTCTGTCATCGTAAGTCCGTACTCAACGTCACCAACCTCAATGCTCATCGCGTACTCAATGCCGGTGAGCACGATGGGCGACCGGGAAATCTGCACCGTGCGCGAGAACGACACAATATCAAAAATCAAGGAGATTCTGAAAAACGCGCAGTGCAAATATCTTCCTGTGGTTGACGACGAGAGCCGGGTAATCGGCATGATTTCTGAGCATGATTTGATGAAAGAGCCGAACGTGGAGGTGATTCTTGTTGACCACAACGAGATTACGCAGGCGGTTGAGGGAATTGAGCATTATAAAATTCAGGAGGTGATTGACCACCACAGAATCGGCTCGATTCCGACAAAAAATCCGATAACTTTCATAAACCGGCCGGTAGGCTCAACCTCCACGCAGATTGCTGGGCTTTACAAAGAGAATAAAATCCCGATTCCAAAGGACATTGCGTCTCTTCTGCTCTGCGGAATTCTTTCGGACACGCTTGTTTTGCAGAGCGCGACCGTGACCGACACAGACCGCGATATGGCGGAATATCTTTCCAGCATCACTAATCTTGACATAAAGGAACTTGGAAACGAGATTCTGATGGCGGGAAGCAAGATTGGCGGACGGCCTGCCGGCGAGCTGATTCATCAGGATATGAAGGAGTACACGGAAGGCAAGGTGATTTACACCGCCAGCCAGATAGAGGTGGGGAATCCGCAGGAGATTCTGGACCGCAAATCTGATTTTATGAGCGAGCTTGCGGTGGAACGCCGCGCGCACAAGGCACTTTTCTCTTGCCTGCTTGTCACGGACATCACGAAGCTTTCCAGCGTGCTTCTGATTGACTGCGACCCGAAATTCACGCAGTTCATAACGTTCCCAAAAATGGAGGACGGCGTGTACTTTTTGCAGGACGTGGTTTCCCGCAAAAAGCAGCTTATTCCCCTGATTACCGAGCAGGTGATGAATTACATTGCGTAAAACGCGCGCGCCTTATTCCCAGCCGAACGTTGCGGGCGGTTTGTTTGTGGCGTCAAAATAAAGCGCGTCAACAAAATCAAGCCGCGCAATTTGGCGGACAATCTCATTGAGAAGTTCCGCGGGCAGCATGGCAAAGCGGGCGGTCATCACATCCTCAGAGATTACCGGGCGCAGAACGAACGTGGCATGGCTCTGGCTGCTGGCGTAAGGCAGGTCAATCGTCAGGTGCTGGAAGATTTTGTCGTACCATCCGCTTTTGTGCAGCTGTGTGAGCACGATGTCATCAACCTCGCGCAGCTGGTCAAGCCGCCTCTTGTCGCAGTACGCCTCCTGAATCCTAAGGTCGCAGTCTTTGATGTCAGGACGCTGATAGAGTTTTATGCAGGTTCGGTTGATGTGCTTCGCGCTGTTTGTGATTGCCGACGAGCACGCCTCGATTTTCTCTCTTTTTCCGGGAAAGTGATAGAATCCGTCGCCCTCATCGCGGAATGTGAGCAGGGCGGGGAAGCGGTAAGTGCGGAAATCCCCCTGAACGCCCACCGAGCGCACCGGGAGCACGCTCCGCTTCAGGCTGGCCGTGCAGTTGGGGCAGAACATATCCAGCGTGATTGCGTCCAGCTCCTCCTGCGCAAGCGCGCGCTCCCTCTCATCCTCAGGATTCTCTTTGCCGTCATTGCAGAGCACGTTGATTGAAAGCCCCGGCCCCGGGAAAGGGTGACGCATCACAAGCGCGTCGGGAAGCCCCAGTTTTTTCCCGATTGCCCGCACCTCGTCCTTGTATAAATCCCGGATTGGCTCGATAATCAGGCCTTTTTCAATCAGCTGCTGAATTCCGTCCACCCGGTTGTGATGCGTTTTGATTGTGTGCGAATTTTTTGTTCCGCCCGACTCGATGATGTCCGGGTAGAGCGTTCCCTGCGCAAGAAGCCAGCTTTCGTCAAGGTTCTGCTTGGCAGTCACTTCGTTACGCACGGTGATAAAATGATTGCCCACCGCCATCCGTTTTTTCTGCGGGTCGGTGAGACCGGCAATCGCTTTCAGAAAACTCTCCGCCGCATCCTCAACAATGAAATTCGTAAGCCCGAATTTGCGGTAGGATTCTGCCACGAGCGCGCTCTCGTTCTTGCGCATGAAGCCGTTGTCAATGTGAAGGCCAAGGACACGCTCCTGCCCCAGAGCCTTGTTCAGCAACGCGAACACGATTGTTGAGTCCACGCCGCCGCTCAAAAAAAGCAGGACATTCCGCCCGGCAGCCTCTTTTTTGATGTTATCAAGAATGATTGTCAGAACCGTGTCCTGATCCCAGTTTCTGCTCATCCCGCAGTATTCCGCGAAATTCCTGAAAATCTGATTGCCGCACGGAGTGTCAGTCACCTCGCAGTGGAATTGCAGGCTGAACCGTTTTGCCTCAAGATTCTGTGTCGCGGCAAAACGGCAGTCTTTTGTGCTGCCAACGGCCTCAAATCCGCTGCCAAGCTGCAGAACTCCGTCCTGATGGCTCATCCACACTTGCTGCGGGCCTTCAATTCCTTTGAAAAGCGGGCATTTTGAGTTTGCGTCATCGGTAAAATCAAGCGTGGCGAATCCGAATTCGCCCGTCTCTGCCTTGCCCACTTTGCCGCCGTAACCCATCTGCACGATGTAGTGACCGTAGCACAATCCCAGAATGGGAATGTCAAGGCTCAGAATCTGGGGATTAAAATCAGGGGTGTTATCATCATAAACCGAGGACGGCCCGCCCGAAAAAACAATGCCCTTTGCGCCGTCAAAAACATCGAGCGTGGCGGACGGCAGGGCAATCTCCGAGAAAAAGCCAAGCATTCGGAAGCGTTTTGCAATCAGATGCGCGTACTGCGACCCAAAATCAAGAACTACAATTTTTTCACGTGACATAAAAAGATTATAGCGGATTTTCCTGTTGTTTGGAAGTGCGGCATCAGAATATCAGAGGAGCGCGTCCTGATTTTTTGCCCCGACGTAGACTTCCTCGGTGTACTGCGAGATTTTTGAGATTGCTTTGAGCGCGGCGTAGTGACTTTTTCTGATAATCTGCTTGAATTCGTCTGCTGTGAAGCGAATCAGGGTGCAGTCCTCAACGGCGGTGGCGGTTGTGCCGTAAGGCTGGCTCAGAATGCACTGCACATCGCCAAGAAAAGTGCCCTGCGGCCTTTGCTCCGCGCCAAGAAGCGTTTCCTCGCTGACTGTCCCGCTTTTTATGAAAAAAACTGATTGCGCGGCCTGCTCCGCGGTGTATAGCGTCTCCCCGGCAGCGAGCGTCACCGTGTTCTCGGGAGTCTGAATTTCTGCGGGATTTATGAAAAGCAGATGGCGCAGATAATTTCCGATGTCCTGCGGATTGTCCGGCGGCAGCTGGTAGATTTCGGAGCGCAGGAGCGGCTCAAAAAACTGCGAGACATAAATCATCTGGGCGCAGAAAAGAAAAATGTTGAAAAACATATAGACTTTCATCATCAGAATTACAAGCGAGCTGATTGGTCCGTACACCGTGGTGTATCTTGTGAAATTCATGAACACGTTGATAAAAAATGACACCGTGAAAAAACTTGCCGTGCTGAGCGCGGCGTAAAAAACGCACCTGCGCATAAGCGGCTTTGTTCCGGGAATTATCCTGTAGGCGATTGTGGTGCTCACAAAAAGGATGAGATAAAGCACGAGCCTCCCAAGATTCTGCGAGCTGCGCCTGAACAGAATCTGGAAGCCATCAAGCAGTGATTTTATGAGCGGCAGCTGGATAATCTGACTGAACGCGAACGCGAACAGGATAATCACAGCGACAATGAGCGTGATTGCGAATTCAAAAATGAATGTGAGCGCCTGATTGAACCACGATTTTCTTTTTGACACCGAGCGGAAAACCTTGTTCATTGAACGGATGATTGACCTGAACAGCTTGCGCGCCATCCAGATAATCCACACGACAAGAAAAACATTGAATGATTTTATTGAGCGGATTTCCAGCAGTTTGTCCAGAAGCGGCATTATGTTCGCGGCCTCCTCAATCTGCTGCGCGAAATCAATCAGGAACTGATAGATGTTCGGGTAGACGCGAATCATTGCGGTCAGCACCGCAAAAATAATCAGCGTGATTGGGATGAACGAGAAAATGAAGCCGAAAGTGCACGCCGCCGCGCTTTCCCACAGATTGTTCTTTGTGAAATTCGAGATTGTAAGATACAGAAACTGTGCGAATCGCGAGATGATTTTTTTGCAGTACGCTTTCAGGTATTCCATTTGGAGGCTAGAAATCCGCCAGTTTTGGTGCGCGCGGATACGGGATTACATCCCGGATGTTCTCCATTCCGGTGACATACCGGATGAGCCGCTCGAATCCAAGACCGAACCCCGAATGCGGGACAGTCCCGAATTTCCGCAGATCCAGATACCAGTCATAGATGGTCTCGTCCATGTTGCGCCGCTTGATTTCCGCAAGAAGTTTGCCGTAATCCTCCTCACGCTCGCTTCCGCCAATCAGCTCGCCGATTCCCGGCACAAGCACGTCCACCGCCTTGACCGTCTTTCCGTCCTCGTTCTGCTTCATGTAAAACGATTTTATTTCCTTGGGATAGTTGAAGACCATGACCGGGCCGTCAAAAATCTTCTCGGTGAGGTAACGCTCGTGCTCGGTCGCGATGTCGCAGCCCCACTGCGGCTTGAACTCGAACTTCGCGCCGTTTTTCTCGGCTTCCTCCAGCCTTGTGATTGCGTCCGTGTATGAAATCCTCACGAATTTTGCGCCCGCAACTTTTGTGAGCGCGTCAATCAGTCCCGGCTGCACACGTTTGTCAAAAAACTCAAGGTCGCTGCGGCATTTTGTCAGCGCCCAGTTCAGAAGATACCTGACAAAATCCTCCTGAATGTCCATGTCGTCGTTAAGGTCGTAGAACGCCATCTCAGGCTCAATCATCCAGAATTCCGCAAGGTGGCGCGGCGTGTTGGAATTCTCCGCGCGGAACGTCGGTCCGAACGTGTAGACACGGCTGAGCGCGGTGGCAAGTGTCTCCGCCTCCAGCTGGCCGCTCACGGTGAGGCTCGCTTTTTTGCCGAAAAAATCCTTGCTGTAATCCACGATTTTGTGCGCGTCCTGGATTTTCATTCCGCCCGCGCCGGCTTTCACGCCCATCTCCGCGATTTTCTCAAGGCTGAGCGTTGTGACCTGGAACATCTCGCCCGCACCCTCGCAGTCCGAGCAGGTGATTTCCGGCGCGTTGATGTAGACAAATCCGCGCTCCTGAAAAAACGAGTGCACGGCGAACGCCATCTGATTGCGCACCCGGTAAACCGCACCGAACGTGTTCGTCCTTGCGCGCAGGTGGGCGTTCTCGCGCAGGTATTCCATCGACATTTTGTTTTTTTGCAGCGGATATTCCTCCGGCCTCGCCTCGCCAAGGCACTCAAGATTTTCCAGAATGACTTCGACTGCCTGACCGCTTGCGGGGCTTTCAATCAGTTTGCCCTGCGCGCGCAGGCTTGCGCCTGTGCTCAGTTTTTTCAGTTCCTTTTCGATTGTGCTTGTGTCCGCGTTTTCTGAGGGATTGTTGCGGTCAAAAGTGAGCTGTATGCTTGCGAAACAGCTTCCGTCGTTCACGTGAATAAAAACAAGACCTTTTGAGTCGCGGACTGTCCTTACCCATCCGCAAACAGTCACTTTCCGTCCGTCCGGGGCGGAAGTCAGCAAATCTTTTATCAATACAGGTACCATGCGCAGAATGATAGCATTTTTCGCCGGGTGTTACAACCGTAGAGATTCGTGCAAGAGAATCAGACAAAAGTCATCTTGATGCGCGGAAATTGTTATCAAGATGAAAATATTTTCGCATCTTGATAAACGCAGTACGCTCATCAAGATGAAAAATTTTTTTCATCTTGATAAACATGATGATTTCATCAAGATAAAACTGGTATGGTCATCAAGATGAAACCACTGTGGTCATCAAGATAAAAATTCGTGAGGATGAGATGGCAGGTCATAGCAGCCTGCACACGTCATCAATGTCTTTGAGAATCCGCTTGGAAAGTTCTTGTTGCAGGCTATGTCCGTAGTTTTGCACGAACGCCTCCTGTGCTGACTGTGGGCTGCCCCGTTCCAAAAACAGTGTGGATGGCATGACTCCGACCGCCCCGGCGATTTTGTCAATGGTCTCGGGAGACGGAAACCGCTCGCATGCCTCTACGCTGCCGATGTACGCGGTGCTCATCCCGATTGCCTCTGCAAGTTTTTCCTGCGTAAGTCCGGCTTCTTTGCGGTAATGTTTTAAATATTGTGCAGGATGGCTATTCTATGAACTACTCCAAAAAGGAAGAGTCGATTTTTCAGAGATTTTACTGTTATCTTAATACCCTGTCTGATTTTTTTGAATTGGAAGCAGTCGCAAAACCATTAACAGACTATGAAAGTCTCAATAGGGTGGCACAGGGGGTATTTCACTGGTATTATGGAGCGTTGGACTGGTTTGAGGCAAATTTCACAATCAATCCTCAGAAAGTGAATACTTTCACGCTTATAAAAAATGCAGCCGCAAACTAATCTGCTAGTTTCCATGATTCTCTGGATTTTTCGCCGGGTGTTACAACCGTAGAGATTCGTGCAAGAAAATCAGACAAAAGTCATAGCAATCGCAACCAAAAAGTGGTATATTTTGCGTAATTATGAGAAAAAGCAACATCACGGATATGACCGTCGGCTCACCAACAAGGCACATCCTGCTTTTTGCGATGCCCCTTCTGATTGGAAACGTTTTCCAGCAGCTTTACAATATGGTTGACTCTGTGATTGTAGGCAATTACGTCGGCGCGAACGCGCTTGCGGCGGTGGGCACGTGCGGCTCAATGAATTTTTTCTGCTTTTCCCTGAGCGCGGGGCTTTCAATCGGAATCGGGATTGTGGTGTCGCAGTTTTTCGGCGCGAAAAATGAGCGGATGGTCCGGCTTACAATCGGCAATGCGGTTTTTATCCTCACTGTGGCCTCTGTGATTGTGAGCGTCCTTGGCTTTGCCGTCTGCCCGCACGTTCTGCGGCTGCTGAACTGCCCGGAGAACATTCTTCCGGATTCTGTGATTTATATGCGCACGACTGTCTGCGGGATTATTTTTGTGGCGTACTACAACGGGGTCGCGTCAATCCTCCGTGCGCTTGGCGACTCAAAAAGTCCGCTTTATTTTCTGATTCTCTCAAGCGTTGTGAACCTTGCGCTGGATCTTGTCTTTGTGCTTTGCTTTGGCTGGGCAGTTTTTGGCGTTGCCCTGGCAACGTGCATATCGCAGGCGGTGTCGGCAGTCGCGAGCGCGGTCTACGCATACAGGCGGATTGACTACTTCCGCCTTACAAAAAGCGAGATTCATCCCGACGGAAAAATCATAAAATCGTCCTTGAAAATCGGCATTCCGGTTGCCTTGCAGAACTGCATGATTTCCATCTCTATGATGGTCTTGCAGGGCGTGGTGAACACGTTCGGCGAGGTTGTCATGGCTTCCTACACGATTGTTATGCGCGTGGAGCAGCTTGTGCAGCAGCCGTACAGCTCAATCGGGGCGGCAATCACGAATTTTTCCGGGCAGAATTTGGGCGCGGGCCGGCCGGAGCGCGTGCGTCAGGGCTTTTTACGCGGAACTCTCATTGTGCTTGCGTTCAGCATCGCGGTTCTGCCGGTCTTCTGGCTTCTGGGCGATAAAATCATCGGAGTTTTTGTGAGGGGCGAGACCGAGGTCATAGCAATCGGCTCTAAGGCTCTTAGAATCACTTCTGTCTGCTATTTTATGCTCGGGATGATTTATGTGCCCCGCGCGGTTCTGAACGGCTGCGGCGATTCGGGCTTCGCGGTCATCAACGGGGTGATGGAGGTTGTTGGGCGGATTGGCTTCGCGCCGATTCTCACGCGCATTCCGTCCCTTGGTTTCTGGGGAATCTGGGTCACAACCGGAATCACCTGGACAATCACTGCGGCCTCATGCGTCCTGCGCTACAAGACCGGAATCTGGCGGCGCAAGGCTGTGAGTCAAAAAGAATCATAATTGCTGATCGTAAAAGCCTGTGTGTCAGAATGACGCAGCGCAATCCTTGCATTTGGTCTGATGTGTAAAAATCCCCCTGATTCTCTGATTTTCCCGCGGATTTTTCCCGCATGATCCTCAAACATCAGGAATTCGCATGATTTTTGCACTTTTTTCTGCGTTTTTGCTCTTGTTGGCACGGAAGTTGCTATATATTCTATGAAAATTTTTTTCTGGAGTGCAACTATGGCTAACGATGAGAATATTCTGGCAATGTATCTTAAAGAAATCAACACGATTCCTCTGCTCTCGCATTCAGAGGAGGCGGAGCTTGCTGTGAAAGCCCAGAAAGGTGATAAGAATGCGAAAGACAGGATGATAAAATCGAACCTGCGTTTTGTGGTGAACGTGGCGAAAAAATATCAGAATCACGGGCTGGAGCTTACCGACCTCATCAGCGAGGGGAACATCGGGCTTATGACCGCGATTGACAAGTTTGATGTCTCAAAAGGCTATCATTTTATCTCTTACGCCGTGTGGTGGATTCGCCAGAGCATACTCAAGGCAATCTGCGAGAAAAGCCGGGCAATCCGCCTGCCGCTGAACCGCGCGAACGAGCTTGTGAAAATCGACCACGCGCGGAAAATCCTTGGGAGCAGGGCTTCCGAGCAGCAGGAGTACGAGGAGATTGCCGGAATGCTCGGCATGACATCCGAGCACGTGCGCGATATGCTCAACATTAACCGCGAGATGATAAGCCTTGACGCGGAGGTGAACGACTGCGACGCAAGCCATGCGAAAGTCGGCGATTTCTTTGAGGATGTCGCGTATGGACGGCCCGAGGACAAGGCGATTACCCAGGCGATGATTGAGGACGTTGACTCGGTTGTTGACGGTCTTGCCCCGAACGAGGCGAAAGTAATCAGAATGCGCTATGGGCTGCGCGGCTGCAAACCGATGTCCCTGAAGGAAGTTGGCGAGGATTTGTCTCTCACAAAAGAGCGCATCCGCCAGATTGAGAAGCACGCGATTGTCCGCCTGCAACATCCTGTGCGCGCGCGCCGCCTGGAAGCCTACGTCGCCTAGGACTGTGCCTGCACCGCGGTGCTGTGCGAGAGAATCCGCATAACATCCGCGCGCGCATCTTCAAGGAGGGCGGAGTCCTTTGATAAATCCGCGATTTTGAATTCAAGTGCGCCCGCCTGCAAGGTTCCGGAAAGCTCTCCGGGGCCGCGGGTCTTTAAATCCTGCTGCGCGATGAAAAATCCGTCCGTGCTCTGACGCAGGGTTTTCATCCGCTCAATTCCTGTCTCCGTGAGATTTTTGCTGTAAATCAGAAAGCAGAACGACTGTTCGCTTCCGCGGCCGACGCGACCGCGCAGCTGATGGAGCTGTGCCATGCCGAATCTGTCTGCCTGCTCGATTACCATGCAGGTGGCGTTCGGAACATCGACTCCCACTTCTATCACTGTCGTGGCCGCAAGAATCTGAATTTTATTATCACGGAAATCGCGGAGAATGCGCACCTGCTCGTCCTCGTCAACTTTGCTGTGAAGCAGCGCGGACTTGAACTGCGGGTAAATGCTGTCGCGCAGACGTGCGAAAATCCTCTCCGCCGATTTTATGTTCTCGTCGCTGTCAATCGCGGGGTAGACAAAATAAGCCTGATGGCCTTTCTCAAGTTCCCGGCGCACTGCCTCGTATGCGTTCGGCTCGTTTCCTTCTTTCACAAGATAAGTTGTGATTTCCTTGCGGCCCTGCGGTCTTGTGCGGATTGTGCTGATGTCAAGGTCGCCGAACAGCGTGAGCGCAAGGCTCTGCGGGATTGGAGTCGCGCTCATCATCAGAAGATTGGTCTCGAACGTGAAGCCATTAATCGTCCGCCGCCCTTTCTCTATGATTGCCTGACGCTGCTGCACCCCAAAACGGTGCTGCTCGTCTATCACCGCAAGCTGCAAGTCCTTGTATGCCACCTGGCTTGAGAAAAGCGCGTGAGTTCCCACAACAATGTCAATCTCGCCGTTTTTCAGCGCGCGAAGAAGCTGCGTGCGCCCGGATGCCTTGAGGTTGCCGGTAAGAAATGCCGTGCGGATTCCAAGCGGCTCTAAAAGCCGCGCGGCGTTCTCCGCGTGCTGGCGGGCAAGAAGCTCGGTGGGTGCCATCAGAGCGCACTGGCCTTTCCAGCTGATGATTCTGAGGCAGACGAAAAACGAGACGAGCGTCTTTCCCGAGCCAACATCGCCCTGCAAGAGCCGCGACATTGTGAATGACGGCCTTGACGGAACTGGCGTTCCGCTTTCCAGCTGGTTCAGGATTCGCTCACGCTCGGTGTAGCTTCTGTCAATCTCGGCGTCCATCTCAAAAATCACTTTTTTCTGGTCATCTGTGAGCGCGAACGGCAGCGCGTCCAGCAGCGATTTTTGCAGCGGCGAGAGGCTCTGCAAAAAATCCGCGTCATCCGGGCTTTGCTCCTCCGCGCTTTTCTCAAGATTTCCCTTGCGCCGCCCGGCCCGCTCCAGAATCACTTTCTGGAACAAAAAAAGCTCCTCGTATGCGAGCGTCCTTCGCGCCTCTTGTGCCTGCTGAATGCTCTGCGGCTGGTGGATTTGCCTCACCGCGTCCTGCTTTGCAATCAGACCGCGCCTTGTGATGATTTCTGCCGGAATCTCGTCCTCAATTCCGTGCGCGTACTGTTGCAGTGCCTTTGCGATTGCCTTGCACAGAGCCTTGTGAGTCAGTCCCTCTGTGAGCGGGTAAATCGGAATCACGCCGCTTTCTGCCGGCTCAATCGCGTCAAACCGGAATTCTTTTATGTGATTTCTCAGCTCCTCCGGAATTTCCATTTTGACTGCCTCGAAAGACGTGCTTTGCAGCCTGCCGTATTTTATGCTGAACGTTCCGGTCACTGTAATCAGCGTGCCGGGCACAAGGACTTTCTCAAGGAACGCGCGGTTGAAGCACAGAAGCTCTGCGGTGGCGGTGCCGTCATTTATAATCACTTTGAGAGTCCGCATTGCGCCGTATCCGAACCATTCGTGGCCAGTCACCTGCGCGACAGTGTGCACCTTGCCAAGCTCAAATTCTGTGAGCGTGATTTTTCTGGTTCTGTCCTCATAATCGCGCGGAAAATATTGCAGCAAATCGCCGGCGGTGAAAATGTTCTGCCTTGCGAGAATTGCTGTGAGTTTCGGCCCGATTCCCGTTATGCTTGAGACCGGGGTTTTTATATCGCTGAGTCTCAAAATATCGGTTCAGAACGGAATGCTGGCGCAAAGAACAGCCAGCACTCGCACAAGGAAATTGCCCGCAATCAGAAAGACTATCAGAGTAATCCATGTGATTAGCAGCGATTTCTGATATGTCAGGTTGCCTTTCACAAAAGTCCTGCCCACTTTGTAGGTGAACTGGGAAATCATCCTGTCTACCTGCGTCCATGGCGACTCATAGGGAGTGTAGCCGCGGTGAATCGCGAGGATAATCCAGCGGATAAGAATGACAAGGAAAAACAGCCCCATGAGCGACTGGACAATTCCCCAGAGCATCATGATGACTGTCTGCAAAATCCCGCCGAAATAAATCCGCCCGGTTGCCTGAATGCCGCCCAGAATGGAGGACGCGAGCGAGAGCAATCCGATTGAGATTATTGGCGAGAAATCGATGTTCCCGATGTGCGTGAAGCCAAGGCGCGAGAAAATGCCCATGTATGGCTCGCAGAGCGATGACACCACGCGCCCGAATTTTGTGAATTTGAGTCCCGGAATCCAGGACATGATGATATAGGCGAAACAGCAGATTGTGTAGAGCGAGAGTGCCGCCGCCAAAACAGATAAAATTGTCCGAATCATAAAGTCTCCCGTTTTTTGATTTTCAAGGCCGCCTTATTCTGTCCAGACTTCCTTGACTACAGAGATGTCCCGCAGTGTCCGCAGGGCCTCATCTGTGGCGTTCAGCGAAATCTGCTGGCTCACCTTAACGACATAGGGATTTTTTCCCGTGTCTATATGAAAATATACTGAGCAACTGCCCGAATTATCAAATAAAAAATCACGCAAATCTGACAATGCCGCCGATGAGTCAAAATTAGGGTCGAGCATTATGTGCACCGATGAGGCGGCACGGCTCTCCAGTTTCTCCGCGTCCTCAACCGTCTCCACAACAAAAGACGGAATATCGCGGGTTGCGTCAACCCTGCCGCAGAACGCATATACCCCGCCGTCCTCCAGCTGATTTTTGAGCGTCTCCCAGTTTTTTGGGAAAAACGTGAGGTCAATCTCGCCGTCGTAATCGCTCAGTTTTGCGAATGCCATGCGCTCGCCTCGTTTTGTGATTATCTCGTGGACTGCGCTGATTATCCCAAGCGCGGTGTAAGTTTTTTCCGCGTTCTTAATCTGCCAGTATTTCGCGCCGCTCGCCTGCAACGCGCCTTTTTCGGCCTTGGTCTCTGCGGCCACGCGCTTTATGTTCGATGAGCGCACAGTAACCGCCCGGTCAATCGCTTTTTTGTATGCGTCAAGGGGATGCCCGCTCACATAGCAGCCGATGCACTCTTTTTCCATCGTGAGCAGCTCCATTCGCGGCAAATCCTCCACAATCCTGAATTTGTAGTCCGCGTAGGTCTGCTCCTCCTCGCCAAGCTCCCCGAACAAATCGCCCTGACCTTTTTTCTTGTCCTCCAGAATCTTCGCGACAAAATTCAGCGCGGCCTCCATGTTGGCAAGCAGGGTGGGGCGGTTCAGCGCGTTTCCGCTCTCCTCGCCGGTGTAGTCGAACGCCCCTGTTTTGATGAGGACTTCCACGGCCTTTTTGTTCACGAGGATTTTCTCACGGCCGTCCTCATCGCACTCAACCAGCGCGCAGGCGCGTTTTATGAAATCCATGAAAGACGTGAATTTGCCGTTTTTCTCGCGCTCCTGCACGATTGCCTGCGCCGCCGCTTCTCCCATGCCTTTTATGCCTTTTAGTCCGAAGACAATCCTGCCGTCAACCACGTCAAAAACCACATCCGAGCGGTTCACGTCAGGCGGGTCAACGGCTACCCCGATTTTTCTTGCCTCCTCAATATAAAACGGAAGTCCGTCTGTGGAGGCAATCTCGTTGGTGAGGTTCGCCGCCATGAATTCAGCGGGATAGTGAGCCTTGAGCCACCCGGTGCGATATGCGAGCACAGAATATGCCGCCGCATGGGACTTGTTGAAGCCGTATCCGGCGAACGGAATCATAATCTCAAAAATTTCTGCGGCGTGCTGCTCGGTGAAGCCCTGCTTTATTGCGCCGTCAATGAATTCCTTCTTTTTTCCCATGAGGACTTCGGGCTTTTTCTTTCCCATCGCGCGTCTGAGCATATCCGCGCCGCCCATCGAGAATCCTGCGATTCTCTGCGAGACCTGCATCACCTGCTCCTGATAGACCATCACGCCGTAAGTCTCTTTCAGAAGATCCTCAAGGCACGGGTCGGGATAGTGGATTGTCTCGGGCTTCCATTTTCCTTCAATGTACTGCGGAATGTAGTCCATAGGGCCGGGGCGGTAGAGCGCGTTCAGCGCGACAAGCTCCTCCAGACGGCGCGGCTGTGCCTGCCTCAGGATTTTCTGCATTCCCACGCTCTCAAACTGGAACACCGCAACAGAGTCGCCGCGGCAGAACAAATCAAAAGTCTGCTCATCAGTCTCGCTCACCTCGGCGGTGAGGAATTCCTTCTCGCCGGGCTTTCTGTGCTTGTTGATGATTGCCTCCGCGTATCTGATCAGGGAGAGTGTCTTCAATCCAAGGTAGTCGAATTTAACAAGTCCGCACGGCTCGATTATGTCCATCGTGTACTGCACGCCGACCTCGCCAGTCTTGGGGTCCTTGAAAATCGGTGCCCAGTTCGGAAGCTCCGTCAGTCCGATTACCATGCCGGATGCGTGAAGCCCGGTGTTGCGCTTCACGCCCTCCAGTTTGAACGCCAAATCAAAAAGCTCATGAAAGCGCGTGTCATCCTTAAACTGGATGAGTTGGCCGCCATCGGGCATTTTGTCGTTCGGCTCAGAAAAAGCGTCTTTGAGCGTGGCTTTTGGATTTGCGGGAATGCACTTTGTGAGCATATTCACGTCCGAAAGCGGAATGCCGAGCACCCGTCCAACGTCTTTTATGCAGTTCTTTGGCTTTAGCGTTCCGAACGTCACAATGTGACCAACGTTCTTGTCGCCGTATAAATCGCGCGTATGCTGGATGATGTCCTGCCTGTAATCGAAGTCCATGTCAACGTCAAAATCAGGCATTGAGACACGCTCAGGATTTAAAAATCGCTCGAAAATCAGGCCGTAGCGGAACGGGTCAATGTCTGTGATTGACATTGCGTATGCCACAAGCGAGCCTGCCCCCGAGCCGCGCCCCGGGCCAATCGGGATGTAGGGCTTCTTGCAGTTGTTGATGTTATCCCATGTGGATTTTGACCAGTTTATGAATTCCCAGACAATCAGAAAGTAGCCGGAAAATCCCATTGAGAAAATGGTCTCCATCTCATAATCCGCGCGCGCACGGATTTCCTCAGTGATTTCGGGATAACGCTCCTTCAATCCTTCCTCAACGATGTGGCGCAGATAATCATTCTGATCGCTCTGATAGTTATCGCCGTGTGTGCGGAATTCAGCGGGAAGCTCAAAGCGGGGCAGGCACTCCTTAAGCTCCGGCGTGGAATACTGCTTGATTGTAAGATTGCACATCCTCGCGATTTTCATGGTGTTGTCGTAGGCCTCCGGGCACTGCGGAAAAAGCGAGCGCATCTCCTGCTCAGTCTTGAAGTACCAGCTGTCCAAATCCTCGTCGCCGCCCATTTTGGCATGTTTCTCGTGCAGGAGGTTTTTAAATCCGATGCAGCGCAGAGTGTCCTGTGCGATCGAATCCGCGCGCTCAACGTAATGCACGTCATTCGTGACGACAAGCGGAATGTCCAGCTCGCGGGCAAGCGCAATCAGTTTCTGCGCCACGATTTTCTGATCTGGCATTCCGTGGTCTTGCAACTCGATGTAATAGCGGTCCGGCCCGAAAAGTTTTTTGTATCTGAGCGCGAGTTCTCTTGCCTCCGCGTCCATGCCTGCCATCAGCATCTGCGGAAGCTCGCCCTGAATGCACGCGGAGCAGCAAATCAATCCCTCGTGATATTTTTCCAGAAGCTCCCAGTCAATCCGCGGTTTGCCGTAATAAAGTCCCTCTGTATATGCGATGGACGAAAGCCAGCACATATTCTCGTAGCCTTTCTGGTTCTCGCACAGAAGAATCAGATGGAAGTAATGAGCCTTGCGGTCTCCTTCCTCACCCTTGTGACTGTACGGCACATCATTTTTTTCCAGATGACTTCCGAACGCGACGTAAAATTCCTCGCCCACAATCGGATTTATGCCGTTCACGTGGCACAGTTTCTCAAAATTCAGTGCGCCGAACATATTGCCGTGGTCGGTGAGCGCGAGTGCGCTCATGTTCAGAGACTTTGCCTTTGCAACCAGCTTGTCGATTGTGGCGCAGCTGTCCAGAAGCGAATAGTCCGAGTGCACGTGAAGATGGACAAAATTCGCCGGCGGAGTTCCTTCCGGGGCCGCCGGAAAATCATGATAATCAGCCAAGGTGCTTTCCTTCTAGAGCTTGAAGTTTGACAAATCGTCCATGATTTTTGTGAGGCTCTTCTGAGTCTGGCTCGTTGATTCCGTCGTCACCTGAACCGCATTTGAAATCTGATTTGAGAAACTTGAAATCTGCTGCATATTATCAAGGATTGTCGTTGTGATTGATTGCAGACGGCGCATCGTGTCAAGAATCTGCTCGCCGCCGGTGAGCATTTCTGTCGAACCGCCGCGGACTTCCGTGGTTGAGTCGCTGATTGCCCGCATCGCAAGCAGAACCTGCTGGTTTCCGGCGTTTTGCTCTGCCATCGCATTTGAGATTACAGACTCCTGATTTTTTACCTTCTGTGACAGATTGTAGATGTTCGCAAAAGCCTCCTCAACCTGCCTGATGTCATCCGCGATTGCCGAGATTCCGTCGGACAGCGAGTGAAGGTTCTCGTCAATCATTTTGCTCTGGTCGCTTGACTGCTCGGCAAGCTTGCGGATTTCATCCGCTACGACCGCAAAGCCTTTTCCCGCCTCGCCCGCGTGCGCGGACTCAATCGCGGCGTTCATTGCAAGGAGGTTCGTGCGGCTTGCGATGCTCTGAATCATTCCGGAAGCCTGAAGAATTCCCGCTGACTGCTCGCGGATGTTCTCCGCCGCCGTTACCGCAGTCTTGACGGAGTGCTGGCCGTTCTCGGCTGCCTCTGCGAGCGAGACGACCGAAGATGTGTTTTTCTCCAGAATCTGGGTGACGCTCACGACGTTCGCGACCATCTGCTCCACTGCGGCGGAAGATTCCGAGACACTGGAAGCCTGCGTCTCAATCGAACTGCTGAGCGCGCGGATGTTCCCCATAATCTGCTCAACCGCGCTGTTCGACTGCGTTACGCTGGACGACTGGTCATCAATCTCCGTCTTGATGCTTCCGATTGCCTCGGTGATGCTCGCGACGTTCTCTTTCGTGAAGTCCATGTTTTTTACCATCTCATCGGACTGCCTCACCGTTGCCTGCGCGGAATTATACATATTTTTCAGAATCTGCGAAGTCTGATTTTTAAGGATGTTCGTCTCCTGCACAATCACGCCAAGCTCAGAGCGATTGTCCGGGCTTTCGTCTTTCACAGAGAAATCCCTTGTGGTCATTGCGTGGGTCAGGCGGGTTATGGCGTTCAGACAGCCTGTGATGTCGCTCACAAGCAGAATCTCAATCACAAGAAAGAGGATTATCGCAAAAATGACGATTGACAATCCCTCCTTGAAGATTGCGGTCTGGCCTCCGGCAATTGTCTTTGGTTTCAGCATTGTGCTGAGCGTGAGGCTCATAATTCCAAGCATTGCGAAAATGAGCGTGAGCACGTTACGCTGCGTCACATCCATCGACATTTGTTTTTTTTCGAACGGAATGTGCGATAGATTCGGCTCTACAATCCGCACCTGAATCACATAGCTCAGAAGCGCGATGTCAAGATAAACACCGAAATTAAAAAGATAGAGAATCAGAGTGGGGTTTGTGCCCATCATGGACTCAAGGTCAATTCCGCTCAGGACGACGCTCGCCGTAATCGCGCCGCCAAACAGAAACGAGCACATAACCGGAATCACCACGTTCACTTTGGCAAGCATTTGCAGTCTCTTGTTGATTTTTGCCGTGATTTCCGGGTCTCCGTTGAATCTGGTCACGTTTTTTTTCTGCAAATTCGCGGATGCCGCTCCAAGGCCGGCAATCACAAGCGTGATTAGAATGACGTGCGGTGATAGGAATACGCGCAGAACTTCTTTCCCCGTCATAAGGTCTGTTATGAGCGCGGCGGGCACGAACACGATAATCGGGGCGACATAAATCATAATCATCATCATGTAACCGTACCAGGGGATTGGATTGTTGTTTTCCATAAAAGTGTCTCCTGTCAGAATTTAGAAAGCAAATACCACTTATTTTAGCACGGGAACGCCCGATTTGTCAAAATTTTGCGCGGTCAGAGAAGCGAGCCTGCAAGATGCACCGCGAAGGCGCAGACCCATGCGATGATGCACTGCCATGCGGCAAGGGCGATTGCCCACCTTGTCCCAAGCTCCCGTTTTATGGACGCGACGGCGGCTATGCACGGCGAGTACAGCAGGCTGAACACGAGCAGGCTTGCGGCAGAGAGCGGGGATAGCTCTGATGCCACGTTCCCCGCGAACAGAATCTCCAGGGTGGAGACCACGCTCTCTTTTGCCATTACGCCGGAAATGAGCGAGGTGCAGATTCTCCAGTCGCCAAGGCCAAGCGGGCGCATCAGCGGCTCAAAAAGCCCGGAGATTTTTGCGAGGATGCTCGCTGACGAGTCAGCCGTGAAATTCAGGTGCGTGTCAAAGCTCTGCAAGAACCAGATGATGATTGTGGCCAGGAAAATGACTGTGAACGCGCGTTCCAGAAAATCCTTGGCTTTATCCCAGAGAAGCCGCGCCACGTTTTTAGGACTTGGCAGGCGGTAGTTGGGCAGCTCCATCACAAACGGAACCGGCTCGCCTTTGAAAAGCGTTTTTCTGTACAAAAGCGCGGCAAGGATTCCGATTGCAATGCCAAGCACGTACAGGCCGGTCATAATCAGCGCGCCGCGCCCCGGGAAAAATGCCGCCACGAAAAACGCGTAAATTGGAAGTTTTGCGGTGCAGCTCATAAAAGGAGTGAGCAGGATTGTCATCTTGCGGTCACGCTCGCTGGGCAGGATGCGCGTGGACATAACGGCGGGCACTGTGCAGCCAAAGCCAATCAGAAGCGGGACGATGCTTCGCCCGGAAAGCCCGATTTTGCGCAGCAGTGTGTCCATCACAAACGCGACGCGGGCGATGTAGCCCGAATCCTCCAGAAGCGACAGAAAGAAAAACAGCGTGACGATTACCGGCAAAAACGAGAGCACACTCCCGACTCCCGCGAAAATGCCGCTGATAATCAGATTGTGGAGGACGGCGTTCGTGCCAAGCGCGGTAAGCGCGGAGCTGGTCAGGGACGTGAGCGCGTCAATCCCACGCTCCAAAATCCCCTGAAAAAACGCGCCGATTACATTGAACGTCAGGAAAAAAACGCACGCCATAATCAGGATGAAAAGCGGGATTGCCGTGTATTTCCCCGCCAGAAGCGAGTCTATCCGCTGAGAGCGCACACGCTCGCGGCTTTCCTTGGGCTTTTTGACGGTGAGGCCGCAAACTTTATTGATGTATGAGTAGCGCATATCGGCGATTGCCGCGCTGCGGTCAAGTCCGCGCTCGCTTTCCATTTGCAGCGCGATGTGCTCCAGAATCTCCTTCTCGTTCGTGTCCAGCTCAAGCTGGTAGAGAATCAGTTTGTCGCCCTCCAGAAGCTTGCTCGCGGCAAAGCGCACCGGAATGCCCGCCTTCTGCGCGTGGTCGCGAATCAGGTGGATTACCGCGTGGAGCGCACGGTGGACAGCACCTCCGCTCTCGCCCTCATCGCAGAAATCGCGGTGGAGCGGCTTCTCCTGAAAATGCGCTACATGGAGCGCGTGGCGCACAAGCTCGTCAACTCCCTGATTTTTTGCGGCCGAAATGGGGATGACAGGCACACCGAGCATGGACTCCATTTTGTTCACGTCGATTGAACCGCCGTTCCCGGTCACCTCATCCATCATATTCAGGGCGATGACCATCGGCATCTCCATCTCCAGAAGCTGCATCGTAAGATAAAGATTCCTGTGGATGTTCGCGGCATCCACAATATTGATGATTCCGAGCGGCCTCTCGTTCAGCACGAAATTGCGCGAGATGATTTCCTCGCTGGAGTAGGGTGACATTGAGTATATGCCGGGTAAATCCGTGACGAGCGTGTCCGGGTGATTTTTTATCTGGCCGTCCTTGCGGTCAACCGTTACGCCCGGAAAATTCCCCACGTGCTGGCTCGCGCCCGTCAGCTGATTGAAAAGCGTCGTCTTGCCCGAATTCTGGTTTCCCACGAGCGCGTAGGTGAGGATTGTGCCGTCCGGCAGCGGATTTTCCCCGCTCTTCGTGTGGAATTTTCCTTCCTCGCCAAGACCCGGGTGCTCGGTCTGCGCAGAAAAATCATCGGGATTGCCGTCCGCGTCCGTCCTGTCATCCGACGGCTCAACCTGGATTTTCTGAGCGTCGTCAAGGCGCATTGTCAGCTCATATCCGTTGATGTCGAACGATGCGGGGTCTCCCATGGGAGCAAGCCTGATTTTTTTGACCGTAGTCCCGGGAATCACACCCATGTCCAGAAAATGCTGGCGCAGCTCGCCGTTCCCGCCCACTTTTATGATGCGCGCCGCCTCACCAGTCTGCAAATCTTTTAGCGTCATACCCCAATTCTAATGCAAAGACCGATTGCCCACAAGTGACCGCCCGCCCAAACCGGATTTATTTGCGCCCCCGCGAGGAAGCGCACGGGGGTTTTTTTGTGAGATTTCCCCGCCAGTTCCCCGTAAAAAAATCCTCACTTGGCACGAAACTTTCCGCAAAACTGCCCCTCCCGACCGTT
>JAFLSQ010000019.1 GCA_022510865.1 Treponema sp.
ACGGAATACGGAATACGGAATACGGAATACGGAATACGGAATACGGAATACGGAATACGGAATACGGAATACGGAATACGGAATACGGAATACGGAATACGGAATACGGAATACGGAATACGGAATACGGAATACGGAATACGGAATACGGAATACGGAATACGGAATTTTGCGCCGGGCGGATGTGCCATGTCAAGTAGTTTTTCGCAGAATCATGACTTTTTGCAATCATGTTTGCATTCTAATATGACCGTGGGTGGATGTCAAGGAAAAACATCTGTCAAAAAAAACGCAGGCCGGCGGTCTTTTGTACGAGCAGGACTAGTAATCCTTTCGCTTTGTCTTATTTTGATAGGGAATGAGGATGGCGCGTCAATTCATTGACCGTACACATTCTTTCTGTGGCCGACCTCAACGACCAGAATCTCCAGCGCATCGTCCTGAATCCTGCAAAGAATTCTGTAGTCACCCACGCGATACCGCCAGAACCCTGAAAAATTGCCGACAAGCCGTTTGCCGCGCTCGCGTGGGTCTTCCAGTTCCTGGAGTTTAAGAATGAACTTTTTGATTTGCGTCTGCACGGCCTTGTCAAGCCGCAGGAACTGCTTTTCCGCCTTGTCTGAGAAAACGACCCTCACAACCCGGCCTCTGCGAACACTTCTTCCGCAGAACGGGACTTGCCGCCGCTTTTCTCGTGCTCTTCCCATGCGGCTACGGCATCGTCATAGTCCGCCTTGTCCTCCAGACATTCTGCAAGGTAGTTTTCTGCGGCGCGCGCTAAGAACCAGCTGCGCGAGCAGCCGCGTTCCTTGCAGTAGGAATCTATCTGTGAGCGCAGTTCCGGCCGCGCGGTAAAACTCATGCTTTTTGCCTGCATAGCCGCCTCCTGTATGGTTGCATTCTAATATGGATTGTTCCGCAGGTCAAGGAAAAACATCTGCCAAAAAAAAGACCGCCGGCCGGCGGTCTTTTGTAAACGCAGGACTAGTAGTCCTTTCGCTCTGTCTTGCGTCTTTTGTTCAGAAGTTTTCTTTCCAAAGTGGTTTTCTTCTGATGGAGGATTGCGGACGGCTTCTCAAAATACTCGCGCTTTTTGTACTCGCGGATAATGCCTTCCTTCTCAACCATGCGCTTGAAACGCTTGATTGCTTTCTCCAGATTCTCTGAATCATCAACCATGATGGTTGCCATGCTGTTCTCACCTCCTTTTTCCGGTGGTTCCGACTTGCAGAGTAAGCCTCTGCGGTATCGGGCAAACTGGATTTGAACCAGCGACCTCAACGTCCCGAACGTCGCGCGCTACCAACTGCGCTATTGCCCGAAATAAAATTCATCAGAAAGCGAGACTGTCGCTGGAAGCGACCTCAACGTCCCGAACCTGATAATAGCAAATCCGTTAAAAACAAAGCGTGGAAACGGTTTGTTTAGGATTTACCCACAGACACCGCGCGGTTAACTGCGCTATTGCCCGTTTTGATAAAAAAAGCCTCCCTGCTGCGGAAGGCTTAGCGCGAGCGGCGGGGCTCGAACCCGCGATCTCCGGCGTGACAGGCCAGCGCGATAACCAGCTTCGCTACGCCCGCGTGACATTGCACATACTATCGGATATAGCGTTTTGTGTCAATAAGATATGCAGAAAAAATCAAAAAATATTCAAGGACGATTGCCGCCCGCTACCCGGCAAAATATTCAGCGTACTTTTTGCGCAGCTCCTGCTCATCAAGATAAAGGTGCTTTAGGTGCGTCTCAATCAGCTCTTTGATTCCGGTGCGGTCGTGCGCCCGGAAATGCTCCAGAATCCGCTTGTGCTCCTCAACAATCACCGAAATGTCTGCGGTGTGCAGGTGAAGCTCCCTCACGCGGTCATGGTGGATGTTCATCAGCTGTATCATGCTGTAGCAGCGCATTTTGTTCGTCATTTTATAGATGTATTTGTGGAACGAGTTGTCAAGCGACATGATTTTTTCGGCGTTGCCTTTGCCAAGGTAGAATTCCTGCAAATTGATGTTGTCGTCCAGCTGCCGGATGTCGTCGTCAGTCGCGGAGGCGCAGGCAAGCTCGGTCACGGCGGATTCCAGCGTCGAGCGGAAGAAAACGGCCTCCTCCACAAGGCTCATGTCAATCAGGCTGATTCGGCTGCCTCTTTGCGGCAGAATCTCGATGATTTTTGTTTGCGCAAGCTCCTGGAACGCCTCGTGAACCGGCGTGCGCGACAGTCCTAGCTCGTCGGCGATGTCCTGCTCGCTTATCATGCTGCCGGGCTTAAGCTCCAGAGTGATTATGCCCTGTCTGATTGCCCTGAGCGCGAATTCCCGGTTTGATTCTTTTGGCAGTTTGCTGATGTTTCTCATCTGATTTCATCCTTTTGATTGCCTGCGTTGCTTTGGCGTGATGTTCCTTATTTTCTTGTAAGTGCGGATGAAATGGCTTGCGTCTGTGAAGCCGGTCTCCTGGCTTATGTAGTTCAGCGTTTTGTCGGTGTATAAAAGCAGGGTGTCCGCCTTGCAAATCCGCACGAATTCGATGTATTCCTTGCAGGTCTTGCCGAACTGCGCCTTGAACTGCTTTGCGAAATTCGAGTAGCACATCCCGCATTTTGACGCCAGCTCCTCAATGTTGATGTTCTCGGCGGAATGCTTGTCTATGTACTCCAGCACAGAGAAATCCTTGTTGGAGAAATTATCAAAAGTGGATTTTGTGGAGAAATGAAAGCCCTGTCGCAGCCAAATCCTTATAAGCTCTGTGATTATGAGGCTTATCATCGAGGCGACTTTTATGTCGTAGCCGAACGCGCGGTGCTGTGTCTCCCAGATGCAGTTCTCAAAAAAAAGCTTCACAGGATTGAAGCGCAGCTCGTGCGCGGTGATAAGGTTTGTGGCGGAGTTGTCTTTTGTGGCGCGGTCAAGGAGTTTGGGCAGTTTTGGCGAGCCTGGCGTTGTGTTCGAGAGAATCATGTCATCGAATTTGATGACATAAAAATAAGGCTTGTCCGGCCGCTCCTCTTTCACAGGATGATCAAGGAATGCGTGGACCTGCTTCGGGTGAAAAATAATCATATCCCCGGGATTTATGGTGAACTGCTGGCCGTCAACCTCCGCAAAAAGAATCCCGCTCACAAGGTAGACCATCTCTGTGAAATAATGCCAGTGGGGCTTGACGTATTTCCAGTCCCCGGGAAACGCCTGGAAAGGCGCGTTCAGGCTGTCACTGTACTCAAAAAGATCGTCCATTCTCGCTCCATAGAGATTTATACAATAATTCTCATCTTTTTTTATATCACGGAAATAAAACTAATGCTAGAGTGGACGCTGAGGTTTACAGGAGTTTTTATGAAAAAGAAGGGTGCTTTTTCTTGGATTTGGTCGTATGTGAGACGATACCGCTTTCTGATGGCCACGGGGCTGTCGCTCAGCGTGATTGTCGCCGCGCTCGGAATGGTGAACCCGATTGTCACCGGCAATATCGTGGACAAGGTGATTCAGGGCGGCCAGCACGCCCTGCTTCTGCGGCTCATCCTGATTATGGTGGGCACTACGCTTGGAAAATCAGTCCTGCGCTACACATATCAGGTGATTTTCGAGCACTGCTCGCAGAATGTCATACTGAAAATGCGGCAGGATTTATACGCCCACATCCAGACTCTGGATTTCTCCTGGTATGACGGGGCGCACTCGGGCAACGTCATGACGCTGCTCACTTCCGATTTGGACAGGGTGCGCCATTTTGTGGCATGGGTCTTGTATCAGATTCTTGAGAATTCACTCATTTATATTTTCTCAATTCTCACGCTTTCTTCAATAAACTGGAAGCTTACGCTCGCTTTCATGGTGATTGCTCCGCCGGTGATTTTTCTGGTGCAGAAGTTCAAGATTCACATCCGCCCGGCGCACCTTGCGGTGCGCGATCAGTTCGCGGTGCTGAACACGCGCGTGGGCGAGAACATCGAAGGAAACCGCGTCGTGAAAGCCTTTGTGCGCGAGAATTATGAGATTGACCGATTTGATTCCGAGAACGAGAAATTCCGTGATGTTGCCGTTGAGAATGCGGATGTCCGCGTGAAATACACCCCGTGGATTGACGCGCTCTGCGGAATCCTCCCGGTGATTCTGATTCTTTTCGGCGGCTATCTTGTGATGCGTGGCGAGGTGACAATCGGGCAGCTGGTCACTTTCAACGGCCTGATGTGGGCGTTCACGCAGCCAATCAATATGTTCGGAAATCTTGTTGACAATATGCAGAATTTCGGCGCGTCGCAGGACAGGCTCTATGAGCTTTGGTGCGCCGAGCCAAAAATCAAGAACCGAACTTCTGATGATGGCAGCGTTCCCGTGAAGAGTGACGCGCCTGTATCCGGCAAGGTTGAGTTCCGCAACGTGAGCTTTGCGTACAACGAGACGCCAGTCCTCAAAAATCTGAATTTTGTGATTGAGCCGGGCAGGACAGTCGGCATTCTGGGACCAACCGGTGCGGGAAAATCCACCGTGGCAAACCTTCTGTGCCGCTATTATGATGTCACCTCCGGGGAAGTTCTGATAGACGGGATTGACGTGCGCGACTACGACTTGCAGTATCTGCGCCGTAATGTCGGGATTACGATGCAGGAGGCCTTTTTGTTCAGCGACACGGTTGAGGGGAACATCGCGTTCGGGAATATTGACGCAAGTTTTGAGGAGGTTGAGCGCGCCGCGGAGCTTGCCCGCGTCAAGGAGTTCATAGGCGACCTCACCGACGGCTACGACACGATTGTGGGTGAGCGCGGAGTGGGACTTAGCGGCGGCCAGAAACAGCGAATCGCGCTGGCAAGGCTTTTCCTCGCGAACCCGAAAATCATGATTCTTGATGACACGACCAGCGCGGTTGACAACGACACGGAGAAAAAAATCCGCGAGTCAATCAAAAAGCAGAGCGACGGTCACACAACTTTCATCATAAGTCACAGGGTCTCATCGTTTGAGAATGCCGATGTGATTCTTGTGATTCAGAACGGCCAGATTACTCAGAGCGGGACGCATGAGCAGCTGATGGCCCAGGACGGATATTACAGGCAGGTTTGGGAGGAGCAGAACTGATGGCAAGGAATAAATTTGACGCAGACGAAGAGATTGAGCAGAAATTTGACGCGCACATAATCATGCGGCTTTTCAGGTGGATTAAGCCGTTCCGCGGGTGGATGGTGCTCTCCTGCGTCCTCATGCTGCTCTCATCCGCAATAAGCCTCACAAGTCCGTATCTTATCCGCATGGCGATTGACAAGGCGATTCCGGCAAAAGATTTCCGGATGCTCGTGATTCTCTCGGCGATTCTCCTTGTCTCCACGCTCGTCGTGAGGATTCTTCTTGCGGAGAAACTCAAGATTATGACGCGGGTTGCGCAGAAAATCATTGTGAACGTGCGCAAGGATGTCTTCACAAAATTGCAGAACCTGCCGTTCACGTATTTTGACAGCCGCCCTCACGGAAAAATCCTGATTCGCGTGGTGAACTACGTGAATTCGCTGTCTGACTTGCTTTCCAACGGGATTATCCAGCTGATTTCTGATTTGTTCACGCTCGTCGTAATCATAATTTTCATGCTTGTGATTGATGTGAAGCTTACGCTCGTTTGCATGGCGGTGCTCCCGATTCTGATTGTCGTGCTCATCGCGATGAAGCGCAGGCAGCACGAGGCGTGGAAGCAGGAGAGCTACAAACGCTCGAATCTGACCGCGTACATTTCCGAGAGCCTGAACGGTATGAAAATCACACAGAGTTTTGCCCGCGAGGAAGTGAACCAGGGGATTTTCAACGACTTGTGCCGCAAGTGCAAGCAGGTCTGGATTCGCGCGGTGAACATCAACAACATAATCTGGCCGGTGGTTGACAATCTCTCTACGCTTGGCGTTGCGCTTGTGTACATGGCGGGAATCGCGTGGCTTGGCGACGGAATGGGCGGAACGGTCACAATCGGTACGCTGGTCGCGTTCGCAGGTTACATCTGGCGTTTCTGGGCGCCGATTCAGAACCTTGGCAACTTCTACAATTCCATGGTGACTACCGGCGCGTATGTCGAGCGGATTTTTGAGCTTCTGGATGAGAGGGAGGACATCACCGACAAGGCTGACGCGAAGATTCTCCCCCCGATTCGCGGTCACGTCACGTTCGATAACGTCACGTTCTCTTACGAGCAGGGAAATCCTGTGCTTAAAAACGTGGAATTTGTCATAAATCCCGGGATGACTGTCGCGATTGTGGGACCAACCGGGGCCGGCAAGACAACAATCGTGAATCTGCTGACCAGGTTTTATAATCCGGATGACGGCAGAATTCTGATTGACGGGCTTGACATTCAGGATTTGCAGATTAAGTCCATCAGAAAGCAGGTGGGCGTGATGTTGCAGGACTCGTTTCTTTTTTCCGGCACGATTATGGAGAACATCCGCTACGGAAGGCTTGATGCCACCGACGAGGACTGCATTGCCGCGGCAAAAACTGTTCAGGCGCATGATTTTATAACCGCGTTCCCCGATGGCTATGATACCAAACTCAGCGCGAACGGCGGTGGTCTTTCCCAGGGGCAGAAGCAGCTCATCAGTTTTGCGCGCGTTCTTTTGAGCGACCCGCGCATACTCATTCTGGATGAGGCCACGTCATCGGTTGACACTCACACAGAGAAGGCGTTGCAGCAGGGTTTGGGCGAGCTTTTGAAAGGACGCACTAGTTTTATCATCGCGCACAGGCTGTCCACAATCCGCAACGCGGACATAATTTTCTATGTGGATCACGGTCAGATTGTTGAGAGCGGCAACCACGAGCAGATGGTGAGCCTTGGCGGAAATTACGCTAAAATGGTCAGCATAAAAAGGTAGAGGAATAAGATGAGATACAAGAACCCTGTTTTGCGCGGAATGTACCCCGACCCGAGCATGTGCGCCGCGAACGGAAAATATTACATGGTTTGCAGCACGTTCCAGTATTTTCCGGGTGTTCCGGTCTTTGAGAGCGAGGATTTAATCAACTGGAAGCAGATTGGTCACTGCCTCACGCGGAAAAGCCAGCTTCTGCTGGACAAGAACAACACCGGCGCGGGAATTTACGCCCCGACAATCCGCTTTAACAACGGACGCTTCTACATGGTCGTCACGAATGTGAGCAACATCGGGAATTTTTATGTCTGGACGGATGACATTCACGGCGAATGGAGCGAACCTGTGATTGTGGAGCAGGACGGAATTGACCCGTCGCTTTTTTTTGATGATGACGGCAAAGTTTATTTCATCTCCAACGGGAATGACAAGGATGGGCGCGGCTACATCCAGATGAGCCAGATTGACATTCAGACCGGCAGGAAAATCACCGAGAATGAGCCTCTGTGGTACGGAACCGGCGGGCGGTACATCGAGGCGCCGCACATGTATAAATTCGGCGGATATTATTATCTTCTGAACGCGGAGGGCGGCACTGAGTACGGTCACATGGTGAACTACGCGCGGTCTAAAAATATCCGCGGGCCTTACGAGCCTTTTCCGCAGAATCCCGTGCTCACAAACAGAAATCTTGGTGGCTACCAGCTGCAAGGCGCGGGGCATGGCGATATTCTGGAGGCCGCTGACGGAACATGGTGGTTCTGCCATCTTGCGTTCCGCCAGATTGACCGATATATGCCGTTCCATCATCTTGGGCGTGAGACTTGCATGGAGCCGGTCACATGGAAAGACGGATGGTTCTACATCGGCACGGAGAATGACAGGGCGGATGACACTACTTGCGGCGCGGACGTTGCGAGCGGCTACAACACAACCCAGGGCTTCGGGAAGGCTCTGCTTGAAGTTGATGCTCCCGCCGCTCACCGTTTTGCCGCGCAGAGCCTCTCTTATAAAAAAACGTTCGCCACTTTGAGCACGCGCCTTGACTGGTGTTTCCTGTGCAATCCAATCCGTGAGAATTATAATCTTTGTGCGGATTTTTTTGACCTGATTTCGCTCCCGAAGTCTGCCGGCGGGCTTTCAATCGACACGCCGGAGGGCAGTCCGACTTTCATCGGAATAAGGCAGTGCGAGTTTGACGAGCAAATCCGCTGCAATGTCGCCCTGACTGCGGACTGTGAGGCCGGGCAGCCGGAGGCGGGAATCACAATTTACATGGACTGCAATCATCATTATGACGTTTATGTCACAAAGCGCGAGGGCGGATTTTTTGCGGAATGCCGCGTGACAATCGGCTCTGCAAGAGAAGTGAAAAAGTCCGTTGCGATTTCCGGCTCGGCGGCGGGCTTTAAAATCGTCTCATCTGCTTATGGCTATGATTTTTTCCTTGTTCTGGCGGACGGCCGCGAGGATTTTCTTGCCCACGCGGAATCACGCTATCTTTCAAGCGAGGTCGCGTGCGGATTCACCGGCGTTTTTATCGGGCTGTACGCGCAGGACGGCGGGTGCGGAAAATTCAGCGGATTTGAGAGCGTTCACGAAGAGTAAAATGATTTGGAGACCTGAATGATATTGTGCATTGCGACTGCTCCGTGCAAAGTTTGAGGATGCTGCACGGAGGATGATGTCCTCAGACTTTGCGTTTTGATTACAAAAATTCAAGGAGCAAAGTCAAAATGAAAACAAATCAATTGAAATCCTATCTGATGCTTTGGAGCACACAGTCGCTGTCCGCGCTTGGCAGCGCAATGACAAGTTACGCGCTGATACTGTGGCTTTATCTTCGTACCGGCTTCGCGCTCAAAACTGCGCTGCTGACGGTCAGCTCGTATGCGCCTTATGTCCTTGTGAGCATTTTTGCGGGTGCGCTGAGCGAGCGCTGGAACACGTTGCAATTTTTTACGATTCCCGTGGGATTTCTGACCGGCGGATTTTTTGTGGACAGGATTTTTGAGCCTCTGATGTCAGGCATAAAATCAGACGGGGTGATTGCCATGCTTTTTGGGAGCGGAAAAGGCTCTGGCGCGGCGATGCTGTTTTTTATCATCGGGGTTTGCGGCGTTCTTGTCTGCGTGATTTTCAACCTGCGGCTTAAAAAATCACGTGGCGAGACTGCCCGGAAAATCCTGCTGAAAATCACCTTGAAAAAAATCCCGGGATTTGGTAACATATCCGCATATTTTATCAAAAGGATATAAGGAGCTTTTAGGAAATGAGTAAGCAGACACTTGACGCAAAAGTGCGCACGGCAACTGGTAAGACCGCTGCTAAAAATCTTCGCAAAGTAGGACGTATCCCCGCCGTTGTATACAATTCAAAAGGTGAGGCTACTTCCATTGATGTTGGCGAGGTTGAGTTCAACAAAATTTGGAGGACAATCACACCGACTACTTCCATCACGCTGAACGTGGACGGAAAAGAGCATCTTGTAATCATCAAAGATGTTGAGTACAACATCCGAAATGATAAAGTGCTTCATGCTGATTTTTTTGCCCCTGACGCGGACAAAAAACTTGTGATGAAAATCAAAGTGCATTACACTGGAACACCGGCCGGCGTTCTTAAAGGCGGTTTCAAGAAAGAGCGCAACAACGAGATTCGCATTAAGGCAGCAATCGGTGATTTGCCCGAGACAATCGTCGCGGATATCTCAAAGATTAACGTGAGCGAGGCTCTTCGCGTGAAGGATTTGGAAATCTCCAAGAATGTTGAGGTTCTCACAGACGGCGAGCTTCCGCTTGTGACTGTCTCACCGGCACGCTAGAACCGGTTCTCTTCTTTGCAAAGGCTGTCTTTTGGGGCGGCCTTTTTTTATGGACTTCTGGCCATGACCCCGTCTGATTTTGAGAGAAAAGTTCTTGAAGGATTGAATGACTGCGGCGTTTCTGCGCATCGCACGGATTGCCTTGGCGTTGCTGTCTCTGGTGGCGCGGATTCTGTCGCGCTGCTTTACTCACTTGCAGAAATTTCGCGTGATGTCGGATTCGCGCTCAAAGTCATCACCGTGAATCATTTTATGCGCCTCGATGACGAGTCCTGCGCGGACGCGGAGTTTGTGCGCCAGTGCTGCGAATCTTTAAAATCCCAAGGTGTTAATCTTGAATGCGAGGTCACGGAGCTTGGGCGCGGCGCGGTTGCGGCTCTTGCAGGGCAGCGGCACGGCGGCGCGGAGGATGCGGCGCGTTTTTTGCGCTATCAGGCGTTCGAGGCGTTCATAAAAAAGCATTCGCTTGCATTTCTGTGCCTGGCGCATAATAAAAACGACCAGGCCGAGACAATCCTCATGCGCTTTTTGCAGGGCGGCGGCGCGGATTCTCTTGCCGGGATTGCAAGGCGGCGCGGATTTTTTGTGCGCCCCCTTCTTGGCATTGACCGCAGCGACATTGAGGCGTATCTCCGCGCAAAAAATATCGCGTGGCGCACGGACTCCACGAATAATGACACCGCGTACCTGCGCAACCGCATCCGTCACAAGCTTGTTCCGTTTTTAAGCGCGAATTTTCCCGGATGGCAGGGCGCTGTGCTTTCTGGCGCGGAAAAATCGCAGATGGATGCGCAGCTTATTTCTGATGCCGTGGAGAGCGCGGCGCGGATTATCACGCAGGATTCTGATTCTCACGGCAACGTCCGCGTGTCCGTGCCTTTTGGCGATTTCCTTGCTTTTCCTGACGGCATAAAAATCCGGCTGCTTTTGCGGATGTGCAATCTTCTTGGGTTTGACGGCCGCATCCCCCATCAGTTTTTAAAGGATGTCCTTGCTGGTCTTGCGGCGCGGCAAAAAAATCAGACTGCGGTTTTTGGGCCGAAGCGTTTTGCGAATCTTGAAATTTATCTGAAAAAAGAGCGTGTTTTTGCAAAAAAAAGCGAGAAAATCCATACGGATTTAGTTTTTTTTGATATAATAAGGAAAAAAGGGATTTATGATTTTCCTTTTGGTACGCTGACTGTGGACGGGCGGCTTGTTTTTAACGCCCACAGCACGGATTTTCAGATTGAATTTCCTTTCTGCGTCCGAAACTTCTGTGCCGGCGATGAGGTTCTGTGCGCGGACGGAAAATTCAAGAACGTCTCCGATGTTTTTGCGGACTGGAAAGTGAGCGAGGATGACAAGCCTCTGATTCCGCTTGTGGTGAGCCTAAGAAATGGTGGAGAAATACGGGGGATTTTCGCGGAATTCCTTGGATATAAGGACTGGATTGTAAAATAATATGAGAAGAAGATTTTTTGTTTTCCTTTCGATTTTTCTTGCCGCGCACTCTCTTGCATTCGCGCAGTCAGCGGCGGCGGCAAACAGGCGCACTGCGCTGCGTTATCTTTCTCTTGCGGAGAATGCGCTTGCAGGCGGCGACTGGACGGGCGCATCCGCAAACGCATCGCTCGGGCTTTCCTACGATGATTCCGTCTCAGATTTGATTTATGTGAAGGCCGCCGCGGACATCAACCTTGGAAGCACAAGACGGCACGCCCTCGATTTGATTCGCGGGGCTTTTGATAAAGACAACTGGGCCGGGTATTCCAGAAATGCCGCGAGAATCCTTTATGCCGATTTGCTCTGCGACACCGGCGAGCACGAGGCATCCATGGCAATGCTGGACACTCCGTCGTTCATTCTCTCCGCGGATGCGGAATTCATCCGGATAAAAAATTATTACAGGATTGGCACTCCGGAATCGGTGCGGAGCGCGCGGGAAAAGCTCAGGTCTGCCGGCAGGATTTATCCTGCGGACCCGCGTTTTCCGGCAATTTTCTTTATGTTCGAGTACGCTTTTATGTCTGACGCGCACAGAGCCGGGCTTCATTATGATTTGGACAACACAGCCAGAGCGATTGCCCGCGCATATATCGCAAGGCTGCCCGATTATTCTGATTTGGACAGCGAGGTTGAGATTCTCGCATCTTTTTTCGCTGAGGGCGAGGAGAAAATCAGGCTTCTCCGCGCGATTGACGCGAAAAATCCTGCGGCGCATCCTCTTCTGGCAATCGCGGGGCTTCGCAGCGGAATCTACACGGACAGCCATGCTTACGACCTGTTTTTCCGCGCGGCGGGCACAGATTTCTCGCTCGCGCTCCTGCATGATTTTGCTTTGAGCCTCAATTCGCCGGAAGTCAAGCTGCGCCTTGCCGAATTTCTGACCGATTTTTCCGGCACTCTTGTGAGCGATTTGGACTTGGACTTGCAGAACGAGCGTGAGGTCAGATACGAGCACGGCCGTCCGTCCGCCGTCATTTTTGACCTTGATTGCGATGGCGCGGCAGAAATGCTTGCGGACTGCGATTTTGGCGCTCCGGTCTACCTTGAGCATCCCGCCGCGGCAACCTCGTTTTTTTACAGCGCGTACCCGGAAGTCCAGAAAGTGCATTTTGCGGATGAGGGCAGGTCGTTCTCTTTTTTGCACGAGGATTTTGATTATGCTCCCCTTGATTTTCCCGCCGACCCGATTTTAACGCTTCTCGGCATCGATTTTTTTGTTCCGCAGATTCGCGGTGATGTTCCTGTGCCCGCTGCCACGGAGCTTGCGGCAATCGCGGCCGCCGTGGAGCTTCCCGTCCGTGAGCGTGACGGCGCGCGCGCGGTCTATTCGTCAGACAAAGGAAAACTTTATTTTGCGAATTTTTATGACGGCGAGCGGCTTTATGCCTATGCTGATTTTTCCTCCGGCCTCCCGTTCGTCCGCCTTGTCGATACCGATAATGACGGATTTTTTGAGACAGCCGAGGAGTATGCCGCCCTTATTCCGGGTATGGAAAATCAGGCTGATGATATTGCGCGTATTTTCGGAAAATCGGCTCTGCCATCAAACTTTTATCTCAAAAAGCTCCAGATTGACCGCAACGCCAACACAATTTATGAGTATTCTGAGGAATATTACGAGTATGGCGGAAAAATTTGCGTCTGGCACAATGATGAGGACGGCGCGTGGGAATTCGCCTACATCAAGTCTCCGCATACGGATGGCTCGGCTCTTGTCGAATCCTACATTTTTAATATCGGGGATTCCCCGGCGGTCATCCTGGAGTTCAAGGACGGAAATCCCGTTAAAATCACGATTTCAGGCAGGAATGAGACGATTTATGCCGGCTCGTCTGATGATTTTTACTGGGTCGCACAGGAAGGCTCGCCTGAGCTGGAGAGCGCGGCCTTGCAGAAAGCATCCCGTCTTGACGCGCAGGGCGCGGTTGCAGTCGCCGAGCATGAGGGCAATCGCTTTTTTCTGATTAAAGTTTCCGGGACGGTTTTTGCACGGATTCTCCCCGATTCTGAATATGAGCATGACGATGAGAGTGAGGAAAATCAGTTATGAGATTGCCCGGAAGCACTTTTTTCCCGCTGATATTCACGCTCTGCCTTTTCTGCTCATCCTGCACGACGCTGCGCCAGCCTAAAAGCGTGGAGAAGCCGCTTGACTACACAAACGAGGAACTTGTAAAAAACGAGATAAAGCGCATCCGTCAGATGGGGGAGAGCGAGCCGGTGCGCGCGCTGTGGCGCGCGCTTCTTCTTGGGCAGGACGACATAATTCAGGAGTGCGCCCTCAGAATCGACCAGCAGATTGGTGTCGCACTGGAGCAGAAAGATTATTTCACCGCGATAAAGTATTTCCGCTCCCTTGCTTCCGCGCATCTGAAATCCTCATCTTATACGGAAGCGGAAATCAGGAATTTGTATGCAAAGGATATTCCGGCACTTTCCGGGACGCTGGAAAAATCAAAGAATCCGAAGTCCATAAATGACTGCATGGACGCTACCGTGACAATCTGGGTGGACCGGGGAATCAGGGTGCAGAACGGCGCGGGCTATGCGGATATAATCATCGGGTCGGGATTTTTTATTGATGAGCGCGGCTATCTTGTGACGAACCACCACGTCATAGACTCGATGGTGAATCCCAAATACGAGGGATATTCGCGGCTTTATATCAAACTTCTGGATGACCCGGACACAAAAATCCCCGCAAAAGTAATCGGCTATGACGAGGCGCTTGATCTTGCGCTTCTGAAGGCTGAGATTACCCCAAAATTTGTGATGCGCCTTGGGAGCAGCCGGGATTTGCAGATTGGCGACAAGGTCTCTGCAATCGGAACGCCTCTGGGACTTGAGGGAACGCTCACTTCCGGGATAATTTCTTCCACGGACAGAAAACTTCTGCCGCTCGGCAGTGTGATTCAGATTGACGCGGCGGTGAATTCGGGGAATTCCGGCGGTCCTCTCATAGACAGCTCGCTGAATGTTCAGGCGGTGGTTTTTGCGGGAATGCTCAGATTTCAGGGCTTGAATTTTGCGATTCCTGTCGAATATCTTAAGCAGGAGCTTCCGCTGCTTTATGCGCAGGGCGAGGTAATCCATCCGTGGATTGCGGCTTACGGGCGCACAAAACGGAACGGCCGCACAAAATCCGGGCTTGAGATTCAGTATGTCATGCCGGGCGGCTCGGCATTTATCTCTGGTTTCAGGGAAGGCGATGTAATCGTCTCGGTCTCGGGCACATCAATCAGCAGTCTGGAGGATTTCCAGCTTTTCATGCTTGCTCAGGAGCCTGAGACCCTGCTTTCGTGCCGCTGCGTGGATTCTTCTGGAAATGTGAGCGAGCGTTTTCTTTATCTGGAGCCTAGGCCAAAGGAGCCGGTCACAGAAATCTACAGGCATGATTTTTTCACCGGCTCTTTCATCCCGTTTTTTGGCATGAAAATGGTTCCGTCATCGACAATGAACAAGAATTCATTTACAATAGACGAGGTTCTTTCCGGGACTGTTGCGGATGAGATGAATTTTTCTAAGAATGACCAGCTTACGGTGCGCGACATCTATTTTGATGAGGAGAACGGCTACCTGTTTGTCTCGGTTTATACAAAGCGCAGGAAAAAGGGGTTTCTGGACATCACGATGATTCTGAGCACTCCTTTGGACAGCGCGAATTATTTTTGAGGAAACTATGACAGAGATGAAATACAAGCGCAACTTCTGCATCGTTGCGCACATTGACCACGGAAAATCCACGTTGTCTGACCGGCTGATTCAGAAGGCAAAAATTATTGACGACCGCAAGATGGTCAATCAGATTCTGGACAACATGGACATTGAGCGCGAGCGCGGAATCACCATAAAAAGTCAGGCGGTGACAATTCCATATCATGCGAAGGACGGCCACGACTATGAGCTGAATTTTGTTGATACGCCCGGCCACGTGGATTTCTCTTACGAGGTCTCGCGGGCAATCGCCTCATGCGAGGGCGCGCTCCTTCTGATTGACGCGACCCAGGGCGTTGAGAGCCAGACCGTCTCCAATATGTACATGGCGCTGGAGCATGACCTGACGATGGTTCCTGTGATTAACAAAATTGACCTTGCCTCCGCCGATATTGCTTCCTGCAAGAGCCAGATAGACAAAGAGCTTGGGCTTGATTCCGCTGACGCTCTGTGCGTCTCTGCCAAGACAGGCGAGGGAATCGATGAGCTTATGGAGGCGATTGTCACGAAATTTCCTGCCCCGACAGGCGACCCGAACGGCAAGGCCGCCGCACTCATTTTTGACTGCCACTATGACGCTTACCGCGGCGTTGTGGTGCACGTGCGTGTGATGGAAGGGCGCATAAAAACCGGCGATGTAATCCGCATGATGGCGAGCAGCGCAGACTACAAAGTTGAGCAAATCGGGATTTTCAAGATAAACTACGAGGAGACCGGCGTTCTTGAGGCTGGAGACGTTGGTTATATCATCAGCGGGGTAAAGACCGTCAGCGATGTGAAAGTCGGCGATACAATCACACTTGCTTCCGACCCTGCCGCCGCGCCGCTCCCGGGCTTCAAGGAAGTCAAGCCGGTGGTTTATTCCTCAATTTACCCGATGGACTCGAATGATTATGAGGAGCTTAAGGCGAGCATGGAGAAGCTCAAGCTGAATGACGCGAGCCTTGTTTACGAGAAAGACAATTCACTTGCGCTTGGAAACGGATTTCGCTGCGGATTTCTTGGCCTGCTCCATCTGGAGATAATTCAGGAGCGACTTGAGCGCGACTTTGACCAGAGCGTGATTTTCACCGCGCCGTCTGTGCGCTACAAACTTCATCTTATCAGCGGGGACGAGACTTTCATCGATAATCCGTCAGAATATCCGCAGGGGCGCATAAAAGACTCCGAGGAGCCGTACATCAAGGCTTCAATCATCACGCCTGCTGAATATCTTGGCTCGATTATGTCGCTTTGCACAGAGAAGCGCGGTGCGCAGACGAATATGCAGTATCTGGATGAGAAGCGCGTCGAGCTTACTTACGAGATGCCGCTTTCGGAGGTGCTTTTTGATTTTTATGACCGCCTCAAAAGTTACAGCCGCGGATATGCCAGCTTTGATTACGAGGTAATCGGCTACCGCCCGACAGAGCTTGTCAAAGTTGATATTCTGCTGAACGGCAAGATGGTCGATGCGCTCTCGCTTCTGACTTTCCGCGACAATGCGGTTGTCCGCGCCCGGAAAGTCTGTGAGCGGCTAAAAGGCGAAATCAGCCGCCAGCAGTTCAAGGTGGCAATCCAGGGGGCAATCGGCAGTCAGATTATCGCGCGGGAGACTGTGAATCCTGTGCGCAAGGACGTTCTGGCAAAATGTTATGGCGGCGACATCACCCGGAAACGCAAGCTTCTGGAGAAGCAGAAAGAGGGAAAAAAGCGCATGAAAATGATTGGCGATGTGGAGCTTCCGCAGAGCGCGTTCCTTGCGGTGCTCAAAGAGAACGGCGACGAGTAGCTGTCAGAAAAGGCGCAGAAAAAAATCGATTTCAGTGCGGATTCGGTTCAGAAACGACTGCTCGTACCTGAACGCCATGCCGTCCGGGTAGTGCAGGAACAAATATTCGCGGCATGCCGCGAGCGCGGTGATTTTTTCCCGACGCTCCGCCTCAGAAATCCCCAGATTTTCTGTGAGCAGCGCGCGCAGATTCAGAAGCGCGTTTTTCTCCTCTTCAAGAAACTCGGTGATTTTTTCTGCCGATTCGGCGGCATCCACAGATTTTTCCTGCGGATTTTTCCCGCTGATTTTTGACGCCCGGTTCTCCATCGCATTTTTTGCGGGAATTGCCAGAGAAATTCCGGTTTTTCCCGAGTCAAAAAGATTTTTCGCGCCTGCAAAAATCTGTCTGAAAATCTGGCTGTATGATATTAGGATTTTTGTCGTGGTGAACGCCCGCCCGGATTTTTCTGTGAAAGGGAGCGCATTCTGGTTGTACGCCGCTTTAAAATCATAGATGCTGGAGAGCCGGGTCTGGGAAATCAGTTTGTTTTTGTGGGCGGGCGTGCCCCGTGCGTGAGTGCGCCCCGCGCTGTAAGAGAAGTCAAGCCCGCAGACGTAGACGGGAAGCTCAGCGCTGGCACGGAAAAGCAGGGCATAGTGCACCATCGTCAGCCCCACTGACCCGAACGCCGGGTTCGCGTGAGGCAGGAAGCCTTTTGCTTTTGCCCGGTCGATGAAATCTGCCTGCGTGAATTCGGTGAAAAAATACGAGACCTGATTTTCACGGAAGCATCTGCGAAGCTGCGGCACGGATGACAGCCCCGCAAAAATGTGGACATCGGTTTTGCCCGCGCTCCCGATGAAGCTGCCCAGAATCACGCTCTGGGCCTCCTCAATAAAAACGCCGTCCGGGATAATTCCCCTTGCTTGCAGCGCGGCGAGCGCGGTGTCCGCGCACAGGATAAAAAAATCTTGCCGGTGCAGGTTTTCAATCGCAATGTTGTCAAAAAAATAATCCGTGCTCTCCCCGGCCCCGAAGCAAAGAATTGGCCGCGTGATTTTCCCGAGAAAGTTTTCGATTGGAGTTGTGCGCGGCATGGCTTTGAGGTTTGCAAAGAAATTCCTGCTGTATTTTCGCCCGAATTTTGTGAGCGTCACGCGGTTTTTCCAGTACGTCATCATCGCGTCCGTGCACGCTTCCCCAAGCAGTTTATAGTACTGCTGATTGAGCTGCGTTCCGGCAGAAAAATCAATTGCGATTACCCGGCGGTACTGCCCGCTCTTGTTCTGGTCGTAAATCCACTGCGGCAGTGCGTCCAGTTCGGAAGGTGAGGGCCTGAAAATCCGGTTGGAGGCAACTTTTTTTTTGCACAGGCTGTCCGCGTCAAAAAACGAGGCTGAGAAATCAAAAAGTTCCTGATTTTTCTCGCACAGAATTGCCATGCAGTTTTCCGGCAGCTTTTCCATCAGCTCGCGCAGGCCGTGCGGCAAAACCGGCGAGAGGCATAAAATCACCGAGCCGGGCAGGAAATCAGTTTCTGCGATTTTTTTTACGATGTTTTTCGCGGGATTGTACTTTGAGTAGAGCAGGTGACCGTTGTAGGAGACAGAAACGCCCTGCTCAGTGTGAATGAGGCAGGGCTTGTCAGTCATCGCGGTGTCCAAATCTAGTTCAAATAGTTGCTGAAATAAACCTGCGAGAAATTGTTCTCCAGCTTGTCGCTTGAGAGAATGAAATTCTGGGCGGCAGTCTCATCGTATGATTTCAGACTTGAATCCGAGTATGGGCTGTCCTCATCGACTGTGGTTGAAGTTGTGAGCTGCAGCACGATGATGTTGTCGTTCATAACAATCGGCTCTGAATATTCATTCATCTGGAGGCTGAACGCGGTTCGCAGGAAATTCTCGTTTGAGTCAGCGTTGGAAAGCCCCGGAAGCGATGTGTTCACGGACGCGCATATATCGACGCTGCCGAAGTTCAGCGGGAACGGCTCAATCTGGCGGCCCTCAACTTCGAACGCGGCGCAGGCGGAATCAAAATCTGATTTGAGCGCGGCGGTCGTGAAATCAGTCGCCATTGCCTTGAAATAGTCCTCAACGCGGGTGCGCTCGTAATTTGTGATATATGACGAGACCGTGGTTTTTATCTCATCGCTGTCAAGGTCGGCTTTTTCCGGTGCGCCGTCCGCCTTGAAAAGCGTGTAGCCGTAAATTGTCTCGATGACAGGACTCACTGCATCAAGGGCAAGGCCGGAAATCACGGCGATGTCATCCTTGCTCACGATGATGTTCTCAATCTGGTACTGGTACGGGGATGTGATTTTTCCCTCTGTGTTGGTGAAATTTTTGGTTGAATACTCGGACACCGCGTCCGCAAAAGTAATCTCGTTGTTGGCAAGGCGTTTTGCGATTGTCTCTGCTGTTGACTTGTCGGAGACTGTAATCAGAGATAAATCATATTTTGTGAATTTGGCGGTGTTCTCCTTTGCAAAGCGCATTTTCTCCTCTTCCGGATAATCTGAGAGCGAGAATGCCGCGATGTTGAATCCGCGCCTGTCTTTGCCGTAATTCCGGATAAAATCCCGCTCGGCATCTGACTCTTTAAGCCCGTAAAGCGCGGTCGTGCCCACCTGCTCGGAATCAGAGCCGAAGTTATCATCATAAAAACGCGATGTCGTCAGCTCGTCCTGAATTCCTGTGCGAAGCTCCGCGATGGCTGATTCCGGGGTCTGCTTATAAAGTTTTGATGAGTATTTGCCGGTCTCGTCGTAAAAATATGGAATCATCTGGCGCGTGATTGCCTGATCCGGCACCTCATATCCGCTTTTTTTCACTGCGTCAATGTACGCGTACTTTGTGACCGTTGAGTCGAACGCATAACTGAAAATATAATAGTAGGCTGATGAGTCCAGCTGCCGTCCGTTCTGGAACATCTGACCGTACTGCGACACGAAATTCGCAAAATCAGAGCCTTGCTCATAGCGGATTGCCTTCTTGTTGTATTTTCCGAACGTGGGGGCATCACTCTGCCTCTGGCTCTGCCCGGTGAATGCGGGGAGCACGACAAAACAGAACGCGCATATTAAAAGGACTACCAGCGAGCCGACTGTATAAAGCGTATTTTTTTTCATAGCGAAAGACCAACCTCAGTTTTAAAATTAGGTAAATAACTTTAACATAGAGAAAAGTTGCTGTCAATCAGTCTGAGCGCGGGCGTTCAGCGGGATGTTGTCAGCCGATGTTTTGACTCGTAACGCCTGAGAGCCTCGTCAATCAGAAGCTCGGTGAGCGCGGTGAAATCAAGCCCGGAGGCATCGCAGAGTTTAAGGAACATACTGATTGGAGTGAAGCCCGGCATCGTGTTGATTTCATTCAGGTAGATGGCGTTCGTGTCCTTGTCCACAAAAAAATCCACGCGGGCAAGTCCTGTCACATCAAGGACTTTGTAGGCGGCGCAGGCAGTTTTGCGGATTTTCTCAAGGTCGCCTTCCGAAAGTTCGGCCGGGATAATCAGTTTTGCGCCGTTCGGGTCATTGTATTTTGCGTCAAAATCGTAGAACGTGTGGGTTGGGGCAATCTCGCCGGGAATATAAGCGATGACATCCTCGCACTCGCTCTCAGGCGGGTAAGTCACAGAATTTCCTGTCACGCTGCACTCAATCTCGCGGGCATTCACGGATTTCTCAATCAGAACCTTGTCATCCCACAAGAACGCTTCCATCAGATTATAGCACAGCTCGCGGCGGTTTGTCGCTTTTGCGGCTCCGTTTGAGCTTCCCGAGCAGCACGGCTTTACGAACATCGGATAGCCGATTTCTTTCTCTGCCTCGTCAATGAATGCGTCGTACAGAACCGAGTCCAGCATCACAAAGCGTTTCATGCAGACATAGGGCACGACCGGAAGTCCAACGCTCTGCCAGAGCATTTTTGTCTTTTCCTTGTCCATGGTGACTGCGGACGCGAGCGGCGTGCAGCCCACATACGGAATATCTGCCATCTCAAAAAGCCCCTGAATCGTGCCGTCCTCGCCGTAAGTTCCGTGGAGCGCGGGGAAAACGACATCAAGGCTGAGGCTTTTTCCCGCGACGCTAAGAGCCTCTTTTCCCGCGCCCGGAATTATTGTCACGGCGTTGCGCTCGTCCTCGGTGATTGTAAGGGCCGCGCCGTCATCCCTGCGGATTCTCTCGCATTCGCTGCTGTCCTGAAGATACCATTTTCCTTTTTTTGTTATCCCGATTAGAAAAACATTGTGATTCTCTGCGATTCCTCTTGCCAACGACGCGGCAGAAATCAGACTGATTTCATGCTCTCCGCTTTTCCCGCCGTAAATTATCCCGATGTTCATGCTTTTTCTCCCAAAAGTTCGTGCAGTGCGTTTCTGACCTCGCTTATCTCATCATATTGCATAACAAAATCTTTGTAAATGATGCTGTTCTCGTGCGATTTTCCAAGAAAAAGCAGAATATCGCCTTTCTTGGCCATGCCCAGCATCTGGCGGATTGCTTTTGGCCTGTCCGGGGTGATGAAAAGGTCCTTGCCAAGAATTTTGCCCTCTTTTTCCGCGCCTTCGGCAATCATTCTGAGCAGTTCCTCTGGATTCTCGCCGCGCGGGTCCTCGTCCGCAAGCACGAGCGTATCGCAGAAACGCGCGGCAATCTGCCCTTGAAGCGGGCGTTTTGTCAGGTCGCGCTCGCCGCCGCTCCCGAACAGCGCGAGCATCCGGCCGGTGCACCGCTCACGCAGCGGCGGGAAAATCGTCTGGAATGATGACGGGGTGTGCGCGTAGTCAACAATCACCTCAAAATCCTGGCCCTCGTCAATCACGGTCATTCGGCCTTTCACCGGCACAAGTTCTGATGTGTGTGCTGCCACCTCCGCAAAGTCAAGCCCGGTCACGCTGCTCACCGCGATAATTGAGGCCATCAGATTGTATGCGTTGAACGCGCCGGGCAGATCAGCCTGAACCGCGAACTGAGTGCGGGCATCGCTTTCTTCCGGCTTGCAAAGGGCGTTCTTTCCGTCCGCGGTCACGCAGAAAGAGATTCCGTCTGATTTAGCTGCGATGTCGTGCGCGCGCATGAGGCTTATGCCCGCGGGAATTTCTGGAAGCGCGTCCGTGGCAGAGAAATCGCAGGCGGATTTTCCCGCCTTTCCTTCCGTCGTGAAGCCGTAAACCGGATGCTTCGTGGATTTTATGAAATATTCTGCGGACGGGTCCTCAAGGTTCACAATCCCGATGGAATTTATGGCTTTTTTCTCGCCCGCAATTGTTTTTATGTGCTGATTTTTGTCCAGCGCACGGAAAAGGTTCGCCTTGTCGCAGCGGTAAGTCTCAAAATCCTTGTGGAATTCCAGATGCTCCAGCGTGACGTTCATAAAAACCGCGCAGTCAAACGCGATGTTCCCGCAGCGGTTCAGCCTGCCAGAAAGTCCGTGCGATGAGCTTTCAATCACCGCGTATTTGCAGCCGTTCTGGAGCATCTCGTTTAGGTGGTGCTGGATTATCGGGGCTTCCGGCGTGGTCTGGTGCTGTGGATTCGCGCGCGCCTCGCCGCCAAAAGAATATTCCACGGTGGATATGAATCCCGCTTTCTGACCGCATGAGCGCAGAAGCTGCCAGATGAAGCTTACGGTGCTGGATTTTCCTTCCGTCCCGGTCACGCCAATCACAATCAGCCGCTCAGAGGGATTGTCATAGAATGCCGCGGAGAGGGGAGCCATCGCAATCCGCGCGTCATCAACTTTTATGAGCGCAGGGGCGAATTTGTCAATCTCATCAGAGATTCCGTTCTCAATCGTCCGCTCGATTATGGCTTTTGCGATGGCAGGCTTAAGCTCGTCAGAAAGCTCGCCCTGAAAAACCACCGCGTTCGCCCCGGAAAGAATTGCCTGCGCGATGAAGCGGTTGCCGTCGGTGTGCGTGCCCGGGAGCGCGAAAAAAAGGCTTCCTTTTGAGACCTCGCGCGAGTCAAAGACAAGGTTTGTGACAGGAATATTTTTGATTTCCTGCGAGCCGTCAATCCTTGTGCCGTCCGCAGCGACAACGGTGCAGCTCACGGATGGAATAATCTGCGAAAGATACTTTTTCATACTCATTTATCGGCTTCCGTGCGTCTGCTTTTAGCACATTCTGATTGATTTCCCGTCCTGATTTCCTTGCCGCAACTTTCCGTAAAGTTATCACTGCGGCAGGAAAATCCGCATAAACATAAAATTTTACATTCGCGCGGCGTATCTTTTTTAAGAAGATTTTGTATGAAAAAATCACGGCTCTAAGCAGGGCAGGGGAAGTCCACGCCGTCCGGTGCGCGGATGGACTTCCCGCGGATTTTCCTGCTTTTATTTTGCGGCAGAAATCACCGCCTCAAAAGAGCCGTTCGGGTAGTATGAGGTTCCCTCGCGGTCAAAAAGCAGCGGGTACTGCTTGCCGTTCTGTGCTATCCACGACTCCTGGTTGCTGATTCCCCAGAGCGTCACGTTGGTCACTTTGTTCGCGCCTTGATATTTCCTGCCGTAATTTTTGAGCATGGCAAAATAGTCGCCGTAAAGTTTTGCCGCACTCTCCGCGGATTTTGCGGCAATATCGAATTCCGTGATATGCACGTCAAATCCGGCATCAAGGAAGCGTTTTAGGGCGCGCTCATAGCCCGTGATATTCGGGAAAGTTTCTCCCACGTGCGACTGCATTCCTATGACATCAATTCGGGGCTTCACGGATTTTCCCGCAACCTGAACGGCAGGCGCGGAGCGCACCTTATCCGCAAGATAAAGAATCGCGCTCGTCTTGAATCCGCCGTTGTAATCCATGTATTCGTTGTAGTCATTGTAGCAGAGCACGACATCCTGCGGCGCATAGGCGTTCGCGAATCTGAACGCATTGACTATGAACTCATCATCCCCGTAAATCTGATACCACCTTGACCCGCCGTCTTTTGGCGCTTTGTCCTTGTCTTTTGTCTGTCCGCGAAGATAATTCTGACCGCTTCCCGTGTAAGTTCTCTGCGCGTCATCCGCCGCGGCCTCATTCACGACATCCCACGCCCAGATGATGTGTTTGCCGCCGTTGTTCGCTTTCTCCCACTCGGCGACGTGCTCCAGCACCGTTTTGATGTACCACTCGTGCCGGGCGGTCATCGTCTCTTTATCAACAAGATTTGTGATTTTATCCCCTTTGATTTTCGGGTCATATCCCTTGGCAAAAAATGCCTCCGGAGTCTGCGAGTGCCACGTGAGAACATGGCCGCGCATCAGAAGTCCGCTGTCTTTGCACGCCTGCAAAATCTGATCCATGCGGGCAAATCCGTTCAGAACCGGCACTTCGATTGTCTTGCCGTTGCTCGCCGTGAATTTCTCGCCGGCAATCTGGGCCTTTGTCTGCCCCCACGTAATCCCAAAGATTGTATCGGGCTTGAAATCGTTTCCCATCGTGACTGAGTGGGCGTGCCTTGCAAGACCCTCGCGCACCGCCGCGGACTGAAGCTCGCCGAAGTTGCGGTTCCACGGCTTGTACTCGCATGCGATGCCGATGCTGTCAAAATAATCCTTGTAGGTTTGTTTGAGCGACGGCACCGAGTTGTCTGTCCATGCCGCCTTTGGAGCCGCAAATGCGCCCGTCATTGCTGACGCAAACAAAACCGATGAGCAGACCAGAGTCGCAAAAGTCATTCGTCCAAGAGTTCTTTTCATTTCTTCCTCCAGAAATTGTGATTTTATAGCCTCACCGGAATGCCAGAGGCATCCAGCGCGTTTTTGATTCCGCCGATTGTGTACGTTCCGTTGTGAACCATGCTCGCTATCAGAGCGGCATCCGCACAGCCGTCCGTAAGAACTTCTGCAAGATGCCCGGGTTTTCCGCCGCCGCCGCTGGCAATCACCGGGACATCCACGCTCTGGGCAATCATTTTTGTGAGCGTGATTTCATAGCCGTTTTTTGTGCCGTCCGCGTCCATCGAATTCAGCACGATTTCTCCTGCGCCAAGGCTCACGCCCTTTTTCGCCCATTCCAGGGCATCCAAATCAGTTTTGATTCGCCCGCCGTTTATGTAAACCCTGTAGCCGCTTGGCATGAGCGGGTCGCGCAGCGCGTCCATCGCGAGCACCATGCACTGGTTCCCGAAAATGCGCGCCCCATCACTGATGAGCTGTGGATTTTTGACCGCCTGGGAATTCAGGGAGATTTTTTCCGCGCCCGCAAGGATTGTCGAGCGGATGTCCTCAATGCTGCTTATTCCGCCGCCCACGCAGAACGGAATGAACACTTTCGAGGCAACGTCAGAAATCAGCTCAAGAATCGGGCCGCGTCCTCTTGCGGATGCGATGATGTCGTAAAAAACAAGCTCGTCCACACCCTGACGGTAATACTTTTCCGCCATCTCCACCGGGTCTCCGATGTCGATGTTGTTCTGGAATTTAACGCCTTTTGTAGTCCGTCCGTCCTTGACATCAAGGCAGACAATTATCCGTTTTTTAAGCATAGCAAGTCCTCAAAAATCACAGCGCGGCAAAATTGCGCAGAATCGCAAGCCCCGCCTCTCCGCTTTTTTCCGGATGGAACTGGCAGGCAAAAATATTCCCGCTCTGGATTACCGCGGGAACTTTCACGCCGTAATCCGCCTGCGCCATCACAACGCCCGTGTCATCCGGGCAGATTACATAGGAGTGGACAAAATAAAAATCCGATTTTTCCGGCACGCCCGCAAGAATCGGGCATCCTCCGTTTTTGATTTCAAAGTTGTTCCATCCCATGTGCGGGATTTTAAATCCTTTTGAGATGATGTTCTTGTCAAGCGACTCAAAATACCGGATTTTTCCGCGCACAAGGCCAAGGCATTCCGTGTCGCCCTCCTCGGAATGCTCAAAAATTATCTGCGAGCCAAGGCAGATTCCAAGCAGCGGACGATTCTCTGACGCTGCCTGGCGCAGAAATTTGTCGAACCCGGTGGTTTTCAGCTGTCTCATTGAATATGCGGCATCTCCGACCCCCGGAAAAATCAGTTTGTCGCAGCCGTGCAGGTCATCCGGATTTTTTGAGCATAAAAAATCGATTTCCAGACTTCGCAGCGCGCGCTCAACGCTCGTGATGTTCCCGGCGTTGTAATCAACAATCCCAATCATGGACAAAATTATAAATGAAAAGTTGCAGTTTTTCCATAAAAAACCGATATTTTTACTATGGGTATCAAAGATTATATTTCCATGAGTCTTGAGGTCATCAGGGATTTTAACGTCATCATCACGGTGATTGCCATGCTTCTTGTGGTGGAATTCACAAGATTTGTGGCAAGCTCCAGAAGGCGTGTGAAACGGACAAAAGTGAGGAAATCCAAAATGGTGAAACCTGCAAAACCAGCCAAGCCCGCGCCCGAACCGGAAGAATCGTCCGATGAGGAAGAAATTTCAGAATAATTCTCACAATCTTTTCATAAAATGAAATTTTCCGGACTATTATAACAGTGATGGAAAATTTATCTGCGACATACGAGGAAGCCCGCGAGGATTTTCTTTCTGCGCTCGCATGCAAAAATTTCGGGATTCCATACATTTATCCTTGGCAAAGATTTGTCGTGACCTGCATTCTGGACGCTTATGAGTGCAGGCGCGAAAATCAGGGGCAGGACGATTTTTCTACCGCAGCCCTAGGGGATGACTCGTACTGCCACGGCAGGCAGATTGTCCTGCTTCCGACCGGGGCGGGAAAATCGCTTTGTTTTCAGCTTCCGGCGCTTGTTTTTCCCGGGTCAACGCTCGTAATCTATCCGCTTCTCGCGCTTATGGCAGACCAGCAGCGGCGGATGGCCGGAACATCGCTTGGCAGTGTCATGTTCCGTGGCGGAATGACGGTCGTGGAAATAGAGGAGAATTTCAGGCGGATTGACGAGGGCGCGAAAATCATAATTGCGAACCCGGAAGTGCTGAAAAATCAGCGGATTATGGAGCGTCTGCGCGGCATCGGGATAAGCCACATCGCAATTGATGAGGCGCATTGTTGCAGCGAGTGGGGCGATTCTTTCCGGCCCGCTTATCTTGGCCTTGGCGATGTCATAAAAAAGATAAATCCGCCGGTCGTGACGGCATTCACGGCGACTGCCTCGCCGTCCGTGCTTGAGAGAGTTAGCCGGATTCTTTTTGACGGGCAGGCTCATATAATCCGCAGTGAGAGCGACCGCAAGAATATCTGGTACTATGTGCGGTATGCGGCCGCGAAGAAAAAGGAGGCTCTGTATCTTGCCAGCACGCAGCCGCGCCCCATGATAATTTTCTGCGGGACCCGCGCGAAGGCGGAGGACATGGCGATGGAACTGAACGTGTTTTTTGGTGATGATACAGCGCGGTTCTATCATGCAGGGCTTGCGCGCGCTGAGAAAGATGCAGTGGAGAAGTGGTTCTACGACAGCACGGACGGTGTGCTCTGCGCGACCTGCGCCTATGGAATGGGCGTTGACAAAAAGGATATAAAAACCGTGGTTCATCTGGATGCGCCCTCTACGGCGGAGGCGTACATTCAGGAGGCGGGGCGCGGCGGGCGTGACGGCAGCGTCGCAAAGGCGTTTCTTATCTGGAGTCCTGCGGATTCGGTCAGATTTGCCGCCTTTCCCGATGGAAGCCGTGCGGTCTATATGCGAGAATTCGCGGAGAGCAGCCGGTGCCGCCGTCAGGTTCTGCTGGACGCGCTCGGGGCGGAGCAGGCTGTTTGCAGCGGCTGCGATGTCTGCAACGGCGAGACAAACCTTCATGAGGCGGACTGGACTGTGGCGCAGGGCTTAGTGCGCAGAAACCGTTTTTTATACACGAAAAACATTCTGGAGGAGCGGCTTTTCCGCGAGCTTAACATTCAGTCAAGGAAACATTTCGGCATGAACGCATGGACTCACGGTGACTGCGCCGATGTCGTTGACCAGATGATTGAGAGAGGATTTGTGAGAGAAGGACGCGGATTGCGCAGGCTTTTCTGGCGAGGCGGACTTCACGCCCCTGCCACAGATTCCGGATGATTGTGCGCAGTCTGCGGTCGGGCTAATCCATCAGGATAATCTCGACGCGCCGGTTCTTGCTTCGTCCCTCCTCCGTGTCATTGTCCGCAATCGGCTCTGTCGCGCCTTTTCCCTGCGTGAAAACGTGGTGGTCATCGCGCACACCGAGTCCGACAAGATAATCCGCAACGCTCTGCGCGCGCTGCTCGGAGAGCGTCTGCCTTGCGCCCGCGCTGCCCCTTGCCGCAGTGTGCCCGGTAATCAGGAGGTCGTTCGAGTATTCTTTCAGAAGCTGCCCGATTTTTCTGAGTTTCTCTTTTTCGGAGTCCATCAGGCGGTCAGAATCAGGCTCAAACTGGATGTTCTCAATGCTGATTGTCAGCCCTTTTTCTCCGCGCTTCACTGAAATGTTGTCCAGCTTGTATTTTTTCACGGATTTCTCGATTTTCTTCATGTTCTGGTCATCATTCAGGGATTTGTAGCCTGTCACCTCGCCGTGCGACACACCGCGGTAAACAAACTGATTGCCCGTAATGTCCTGCAAGACAATCTCGAATTCCTCGTTGTAATGGTCGATGTCTCCCTTGGAGTTGTCCCAGAAAATCTTCTGACGGGCATGGCCTGTCATCGCACGGAAAGTGCTTCCTTGATACATATCCGCGATTTTTCCGCTCTGCTCAAAACTGTACTCCACGTCAATCACCTGGAGTTTTTTACCGTCAATCGTCTCATCGCCGGAGTAAGTGTAAGTCGCGGTGAACGGTGCCTCAATCGCACTGTCCATGTGAAAAAGGGCGCGGCAATCATGCACCTCTTTGCCTTCCGCAGTCCAGCTCTCGCCTTTTTTTACGGGATAGCCCGGAAAACTCGGGATGCCTTGGACTGTCGGCAGGTACGGATTCTGAGAGTCGAACAGACGGCCGTTGTCATCGCGCTTGATTCTAACCTCTGATTCCTCGCCCCAGCTCAGGTTTTTGCCGGAATGCTCCATGAGGCTGTTCTGCGTGGTCATGTACTGCGTGTGGAGCAGAGCCGCGCCGTCAGTATCAACCTCTGTGATTGTCGTGGATGTCCTGTTGATGAATTGCGTCCTGTTGTTCAGGTAGCCGTTTATGTACGCCTCCTCCTCCACCGTTGAGATGTGGGAGACTGAATCACCTGATTTCTGCTTGAATTTAAAAAGCACGCTGTCGGCGCAGAAACCTCTGAGCGTAAGGGCAGCGAATCCCGCCGCGAGGACAATTTTCTTTTTCATGCAAAACCTCCGCTCTGATTATCGGAAAAGGACCGGCATAATGAAGTCTTTTTTTATGAGCCGCAATTTTGTATAATTGGCGCATGGAAATCATTCTGAATCTGATTCATAACCCCTTGTTTTTTCCCGCGGTTGCGATAATCCTTTTTCTTTTGCTGATTGTTCAGACCGTCCGCCTTCATTCAGACCGCCGCCGTCTGCGCTCGGACGCAATCAGACGCTCAAAAGCGGTGATTGGCGGGCAGATGATTGAGCAGGTCGCGCCTTTTCTGCCGGGATTTCCCTGCAACCCCGCGGACTGCCGTTTCATCGGAAAGCCTGTGGATTTTGTGGCGTTCCCGGGGCTTGCCCAGACCAACACCGTGGACGAGGTTCTTCTGATTGAGGTTAAGACCGGAAAATCCGACCTGAGCGCGCGTGAGAAAGATGTGCGGCGCGCCGTAAGAAAGGGCAGGGTGCGCTATGTCGTCTACAGGCAGGACACCGCGCCCGAAAAATGACTGCGCCGCAGAATCAGAGCAAGCGGCTGTGATTTGCGGCACAAAAATCGGATTGGATGGCTTTGAATCCGGGCGGGAAAATCCCGGGACTTGTGATTGCCCGCTTTCAGTTCAGAATTCTAAGCCGCTCCCACTGCTCGTAGTATTTTTCCAGATAATCGCCGATGTCATTTTTCAGCTCGCAGTTCTCAAGGGCATCCGCGCTGTACATTGGCTCTGTGGTCATGTACTGCTGGGCCTCAAGGTTCACGTAGCACGGGAAGCGGAAAAAATCCAGGAATTTCGCGTAATTTTCCGGACGATGGATGAAATTGATGAACTCGGTGGCAAGCTCCGCGTTCTTTGAGTCTTTGAGGATGCACATGCTGTCAAGATAGCTCGGGCCGCCGTCCTCGGGAATCCAGAAGTCGATTGTGGACTCCCACTCGTCTTTTGGAACCTCGCCGAAAATCACCTCGGCATAGCCCTGGCAGAGCCAGAGGTCGCCGCGCGCAAAATCCTTGCCGAAGCCCTCCGCATCAAATTTTACGATGTTCGGAAGCCATTCGTTTTTAATCAGGTCAACCGCCTCCTTAAGCTCGCTGTCGTTCGTGGTGCAGACGCTGTGACCGTTATACATGAGCGCGTCACCGATGACCTCGCGGTAATCGTCCATCATCGAGGCGTGCCCCTTGAACTGGCTGTCCGCAAAAATGTTCCATGTGCGCTCGTACTCGCTGCTCACTTTCTTTTTGTTCACGCTGATTCCCGCCGCGCCAAAATAATACGGCACTGCAAAAATCATCTCCGGGTCATAAGTGACTTTCTCAAGGACTGACGGATTGATTTTAGACCTGTTCGTGAATTTCTCCTGGACAATCGGCTGGAGCATATCCTTTGACATGAGGATTGAGACGTAATCCTGCGAGGGCACGACAATATCAAAACTTCTCGCGCCTCCGTTCACAAGTTTGTTGAACATTGTCTCGTTCGAGTCGTATTCTGTGACGACGACCTTGCAGCCGAATTCCTGCTCAAAATCCTTCACGACATCGCTGGGGGTGTAGTAAGTCCAGCTGTAAAGTTTCAGGACTTGTTTTTTCTCGCAGGAGACAAGACCTGCCGCCGCGACGAGCGCACAAAAAATCACTGCGATTCTTGAAGTTTTTCTCATAAAAATCCTCTGAAAATAAAATGTATTTTTGGTGCGTCAATGCCCCGCGGCAAAGTTTTTCAATCCCTTGCGCAGAGCAACCGCAATAAGGCCAATCATAATAATCATCACAAAAGAAAGCGCGTTGATTACCGGGCTGACTCCGTGACGAATCATATTATACACAAAAATGGGCAGAGTCTCCACGTTTCCGTTCACAAGCGATGTGATTACAAAATCCTCGATTGAGAGCGTGATGCTCATCATAAATCCGCTGAGAATTCCGGGCATTATGGCGGGGATAATCACCTTGAACAAGGTCTGTCGCTCGGTCGCGCCAAGGTCGTGGCTCGCCTCAATGATTGAGTAGTCGAATTCGTCCACGCGCGAGCTGACCATCAGATAAACGAACGGCAGGCAGAAAGTTGTGTGCGCTATGATTATTGTGCCAAGCCCTAGGTTCATGTGGATTCCGCTCAGAAAAATCAGCAGGGATACGCCCATAATCACTTCCGGCAGGACCATCGGCAAAAAACTCACGGACTGAATGTAATTTTTCCCGAAAAATTTGTACCAGCTGATTCCGATTGCCGCAAGACTTCCGAGCACGGTGGCAATCACTGCGGAGCTGACGGCCACAATCGCGCTGAAAAGCAGGCTCATCCAAAGCTCGCCGGAATGCAGAATCAAATCCTCGTACCAGCGCAGCGAGACCCCGGTGAAACGCGCCCCCTCAGATTTATTGAACGAGAAAATTATGATTACAAAAAGCGGGATGTAAAGAAAAAGCAGCGTGATAATCAGAACCGTGCGCGAGAGCGAGTATGCGGGCGCGTGACGCTTCCATGACCGCTTCGCATGCCTGTAGTTCTCTGATTTTGGCTTTCTGTGCAGTATTGCAAGTATGACTGAAACTAAGAATTCCATTGCTGTGTCCTCATTTTGCGGCGGCCGCATCGCTGATGGCTGTGACAATCTCGGGAACGCCAGAATCCTCTTTTCCGGCGGATTTTTTGAGCCTCTTGTCTTTTTTATCAGATGCCAGCATGAAAAGTATTGCCGCCATCGTGATGATTGTGAGCACCACGCTGAACGCCGATGCAAGCGGAAGATTCCGCGCTTTCTGAATCTGATCCATAATCACGTTGCCGAGCATATAACTTTTTGTGCTTCCCACAAGCTGCGGAACGGTGTAATTACCGAAAACCGGAATGAACGTGAAAATCAGGGAGCTGACAATCCCGCTTTTTATTCCGGGAATCAGGATTTTGAGCATTGACTGCATTTTTGTCGCGCCAAGGTCACGCGCCGCCTCCAGAAGAGAGAAGTCAAAGCGGTCAACGGCCGTAAAAATCGGGAGGATTGCGTAGGGCAGGTACATATAAATGCTCACGATGATTACCGCGCCTTTTGTGTACATGAATTTGTGCGGACGGAATACAAAATCCTTTTTGCCGGTCAAGGCCGCGAAAATCCGCTCAAAAAATCCGCAGAGTTGATTTAAAAGACCTGCCTCGCCAAGAATGCTCTGCCACGCGAAAATGCGTATCAGCGAATTTGTGAGGAACGGGATAATCACAAGAATCAGGAGGATTGTCTGATTTTTGCTCCTTGCGATTGCATAGCCGCACGGAATTGCTATGAGGATTGAGACCAGGGTCGCAATGATTGTCATCCAGAGCGTGCGCCACAGAATCGGAAGATAGATGAAGCGGCCTGTGTCCTTATCCCTTGCGAAAATGGCCTTGTATGCGTCCAGAGAAAAATCTTTCTGAACGCCGCCGTGCATATCCTTGCGCATGAACGAGTAGCACAGGATTATGAGGATTGGAACTACGAAAAAAATCGTGAACCACACGCCCATTGGCCATCCGTAAGCGGAGCCTGTGGCCGCATTGCGGCGTTCTTTTGTAATGCCCGTGTTCTTTCTGCTGCTTCTCATCGCTTATTTCTCAATGTCTTCTACTATGTATGCGTCCTCTGCCGACCACGAGACATACACTTTGTCTTTCCACTGGATTACCGGGCCGTCGTCCATATAATCAGTGTGCTGCTTGAACACTTTGATTATTTTGCCCGTGTCAAGCCTCACATAGAATTTTGACTGGAAGCCAGAATAAATCGGCTCCTCCACAATTCCCGCGAACACGTTGATGTCCGTGCGTCCGTTCGTGTTGGGCGGCTCAAGCGTAATCCTGATTTTTTCCGGCCGGATTGTGAACGCGACTTTCTGCCCTTTGTCCGTGTGCTCGTAGTCTGTCACCTGCATGAAGCGGTCAAGTGCCTGCTCCGCGGCGGTGTCGGTTGCCAGCGGCGCCTGATTGCCAAGCTCTGGAACGGAGAGGGTCGCCATATAATCATCCTGACCCTTCGGGTCTTTGTGCGGAACGCAGTCAACCACCTCCGCGTCAAAAAGATTCGTCTCGCCTATGAACTGCGCCACAAACTGAGTCGCAGGGCTTTCATAAATCTCGTAAGGCGCACCGATTTGCAGGACATGGCCGTGGTTCATCACCGCGATTCTGTCTGACACAGAGAGCGCCTCCGCCTGGTCATGCGTCACATAAATGAACGTTATGCCAATCTGGTCGTGCAGGCGATCCAAATCCATCAGAAGGTTCGCGCGGAGCTTCGCGTCCAGCGCAGACAGAGGCTCGTCCAGAAGAAGGACTTTTGGCTCGTTGATGAGCGCGCGCGCTATCGCAACGCGCTGCTTTTGGCCGCCAGAGAGCTGGTTTGGCTTTTTATGGATGTGCTCGTCAAGCTGCACAAGATGCACATATTCCTTGACTTTGCGGTCAATCTCATCTTTTGGGAGCTTGCGTATTTTCAGGGGGAACGCAACGTTGTCGTAGACGCTCATGTGCGGGAACAGCGCATAAGTCTGGAAGACCGTGTTCGACTGCCTCTTGTCCGGATTCAGCGGAATGACGTTCGTGCCGTCAAAAAGAACCGCCCCGTCATCCGGAAACTCAAAGCCCGCGATGATGCGCAGAAGAGTGGTCTTTCCGCAGCCGGAAGGACCTAGAAGTGAGAAAAACTCACCCGGCTCAATAGTAAAATTGATGTCATCCAGTGCGATAAAATCGCCGAATTTCTTGGATACATGATCAATGGTAACCTGACTTCCTTTCACTCAAGCAACCTCAATCTTGTGATATAATCCCGGAAAAGGATTTCTCCATCGGAACTCCCCGCAGGACTATCCCGATGAAAAAGCGCGTTCGCAAACATAAAAATGCAACATATATCATTTTGTGTCAATAAAAAAGCGGAAATAAAACTCAATATGCGCGTATTTTTTTATTGAAAGTCTCCTGCATTTGGATTATCCTTAACAAAATATTTATAGAATAAAATGAGGTGCTTTTATGATTTCTGTGATTCTTGGGATTATTTTCATCGCATTCACGGTTTTTTCAATCCTTCCGATGTTCCCGCTCTCATGGGGCCCGGAAGTGATTTCTTTCCTGAAAGGCAGCATTCCTGTCTTTGCGGCTTTCATCGGACTTATCTGCCTTTTTGTGGGTGCCGCTGACATAAAAGACAAGAAAGAGGCCAAAAAAGAAGAGGAAAAGGAAAAGCAATAATCCTATGGGTGACGGTTGACAATCCCTCTTGTTTTTTGCTAATATATCCTACCCGTTATAAGGATTACTGACCGCTCATCTTTAATCCTGGCGGTTCAAGGCATGATGCAGAGCCTCTGAGCCGCAGATAAATTTATTTTTAGTAAGGTAATCTTATGAAGACTATTTTCGTTAAGGAAAATGAACAGGACCGCAAATGGTATGTTATTGACGCGGCCGGAAAACCTCTTGGACGTGTCGCTGCCAAGGCCGCTTACATTGCCCGCGGCAAGAACAAGGCGACATTCACAAGAAATCAGCTGATGGGAGATTTCGTCATCATAATTAACGCAGAGAAGGCGGTTGTGACCGGCGGAAAGGAACAGAAAAAGATTTATTATCATCACACAGGATATGTAGGCGGACTTCGTGCCCAGACTTACGAGAAGCTGTTGCAGAGACATCCTACAGGTCCTATGACCATTGCCGTGGAGGGAATGCTCCCGCATGGACGCCTTGGACGCAAGATGATGGATTGCGTAAGGATTTACGCTGGTGCTGAGCATCCTCATGCGGGTCAGAATCCTCAGCCTATCGAACTTTAAGTCAGGAGTTGAAAGATGGTGAAAAATATTGCGATTGGTACAGGACGCAGAAAGACAGCGGTTGCCCGAGTTTTTGTTCGCGAGGGAGCAGGAAAAATCGTGGTGAACGGAAAAGATGTGAATGAGTATTTTCCGTCTGCGGAGCAGGTTCAGGTTGTCCGTCAGCCTCTTTTGGTCACATCAATGGGCAACAAATACGATATTCTTATCAATGTCTCCGGCGGAGGACTGAACGGTCAGGCGGCCGCTTGTCTGCACGGAATCTCCCGCGCTCTCGTCCAGATTGATCAGGATGCCCGCACCGCTCTTAAGGCGAACGGCTATCTCACACGCGATTCCCGAATGGTTGAGCGTAAGAAATACGGACAGAAAGGCGCGCGCCGACGCTTCCAGTTCTCAAAGCGTTAGTCCGCATTCCAAAAAAGATTTTCACGCACGGTCTTTGTGGCCGTGCTTTTTTTATCCGCAGCGTCTGATGGCGTGTGTGCGCCGCACTTGACCCGCAGAACTTTTTGCTTCACAATATCCGCATGGTTATAAAATCTGTGGCAGAGACATCCTACCGCGGAATGTATAAAGTTTCCCCGGACGATGGTCCGGCTTTTTTTATCCGCCGGGAATATCTTTCCTCTGTGGATTTTGATGCCCTCTCTCCGGATTTCACGCCCGATGACGCGCAGTCAGAGGAGCTTCTTGACGCGGGTCTTTGTAGCGCGGCGGAGCTTAAGGCGGTGGATTATCTTGCAAGGGCCGAGCAGTGCAGGGCAGGGCTGTCGCGCAAACTTCGTCACAAAGGCTATGATGATTTTTACATAAACCGTGCGCTTGATTATCTTGAGGGCGCGGATTATCTGAGCGACCGCCGTTTTGCGCGCGCATGGCTGAACACAAGGCGGACTAATCATTGCGAGGGGCGCACCCGGCTTCTCTCGGAGCTTTCTGTGCGCGGAATCGGGCGGGACGTAGCCTCCGCTGCCGTGGACGATTTTTTCGCGGAGAATGACGAGGATGAAATCTGCCGCCGCGCCTACGAGAAGCTTTCACGCAAAAAAAGCGGGGATAAACTTGTGGCCGCGCTGCTTCAGGCGGGCTTCACTTACAGGCAGGTCCGCGCGGTTATGGAAGGCTAGTTTTCCGCAAGCGTCTCTATGTACTGCTCCAGAGCCTTGCGCTGCTTGTCCGGAAGTTTGCGCAGGCAGTCGATTATCCTGCAATCCCTTTTTGAAATTGAATTTTCCGAGCCTTTCCCAGTGACAAGATACTCCACGCTCACGCCAAGAGCCTGCGCCAGCCTCACCGCAATATCAGCGGACGGAATTGAGCCTTGCGCGCCAACGTAACTGTCCATCGTGCTCTTTGTGATTCCCGCTTTTGCGGCAACCTCCTTGTAAAGCATCCCCGAGTATTCTATCTCATCCCTCAATCTGGAGCGAAAATCCATGCCAAAAAGATAACATAATTTCATACTTTGATGATTGACAGACATATTTTTACGGATTATACTCCGCTTGAAGTGCATTTTTATGTGCTTCTGCGGCGATGTAACCCCATGCCGCGCCCCGGAGGATTTTTGACCCATCACGCGCTTTTGTGTGGCTCCGCTCCCGTTGGATTCACCCAGAAAAAAATAAACGATATGCACGATTTTCTTGTCGGAAACTCAGGCGGAAGTTACCGCGAGAGCGAGATTACGGTTTTTCCGAACGGCGCGAATGAGAAAATCCTGTCTTTTATGCTCCAAAGGCTTGCCGCCGCTGAAACCGACCAGATTTTTCTATATATTTGCACCGAGCAGCCAGTTGAGACTCGCGAGCCGAGCGTCTGGCTTTGCGGCGAGCAGATTCCAAAAAGCGCGCTGGAGAATCCTTTTTGCTGCGATGGTCCTGCTTGCCCGGAAGTTCAGGTGATTTACGATGCGTGCGCGGATTTTATCCCAGATGATTCTGATTGCGATGACTGACCAGCGGACTTCGTGCGGTATGCGGGGCTAATCGCAAGGAAATCGTCTGGTGCGCGTCAAGGTTTTAAAAATCCCGCTTATTTTTTCTGATTGACAGACATATTATTATACACTATATTCCGTTAAAAGTATGTATTTATATGCTTCAACGGCGGTTTTAATCCATTTTTCTGGGCTTTCACTGTCTTCTTTCTTGCGGCCCTGCAATCCTGCGGTTTTTTGCTGGGGGCGGTGATGGAATATTACTGTGTCATGGTGCTTACCGGCGAGGAGAGGGCGTTTAAATCCCGCGCGACGGAGGCTTTGAAGGCTCTGGACTCCTCCGCCGAATTCTGGTTTTTTGAGCGCAGGCTTTACACCGAGCGGCGCGGATGGTTTCTTGGCGCGCTTTTTCCGGGCTATCTTTTTTTTCAGGTGCGCGCGCTTACCCCGGATTTTTTTGCCGCTCTGCGGGAAGTCAAAGGGTTCTGCCGGATTCTGCGGGACAATCAGGAGCCTGTCAGAATTGAGGGGGGCGCGCTCGATGAGCTGAAATTCCTGATTCACAGCGGCGAGATTCTTGATGTCTCCAAAATAAAGTTTCTTCCGGGGCAGGCAATAAAGGCGGTGTCGGGGCCGCTCGCCGGCTACGAGGGCAGGATTGTGCGCGTAAACAAAAAGAAGAGGCGTGTGACAGTCCGCTCCCTGCTCGCTGACGGCGGAATGACTTTTGACTTGAAGTACGACGAGGTTGAGACATCGGATTGATGTGGCGTTCTCCTAGTGGACAATCACGCGCATTTAGCAGTATTATGTTATAGTGATTGCGGTTGCCCTGTGAAGGGTAATTTTACGGACCGTCGCAATATCAGTTTTGCTTCGGCTGACATCCGCGCTTTGATTTGTCAGTTTTATTTTTAGGGATGCTATGAAAAAAGAAAAAAAGGCAGGACTCATCAGTTTTATGCTGGGCTTTGTGGGAAGGATTCAGTTGCGCGAGCTTAAAAAGGCGCGCCGTCACTGCAAGGCGGAGGAGGAGAAAACTCTGCGCAGGATTCTTGCCTACGCCAAAGACACCGACTGGGGTAAGGAGCACAATTTTGCGGAGATTCTTGCTGCGCCTGATTTTGATGAGCTTGTCTCGCGCTGGCAGAAAAACGTTCCAGTGCAGGACTACGAGAATCTGCGGCCTCTGATTGACCGCCACAAAAACGGCGAGGAGAATCTGCTTTTTCCCGGCAAACCGATGATGTACGCCACAACAAGCGGCACCACAAAAGAGCCTAAATGGATTCCAATCACGCATGAGTATTACGAGAACGTCTACTCAAAGATGACCAAGCTCTGGCTCTACACATTCATAATGCACCGGCCAAAAGTTTTTTGGGGAAAATGCTTCTCAATAGTGGGAAAAGTTGTGGAAGACTACGCGCCGGACGGAACTCCCTGCGGCTCTGTCTCCGGGGTTACGCAGCGGGACTGCCCTGATTTCATCAAGACGCTGTATTCTATGCCCGCGGATGTTTTCCGCATAGCGGATTACGCCGCGCGGAATTACACGCTCATGCGCACCGCCGTGGAGCAGAACGTGACATCGTTTGTGACGGCGAACCCCAGCACCATTCTTGAGCTTCAGCGCTCTCTGGATGAGAACTTCGGTGAGATGATGAATGACATAGAGAACGGAACTTTGAGCCGGAACTTCAAGATTGACGAGGAAATCCGCAACGTGCTCCAGCCGCTTTACAAGCCGAATCCCGCCCGCGTTGCCGAGCTGCGCGCGCTGAAAGAAAACAAAGACCGCATCCTCCCCAAGGATTACTGGCCGGACATCCAGTTCATCACCACGTGGAGGTGCGGCAACACAAGACTCTACACCGAAAAGTTCAAGGACTGGTTTCCGCCGCAGACACTGCATCAGGAATTCGCGTACTTCGCGAGCGAATGCAGGTTCGGTCTGGTAATGAACGGCGACTGCGACACCGTGCCGTTCGTCCACATGCACTATTTTGAATTCGTGGATTTTGACGAGATGGAAAATCCATCACCAAAATTCCTGCAGCTCCATGAGCTTGAGGTGGGGAAACGCTATGTCATCTATGTGACCACATTGGCGGGGCTGTACCGCTACAATATGAACGATATGATTGAGGTCACGGGAATGTACGGCAGCATCCCCACAATACAGTTCGTGCAGAAAATAAACGGAATTATCAGCATGACCGGCGAGAAAGTCCACGAGAGGCAGTTCATGGAGGCGGTGGAGCAGGCGGAATCAGAGACCGGGATGAAATGCCGCTTCTACGTCGGTTTCGCGAACCTCCAGAACAGTCGCTATCATTTTTATTTTGATTTTATGGACGATTCCGTCACCGCAGACCAGGCCACGGACTTTGCAAAGATTGTGGATGACAAGCTGAAGGTCATAAACGTTGAGTACAAGTCAAAGCGCGACTCATTCCGCGTAAAAGAGCCGCTCGTGCATATCCTGAAGCCTGGGGCGTTTGAGCGTTACAAGGAAGAGGCAATAGAGCTGGGGCTTGGTAGAGAGGGCCAGTTCAAGACAAATCTTCTGATGCAGGACGAGAAACGCCACGAAATTTTCAGGATGCTGGTAAAATAATTTGGGCGATTTCAAGGCCGTAATTTTTGATTTGGACGGAACTCTTTACAAGTCAAAGTTCCTGCCGCTTCTATGCGTTCTGAAATCGCCAAAAGATGCTTTCAGAATGCGCGCGGAAAGGCTTGCACGAAGAGGCGTGAAAGGCTTTGAGTGGGATTCCGTAACTTCCATGGAAGCGGACTTTGCGCAGAGAATATCAAGGTTTTCAGGCGGAAGTGCGGTGGCTGTGAGCCAATGGAGAATCCGGAAGTTCCCGCAGATTCAGGCTGATGTGCTGAAAAATCATTGCTCTGCAAGAGAAGGCGCGAAGGAGCTGATTCTTGGGCTTTCCGGCGCGGGCATAAAAATCGCAGTGCTTTCTGATTACGGATTTGTCGGCGGAAAAATGGAGGCAATCGGTCTTGGCGGCAAAGTGCTGGACGCTATGGCGGGCGTTTTTTCCGCGCAGGATTTTGCGTGCCTTAAGCCTTCTGCCCGGGCGTTTCTGAAAGTGGCTGAAAAAATGCAGGTTCTGCCGTCCGAATGCCTTGTTGTGGGCGACAGGGATGACACCGACGGCGAGGGCGCAAGAAAAAGCGGAATGTCATTCATTCTGATAACGGACAGCAATAAAAAACGAGCGGACGGAAAATCCCCGGTGATGAAATGGCGCGATTTTCTTGACTGGGCTGGCAAAAATCTTGTTTTATGAGCATTCAGCGGCAATCATCAAGAATAGGCGGAAAATCACAGAGAGACATAACGGACAAGTGACTGAATCCCATCATAGGCTTGCCCTTGCAAAAAAAAGCGGCCCCCTTGCGGGAGCCGCCGCCCTGCCTTACGCTATCTTGATTTCAGAATCAATTTTGGCTGTAAAGTAGGTGTTTCCGGGCTTGGTCACTATGCTCAGGGTGTAGATTCCCGCCTCAAGCCCCGAAGGGATTGCGGCATCCACAATGTTCGTGCCCCGTCTGCCATATATCTCCACACGTGAGATGCCGCCCCCGTTCTCCAGAAACACGCCCTGCGCGGTGTCTGCGATGTCGAAGTTGAGGTTGCGTCCGTGCAGCCGGAGCGTCCTGCCAGAAGCCACGCTCAAATCCCCGGACTCGCTTGCGTCGCTTTGCAGCGCGGTCACGCGGTAGATTTTTGCCTCGGCTCTGATGTCGGGCGGAAGCTGCTTGTACTCAAGCTTTGCCCTCACGCTTGATGCCGTGCTTTCGCTCGCGCTGAACAGGAAGCCCAGCGAGTGGTTCCCCGTTCCCAGAGCGAAGCCGTCCTGAATGTTCGCGCACGTGCCCGTTACGTTCGGCCGCACAGTTCCGAACGGAAGCTCCACGCTGTAGCCTTTCGCAAGGTACTTGACCACGACGCTCTCCATCACAGAGAGCATCCCCAGATAGTCCGCCTCGGTGAACGAGGTGTTCCAGTCCGTCATTTCGCCCGCAAGCTGTTTCTGGGTCAATGATTGTGAGCACGAGCTTCTGAAACAGAAGCCGTCTTTCGATTCATCCGTCACAAGCGGATTTTTCACTGTCTTGATATTTAACATGATTGATGCCCTCCTTTTGGCATCTGATTGTTTTGCCCCGTCTAGTCCCGGGGATAAAGCTTTGACAAGGAGAGCCGCTTTGCGTTATAATCTTTACATTAAGTTTTAAGAGATTCACGCAAGTGGCTCTCCGACCAGTAAGCCCTGCTCAGCAAGCGTTGCCGCGCTTTTTGAGACGGGCTTTTTTATGCGCGTCTTTTCATATCAACCTCCTTCTGCCCAACGGCAGATTTTTGCCCTGCAAGAGAAGGCTCTTCAATCCTCTCTGCACCATTGCCTTTTTTATGTTCCGCAGCTCTTCCATCATGCTCCGGGCGGTTATGCTCGTCCATGAGGCCTCACCAGTCCGTGAGGATCTTTATCAAATCCGACCTCTGGTTTTTGCTCAAATCGTCCTTGGTGGCCGCAAGCAGGATTTTGAGCTGGTCGTATCCGTACTGGCTGTCGTTGCCAATCAGATAATCGCTCGTGGTGTGAAGGATATTCGCGATGTTCGCGAGTATCTCCGTCTTTGGCAGCCGGTCACTGGTCATGTATCTGCTGAACGCCGCCTCCGTGATGCCGCACAGCTCGCACAGTTTTTTCTGCGAATAGCGGTGTGCCCTCATCAATTCCCTCACCCTCGTTGGAAAAACATTCTCTTTTGCCTCGGTCATAAAGCCTCCCCCTGTATCAGGCTCAAACTGCGGAATCACGAAGGATTCCTTTTTTCGCAGGACGGAAGCGGATTTTCGTCCTTGTAACAGCATAATGTCATACTACTATATTTCTAGCGGATTTGTCAACAAAAAGTACAGATAATATTTGCCGAAAATATAATAATTTGTTCAAGAATCAAAAACACCTGTTCCAGGCTTTGCAGGATAATCCCGACAGTCTTGCAAGATTATCCTGTAAGGCTGTCAGGAAAATGCTGCAAGGCTGTGAGGAAAATCCGGATGGCCACGGTGCAAGCGATGGCGCAGAAAAAGGCGCGTCCGGGGGGTGTTCGTGTGCGCACGGGTTTTGCAAAACTGGAAAATCTGCTTGCCATGAAGCCGTTTTGCCTGTATAATTCTAGAAAATCAGTTGTAGCTGTTTACGCAGGACGCTTGGTCCATAGATAAGCGCAACGTCCAGACCTGTTTCTTCGTATGGAGGACCACTTTGCAGGCGGCCGCCAGAAAAGGGAGAGGTGCGGGCGGTGCGCTTTTTGTGTTTTAAATATGGCTGCATCATCCTTTTGTAACGTCACATCAAAAAAGTCACTTGCATAAAAGGCAATGCTAAGTAATCAGGAAACAAAACAATGAAATACGCGCTCATCGGGTGTGGTCGGATTGCGA
>JAFLSQ010000002.1 GCA_022510865.1 Treponema sp.
CACTCGAACGCTTTCTCATAGTTCTGCGCCACGCCCTCGCCACACCAATACATAAACCCAAGACGCATCTGTGCACTTGCATTCCCCTGCTCAGCGGATTTTAGAAACCAATCAAACGCTTTGTCATAGTCTTGCTCCACACCTTCGCCATCGTAGTACATCTCTCCAAGCTCGTTCTGTGCTTCTGCGTCTCCACGTTCCGCTCGCTCAATCAGTTCTTGAATGTTATTTCTTGTTATTTCCATTGCTTCTCCTCTATGCCATGCATCCCAATTATACCCCAACACACCGCCAAAAGAAAGCATTTAACAACCTTTCACCCAGCCACCATCCCGCGCGCGCCCATTTCCCAGCGCACCATAGTAAGAAAACCAAAACAGAACGCCCCGTCAATCTGATTATGCGTTAACCCAAGCAGTTTATACATATTATCTCCTTCCGCGTTAGCGGTCACAGGAGGCACGACAAACACGCGGACGCATTTTCATCATGCCTCTTTTTGTCTGAATATCTCAGCGGATTACCAACCCGCACCCCAAAATCCGCAGGCCTCCGTCTAAACGCCGCACAAAGGAAGCGCGACCAGAAGCAGCGAAACGACAAAATAAAAAATCCGCTCGCAATCCATATCACCCCAAGCACGATGATTTTCCCGCAGCCGCGCAAAAAATCCGTCAGATTTTCTGACGCTCCTGCTCCAGAATCTGCGCGAATTTTGAGTTCTTGTGCTTGTTCAGCTCCAGAAGTTTCTTGTAATAGAACCAGTCGTCCGTCTCCGCCGCGCGAACCTGATAGTACCACCGCAAATACTGCGGATTTGACCAGCTCTTTGTGTGATACTCAACGCTCTGAACTTTGTGCACGCCCGATGTGGGCGCAACTGTGTGCACATAATCCGTTGGAAAAATCATAATCCCTCCTGCAAACACAAGAATCAGCGGCCGATTTTTCCGCGTCATCCTGAGCATAAAATATCCTTAATATTATAAAGCATCTTATTCCCAATACACGGGAACATCAAGAAAAATTGCAAAGAATCGCCGCTAACCCCGGACACACGCGCAACCCGGTAAACATAATCTGTCGGCAAAACCACAGCACCTCCAATCATCAAAGCCATCGTCTGATTATAACGCCGCGTCATTCCCAACGCACGGGAACAGCATGGCAGTTCCGACTACCCTTCCTCTCTCCGCACCTGCCTGAGTTTCCGCAGGATTTTTGCCTCTATCTGGCGGATTTCCTGCCGGTCAATGCCGAACCGTCCGCCAACATCCCCAAGCGACCGCGCGGGATTTCCGTCCAGCCCGAACCGCATCGTGATTACCTCCTGCTCAAAAGGAGTCAGAAGCTCAATCGCGCCGCGCATCTGCTCCTGAAGCCGCGCAAAAGCCTCCCTGCTCTCATCCGTTGTTGTCTGGTTTGTGCTCATAAAATCCTCCTCTGGTGATTTATTTCCGAGAAAAAATCAGTGTAACGTCGCGCTGATTTTCCAGTAATCAGTATGTATTTTTCTGCCAGCTGTAGCCGCAGTAATCCTTTACAAGCATCCTTGCATTTTCGGCTGAGTCTGTCACATCAACATCATAAATGCTCGCTGAATCCTTGAAACAATTCCACGTTCTTGTGTCCACAAATTCTACTGATGATAAGGCGCTCTCATACTGGCTGTAAAATGCATATTTACCAATACTCTCCACACTTCTTGGAATCACAATAGACTCCAGTGAATCGCACCGAGAAAATGCTCTTTCACCTATAGTCCTGACTCCATTTCCCAAATCAACTGAAACTAATCTTTCGCAGGAAAAAAACGCATAATCGGCAATATGCTTTACGTCATCGTAGATTTTTATGTAGGAAAACTTACATCCCATGAACGCCTCGCTGCCTATGTAGTCCAATGTTCTGGGGAGTATGAGTTTATCAAGGTTATAACACGCGCCAAAATATGACCTAGTTATACCAAGCAGAATGACAGATTCCGACAAATCCAGAGTGATGGGCTTGTTGGCCTCTACTATTTTTCTTGCTAATTTTTCAAGTGACGAACCTGTAATGTATCCTTCAACACGGACTGTGTATTCCCCGGTAAGGTGCGACAAATCCAAATCAGCAATATCCTCATCTCTGACGATTACGCCCATGAACTGCCACAGCGCGTAAAGCGTCACAACTGCACCGTCCGTGGCGGACAAATTCCTCACGCTCTCGCCGTCCGCGTACATTCTGCCGCCGTCATCAGCCCAGCCATAGAAAGAGTACCCCGAATGCGTGAAAGCATTCCTGCTCAAGTTCTGCGCCACGCCGTAATAAAAAACCTGCTCGCCCATGCTGCCGCCCCCGCCGCACGCGTCAAAGCGGACTGTGTACTTGTTGCGGTCGTAATAAATTCTTACAGTTGTAGAACCATCCGATTTTATGATTTCCTGCGAGAAGTCTTTTGCATGAAACCCGGCATAAGTGTTTGCCGTCACCTTTGTGGCAGAATTCTCCGCGCCGTAAAATGTGCCCGCCTCAACAAACATATAATCTGACAGATTTGTGCCTTGCTGGTAGTGCTCAACGGTATATTTTAAAGGCGGCTTTTCATCCCATTTTGCGTAGAAAACTGTGTCGCCGCCAAGTCTATAGGGAAATACCGCCGGGATTGTACAGACATCATCCAGAAACCATCCGGCAAAGAAGTACGCGCTTCTTTCTGTGACGGGAGCCTCATTTATGACCGCCGCATGAACAGACTGCACGGCCGTTCCTCCGTTTGAAACGAACGTTGCCGTATAAGCAGGCAGTGCCCGCCATGCGGCGTACAGCGTGACGTTGCAGGTCAGCGTGAGCGGGAATGAGACCGCCTCGCCGGAACAATCCTGCGTCACATACCATCCCGCAAAGACGCTGTCTGATTTTGCAGTGACCGGCTCATCCTTAATCACAGAAGTCTTGTACGCCGCCACATCGCTGCCGCCGTTCGTCTCAAAGGCAACCAGATATTTCTGATTCCACTTGGCGTAGAGCGTGGTGTCCTCGGTCAGCTCATAAGGAAATTCGACCGCCCCGCCCGCAAAAGACGCGCTTGTGTACCATCCTGCAAAATCCGCATCGTTTTTTTCCAGCGTCCGGATTTCCTTGACCTTGGCCGTCCTGTACGAGTCAAGTTTTGTGTCGCAGTTTGTCTCAAAGCTGACAACGTAAAGCTTCACCGCATCCAGCAGAAAAGGATTCGTGCACGAGAGCGCAAGCAGCGCAAGCGATGCCACCAGGCAGAATCTGATTTTTTTAAGCAGGGACATCATAAAAACCTCCAGCGTTTTATTGATATGCGGGCCTGCGACGCAAACCCGGCGGAAAAATCCGCGCATTTTCATTACAGGCATGAACCGGTTCACAGCCCGAAAACCGCCTAGAATTCCAGTCCTGCGGAGAAGCCCACGGCGAACATATACGGATAGCCGACGCGAAGAGACGGCTCCAGATAGAGGCATCCGAAATCGACCAGTCGTCTGAATCCGAGTGCGCCGCCCGCATTGAAGACCGCGTGCGCATCGGAATCCAAGACCAAGGCTGATAATCCCACCTGCGCCTCAATGAAAAAGCCCGAGTTCGGGTCAAGAAACGGGGCTTTGGGATAAAATCTGAAAGTGCAGAACGTTTCAAACGTAAAAAGCCCGTGAAAATCATAGCCCAGAATCACGTGCGCCCCGATGGAGAATTTATCGCCCAGCGCGTAGTCAAAAGCCACATTGACGGCGGGAGCAACGTAGTCAATTGAATTCTTGTTCACCTCAAAGCCAAGCCCCAGCGACCCCCAGTTTAAATATTTAAGCGGCTTCCAGTCCAAAAGGCGGAAGGTGCGCTCGTCAATGGATGAGCGCGGAACTGTGTAGCTTTTCCTGAAAACGTACGCGTCGGTCTCCACCGAAATCATCCTTACCCGCAGAATATAATCGCCGCCCACTTCCTCGAACGCGCCGAACACGACGTTCCTCGCGCCGAGCCTTTTTGCAACGGAAAGGATTGTGCTCTCGTCCACCACGCCCGAATTCTGGAACCGCCGCTCGCGCTCGGTCAACTGCTGAGAGAGCTTGTCGCGTGTCACGATTCTTACAAGCCCGTCCTGCGCGTAAATCAAATCTCCAAGCTGCTCGCGGATGTACTCGGTCATCTTGGCAGACGGAGACGCAAAATCATCGATTACAAGGATGTCCTTCACGCCGCACATCCGCGCAATGTCCGCGCCCGCAAGACGCAGCGCGTTGTCCAGCGTTTTTTCCGCGAACGCCCGCGCACAAAAAGACAGAGTGAGAAAAATCAGAGTGATTTTCTGCCTTAAGCCCATGAATCCTCCTTATCTGAAAAAAATCCCCGTGATTCCGCGTGGAATCCGCCGCCACTGTCAGCGGAGATGCTCCTGCGCAAGGCTCTCCAGAATGCGCACTGCCTCCGCGCGGCAGAGCCGCTCCAAAGTCTGCTCGTTGTATGCGGACAGCCTGTCTGTCATTGCGCAGAGCGTCGCGCCGCCAAGTGTCAGCGTGACCTCCGCCTGCGCATAAAGAATCTCACCGTGATTCTGGCGCATTACATTCGTGACCGCAGAAAAATCGTACTGGGCGGCTCCGCGCACCACCGAAAAGCCCGCGCCGGAGAGAATGCCCTCCAGCCGTGCGCGCGTGTCCGCCGCAAAATCACCGGAGGCAAGGACGCGGATTTTCATGCCGGACTTTGCAGACCGCACCTCTTTCTCCAGCACGGCTTTCCGTTCGAGCGTCCTGCCATACTCGCCGCCACGCCCCGGAAAGACCGCCAGAGCCATGAAGTAAAGGCCCTCAAAATCCGCCATGTCATCAACCGCGCTGCCAAGAAGAAAAAGCCTCCTGAGCGGGTCGCGCTCGCGCTCCGCCGCCGCAACGGATGCGGTGAACGCACCTTGCAGCAAGTCCAGCCGCCGCGAAAGGACTAGCCACGCCTCATCACGGCTGATGTACGCGCACACGCTGTATGATTTGCCCCGCCTGTCGTAGGAGAAGCCGGTGTAGCGCACGGAAAAAAGGCTCGCCGAGGATGATGTCTCCACAATCCGCTCTATTCTTTCCTGCGCGGAGAAAACGCCGTTCCCGTTCTGCATGACGGATTTTGCCGTCACCCCGCCTGCCACGGTCTGCGAGAAGTAGGCGGCAAGCTCCGCGAGCGCGGATTTTCTTGCGGCATCCTTTGTCATGCCCTCGCCCACTGCCGCTATGAACTTCTCCTCCGGAAAATTCTTCCGCAAGTCCGTAAGCCCGCCCGCAAAGCAGATGGTTGAGCAGACGGCCGCAACCGCAATCAGACAGAATTCTCTCATGCCACGCACCGCACTTCCCTCCGGCTTTTATCTTGCGTCAACCATCGTGTAGCTCATCAGATAGTCAATCAGCTGCGCGGTAATCTCGTCGTCCTCATCGGCGAACGCCCGCTTAATCTGCTTCTGGTACAAGTCCTCGTCAAGCGAGTAGACAACCATGTAGGTGTACTTGGGCTCGTCTCCGTTTTTCTTGTCGCGCCTGGAGATGCCCAGCACCCACCAGTCGGTCTCCTTGTTCAGCCCGGACACGCTGATTGCCGACGCCCTTGCCGAATAACGAGCAACCGTCTCATCCATGCCGCTGTTCTCGCCGCTCGCACGCGCCCCCACAAAATCAGAGATGCCCTGCTTGATTGACGCGCCGATTTCCGCGCGAGCGTCCACCTGGTCTGCCCATGTCTTCACGAAGTCAAGGTTCTCCCCGCTTTTTGTGACCACCCAGATGTGCTTGTCAATCCCAAGCGATTTGCTCAGCGTCTTCTGGTTGGGCGTTGACAGCACCGTGGCGACCCACTCCGGCTGCGCCACGCCGAAAGACGTTCCCTTGTGCTCGATGATTTCCGTAGGCCCGGAGACATCCCTCACTTTGGGCGCGCTCGCGCATGAGCCGAACGCCGCCACGACACCCGCCACTGCCAGAACCAAAGCCACTCTTCTCATAAAAACCTCCTTGCGCCTCTTGCGCAGTCTGCCATGAAATATAAGACACATCCATTCCCAAGTCACGGGAACAAAACTGATTTCCCAGAGTTTTCCAGAAGCACAAGACACCGAAGCAGAGCCAGAACCATCTCCCAGTCCTCCCTGAAATTTACCGGAACAAGGGCGCTGCTCACAGCAAGGTGCGCGTCAAAACTGGGGGTTTTGAGAAGATATGCCGCGCCCGTGTCCACGTTGATTTTCCCGCCGCAGAACGCGAGCAGATGAATCATCTCAAAATCAGGATTCTCGTGGCTGAAGGCCGCGTCAAGGCACGTCATCCCCCCGACCATGGCATTGACATCCGCGCCGTGCTCAATCAGAAGCCCTGCCATCTCCGTGTTCCCGCACAGAACCGCCACACGCAGCGCAGTTCCGTCGTGAACTGTCAGGGCGTTAACGTCCGCGCCGTATTCAATCAGAAGTTTTGCCGCAGAAAGACAGTTGCGCATGGCGGCATACATCAGAGGGGTCAGAACTCCGCTTTTCTTTCCATCGTTCGGGCTTACGCCGCATTTCAAAAGGAATTCCAGCATGGTGTCATAATTCGGCTTTATTTCAGGAAAGCACGATAGAAAGTCATGGTCATCAATCGCCCCGAAAATATCATACTTTGCGCCGTTCTGAATGAGAAACTTCCCCGCCCGCACGCCACCAGAACTGCACGCACTGCAAAGAGCATTAGTCACAGCAGGACTGCGCTCCGACCAAGTGTTTGTGACGGCCATGAGCGCGCCGTTTTTGAGCAGCAGCCCGCAGATTTCCACGCTGTCATTATAAGCGGCATTCTCCAGCGCAGATACCATGGTGCACGGATTTCTGAAATTCACGTCCGCGCCATCTGTTATCAGGCTCTCCGCCTTCCCAAAATCACCGTCAGAGACAGCACGCAGCAGCCGCATATTCACGGCTATGTCATCGCGGTTCAAAAAACTTTCCATGCGGCTGTAATTGGACTGCAAGTGGAAGCAGCGCAGCCCTATCTTTTCCTTATAAAAAGTGCAGTCATAGAAAACATAGTCAAAGCCCGTGGGCACGGCAAAATGCCGCTCGGTCCCGCCCTTGGATATGCGCGGCAGGCTTATGTCCGCCCGGAGCTTGTACCTGCCCGTCTCTTTATTGAACTGCGGATTATAAGAATCATAGTACTTCCTGATGTTCTCAAAATCGGCATCAGAAAGAGGACTGCCGCCCGGCGTGAGCCACACATCCATCTCGCAGAAAAAAACAACCGGAGAATCCATCCTGTAGCAAATTGCGCAGTTTGACTCGGGATTCGGCTTTCCCTCCCAGATGAAGAAATCGTTCTTGAGCCTCACATCAACAAACTGATTCTCAATCATATTGATTCGCTGGCCGCCAAGAAAAAATCCTTTCTCGGAAATGCTCAGTTTTATTTCCATAACACCCCTCCAAGCAGGCCACGCGCCCGGCCGCCATAATAGCGCAGACATATTCCCAAGTCACGGGAACAAGTGCCGTCCTAACGCATTTGACTTTCTGCCGGAATAGTGTAGAATATAAACTGCATACATTCCCAAGTCACGGGAATAAATCAGGGGGATTTCATGGCTGTTGACTTCACGGAGAGGGCAAAACGCTATCAGGCGATTGACGAGATTATCGCGTCGGGCAGGATGCTCAAATGGAACCAGATTATCGCGGAGCTTGGCGAGAAGTACGGAATCAAAACCAGCCGCACATCTTTTTTCCGCGATATTGAGGACTTGCAGGAGAAATACGCCGCGCCGATTGACACGGACTTTGAGACCAGCGGATATTTCTACACCGACCCGCAGTACCGCCTGCCGCGCTTCTACACGGACGAGAACGCCGCCAAAGCCGCAAGGCTGCTGAAAAACCTGCTTGACATGGTGAGGAACAATCCGCTTTACGACGAGGCCCGCGAGGTGTTCGAGTCGCTTTCGGTGGAGAGCCGTGACCTTTCACTGGAGAGAATCAGAATCAAGAAGAAGCCGGAGGACGACAGGATTATTTTTGTGGGCGCGCCGAACAAGAAAATCCCCGCGGAGACATGGCGGATTATCTCCCGCGCGCTCTACGAGAACCGCGTGATAACGTTCGAGTACAAGTCGCTCACAAGCCCCGGACTGCGCGGACGGCGCGTGCAGCCATGGCAGCTGATTTTTGATGACGGCAACTGGAATCTCCACGCGCTTGACGTGGTGAAAAACGCGAGGCGGCGTTACAGCCTGAGCGAGATAAAGAACCTTAAAATCACAAACGAGGTCTTCACCCTCCCCAAGGACTACGACTTCCGCAATATGACGGCAGGCTCGTTCGGCTGTATGTGCCATGACGAGCACCTTGACTACAAAATCCACCTGCACGGCTACGCAGCCCGCTTCGCCAAAAACCGCGTGTGGGGCGAGTGCCAGACAATCACGGAGGACACGACGCATCCCGGCCCTGACGGCGACGGCGTGATTCTGAGCTTCCGCAGCAACCAGCTTGAGTCCATAGAGCACTGGGTGTGGAAATGGGCGGACGAGGCATGGCCGATTGAGCCGCAGGTTCTGGTGGATGACTGGAACGGAAGGCTTGGCAGGGTTAATGAGATAGCAAGGCTCGGAGTCTGCGGCGCGGACGTATCCTAGCCGCTCCCCGCACTGCAAGCGCGTTCGCGCTCCCGAAACAGTACGGTTGACGTTTCGTCAACCGTGCGATTTACGTAACGTCAACCGCACTGTGCAGAAATGCTATTCGTGCTGTGCAGGAACGGCGCACGTGCTTGTGCAAGCCCCCGGTAATCATAGAATGCGAGGCGGCAAAAAATCCGCAGCGCAGACACAGCCGCAAAAAAACTCCGGGGCAAGACCCGCCCCGGAGCTTAATGTTATTATGAGCAGACCGTGATTACAGGCAGTCAGGGCGATAAAATCGCCATGCCAGAAAATCACCCAATCTCGCTGTCAAGCGCGTTTCTGGTGGTCACGGGTTTTCCGTCAGCAAGAAGGGGCTTCCCGCCAACGCGCACAACGCCGCCCTCCGCCAGAATCTGGACTTTAAAGAAGTCATCGGCGGTAATCTCCGCTTTTTTCGCTGACTGCCCGTCCGCGCCCTCCAGAATTACGCGCGTTCCCGGAGCAGCCCACGGCACGTCAAGCACCTCCACGCGCTCCTTGCCGTCCGCATCCTTGTAGTCGCCGGCAAGGAGCATCCCGCGGCTCTCCACACCCCGCATCGTGCGCGGCGCGAGGTTGCTGGCAATCACAACGTGCTTCCCCAGAAGCTCCTCCTCCTTAAAATACATCCGGAGGCCGGACTGGATTGTGCGCGGAACGCCGCTTCCGTCATCCAGCGTCTCGATGAAAAGTTTCTCGCCATCGGGATTCGGCTTTATATCGGTGATTTTTGCGACCGTCAGCTCGATGCTGGCGTTAAAAAAGTCAATCTGCTGCCCGGGCGTAAGCGGCTCCGGCTTGGTTTTCTTTTTTGCGGGTGACGGCGCGCTCTGTTTTCCGCTGAACTTCTCGCGGAACGCGCTCATCGTCTTCTGATCCATCGGCTTGAAGTAAATCTCGGTCTCGCTCACCGTACTAAGCCCTTCCATCACCCCAAGATTATCCCAGGTGAGGCCCGGAACATCAGGCTCGCCAACCCTGCTCTCTGCCACGGACTTCCCGAAATACGCCATGATTTTCTGCGCGTACTGCGGCATGTAAGGGTGAATCATAATCATCAGGTCTTTGATTACATAGCACAGGTTGTGAATCAGGCTCTCCGCGACCCCGGGATTCTCCGTGCGGGCTTTCCACGGCTCGGCCGCCTGGAACTTCTTGTTGCAAATATCGGCAATCTCGAACATCGTGCGGAACGCGTCCTTCAAGTCCGCCCATTCAAGGCTCTCTGTCGCCTTTTTCTCAAGCGCGCGGATTTTCTCCCAAAGCTCCTCATCAGCATCCGCCTCCGGGATTTTTCCGCCGTAATACTTGTTTACAAAAAGAAGCGTGCGGTTCACAAGATTCCCAAGGTTTCCGATAAGCTCGCTGTTGAGCTTCTCCATGAAGTCCTTCCACGTGAACTGGAAGTCCTGCTTTTCCGGGCGGTTGTAAAAAATGTAGAAACGCCATGCGTCGGCAGGAATTCCGCTCTCAATCGCATCGCTTCCGAAAACGCCGACACCGCGGCTCTTGGAGAATTTTCCGTCCTCATAGTTCATGTACTCGGTCGATGACATGTGATAGAGCTTTGTCCACTCATGCGGACTTCCAAGCAGCGTGCACGGGAAAATCACCGTGTGGAACGGAATGTTGTCCTTGCCGATGAACTGGAACAGCTCAACCTTGCCTTTGTCCTTTCCCTCCGCGGACTCTGACGGAATCCACCAGCTTCTCCAGTCAAAGCTCTGCTTACCCGCTCTCACAAGCTCGTCCGCCAGCTGCTTTGTGATTGAGATATAGCCGATTGGCGCATTGAACCAGACATAAAAGACCTTGCTCTCATATCCGGATTTCGGCACCGGAATCCCCCATTTAAGGTCCCGGGTGATTGCGCGTGACTCCAGTCCGTCACGAATCCACGCCTTTGTGATGTTCACGGCGTTGTCCGCCCATCGCCCCTCCCTGCTCGCGGTCTCCGCCCACGCGCCCAGTCTGTCAGAAAGCGCAGGCAGGTTGATGTAAAGGTGCTTTGTCTCGCGCAGCTCAGGGGTTGAGCCGCAGGTGTGGCAGCGCGGCTCTTTGAGGTCTGTTGGGTCAAGGAGCGAGCCGCAGTCATCGCACTGGTCGCCGCGCGCTTTTGTTGAGCCGCACTTGGGGCACGTTCCGTCAACATAGCGGTCCGCAAGGAACATCCGGCATTTCGGGCAGTAAAGCTGCTTGGTCACGCTCTCGGATATGAGACCCGCGCTGTCCAAATCATTGAAAAGCGACTGCGTGATTTCCGTGCACTGCTCGTTCGAGGTGCGCCCGAATTTATCAAAATCAATCTTGAACCAGTCATAGATTTTTTTATGCTCGTTGTAATAAAAATCGCACAGCTCGCGCGGAGTCTTGCCCTCCTCCAGAGCCTTTGTCTCGGTGGCAGTTCCGTACTCGTCAACACCGCAGACATAAAGCGTGTCGTAGCCCCGGCTGCGGCAGAACCGGGCAAAAACATCGCCAGAGAGAGACTGGATTATGTTTCCCAGATGCGGGATATTGTTCACATAAGGTAACGCCGCTGTGATAAGTCGCCTGTTCATTTTAGCCCTCTTTTGTTGGATTGCAGAGAATTATATAGAAAAAACAGAGAATTTTCAATCGGATTGTTACGCCTTGATTCCCCCGCGCGCGACTCCGTTCAGGATGTATTTTCTCGCGACAAGAAAAAGCAGGACCATCGGCAGGATGATTACGGACGATGCCGCCATCAGAAGCTCCTGGAAACTTCCGCCCTCCGTCGTGAAGACTTGCAGGCCGTAAGGCAGTGTCCGCGAGTGATAGTCCGAGGTGACGTAAAGCGGCCAGATAAACGAATTCCACGAGGCAAGCGCGTTGAGCAGCACGATTGTGAAAAGTGACGGTTTTGCCATGGGCACAAGAATGCGCCACAGGAATTTCCAGTTGGACGCTCCGTCAATGCGCGCGGAATAGTAGAGGCTGTCGCTCACTGTGTCAAAGAAATTGCGCAGGATGTAGGTGTAGAAAATGCTCGCCACAAAAGGCAGGACGAGAGCCGGAATCGTGTTGAAAAGCCGCATCCGCACGATTGTCGTGTAGTTCGTGATTATGAGCATCTCGAACGGAATCATCATCATGCTCAGAAGGATTGAGAAAACGATTTCCTTGCCCTTGAACTTTAGGCGGGAGAAGGCGAACGCCCCCAGAACCGAGGTTGTGGTCGTCGTAATCACAGAGAGAATCATCACAATCACGGAATTCAGAAAATATCTGCCGAACGGCGCCATGGAGAACGCTTTCTTGAAATTCACGAGGGAAAACCTTGACGGGAAGAGCTTTGGCGGGAACATTATGATTTCTTCCTGCGTCTTGAACGCGCCCATCACCATCCACAGGAACGGGAAAACCATCACGAACGCGCCGAACGCCAGCGCCGCATACAGGAAAATCTGCCTTAAAATCCGTCTCATCGCGCCCTCCTAGTCAAGCCCCTTGCGCCTCATGCGCTTGCGCACAAAAAGCTGCAGGAAAGTGAAAATCATAACGCAGAGGAACATTATCACGGCGGCCGCGGCGGCATATCCGTACCTGCGCTTCTCCATCATCGCATAGCGGATATAATAGACAACCGTGTAAAGATTGTAGTACGGCCCGGGCTTGGCATTGAAAAGCGGGTACAGCTCGCTGAAAACCTTGAAGCACGAGATTGTGTTTATGATTGACACAAGAAAAATCGTGGGAGAAAGAAGCGGGACTGTAATCCTGAGAAAAATCCTGATTGAACGCGCGCCGTCAACCTTGGCGGCGGTGTAATAAAGCGGATTGATGTTCTGAAGCCCTGAAATCAGCAGGATGATTGTGAAAGGCAGGATATTCCAGATTCCGAAAATCACCAGTGCGGGAAGCGACCATTTTGCGTCCGTGAGCCAGCCGATTTTCTCCACCCCAAACTTTGAGAGCACGAAATTTATCACGCCATAGTGCTGGTTGTACATGAACCGCCAGATAAGCCCCACTGCGGTGACAGAAGTGACAAGCGGCATGAAGAACGCCGTCTGAAAAACCGCGATTCCCCTCAGCTTTGTGTTGAGCAGGGTCGCAAGAATCACAGAGATTGCGGTGCTCACGGGCACTACCCACAGCACATACAGGACTGTGTTTCTGAGCGCGGAGCGGAATTTCTCATCACTGATGACTTTGGCATAGTTCTCAAAGCCAAGGCCGTCAAAACTTCCGCGCAGCGCGTTGTAATTTTTCATGAAAGACAGCGCGAACACATTCACGATGGGATAAAGTATGAAAACCGCGGAGAACACAAGGAGCGGCAGAAGATAAAGCCAGAATTCCCCGGCCTCAAAAATCCGTCTGCGCCTGAGCGACTTCAAAATCCCGGACTCGTCCATCTGTCCTCACCTCTCCAGAATGCGCGCGCCGGTATTCTTATCGAACAGGAAGACGCCGCGTTTTTTAAGGCAAAGGCGGATTTTCTGACCGGGCGTGACATCAAAATCATACGGGAGGATTGCCCGCGCCTCTTTTTCGCAGACGCGCACATAGACAATGCGCTCTTTTCCAAGCAGCGAGACTCTGAGCACCTGCGCCTCAAAACTGTCTGAGTCCACGGAATTGTCCGGGCAGACAGAGAACGCCTCCGGGCGGACGTAAAGCACGGCATCGCGGGAAAGTCCGTCAAAATCATCAAAAACATTCACAGGGGGATTGCCCAGAAAATCCGCGGCAAAACGGCAGGCGGGATTGTCGTAAAGCTCCTGGCTAAGGCCGCCCTGCACAAAAACGCCGTCTTTCATCAGAATTATGCTGTCGGAGATGGACATGGCTTCCTCCTGGTCGTGCGTGACAAAAACCGTGGTCACTCCTGTCTCCAGCTGGATTCTGCGGATTTCCTCGCGCATCTCAAGCCTGAGCCTTGCGTCAAGGTTTGACAACGGCTCGTCCATCAGAAGAAGCCTGGGATTCTTCACAAGAGCGCGCGCGATTGCCACCCGCTGCTGCTGACCGCCGGAAAGCTCGCCGGGGTAGCGGCGCAGAAGCGAGTCAACGTGGACAAGGGCGGCGATTCTCATCGCTCGCTCAACGCGCTCTTTCCTTGCGATTTTCTGAACCTCAAGCGGAAAGCAGATGTTCTCGCAGACTGTCATGTGCGGATAAAGCGCGTAGTTCTGGAAAACCATGCCCACGTCACGGCGGTCTGCCGGAAGCCTCGTCACATCACGGTCATCAAAATAAATGCGGCCGTCCGTGACATCGGTAATGCCGCAGAGCATATTCAGCAGGGTTGATTTTCCGCACCCGGAAGGCCCGAGCAGGCAAATCAGGCTGCCGTCTGGCAAAGTGGCAGAGAAATCCCTGACGGCAACCGTGTGACCATATTTTTTTGTGACGTTCTCAAGGCGTATCTGCATATCATTCTGGCAAGGGCGCGCTAGTCTGCAAGAGCCTCGTTGCACTCACGGACGACTGCCTCGGCCGCCTCCAGTGCGCTCATCTTGCCGCCCACGACATTGTTCAGATACTCCTCAAGAATGTTGCGCACCTGAGAGCCGCCGCGCACATTCGGGAACGAGCCGGAAGCCGGAAGGTTCGCCTGAACTGACGGCAAGGCGGAGGTTGACGGAAGATTGCTGACATACGCCATGTAATCCTCATCGCCCTGTGTAGTTCTGTATGGAGAGAGCGCGGAATTCGCCTTTGCCCAACCCGCGTTCATCTGCGGCGCAAGGAAGAACTTCACGAACTCATACGCGCCCCTGTCAACTTTCTCGCTGCGGGCAAGGAAGATTGGGCCGCGGTTCCATGCGGTGTAGAACGAGCGTCCGTTCGAGGAGGAAATCCACGGTGCGATTCCAAGCTCGCCTGTAAGCATTGTGATGTACTGGTCGTTCACGCAGGAGCCGGAGAATGAGCCGAGCACTCCGGTAGCCAAATCCTCTGATGAGTACTTACCGACTGTATTGAACTCAAAATAGCCTTTAGCGCAGTTGTCGGCATACCACTGGTAGATTTCCGCAAGCTTATCAGCGCTGAAAGCCACCTGTTTTTTCTCCACGTCGATGTAGCCAAGACCGTTCTGCATAATCAGCATCTGGATGTTGTCAACAAGGCCGTCCGAATGAAAGCCCGGAATTCCTTTTTTCTCGTAGATTGTCTTTGAGACCTGCTCAAGCTCATTCCAGTCGCGCGGAGGAGCAAGGCTCAGCTCATCAAAAATCGCTTTGTTATAGAAGAATACGGGGCCTGTCGTGCATCCGGGAAGATAATAAATTCCGCCGTCATCAAAACCGCGCACGTCATCCTGCATGGCATCCGGCAGGGAGGCGATTAAATCGCGCATCGTGGTGTCGCCGCTCCTCACATCCTCATCAATATATTTCCTGATGTCAACGGCAAGGCCTTCCTTGGCATAGTCCACGGCGGTAGAGCCGTAATTGAAGATTATGCTCGGGCCGATTTTGTTCGCCACGGCGTTGTAAACAATATCCGCGAAACCCGAGGCATCCTGGTCAAGCACCTTCACCTCGTACTTGTCCTGCGAGGCGTTGAATTCCTGCGCTGCCTGAACAAGATATTCCTGCTGGATTCCGTTGTAAGTGTGCCAGATTTCCACAGAAACCTTCTCTGACGATTTTGAACAGCCGGAAATCAAAATGCCGGCAGCCAACAAAGACAATGCTGTTGCTATGATTTTTTTCATGATTACCCCTGATTTAGGAAAAGTTTGCTCGCCCATCACGCTGATTTTATGACTGGATTCTAGCACTTATGCGTTTTTTTATCAACTTAAAAATTCTCACGGGATTTTCCCGCCGCACCGTAAAAAAAACGCCCCGGCATTCCAACGGAAGCCGGGGCACAGATGTAAACAAAACTCAGAGGAATCTCTGTAATTTCCAGTTTTATACCAGAGAGAGGTAAATCTGATCGGCAAGCCCGAAGCCCGCGTTCTTTGTGAGCGCGTTCGCGTACTCGTCGTAGAGCATGTCCTCGTAGGTCTGGCTGGCAAAATCCTGCTTGTCTGCGCGCATGATTGTCTTTCTCATCTCGGAGAGCATCTGCTTCACAAAATAGCTCTCAAGCTCCATCGCTTTCTCGTAAAGCTCTGATGTGCGGTCAACAGTCCTCTGCCTGACATTCGGGTTCGCCTGATTCGCGGCGGCTCCGGAAGGCAGGGATTTCTTGTCCGCATCGCGTGTGTACGTGCCGGAAAATCCTGTTGTGTACTCGCCGTTGAGCCTTCCGTTCTGGGCAATCTGACTGGAAGAGACCGTGCCTTTTCCATCGTCCTGATTGCGGAACCGCTCCACAAGCTCATTGAATTTTCCGCTGTCGGCCGAAGCGCGCGCGCTTTGCAGCGCGCCCTGCCCCCCCGTGATTCCGCTGTATGAATTAACCAAATTGACGTTCAAAACAAACCCCTTAAAATCCTGCTATGAAATCCGATTCAATTACGCGCGTTTCAAGTTCACGGCGGTCTGAAGCATTGTGTCCGATGTCTGCACCGCCTTGCTGTTGAACTCATAGGCCCGCTGCGCGACAATCATCTGGACCATCTCGTTCACAACCGACACGTTGCTCATCTCCAGGAATTTATGCCTTGTGTCACCGAAGCCGTCGTATCCGGGGCGGCCGGCAATCGCATCGCCGCTCGCGGCAGTCACCTTGAAAAAGTTGTCTCCGTCCGCCTGCAAGCCCACAGGATTGGGGAAGCGGTACAACTCCAGCTGACCAACCTCAACCGGGTCATTCCCGCCGTTCACTTTCACAGAGACAAGACCCGTCTGCGTGATGTTCAGGGTTGAGACATCATAGCCTTCCGGCAGGATAATCTCCGGGATTACGCGCTGACCGCCGCTTGTCACAAGCTGGCCGTTCGAGTCAACTTTGAAAGAGCCGTCGCGGGTGTAGGCGTAGCTTCCGTCGTATTTCTGCACGCGGAAAAATCCCTCGCCCACAATCGCGACATCGGTGTCAACGCCGGTGTTCTGCAACGAGCCTTGGCTCATAATCCTCTGCGTCGCGCCCACCTTCACGCCGCTTCCCTGCTGGATTCCCACCGGAACCACGGTGTCCTCCGTGGCGGGAGTGCCCGCGAGCTTCAGGTTCTGGTATACTAAATCCTCGAATTCAACGCGCTGCTGCTTGTAGCCGGTCGTGTTCACGTTCGAGAGGTTGTTTGATATTGCATCGATGTTCGACTGCTGGCCGTTCATTCCGGTTGCGGCTGTCCACAAACTTCTTACCATAAAAAATCACTCCTTAATCACGCTTGTCCGCGCCAATCTTTATGATGTGCTGGCAGGATTTACCTGAGCACCGCGACTTTCTGCCAGAGCGTGCCCATCATGCTGTCCTGCGATGTGATTGTCTTCTGGTTCGCCTCGTAAGCGCGGTTAACCTCAATCATCTGAACCATCTCGTTCACGACGTTCACGTTGCTGGTCTCGGTGTACCCCTGCATGAATCTTGGACGCTCGTCGCCCTCCGCAATGTGCGCGGGACCTGAGACATCGGTCGGGATATAAAAGCTGTTGCCCATTTTCTTAAGGTAACGCTCGTTGTCAAAGCGCACGACTTTGAGGCGGTCAATCTCAGTTCCGTCATTCTCAGTCCTGATGACCCCGTCCTCGTTCACAGTGAATTTATCATCATCAACATAGATGTATCCGTTCTCGCCAAGAACCGGATATCCGTCCTTGGTCTCCAAAATCCCCTCTTTGCCGATGAAAAAATCCCCGTTCCGCGTGTAACGCTCGCCCGCCGGAGTGTCAACCACAAAAAATCCCGGGCCGTAAAGAGCGACATCTGTTTTTGTGCTGGTGATTTTAAGAGAGCCTTGCGTGAAATCGGTGTAGTTCTCGTTGGTCTCAACTCCAAGGCCAAGCTTCCCGATCACAGGCGCGGCATCAGAAGAGCCGAAGTCAGTCTTGTAGACGCCGTCCATGTTCATGCGCCGAACAAGCAGCTCAGAAAAATTCTTGCTCACAGTCACATCGCGCTTATAACCTGCGGTGTCAACGTTCGCAAGGTTGTTGGCGATTGCATCAAGACGGTTCTGCTGGGCGTTCATTCCTGACGCGCCGGTGTACCAACCGCGTATCATTCGTTCCTCCTTGTAAAACTTGTGTCACCGCGCAAAATGACAGAAAAACCGGGGTCTCTCAATCACCTGCGCTCGCGCATCAAGTTTTGATTTGTTCACATCTGTTTTTATAATCGGAAAGTGGCGGAAAATTATTAGATGATTTGCCGGCAAATCCGTGCGAAAATCATCGGAGCAAGAAAATCCCAGAAATAATTTGCAAATAGAAAAATTCAGACTTATAATGATTGAAATGAACTGGCAGAAACCATCAGAACAACCGGTTTTTGTCCGATATTTCAAGTTTGCGTCGCAAACAATTCTATTCAACCGCGCGCCCACTTCGCTTGGGTGGCGCGTAAAAAGCGGACTGGCTGATGCCTGCGCCGTTTTTTATGGGAGTTTTTTATGGCAGAAGAACCAAGAGTCTTGTCTATCATTTTGGGAGGCGGAAAAGGAACCCGTCTCTATCCGCTTACAAAAGAGCGCTCAAAGCCGGCGGTCTCGTTCGGTGGAAAATACCGCATTGTCGATATTCCCATCTCAAACTGCATAAATTCGGGATATAAAAAGATTTACCTGCTGACCCAGTTCAACTCGGCGTCGCTTCATCTTCACATCTCAAGCTCGTATAATTTTGACCGGTTCTCCGGCGGCTTCGTTGAGATTCTTGCGGCGGAGCAGACTCTTGAGCATTCCGGATGGTACGAGGGCACGGCGGATGCGGTTCGCAAGAACTTCATTCATTTCAAGACGCAGAAACCCACGCACTACATCATCCTGTCCGGTGACCAGCTGTACAAGATGGATTTGCGCGCTTTCATGGACGCGCACATTAAATCCGGGGCGGACGTGACAATCGCCACAACTGCGGTGAACAGGCGCGATGCATCGGGCTTCGGAATCATGCGGATTGACCAGGAGAACCGTGTCAAGGCATTCATGGAAAAACCAAAGCCGGACGCGAACATAGACGAATGGAAGATTCCCGCGGAGGCGCGAGGCGCGCTCCCCAAAGAGAAAGAGTACCTTGCGTCAATGGGCATCTACATTTTCAACGCGGACACAATGGAAGAGTGCCTGCTTGGGGAGAACTCCAAGTACACGGACTTCGGCAAGGAAATCCTGCCGCTTGCAATCGGCAAGAAAAAAATCAACTCCTATGTGTTCGACGGCTACTGGGAGGACATCGGAACAATCCGCAGTTTCTACGAGGCAAACATCGCGCTGTGCGAGCCTTACCCCACGTTCGACTTCTTCGGCGAGACCCAGACAATCTACACGAACATGACAAACCTTCCGCCGTCAAAAATCAACAAGGCGGACATAAACGCATCGCTCATCTCTGAGGGCTGCATCATCACCGAGGCAAAGCTGAACAAATCCGTGATTGGAGTGCGCTCAATCATCAATGACGGCACCGAGCTTGACGGCGTGATTATGATGGGCGCGGATTTCTACGACACCGAGGAGGAGAAGCGGGACGCATCAAAACAGCCCGCGACAGGAATCGGAAAGAACTGCAAGATTGCCAACACCATCATCGACAAGAATGCCAGAATCGGTGACAACTGCAAGATTGGCATAAGCGGCAAGAAATACGAGGACGGCGACCACGGCTCATTCTACAGCGCGGACGGCATCATCGTAATCAGGAAGGGCGCGTCAATTCCAGCCGGAACAGAAATCTAAGCGACAAGGCCGATTTTCTGGCCGGAAACCAAAAGACATAGAATCCAGTCTGAAAGTATGTTTTCAGGCTGGATTTTTTTTGCACAAAACTGCATAAAAACCGTATATTTATGCAATCACAGAATTTTTTCATAAATATGCAACGCCATATATAATGTGTAGACTTTATTTTACTATACAGCAATCATAATTTGTATGATTTTTCAGACTTTTTTTTATTAAAAACCCTCCGTTACTTGCAAAAGACTCTCCTTGGGTATAGACGACAGTGTTCATAAATTCATACTGTATGATATTTTACACAATATTATAATCATCGAGTTTACGGTGCAGGGTCTTGCGCCCTATCCCAAGCACATCGGCGGTCTTTGACTTGTTGCCGTTGTTCGCGGCAAGATTCTCCTGAATGATGATTCTCTCGGCCTCCTGCATCGGAATGCCAATCGGAATGGTGATTGATTTCTCGGCTCCTTTCTCCTGAACAGAGGCCGGCAAATCCTCCAGACGGATTTCATCGCCTCCGCACATCACAACCGCGCTCTCCACGCAGTTCCTAAGCTCGCGGATGTTTCCGGGCCACGAGTATTTTATCATCGCGGATTTTGCCCGGTTGTCGAACCCGCGGATATTCTTCTCGTTCTCCACGTTGAACTCGCGTAGAAATGAATGCATCAGAAGCGGAATGTCATCCTTGCGCTCACGAAGCGGCGGCATCTCGATGCGCACGACGTTCAGGCGGTAATACAAATCCTCGCGGAACCTCCCTGCCCTGACCTCCTCCTCAAGATTCCGGTTCGTCGCGGCAACAATCCTCACATCACTCTCGATTGTCGTCTCGCCTCCGACGCGCTCAAAAGTCCTCTCCTGCAGAACGCGCAGAAGCTTCACCTGTGTCGCAGGATTTATCTCGCCAATCTCGTCAAGAAAAATCGTGCCTCCGTTTGCCAGCTCAAAGCGGCCCTTGTGCTGACTTTCTGCCCCGGTGAAAGCGCCCTTCTCAAAACCAAAAAGCTCGCTCTCCAGAAGGCTCTCCGAGAGAGCCGCGCAGTGCACGACAACAAACGGCATTGAAGCGCGCGGGGATTTCTCATGCACCGCCCGCGCAACAAGCTCCTTTCCCACGCCGCTCTCGCCGGTAATCAGGATGTTCGCTCTGGTGGGCGCGGCCTTGTCAATCATCGTGCGCACCCTGCCAAGCTCCGCGCTGTTGCCTATCATCGCGCCGGAATTTCCTCCTGCGGATTTCTCAAGTTTCTCTTTCAGCTCGCGGTTCTGCTCGGCAAGCTCTTTTCCGCGCAGGGCATTTTTCACAACGACGTTCAGGTGATCCAAATCAAGAGGTTTCGTCAGAAAATCAAACGCCCCGGATTTTATCGCCGATGTCGCGTCGTCAATGCTCCCGTGCCCGGTCAGGACAATCACAGGAATTCCAGGATGCTCGGACACGACTCTGCGGACCACCTCCTCGCCGGGAAGTCCGTCCATGCGCAGGTCTGTAATCACAAGGTCGATTCCGCCTTTTGCAACAAGCTCAAGCCCGGATTTTCCGTCCGCGGCCTGCCGCACATCATAGCCCTCCATCTCAAAATTGTCCGAAAGCCCGTTACGGATGTTCGCCTCATCATCAATCGTGAGGATGGTAAATTTTCTCATAATCACCGCCTGTTTATCTCTGCGCGGAAAACCGCCTATTTTTCAGAAGGAAGAAGCTTCACGTCTTTCTGCGGAACGGGGAATTCCAGCGTAAAGACGCTCCCCGCATTCTCACGGGAATCCACAAGAATCTCGCCGGCGAATTCCTTCGTGATTTTATAGACCATCGTCATTCCAAGGCCGGTCCCGTTCGCTTTTGTGGTGTAATACGGCTCAAAAATCTTGGCGACAGTCTCATCGCTCATTCCGCAGCCGTTGTCTGATATTCTGATGACGAATTTGCTGTCCCGGATGGAATTCTCGATGCGGAAAACGCCGGAAAATCCGTCCTGCGCGGCAGAAGCCCTCGTTTTGATTGCCGCAAGCGCGTTCTGCGCAAGGTTGAGCACGGCGTCGCGGAAAAGTTTCTCATCCGCCATGATTCTCTTGCCGCTTTCGGAAGGCTTGAATTCCACCAGAATCCCCTCTTTTTTGAATTCCGGCCGGATAAAATCCACAAGCGAGCGGATCATTTTGTCCGGGTCTTTCAGCTCAAGGCTCGCCTTGACCGGGCGCACCGCGAGCAGGAAATCCATCACAAGTTTGTTCAGGTGCTCAATCTCCTCGTTCACAACATCGATGTGGCCCTCAATGAATTTTGCGGGCGGCATCACATCCTGATTCTCCCGCGCTTTTGTCACGGCTTTCTGCAGCAGCTGGATGTGAATGCTGATTGCCCCCAGCGGATTTTTTATCTCATGCGCCATTCCCGCCGCAAGATTCGTGAGGTTCGCAAGATTCTCCATCCGGTGAAGGAGCACGTCCTGATTTTTTTTCTCTGTGATGTCATTGACCAAAATGATTTTCCCGCAGAGTTTTGAATTGTGCATCAGTGGCGAGATTGTGATTGTTATGAAGCGGACTGACCCGCCGGAAGTCACGGTGGAAAAATCCTCCGAGCCGTTTGTGATGCCTTTGGCGTGGCAGTCGCGCAGAAAATCAGAAATCTCATCGTCCTCGATGCAGTCCCACAGCGGAAGGCTCTGCACCTTTATGTCATCCAGATGCGCGGAAAAAGGAAGCCTGCTGTCCGCAATCGTGTTTTTGCGCAGGAGCACAAAATCATTGTTGACGATTACAAGGCCTGCCGAGATGGAATCAAGAAGCGAGTACAAGCCCTCGTTCTCATCCGCCACAGCATCAAGGAGGCTGAGCAGCTGCTCTTTTGAGAGTTTCTCCGCTTTTTGCGTGACGCGCCTGACATATCCTTTCATTATTGCAGAATGCCTCCGTTCTGAGCGTTTATTGCCGACAGGTCACGGAAAAGTGTCTCAAGCGCCGCGCCCGCTGTCTGATTGTACGACACAACGTTGTCATAGCACTTGCGCAGGAGAGCCATCACCTTTGCGCCGGCCTCGCTCCCGGCATGAGAGAAGCGCAGGGCTGAATAATGCGCGGCGATGTAATGCAGAAAAAGCCTTAGCTCAACGCGCGGACTGAAATTCCCGCTGCTCTTGGCAAGCGCATTGCAGTCGATGATGCGCCTTGATGCGACGGCGTTGCAAAAATCATCGGCGGTATTCTTTATCTGCGACGGAGGAACGGGAAGAAAAGTCAGCAGATAATCGTTGATTGTGAGTTTTCCGCAGGCCTCGCTGTCATGAAAAACCCGGGAAATCACATCCGCTTGATTCTCCATCGTGCGCTCCCTGAATGTGTAAGTCCGCACCCTTGAAAGAATTGTCTGCATCATCGCGTTGCGCCTTGATGTGAGCAGGATAAAAACGCAGTCCGCGGGCGGCTCCTCAAGGATTTTCAGCAGGGCATTCCGCACGCCCTCAAGCATTCTGTCCGCGTTCTCGATGATGACCGTCTTTCTGCCGTCCTCGCTTTTGATGTGCGCCCACGACTCCATGTTGCGCACCTGACTTATTGGGATTGACGAGTACAAAAAATCATCCTCAAGGCGACTGGTCTGCTTCGCAAGATTCTCAGTGATTTTTCTAAGCTCGTCCATGGAAGGAAGGTCTCGGGGGAAATCAAGGCGCTCCAAATCCTCATTTATCTCCTCCATCACAGAGCCGATTTTGCCCAAATCCGAGTCTCCCTGCCATAAAATCGGATTGAAGCGCATGGTCAGTTTCCTTATGCTCCTGATGTAAAGATAACGCGCGGCGGTCAGAAACTGCGCGGATGAGGCGACCGCGTCCAGAAAAGTTTTCTGCGCGGCGGCAATCTCAAGCGAGCAGTCGCGCGGCCCCATCAGAACCGTTCCGGTGCTTGTCAGCGACTTTGACTGGAGGCACAGCGGGCAGCCGCACTGCCAGCTGCCCCAGCGTTCCGCAGTGCCGGAGCAGGAGAAAATTCTCGCGCACTCAAGCGCGGCAGTCAGCTTTCCGGAAGCCTCCGCGCCGGAAAAAAGCACCGCCCGCGGAAACCTCGCTGATTTTATGTCAGATATAAGGGATTTTCCGGCCTCCTGCGCGACAAGATTCTCAAACATTCTCGCCTCCCAAATCGGCCGCGGGCACAGCGTCAACCTGAATCTTCTCTATCATCTGGTTTGTAATCCGCGCGTAAAAACTGCCGTTCAGCAGGTTGTCCACGGGCACAAACGGCTGATTCCCGAGCAGGAAAATCAGAAAGGCGACGACCGCAAGCCCCTCGACAATCCCGAAAAAAAATCCGAGGGTGCGGTCAAGGCTTTTTAAAATGCTGAGCGAGAAAATCTTCGCAAACAGAATCTGGATGATTTTTATGACCAGAAACACCGCCACAAAAACCGTGACAAACCCTGCGATGTTCGCGACCGTCCTGTTCGCGATATTTGACCAGAGCCGCTGCGCGATGTCCCGCGAAAAAATGCAGCCGCAGATTATCCCGCCGATGACGGCAAGTTTTCCGAAAATGTTATCCACAAAACCGCGTGACAGCCCGACCAGCGCGAAAATCAGGATGACGGCCGACAGCACATAATCAAAGACTGTGAAACTGACGCTCATTTCTCACCTCCGCAGATGCGGGCATAAACGAGCGCGGCAATCTGCTCCTCCGGGGCTTTTTCCGGCATCAGTGATTTCAAGGCCGCGGCAAATTCATCACGCTTTGATTTCTCCAGCATGACCTCAAGGCTTGATTTCAGATTCCCGCCGGAAGCCTCATCCCCAAGGAGCACCAGAGCCGCATTCTTTGATTTGAAAAACCGGGCGTTGTCCACCTGGTCTCCGCGCGTTCCGCTTCCGCAGAGCGGAACCAGAACCATGGGCTTAAGCAGAACGGCGGCCTCCCACAAAGAATTCGCGCCCGCACGGGAGAGAATCACATCGGAGGCGGCCATGACATCGGGCATTTCCTTGTATATAAAATCATAAGGCTTGTAATCGCATCGCAGATTATCCGGCAAACCGACGGCAAGCCCGGTCGCTGTGTTCAGAAGCCCGGTCTGATGAACCACGATGAACCGCTCGCAGAGCCACACAAGGTTCTCATGCACAAGCTCGTTAATCTGCCTGGAGCCGGAACTTCCGCCGAGCACAAGCAGGACAGGTTTCTCATGCGCCGGCGGAATGCCAAGGAAAGAAAGCCCTGAAGAGGCGGAGGCTGAATGAAAAACCGGGCGCACAGGATTTCCAGTCACCACTACCCGGTCCTGCCCGTCCGCACCAAGACGATTTTTTGTCTCCTCGTATGAGACGAGCATTTTCTCCGCTGATTTAAAATTCAGCCTGTTCGCAAGCCCGAGCGAAAAATCGCACTCGTGGGCAAAAACGGGAATTCCAAGCGTTCTTGCGGCGAAGCACGGGGGAACGCTCACAAATCCGCCTTTTGAGAAAACAACGGCAGGCTTATATTTTCTGAGGATGCGTTTTGCGGCGAAAAATCCGCCAAGGACACGGAACAAATCAGAAAGATTTTTGAGCGAGAGATAACGGCGGAGTTTTCCCGCTGGAATCCCGAAGAACATATCCACGGCATTTTTACCCGATGCGGTGAGCGCAGAGGTCACGATGTTCCTGTCCATGCCTTTTGAGCTGCCAATCCAGCAGACAGTCAGTTTTCTGCCGTCACGCTCGGCAAGAGAGCGCAGCCGCTCGGCGACCGCAAGCCCCGGGTAAATATGCCCGGCAGTCCCTCCGCCAGTAAAAAAAACAATGTCATCGTTCAGCTTCATTCTCACACCCGCAACAAAAACTCACCTTATAATTCTAGCAGATTTCCCACGTAAATGAAATAGCATTCCATCAGACAAAAAACGCGATAAGACAGCCGCATACGGATTTTCATGCCGGGAACGATAAGGATGAGGGAAACGTCAGAAAATCGCCCTACTCTTTGTGATATTTCTGCAAAATATCCACAAGCCGGGCTTTCTTGAACAGCGTGGCATAGGTGTACGCGCTCATGCCCATCATGTCCTTCACATCTGGATCCGCGCCGTTTTCCGCAAGAAGTTCCACAAGGCTCTCGCGGTTCGCACCCACGGCAAGAATCAGGTTCGTCTGACCTTCCTTGTTGATTGTGTTCAGCTCCGCGCCCTTGGCAATCAAAAATCTCGTGATTTTCTCGTTGCCCCGCCACACAGCGTCCATGACGGCGGTGTAGCCGCGGTCCTCGGAGGTGGCATTCAGCTCCGCGCCAAGCTCCAGAAGCATCTCAACGAACTCAAAGTTGTCGTTGCGACAGGCGATGTTCAGCATGGGCGTGCCGGTATCATCGCGGGCATTCACGCTCATCCCCGCCTCCAGAAACTCATTCACAATCTCAAGTTTGTTTTTCGCTATGTAAGTTCCGAAGCAATCTGATGTGAACGGAATTCCGCGGTCAAGAAGCCTGTTCCTCGCAATCCGGGCCACAGAATCCGAAATGATTTTCCCGCATTTCTTGTCAAAAACAGCCGGCAAATCATTTTTTCCGCTGATTCTCACGCCGATGTCTTTCGCAAAAATCGGATTGCCAAGAATAAGCTCAAGGTTCGTAATCACGGGAATTCTCTGGAACGCCAGAAATCCGGCGATGCTGGAGATGAGGGCGACATCGTCCCTGGAGAACTGCCCTTCGCGCTCAGAATAGATGACGCAGCCGATGTACTCGCTGAAACGATTTTTCTGCTTTTTCAGAGCCTCGGCAGAGAAATCACACTGCAAAAGTTTGTTTTTCTTGTCAATTTTTGCAAGTGAACCGCTCACAATATCGAACAGAGAATCGTCATCTGTAATCAGCAACCACTTCATCCTTTCATTATAATGGCGGATTTTCAATACTTCAAGCAAAATTGTCATTTTTTTCAAAAAAATGCCCTTCTGATGTTGACATTCCGCCGGATTTTTTATATTATGACAGACATCAACGCCGCAATAGCTCAGTTGGTAGAGCGCCGGACTGAAAATCCGTATGTCGTTAGTTCGATTCTAACTTGTGGCACTTGGCTTCCGCTTTGTCGGAAGCCATTTTTTTGCGCGGATGATTGACACCCGAAACGCACATCAAAGGATGACTGGAGCGAAAAATCCGCCCTGTTTGTAAGACAGCGGTTCTCAATCAGTCTGAGAAAAACTGCGGATTTTCCTGCCGATGCCCGAATAAGTCAGCAGTCAGCCTTTTTGTTCTCGTGCGGATTATGCCGGACAACCTCGTATGAAAGCCCCACGACGCGAACGCTGCCCATGAAATCCAGCTCGATGTTCACGCGTTTGTTCCTGCGGTTCACCGCCACGACTTTGCCGGAAAAGTCCTTGAAAGGGCCGTCAACAATCACAATGCGGTCTCCTTTATCAAAAGTCACGTTCTGTATTCCCACGGTGTCTCCAAAACGCAGAATTGAGGTTACGATGCTCAAATCGGTATTCGCAAGCGGAGCAATCTCCTGATTTGACGGCAGAAAGCGGATGAATCCCTTGCCGGCCTCCAGCTCCTTTAGCCGCACAGGAAGCGTCTCCTCCGTCTCAAAAAACAGATACCCCGGAAAAAAAGGCTCGCAGTATTCCTTGCCGGTTTTGAGCCGCATTTTTTTCCGGAAAAAATGAAGCGTCCCGGAAATTCCGTCATCAGAAATCACAGGCTCGACGCTCTGCTTGTATTTCTCTTCCATGCCAGTGCGCACCGAGATGCAGTAAAAATTCATAGGATGATTATAACGCATTTTCGGGATAAAAGAAACCGGGATGATAAAAAAAAGCCGGAAATCCGAAGAGGGAAATCCGGCTCAAAAATCTCCCGGCCCGCTCAAAAACGATGCCGCCGGGAAATCCGTCTAGGCAATCAGAGAGAATACCATTGCGAACAGCGCGACGGACTCACAAAGACCTACGACCATGATGTACTGCGCGAAGCCTTTTCCTGTCTCACCAAGAGCGTCAGACGCGGCCGCACCCGCTTTTCCCTGCGCAATCGCAGAGAAGCACATCGCAAGACCGGAAGCGATTCCAAGACCAAGCGCGAATCCGGGAGACATTCCTCCAGCCGCAGCCCCTGCCTCAACCTTCGGTTTCATGGCGATGTTCATCAGAAGGAAGCCGTAAATCGTCTGCGTAAGCGGCGCACCCGCGAACACAGTGAGGATGAAGGGCGCGGGCTTGTTGTTGATGTAACAGCGTTTCCACGCTCCGATTGCCCCCTGACCTGCGATTCCAATTCCGATTGCCGAACCGATAGCGGCAATTCCCATACAAACAGCGGCTCCAATGTAACCTAAAATATCCATATAACGTTCTCCTATATTTTTTCCCTGCCCACAGCAGGTTTTTTACAAAAATTATGACGATGATTTCTCAGCAAACGGCTGATACTTCACACCGCTCCAGCTCATTCCAATGTGCGTACAGAATTCAAGCGTATTCAGTCGCACTCCATGCACAATCACCGAGAGCAGGTTCAGAATCATGTTCAAGCCATGACCGAACACAAGCAGGACAATCGCCGCAATGAACAGAAATGCGTGACCAAGAATCGGCCCGGCAAGAGTGTTCACTGTCTCGGAGATGGCAGCTCCGGCAAGCCCCACCGCCCAAAGACGGATGTAAGAGACAATATCGCTGAACACATTCACCACGCCCAAAAGCACAGAGATGATGTTCTTGCAGCTCTCCAGGATTGACTTTCCGATGCTTCCCTCATAGTTCGCGAACACAAAGCTCATCACAAATCCCACAGCAATCAGTGACACGGCGATTTTTCCGACCGGCACATCCCCGATGTAACCGAGCATCTGGAACACCTGACCGTTCACCACCATCGCAAGCACGACCCAGAACATACCGACAAGCTGCAGGAGCGAGCCAATGTCGCCGACAGCCTTAACGCCGTTTCCGCCTCTGATGTTCTTTGCCGCGGCCTTTATATGCGCGATTGAAAGCTGAAGCAGTGCCAGAGCGAAGCAGAAAATCTGCAGGTTCTGGCTTTTTGTCAGCCCGACGTTCACATCAGACACCCAGGGCACACGCCACAAAGTGTCCTCGTATGCGCTGGAAATCCACGGCACAGAAAGTCCGGTGAGCCATCCTGGGAGTTTGTCCACCGGAATGCCGAACCAAGTGCACGTGACCGCGCCCCAGATTACAGTCGCGCACGAGACAAGAATCACAAGCCCCAGCATCGGACTGAACGGCTTTTTCGCGGCCTTGTTCTTGAGTGACATAATCAGCGCGACTGCCAGAACCAGAAGCCCATAGCCGCCGTCGCCGAAAATCATCGCGAAGAAGACCGTGAAGAACATCAGGAACCAGAATGATATGTCAAACTCATGGTAGCCGGGAACGGTTCCCAGAAAGTCCGTGAGCGGGTAAATCAGGCTCACAAACTTGTTGTTGCGCAGTTTTGTCGGAACCTGCGCGTCGTCATCCTCCGGGTCAGCATAGGCAACCGCCCAGTGATTCTCGGCGCAGCTTTTCCTGAACGCATCCAAATCTGCGGCAGGAACATATCCGCTTATCCATGCAAGCTCGCTGTCGCCCTCGCCGCTCTCATGCTCCATTCCAGAATTGATGTTCTCAAATTCAATGTCGCTCTCCAGAGCCTTGCGGAATCTCACGACAGACGGAATAAGGTGCGCGTTCTGCGCATAAAAATCCTCAATCTGAGCAATCTCCGCCTCATCCCGGCGAATCTCATCCTCAAGCAGCGCGGTGGATATCCGCGGAAGCGGAACCTCAAACGCCTCTGGAAGAAGATTCTCCGGTCTGCCATCCCCGCCGTTTATAATCATAAAACGCACGGATTTCTTGTCGTTGTTCACAAGGATTGTCTGGATTTTCTCGTCAATCTGACTGTATTTCTCGACAGGAATCTCATACATTCGCAATGCGATTCCCTTGCCTTTCAGATACTCAAAATCATCCAGATTCACGCTGCCCCACGCAGAAAAACGGTCAAGCTCGGTCGTATCGGCGGAAATCTCCTCCATCAGCTGCTTTTTGCGCTCGCTTTTGGCGACAACGTCCGCACACAAGGCGGCAACTTTATCATCAGAAAGCGTCATGGATTTCTTCCCTTTGGATTTAGGGAGCTTTATCTCGCCCAGAATGCTTTCTGTGAGAACCGCGTTCGCGGACTGCTCCTTGAATGCGTTCAGCTTCTCGCCCGAGCCCTCAACTTTCTCCAAGTGGACAAGCGCGATTTTCCGCAGAGTTTTGAGCGCAGCCTCTTTTTCCTTGTTCAGAAGCACAACGGAGACTTTTTTCATAGGTTCAATCATCTGCCTGCCTCCTGCGCATCCAAATCAATTTTTGCCTGCAGCTTTTTCTTTGAAATCTTACTGCGGACGACAGCCGCAACCTGCTCGTCTCCAAGATACACGGTGATTTTTTTTATGTTCGCCTTTGTCTCCGGAATCTTGACTTTCTCAAAAAGATTCACGCGCTGTGTCGTAGTGCGCAGTTCCTGAGAAAGAAGCCGGACCTGCTCATCAAGAACCTCGGCTTCCAAATCAAGGGACAAAGCCTTCTCCATCCTGTCTGCCGCCATGTCAATCCACAGCGGAGTCTTGTACAAGTCATAGTCACCGCGACCGAAGTCCGCGCCCTCATACACCGGGATTGTAACGCCGGCAATGTTCCCCACGCCCTTTTTTATGTTCCGAACAGTGACCATATCCGGCGTGAAAGCCTCGCTCTCGCCGAACACCGAAATCCACTGCTCGAATTCTTTCTCAAGGGCGGCTCGGGATGCCCTGACTTCTTTTGCCTTGGCATCTATCGTGCGGATTTCTGTCTGAAGCTGCTGCTTTTTGAGAATGAGAGTCGGAAGATAACGCCTGTACATTTTAAGCGCGTCTTTCTGGACTTTCAGCTCATTTTTTGTCAGCTTAATCTTTGCCATCTAAAACCTCTTATTTAGGCCAATACTCTTCAATCAGTGATGATTTAAGACCTGTCTCTTCCGGCTCAAAACAATCAGCAAGAATTTTCCAGCCCAAATCCAGAGCATCCTCCAAAGAAATATTCTTTGAAAGATCCATCATTCCGTCCTCAAACTTCTTTCCGTAAGCAAGAAGCTTCTCATCCCACCGGCTCATGTTGAATCCCATGGATTTCTTTTCCAGAGTATCTTTGTAGTTCGAATAAAGCCTGATCATACCGTCCATGAGCGCACGATGATCCGGGCGGGTGCTTCCGTTCACGTTCTGCTTCAGGCGCGAGAGCGATCCGAACGGCTCGATGCGTCCGCCTTTAAGATAATACTGCCCCTCCGTGATGTATCCGGTGTTGTCCGGAACCGGGTGGGTCACATCATCACCGGGCATTGTCGTCACCGCAAGAATTGTAACCGAGCCCGCGCTGTCAAAATCAACCGCTTTCTCATAGCGGCTCGCAAGCTGAGAGTACAAGTCTCCCGGATAACCACGGTTTGACGGAACCTGCTCCTGCGTGATGGCGATTTCCTTGAGCGAATCGGCAAAGTTTGTCATATCCGTAAGAAGGACGAGGACATCCTTTCCTTTGAGCGCGAACTGCTCCGCGACCGCAAGCGAAAGATCAGGGATTTTCTGACATTCTACCGTAGGGTCAGCGGCAGTGTGCATGAACATCACGGTCTTGCTCAGCGCGCCGCCATCCTCAAGCGTTTTCTTGAAGTAAAGATAGTCGTCATATTTTAGACCCATTCCGCCAAGAACGATTACATCAACCTCAGCCTGCATCGCGATGCGCGCAAGAAGCTGGTTGTACGGCTCGCCGGAAATTGAGAAAATCGGAAGCTTCTGTGATACGACAAGCGTGTTGAACATATCAATCATCGGGATTCCAGTGCGGATCATCCGCCTTGCCATGATACGCTTTGACGGATTTACGGACGGTCCTCCGATTGTCACGAGGCTGTCTGCGAGGGCAGGCCCGTTGTCGCGCGGCTCGGCAGAGCCATTGAAGATGCGGCCGAGCAAATCATCAGAGAAAGAGACTTCCATCTGATGCCCCAGGAATTTGATGTGGTCTCCGGTGGAGATACCGCGTCCGCCTGCAAAAACCTGCAATGAGACTACATCGCCCTCAATTTTGTTCACTTCGGCAAGAGATTTGCCAAAGCGCGTCTCAATTTCGGCAAGCTCGCCGTAAGCCACGTTATCGGCTTTTACGGTGATGACGCTTCCGACGATGGATTCAATTTTACTATAAACCTTGTTCATAATTACTCACCATCCTTAAGCATTGCGCTCACTTCATCACGGACTTTGCCGTTGGCGGAGGCATAATGAGCGTCCACGGATTTCTCTGCCTGGACGAATTTATCACTGTTCCAAAGCGAATAGTTCCAGTCGATGAATTTCTGCCTCATCTGGTTGAAGAAATCGCGCGCGCTGTCCTTGTCCGCAAGCTCAAAATCAGAGCCAAGGACTTTGAGAACTTTCGCGAATGTGTACCGCTGCCGCTCAACGCTGACCGCCGCGTCAATCTCATCAAAAGAGTTCTGCTGCATATAAACCGCGTCAAGGAATTCGCTCTTCAGATATTCGATATAATCCTCTGTCGTCGTTCCTTCCTCACCGACAACTTTCATCATCTGATTAACCTCAACACCGCCAAGGAATACCTTGCGGGCATAAGTCACCCAGTCCTCGCGGATAACCGACTTATATTTTGACCATGAGATAATCGGGTCAATCGCAGGATATTTTCGGGCATCGGATCGCTCGCGGCTCAGACCATGGAACGCGCCCACAACTTTAAGCGTGGCCTGCGTCACCGGCTCCTCAAAGTTACCGCCGGCAGGAGACACCGTACCGCCGATTGTGACAGAGCCGACATTCCCGTCACGAAGCCTTACAATACCCGCGCGCTCATAGAATGCCGCGATATATGACTCAAGATATGCAGGGAACGCCTCCTCACCCGGAATCTCCTCAAGACGGCCGGACATCTCTCGCAGAGCCTGCGCCCAGCGGCTTGTTGAGTCCGCAAGAAGAAGAACGTGCAGCCCCATCTGACGGTAATACTCGGCCAGCGTCACCGATGTATAGACGGATGCCTCGCGGCTCGCTACCGGCATCGATGAAGTATTGCAGATTATGATTGTCCGTTCCATAAGGCTTCTGCCTGTACGCGGGTCTTTAAGTTCCGGGAACTCTTTGATTGTCTCGACGACCTCTCCGGCACGCTCACCGCACGCGGCGATGATTACGATGTCAACATCGGCATTTCGGGATGTAGTGTGCTGCAAAACCGTTTTTCCCGCACCAAAAGGTCCCGGAATACAATATGTTCCGCCTTTTGAGACCGGATAGAACGTGTCAATCAAACGGACCTGCGTGACCATCGGCTCACTTGGGGCAAGACGCTCCGCATAGCAGTCAACCGCGCGTTTTACAGGCCACTTGAACGCCATTTTAAGCTCGTGATCCTTGCCTTTCTCATCAGTGACAACCGCAACAGTGTCCTCAATTGTGAAGCTTCCCGCTGGAGTGACTTTTTTGACGATGTACATTCCAAGTAAATCAAACGGAACAAGGATTTTGTGCGTGAACGGCCCTTCAGGAACAGTTCCGATTGAATCACCGCGGAGCAGCTTATCACCCTCTTTCACAGTGGGCGTCCAGTCCCATTTTTTATCACGAGGAAGCGAATCCACATAAACGCCCCTCTCCAAGAAGAATCCCGCTTTCTCGGCGACAAGAGGAAGCGGATTTTGCAGACCATCAAAAGTCTGACCAAGAAGACCCGGACCAAGCTCCGCGAAGAGAAGGTCGCCAATCAGCTCAACCTTGTCCCCCGCCTTGATACCCTGCGTCATCTCAAAAATCTGCATCTGAGCCTTGTTGCCGCGAATGCGGATAATCTCGCCACGGAGTTTTTTTCCGTCAACATTCACGTAGCCCACTTCATTCATGGAAACAGAGCCGTCAAATTCAATTGTGACCATGTTTCCGTTAATGCCGACTACTTTTGCTTTTGTATCAGTCATCATTTATCTCCATCTAGAATCGTATCGTAAATCTTATGATAAGATATCTTTCCGTTCTCAACCTCGAACTTGCGCATTCTTTCTATGAGAAGCAAGCGGAGGCCGTAAGCATACACCGCGTCAATGGAAAAAGCGTCCATAGGGCGCAAATCATCCAGCAAGCGCAGCCTGTACTCAAAAAGAAACTGCTCCGCGCTCAAAGGGCTGTCCATTCCGACGGCAGTCCGTGCGGCAGAAATGATGTCCGCGGTGCAGCCGGCAGGAAGAGGAACGCTGTCCTTGTGCATTTTCTGTGCCCTTATCTGGGCGATTGCACAGCGCAGATTCCGCTCTTTTTCATACCAAACATCCAAAAAATCAGAGCCTGTGGATTCCAGATTCATAGGCGGAACAAGAGAAAGCCTTGCCAGCACAGCTTTCTCATCATCAGTTATGAACCGGGACGCAAGCTCCATGAAACGCTCCCCGTCCAGAGGAAGGGCAGTTTTGCTTTCACCAGCAGAGATATTCGGTAACTGTGAAACCAAATAATAGTATGCCACTACTGCGCGTCCTTTGCGGCGGATTTCAGGAGGGCCGCAACTTTTGGATTAAGATATGCCGCGAACATCTCCGCAAGGCTTTCCGCAGAATAGTCGTAGTATGCCGCGCCGTTGCTCACACCAATTCTGAATCCCGCAGAGAGAGTTTTGTCCGGCTTGATTTCAAGGCCTTTCGCAATCTCGGCCTTCAGCTCAGATGTAAGTGATTTCTCAAGCTCCTTCAAATCTTTCTCGCTGAGCAGGACAGAAAGCTCAGACGCATTTGTGTTCTTTGCCCACGCCCGCACAGTCTCAGGCACAAGCTTCGCGAGCACATCCTTTGAGGCAGCCTTCGCGGTCTCCGCCTGAATCAGACCATCAAGCTCGGCAACAAGAGAATCCTTGAATGAGAGCAGCATGTTGCGTCCGGCCTGTGCGATTGCCTCCTCGCTCGCCTTCTCCATCCTCTCTGTCTCAGCCTTCGCATTCTTGATGATTTCCTCCGCCTTTTTCTGAGCGTCGGCGACAATGCTCTCGGCTTTCTTCTCGGCATCCGCCCTGACCTTCGCGGCCTCCGCCTCGGCAGTCGCAACACCGTCTTTCTTGATTTTATCAATCAGTTCCTGTAATTGTACATCCATTACAATACCTCGCTAAAATATTAACCAATGTAATATTTAATAATTCTAAACGATGTTATCAAATACATCAATGAAAAAAGACAACATCGTTTTAAAATTTTTGAGATTTCCCGCACTTTTTTAAAAATCACCGGACACAAGCTTATATCTTGAACGAATACACCGTCACAGAGCGCATTTCCTGCCCCGGCTCAAGCACGCAGGTCGGAAAATTCTCATGATTCGGAGTATCTGGGAAAGCCTGCGTCTCAAGGCAGAACGCATCATGATTCTGATAGACAGTGCCGTTCTTGCCGACAATCCCCTTGATGAAATTCGCCGTATAAAACTGACAGCCCTCAAGGTTGGTGAAAACGCTCATCTCGCGGCCGGAAGAAGGCTCGCGCACAGTGCAGAATTCGACCAGATCACTGTCATCAAGCGGAACGGACGTGCGGATTTTCTGCGGATTATACATCTCGGTCACATAGCAGTGATCATAGCCAGGCTTCACAGAATCGATGTCCTTTCCAATCTCCTTCTCGGTCCTGAAATCAAACGGAGTGCCTGAGACATCCGTGAGATTTCCCGTCGGGATGAGTTTTGGCGAGACCTCCAGAATATGGCCGGAATTCATCCGCATTGTGTGATTTTTGATGCTGCCCTTTCCCGCAAGATTAAAATACGCATGATTCGTTATGTTGATTGGAGTGGCGGAATCGGTTGTGGCAGTGTACCGGCAGGTGAGATTGTTCTTTTTGTCCAGCAGATAAGTCACCGTCAGATTAAGGTTGCCGGGAAAGCCCTGCTCTCCGTCAGGACTCACGCGGGAGAAAATCACGCCGGAGCAATCATCTTCTTTTACCGCAGTGCCTTTCCACATCATCTTGTCATAGCCATCAAAACCGCCGTGCAGTGTGTTCGGCCCGTCATTTTTGTCCAGAGTGTATTTTTTTCCGTTAAGGACAAATGACGCTCCGCCGATTCTGTTCGCGAATCGTCCCACAACCGAGCCGAAGCAGAATTTTGTGTTCAGATAGCCTTCCAAAGTTGAGAAGCCGAGCAGGACATCGGTTTTGGTGCCGTTTTTGTTGTCAAGGACAATGCTTGTGAGCGTCGCGCCGTAATCGGTGCAGGAGAATGACATTCTGCCGTTACTCACCGTAAAAAGACTGACTTTTGTGCCGTCAGACAGCATTCCGAATTTTCGTTTTGTAACTTTCATTTTCTTCAAAGCCTTCCTGAATTATTTGAGCATATCTATTATAAACTGAACTTCCGATATAGAACAAGACAATTCCGCCGCAATCTCCTCAACCTGATAGCCCTGCAAATACATTTTCTCCACTTTCCTGCCAAGATTTTTCGCGGATTTTCCCGCCTGGCCGGACGGCATATCCTCGTAAAGTTTTGTGACAATCACAGGAACCTGCTTGTACGCCGCCCCGTCATCGCGGACGCTGACCTCGTCATCATCAAAAAGATTCTGCTGACTGCTCGCCACATAGACCGCATCAGGATTAACATACGGATTCGGTCTTTGAGATGCTTGAATTCCTGCAAGGCCGTCATTGTGCGCGTAAACCGCCTGCATTCCGTTTTTTTTCGCCACGGAATCCGCCTCTTTGATTGCGCTGCGCAGAAGGTCATACGCCTGATGGAAATCAGACGCATTTTTCTCGCATTTTTTGTCAAGCTCGTTAATCAGGGCTTTAATCCGCCTTGAATTCTCGTTCACAAGCTCAATATCGCGGTTGGCGTTGCTGTTTATGTCCTTGATAATCCTGTTCATCTGCGCCCTTGTCTTCTCGATGATTCCGTCGGTGGAGAAAAGCCGCTTGAACCTCACAAGTATAAAAATCAAAAGGATTATATTGATGACAGACAGGACAATCGACAGTTCGAGCATCTCTTACCTCGTGATATCTATGATTGTCCCCAAATGCGAGTAGCGTGATTTATGCGGTGCCTGCTCGTGCGTTCCGGGCGTCACATCATCCCGCTTTTTTTTCTGACCGCCGGCAAAAGACGATGAGCCTGAGCCGTTCTGGTTCACCTCATTCGCGTCCGCCTTCTCGTTCGATGCCTCCTGCACCCTCTCCGTGTTCTCTATATTTTTCTGGATGTTGGACTGCTGCTGCATCGCCTCAGTGAGCTGCGCCTGCTGAGTGCCTGACATCGCCTTTGAGACATTTGACAGCTGCGAGTACATCGTCTGGAGGTCAATCGGTTGTATAGCCATCCGGCTCCTCCAAATTCAAAGATGGAGGCTCATACGGCCCGCGTTTGCTGAAACTCTTCTCGTAATAAAAAGTCACGCCCGGACTGTCAATCTTAACCTCGTCAAGCACATCGCGGACATAGACTTTCACGCCGGCATACACACTGCTCTCAACCTTGACCTTGCCGACAGCCTTCAAATCCCTAAGATGCGATTGTATTGAGTTGATTTCCTTGGTCATCTCCTCAAGCTCGGTGCTGATTTGGGCGCAGCGCTCTTTCAGGCTCTGAAGTTTCTCCTCTTTTTCCTGCGGCAGCTTTTTCCTGAGTTTCTTCTGCTGCTCCAAAGTCTGGATGTCAAGGTCGCAGTTCTCGTACTCCTTGGTGCTCTTTGCCTGCATGGTCTGCAATTCCTCAAGACGCTTCTTGGCGCGCGGGTCAATTCCCACCTCAAGGATTGTCTCAGTTCCGCCGCCCGGAGAGCCGACCTTTTTCGCGCAAATCTCCTCGGTCGCAAGAAGATGCCCGCCGATAATCTGCGCCTTCTTTCCGCGCACAACGATATTTTTCATCGCGGTAATATTTGAATTCACGATGCTGTCATAGACGATGACGTTCTCCTCAACCTCAACCGTCGTGTCATTTATGAATTTAGCCCACAGCGATTTTCCGGCCTTCACCACGCCCTCGCCTTTTCCGAAAATTCCCTGGCGCACGATGATGTTGCCTGTGGCCTCAAGCCGTGATTTATCAACAATTCCGTTGACCTCAATGTTCGTGGCCTCAACCTTGTAGCCTTCCTCAACGGAGCCTTTTATGATTACAGTGCCCACAAACTTGATGTCACCGGTCTTGACGTTAACGGCATCAAGATATTTGACAGGATGGACGGACACCTTGCCGTTCACCAGCATGACCTCTCCGTCAATCTCCGCTTTGATTGTCACGCCGTCAGTGTCAAGCTTGACGTTCGCCCCCAGCTGAATCTGAATATCCTTGCCGTTCTTCGCCTCAAGATAACGCCCGAACAGGGTCTTTCCGCCCTTTCCTCGCTCAGCGGGAATTTTCTGGGCAAGCGGCTGCTCCGCAATGACATTCTGAATCTGATTCTGCTCCTTGTAGTTAATCTGCCCGGTCTCAGAAATCTTCGGCTTGAGTTTCTTGGGGTCTGTCTCAAAATTATACTGGATGTACGCGTCATGGCCGTCAACAGGCTGAATCGCGGCCGCAACCTCAAACGGCTCATTATAGACAGGATGATCAACAAACGCGGTGATTTTCTCATCGTCATAGCACGCCTCAACGACTCCCTGCGAATTAAGCGCGCGCCGAATCATCTCTTTTGAGGCCTCCGAGCCGCTGCCACTTGGCGGAGAGACCACAATGCAGCCGACCATCTCATCTTTGGAGACCTCAACGCCAATGACGACATCACCGGCAGAAGAATGCTTGTACTGCCCTACCGTCACATATTGATTCTCTGTGCCCTGCTTTACAAGCCGCTTAATCAAATCCTCATCATATTCTATGGTGTCCTCACGCTTGACCTCCGCAAGAACATCCCTCAGCTCAATCTCAAGCCCGTTCCCGACCGGCAGGATGACTTTAAGCGCGATATCCGACTTGAAATGGCGGACATAGAACATTCCGTCCCTGTTCTGATTGATTACCGCATCCTCGCTGTCAATATCATCAAAAAGTCCGTCCGATGCAAGGTTCGAGCTGCGTTTGACCGTCGCAGGATCCTGATAAATTCTCAGCCTCCAGTGCTTTTTCCCAAGCCCAAGAAATCCGTCGCTGCCTTTCTCAATAATCTCATACTGCAAATTCGCGATTTTGGTGTCAAGCTGAACTGAGGCATCGGCAAGAGCCTCGTCAATCGTGTCTGCATTGACCTCAACGGAACGAAGTTCCTTGTCCACCGCGAGAAGCGCTCTTATATCCTGACGAACTTTATCAAGCGTGACCATTTAATCAGATTATACCTTTGCGTAAATTTGTAAGCTTTGCCCTAAGACGCAGATTCGCCTTCGTATGAAGCTGAGAAATCCGCGACTCGCTCACCTCAAGCACCTCGCCAATCTCCCTGAAAGTAAGGTCCTCGTGATAGCACAGGACGATGACCATCCTCTCTTTTTCTGGAAGCTCGCTGATAGCCTGCGCTATCACTTTTTTTATCTCCTCGCGCTCGGCGATTACATCGGGATTGAGGCTGGAAGGCGACTCAATATTGTTCCCGATTGACATATTGTCGTTGTCATCGCCCGCATACCAGACATCGTTCAGCGAGAGGACGCTTGTGCCGGAGACTTTCATCACAGTGCGATGATACTCGTCCTCGGTCATGTTCAGAGAGCCTGCGATTTCTGAGTCCGTCGCGGTACGCCCGAGCCGTGATTCCAGCGAGACAATCGCATCCTCAATTTCCCGGGATTTCTGGCGGACTGAGCGCGGAACCCAGTCAATCTGCCTCAGCTCATCAAAAATCGCGCCGCGGATTCTTGTGACCGCGTAAGTCTTGAATTTTACGCCCTTGTCCGGGTCATACTTGTTGATTGCGTCAAGCAGACCGAACTGACCGTAACCCACCAAATCATCAAATTCAACCGAATTCGGAAGCCCGACCGCGACTTTTCCGGCCACATATTTCACAAGAGGCATATACTGCCTGATAAATTTATCTCTCAGGGCAGGAGATTTCGTTTTCTTGAATTCTTCCCAAAGGTCGTCTTCTTCTTTCTCATCGTTAATCGGCATCTAATCAATCCTCTTACATAGAATTCTCATCTGCTAAAACAGTGCTGATTGCTTTCGCTATCAGCCCCGCATCCTGCACCCCAGCTCCCTGCTCAGGTTTTCTGGAAGTATATGACACACCCACGTCCGAATCATTGTCCGCGGCGACTTCGCTGTCCTCTGCCGCGGAAGGCTCCGCATTCCCGAACGCAAAATCGCTCATATCAGGAAGAGTGTCGATTTTCTCCTGCGCCGCCGCGCTCTCATGGCGATTATCTCTGCCTGTCTCCGGCGCGGAACTGGTCAAAGCCGGAATTCCCTGCGGAACAAATTCAGGCTTCTTATCATCAGCCGCAGAGTCTGACGGCTCGTCGGAAGCGGGCATCTGAGTTACGTTCGGCACGCTCATCGCAGGAGATGCCGGCTCCGCCGCGGAAGGCTCCGTGACAGATGCCGCAGAGCCTCTCACATCAGTATCATTCAGCATCTGGCGGTTCTCGCCCACGGCGAAACGGTTCTCGCTCTCACCGGGAGAAATATCCTCATCCTGAATCACAATGTCAACCAGCTGCCCTTTTTTAGGCGCAGCCGCGCTCCCGGCCGGAGAAGCAACCGGCGTTAAATCCGAAGACAAATCCCCGTCGGAATCCGAAAGGAAGATTTTATAAACCACTTTTATGCCAAAACCAAGCGCACCGAAAATCACCGCAAAAAGCAGAGCCATCAGAAGCTTGTGCAAAAAAGATGAGTGAGGGGAAAAAAGACTTGACACAAACGACAATACAAATCCGAAAACAGCAAAGCCGGAAATAAACTTCATATCTTTCATTCGCGCTTTGTCACATCAATCTGACACCAGATTATGCATCATTCCTCCCACAAATTTATAAAAACCCTCCGTAATTATACAACACAAACAAAAAAAAATACAGAAATATCTGATTATCTGCCGCTTTTTTTTCCTAAAAACTTTTTCAGGAAGTTCGACACGCCCTCGTTGTATTCAGGCTCGGTTTTCTCTATGCGCCCCACGATGTGCCTAAGATATGCGGCGGGCTTTGACGTAGGGTTCACGATTATGAACGGCTTCTGGCGGATTACCGCGGCCTGAACCAGCGGGTCCTCCGGAATGCAGCCAAGATACTCGACTTTATAGCTCAGAAACTGCCCGACAATCGTTATGATTCGCTCCGCAATCCTTTTTCCCTCGTCCGGGGAATGAACGCGGTTCACAATCAGCTTTATGTCCACAGTGCGGTCAACAATCTCTGTCGTTATGATTTTTATGATTCCGTATGCGTCCGTGATTGCCGTAGGCTCGGGGGTGGTGACCACAAAAACCTCATCCGCAGCGGCCACAAATTGCAGGACATTGTTTGCGATTCCCGCTCCCGTGTCTATGATGATTATATCGGCGTTCCCCAGAGTGGAGAACTGGTTCGCAAAATACTCAAGCTCCTCCACGCTCAGGTTCGCGATTTTTGAGAAACCGTTCGCGCCCGCCACGAATTTTATGCCGAATTCCGTGTCATTGATGATTTCCTTCATCGTCTTTTTCTTATTGATGACGTGCATAAGGTTGTACTGCGGGACAATGTTCAGGAGGACGTTCACGTTCGCCATCCCAAGGTCTCCGTCTATCAGAATGACTTTCTTGCCAAGCTGCGCATACGCGATTGACATATTCACGGCAAAATTCGTTTTCCCGACTCCGCCTTTTCCGCTTGTGACCGCTATAATCCGTGTATTATGATCTCTGTGCGCCAGTTTCGTTTTCTGTTCCTGGGCAACTGTGGCCTCTGCCATCAACTCTCTCAATCCTTCTGCCTGTTCTTCCATAAGTCTTTATTCTCCAAATTTATCTTCGACATGAACCCTGTCAATCTTAAATCCTTCAAGCCGTTTCAGAAAATCCACGACATTCGCCCTTGTAATATCACGGGATGCCATCTGACCGTGCGTGAAATATGAGACAGTCTTGTGCCTCTCGCTCAGCACGCTGATTACATTCCCGATTTGCCCGGACTCATCGCATTTTGTGACTATGACAGATTTGTAGCCGAACGGCTCGTAATTCTGCATGATGTTCAATAAATCCCGCGCTTTTGTTGATGCGGTAATGGCAAGATAGACATCGGGATTCATGCCCGGCACATCCAGAAGCATTTTGATTTTCGCAAGATGCTCCGCGTCATTCGGACTGAAACCGCTTGTGTCGATGAAAATGGCGTCCATGCTCGCGCTGTTCCCATCATACAGTTTTTTCAAATCCTCAGTTTTCTCCGCCTTCAAAACGCTGTATGAGAGCACATCCCCCCAACGCTCAAGCTGCTCCTTCGCGCCAACTTTCATTGAGTCAGTCGTGATGAAACAGAAAGCGGGCTTTCGCTCGTGATTCTCCTCCACAAATGCCTTGTATGACATTGCCGCAAGCTTCACAAGGGTGGTCGTCTTGCCGACTCCCGTAGGCCCCACAATGATGTACACGTGCGGCGGCCTGTGCACAGCCTCTTTCTCAACCACAATCGTCTCGCCAATCCAGTCAACCACACGCCGCTCGACAAGATTAAAATCCTCCAGGTCTTTGATTGAGAAAGTGTCCCGGATTTTATCCTCAATCATATTGATGAAAGAATACGTGAACTCATTCTGATCCAGAAGCTCCGAGATTTTTTTGATTGACTCGTGCTTCTCCTGCGAGCCAACTGCAATCGCCTGCAATTTTGAATTCATCTCTTTTGTGAGCGCGTCCAGTTTTGATGAGACCTGCTGGTTTATCTGGGAAATCTGGGTCGTCATCAGAACCGCGCTCTGATTCTGAAGGATTCCCTCGCGGTTTTTCGCAAGCCTCTGCGCCTCAGCGTCATCATCATAGGATTTTGAGTCCGGGGAATATGCGTTCGGATGGAACGTCACATAAGTCACCTCGGTGAGATCTTTTTTTCCCATCCCTAAAAATCCGCTTTTCTGCACAATCTGCTTGTCAACAATCCGGAAATCTTTTCCGAAAGTCCTGAACAGCTTATCCTTGCAGTCATCCAGAGATTTTCCAGTGATTTTCAGTTTCTTATCGTAATCAAAGCCCATGTTCTTTATTCTTCATCCTTAATCTCATCGATTATCTCAACGGAAATACTGTTTCCGGCCATATACATCTCCATATCAGAAAGCACCACGATTCCCGGCTGCTCACGCTCCAAAGACGAGCGCACAAGCTGGCGGACGCTGCTGACCGTAAGGATTATCGGCATGATTCCAAGCCCCTGCACTTTCACCAGCGAGTCGTTCACAGCCTGTATCCAGCGGCGGCGGTCCACCGGGTCAAACGAGACATAAGGCCTTGAGCCGTCAGGCGGATTGTAAGCGTGGGACGCGACAAGCTCCGTCAAATCCTGGGAAAGCCGCATCACGCGCAGTCTTCTGTCGGCAGGATTCGTGTATTGCAGGCAGATTTGCGCGCCAAGAGCCTCGCGCACTTTCTCGGTCAAATCCCAGACATTGTGGGAGACCGCCGAATAATTCGCCATAGTCTCCAGAATCTTCACATAATTTCTGATTGAGACCTTCTCCTCCAGAAGATTCTGCAGAACTTTCTGGATTACGCCGTAAGAGATTTTCGCGGTGTTAAGAACCTCATCCACAAGCACAGAGTTTGATTTCTTGACCGTGTCCAGAATATCAGAGACAGCCTGGCGGTCAAGAAGATCCGCGGCATGAGAGCGGATAATCTCCGTGATATGCGTTGAGATGATTGTCGGGGCATCGACTACCACATAGCCCGCGCTCTCGGCCTCACTGCGCCTGTCCTCCGGAAGCCAGATTGCGTCCATTCCGAACGCGGGGTCTTTCGTGCTCTCGCCCTCAAGCTTGTCCACGACAGAGCCGGCATCCATGCACATCACATAGCCAAGGCGCACAGACGCATGCCCCACCTCAATCCCTTCGATTTTAAAACTGTAGTCATTCGGATCAAGCGTCATATTATCCTGAATCCGGATTTTCGGGATATTCAATCCGATGTCAAGCCTCGCCTCCTCACGAATCCGCGAGATTCGCTCCAGAAGCTCCGCGCCTTTCTCCTTGTCCACAAGCGGAATGAGCGCATAGCCAAGCTCCAGAGAAAGCGGGTCAAGCATGACGATTTTCTCGGCGTCCGTGCTAGATGCAGTCTGCGTTGACGCGGCGCGCTGCACCGCCTGCTGCTCCGCGAACTGCCTTGCGACATTCTCGCGCGTCATCCTAAAACCGATGAAAAAGAAAAGGGCCGCCACAGGAATCAGGATGGCGAGCAGAGACGGCTGACCGTTAAAACTGAAAATCAGGCCGGAAGCCAGAAGAACGGCCGCGACAATCTGATATATTCTGCCGTCCGCGCTGAATTCTTTCTTGAGCTGCTGGTCGATTGTCTCGTCTGATTTTGTTCCAGTCACAAGAAGGCCGGTCGCAAAAGAGATGATAAGAGACGGCAGCTGGGATGAAAGTCCGTCACCGATTGTAAGGCTTGAATAAGTGCGCATCGCGTCGCCCACGCTCATCCTCGGGTTTCCGAAAAACGATGCGAGTGCGGTCCCCATCAGAATGCCGCCTATAAGATTGACGACAGTAATCACGATTCCGGCCTTGACGTTCCCGCTCACGAATTTTGACGAACCGTCCATGTTTGAGTAAAAATCGATGTCACGGCGGACGGCGGCCTTAAGCTCCTCCGCCTGCTGCTCGTCAATCACGCCGGAATTCAGCCGGTTGTCAATGTCAAAAAGTTTCTGGTTCATTGAGTCCAGAGAGAACCTTGCCGCAACCTCAGAGACGCGCCCCGCTCCTTTTGTGACGACAAGAACCTGCACGACAATCAGGATGATAAAAATTATGAAGCCGACAACAAGATTGTTCCCCGCGACAATATTCGCGAACACCTGAACCATATCGCTCTGCCCGATGAGCCTTCCGTTACGAATCTGCCCGGTAAGAATGAGCCGCGTGGACGATATGTTGATTGCAAGGCTGAACATTGTCTGGAACAATATCACGCGCGGAAAAGTCTGGAAATCAGACGGACGGGGCATCTGCACGACAACAAGCAGAATGATGATTGACAGGGCAAGATTTAAAATCATGCTCAAATCAACGAGGAATTTTGGAATTGGAATGAAAAGGAGGAAAACACCAAGAACTACAGCCACCGGAACTGCGTTTCTTTGTATTATTGATAAAATGCTTCCCCTGCGCTCATCTGCCATAAGTCCCCACCCAGCAAACTTCTATTCAGCGTTATTGAATTTACCAAGATGCGCATAAATGACCGCCACCGCAGTCATATACGCCTCTGGTATTATATCACCAATCTCAATGTTTGTATACAAATCTCGTGCCAACGGACGATTTTCTACCACAGGAACGCCGTTCTCCTCCGCAATCCGCCTGATTGTCAGCGCGATGTTGTCCTCTCCCTTGGCGTTCACCATCGGAGCATCGGATGACTGCGCGTCATATTTCAATGCCACCGCAAAATGAGTCGGGTTGGCAATCACGACATCGGATTCCGCAACCGCCTTGGGAATATTCTGCTGGAGAAGCTGACGCTGCATCTGCTGGAGACGGCTTTTTACCTCGGGATCGCCCTCCATCTCCTTGTACTCCTCTTTGACCTCCTGCTTGGTCATCTTCATCTCTTCCATAAAATCCCGCTTCTGGATGAAATAATCTGGAATTGAGATTGCCAGGAACAGGACCGCCACCGTGAGCAGAATCTGCGCCGCCATCGATGCGATTTTCACGAGCGCGCCCGCAATATCGCCGTTGCTTATAATCTCCATCAGAACGAAAATATCTTTGCGGATGTAAGTGTACGCCACGAGGATAATCAGGGCGACTTTCCCCAGCGATTTTGCCACGTTAAAAAGCCCTTTGGCAGAAAAAATCGTCTTTTTAAGATACTCGCCGATTTTCGGCACGATTTTAGAGAATTTCGGCTCGATGGGCTTGAGGCTGAAAATAAAGCCGCGCGTCTGGATGATGTTCCCGACAATCGCCGCGATGAATCCGACTACGCCGACCGGAAGCACGCAACGCAGGAAAAAATCAAAGAAAGCGGTCACAAAAGACGGATTTTTTATGTCGCCCGCAGTGCAGCGCGAGAAATAAAACTGCATCGCGCCAATTAGCTGCGCCAGAAGGAATTTCGCCATTGCGATTATTATGATGATGCCGAACAGCAGGATGAGCGCTCCGCTAACCTCCTGGCTTTTTGCGACCCTGCCCTCTTTCCGGGCTTTCTCCAGTTTGTATTCCGACGGCTCTTCGGTGCGGCCCTCGTCTTCTGCTGCCATAGCCTAAACACCTCCCGCCGCGGTCTGCGATACAGAGCGGAAAAAAATCTGAAGGTCAGAGAAACCTTTGTTGAACGAGCGCACAAAAAAATCGATGATGCCGGGAATCAGGAACGCGATTACCGTGAACGCCACCAGAATCATCACCGGGAAACCCTCCGAAAGCAGGTTCATCTGGGGCGCGGCCTTGCTCAGAAGCCCCGTCGTGATTGTGATGAGGCTGAGCGTCCCCATAATCGGAAGCGCGATTACAAGGGCATCCGCGAACAAATCCGTGAGGCTTCCCATCATAAATCGCACAATCTGATTGCCCGACGCAGCCATGCTCACAGTATTCAGCGAGCCGAAGCTTTCCGTCAGCCCTTTGAGAAAAAGTGCCTGGAACCATTTTGTCTGCATGAAAACCAGCATCGCCACAAGATTGAAAAACTGACCCATCAGCGGATTTTCAACCTGGGACAGCGAGTCATAGGAGCTTGCCGCGCTGAGTCCCATCTGGAACGCGATGAACTGCCCGGACGCGCTGAAAGCCGAGAAAATGATTGTGACAAAAAAACCGATTATGATGCCTATCAGCGCCTCGCCGACCGCAATCAAAAGGAAAACAAGCGACATCGTGCCGTCGCCCGCGATGTACGGAGCATAAACGCGCAAATCCACGCTGCCCATGATAAAATACGCCAGATACCCGGCGAACGCAATCTTCGCGACTCTTGGGACACCGCGCATGGAAAGCAGAGGAAGTGTGAAAATCATTGCCGCGCACCGCACAAAAACGAGAAGAAAAACTGGAGCCTGCGACAAAATCAGATTCATTCCTGCCTTTACCTCGCAAAATCAGGAATGCGGCCGAAAAGCCGGATTGTGTACTCGCCGAGCGAGCCGAACATCGCTCCGCCCAAAAGCGCGATTACAAGAAGAATCACAAGGAGTTTTGGCAGAAAAGTGAGCGTCTGCTCCTGAATTGAAGTTGTCGCCTGAAAAATCGCGACAATCAAGCCGACGATGAGCGCAAGGCCCAGAACCGGCGCGACCATCGTAATCACCTGCATGACCGCCCCGCGCACAAGAACAGAAATCTCACCTGTAGACATTTTTAACCTCCCGTAATCCAATCAAAAATCAGCGCAGAACTGATGTGAACAGCTGCTGCGTGAGCAATCCCCAGCCGTCAACAAGCACAAAAAGAATCAGCTTGAACGGCATTGAAATCTGGACCGGCGGGAGCATCATCATGCCCATTGCCATGAGGACGCTCGCCACGACCATATCTATTATTATGAACGGAATGTAAAGCAGCACACCGATTTTAAAAGCGACCGTAAGCTCGTGGAGGATGTACGACGGAATCAGAACATAGGTCGGGACATCCGCAAGATTCTGCGGACGTGACAGCTTGGCCATCCCCATGAACATGGTGATATAACTTGTGTCATCGGACATCTGCGTGTACATGAAAATTCTGAGCGGTGCCTCCGCCTCCTGATACGCCTCCTCAATGCCAATCTGCCCGTCAGAAAGAGGCTTGTAGGCGCGCTCATAAACTGTGCTGAAAGTGGGCCACATGGCAAAGAGCGTCATAAAAAACGCGATTCCGTTCAGAACCGCAGTAGGCGGAACTTGCTGCAATGAGAGCGCGCGTTTTATAAAATCAAGGACGATTGAGAACCTCAGAAAACAAGTGAGCAAAATCAGTATGCTGGGCGCGAGCGTCAGAATTGTGAGGACAAGAAGAAGCCGCACCGAGAAAGCCACCTCGCGGCCAGTCTGCGGCTCCGTGACCTGCACCGAGATGTTCGGGATGAGCGGCTGCGTGACGTTCCCGCTCATCTCCGTGGTTCCCTGCGCACTGCCCTGCGGAAAATTCTGATTCTGCGACTGGGCGAAAAACGGAGAGGCAAGAAAAATCATCAAAATCAAAAAGAGGGGTCTAAGCGTAGGATTTCTCATGCCTGCTCGCCTCCGCCACCGCTCTCGTTGTGCGCATCACCGGCGAACATCTCATCCACTTTCTGCTCGGAATCCGAGAAAACATTCTTATTCTTGCCGGTCTTGACAAGGAACATATCAAGGACATCGGAAAAAGTGGCAGGCTTCTTTGTGTTTGATTTTTTGTCCGCGTTCAGATTCATGGCCTTTATCAGCTCGTCGTCATCAATCTCGCCGAGCAGAGTGATTGAGTCGTCCGTCACGCCAATCAGATATGCCTTGTCGATGAGGGTGACCACCTGGACGCTTTTTCCCGGGGCGACGTTGATTGCCGCGACACGCCTGAGATAATCATCATCATTTGTGACGATGTTCGACTTGCGTTTTATGAACCAGAAAACGCCGTAAATCAGCGCGACAATCACGACAAGAGCCAGAATCATCCGCACAAAAATCCCGATTCCCGAGCCGGATGATGTTACAACGCCGTCCGTGGAAGCGCTGCTGCCCGCATTGTCAGAGAAAACGATGCTGCGCTCCCAGTCTGCGGCCGACTGCACGGTCTGAAAAGCAGAGCCATCCTGCGCGCCTTCCGCGGACTGCGGGAACATAAAAACAGCGAAAACCATACCAAAAAGCATGGTGAAAAGAGATTTTCTAATTATATTTCCCAATTTCCCACCCTTATAAAATTGGTTTTACGTCAACTCATTAACGCGCTCAATCGGAGAGAGGATTTCCGTCACGCGGACACCGAAGTTCTCGTCAATGACCACGACCTCTCCTTTTGCGATTGGCTTGTGATTCACAAGAATATCAACAGGCTCACCGGCAAGCTTGTCAAGCTCGATGATTGTGCCCTCGCCCATCCCAAGAATATCTTTTATGGACTTTTTGGTGCGACCAAGCTCTACGGTCATCTCCATGTTAACGTCCATGATAAGACCGATATTCCCCTGCTCATTAGCGCTCAGGCCCGCAGTAAGATTCGGATACTGAAGCTGCTGGATGTTCGGAACGTTCATTCCCATATTCATGCCTATCTGCGGCATTGCCATTCCTCCCATGTTAGGCATACCGCCGCCCATCTGTGCGCCCATAGCCATACCTCCGCCCATATTGGGCATTCCTCCCATTTGTGCCGCTCCCATCGGCATACCACCGCCCATATTGGGCATAGCGGCCGGCTGACCGCCCGCTGCGGCGTTCAAATCCACGGGAGCAAGCGTCGCAGAAGTGTCACCGCCGAGTGCTTTTGTGATTCCCTCCGCGGCATCACCGCCAAGACACTCCCACAAAGTATAAGAATTCTCTTCAAGAGTAAAAGGATAACTGATTAAAGCAAAATCGCCCTGAGGGAACATCACCATCGCCTTGGACTCATTGAATCCTTCCGGCGTGGCATAAGCCAGCCCCGGGATTTTCCCCGCGCTGTCAATCTGTGTGATTTCAGACGCGATATGAGTGGCCACGAATTCCGAGACAACGGAGAGAACCATGTCATCGACTTCCGCCGCCTCCTCAGAGCTGACGAGCTGGAAAAGTTTCAGCGCGAATTCCGATGACAGAAGATACAAGTGGCTTCCCTTAATCCCCTGATTGTAATCCGCATTAACGCCAATCACAACCTCCGGAAGTTTTGAGAGCACCCTGTCCCTGTTCGTTTTCTCCACGACAGGAGCACCGCAGGTAAAGGACGCGCTCGTATACTTGTTGATATTCTCCTCGGACTTGGGTTTCAAATCATCAGAAAATTTCTGCAAAACCGAAATATCAAAATTATATGAAGGCGCATTGCCTACATGACCCGAGGAATTCAATCCGTCTACAGATACACCGGACAACAACGCGTCAATTTCATCTTGTGATATTGCGCCATCACTCATATGTTTCGTCTCCTTCTACAGAAAGCTCTTCAAATTCGTCTGACTCAACGTCCTCAACCTTTCCTGTAATTTGCACTGCCATTTTTTTACCGACAACTCCGGGCTGGCAGTAAAACTTTTTTCTGTTTCCTATGCTCAAAGACAAAGGATCTCCGATTTTTACGGTGGAAAGCCGCACCACATCGCCGACACGAAGCGACAGAACATCCCTGATTGGCAGACTGACAGTCCCGATATCCGCCACAACATCCATATCCACGGTTGTAAGCTGCTGCTTGATTGTCCCAAGATACTGCGTGGTGGAATTCTTTCTTACGGAAGAGAACCAGAACTGCGATGAAAGCTTTGAGATAATCGGCTCAAGGACAAGGTACGGAATGCAGAAATTCATCATTCCCTCCTCATCACCGACTTTTGTCTCCAAGGTCACAAGGACGACCATCTCTGTCGGCGGAACAATCTGCGCGAACTGCGGGTTCGTCTCAATCTGCGCGAAACGCGGGCGCAAATCAATGACCTGCGTCCACGCCTCACGTATGTTCGCAAGAATTCGCACGATTACGCCTTCCATGACTTCCTGCTCAATGTCCGTAAGATCGCGGTTTTTGTTTCCTGTGGTCGCGCCACGTCCGCCAAAAAGCCGGTCAATCATGCAGAAAGTGATTGCAGGGTCAATCTCAAGGACGGCATTGCCCTTGAGCGGATCCATATTGATTACCGCGAGCGTGGTCGGGGTCGGGATGGAGCGGATGAACTCCTCATAGGTAAGCTGGTCAACGGAAGCCACGTGCACATGAACCAGAGAGCGCAGCTGTGCGGAAAGACTTGTCGTTGTTAAACGCGCAAAAGTCTCATGCATGTTTGAGACCGTGCGCAGCTGCTCCTTTGAGAACTTGTCAGGACGCTTGAAGTCATAAATTTTTATTTTACGGGTACTGTTGACAGGCTTAAAGTCATCAGCATCGGAATCACCCGAACTGATGGCTGTAAGCAGCTGGTCAATCTCGTCCTGTGACAGAACTTCGTTCATTCACTTTCCACCTTTCCAATGATGTTCTTTTTAGTTCTGCTCAATGACATCTTTCTGCTGGAACACAACATCCCGGATTCGGGAGCTGCTGAGAATTTTATCATTGATACCGTTCTTAATCTCATTTTCCAGAGCATCCTCGTTAGCGGCATTACGAAGCTCCGCGGCAGTCTTGCTGCTGAAATAGCGGCGCAGGAAAGCCTTAAGCTCAACTGTGCGCTGTGTGATTTCTGTTGATGTTGTCTTGTCATCTTTTTTATACGCAAGAGCGACATCTACACGCACAGTCGCAGGAGGATCATCGCTTGTGGTTGTCTGAATAAGCCCCAGCGAAGTGTACCAGTCGTAAATCTCACGCTGACCGGAAACATATTCCTCTGAGGTTGGGATGGCGGTAACGCGCGTAGCATTTTTGCCGGCTATTTTCATAGTAACGACAACGACCACCACGATAACTATAATCGCGGCAAGAGCTATAATCACCCATTTTAACAAACCTGACAGCAAACCGCCAAGACCGCCCTTCTTTTCGGAAGCCCCGCCTGAGCCACCGTCATCAAGGATATCATCATCGTCTGCCATTTTCCCTCCAGCAAATCATTTGCAATTGTAACATTAAAAATGTCCTTCGTCTAGGATAATTATATCCACACGTCTGTTATAGGCACGGCCTTCCGCCGTATCATTCGAGAACTTTGGTCTGGTATCGGCATAACCGGCAACAGAAAAATCGTTCTCCCTTACTCCATAATCGGCAAGATAATGAAGAACATTAACAGCTCTTGTAGCAGAAAGTTCCCAGTTGCTCGGAAACTGCGAGTCCGGGTCAACCGGAGTGCTGTCCGTGTGCCCCTCAATCCGGAAACGGCGGCCTTTCAGCTCGTCAGACTTGAAAAAATCCGCGAGGCGAAGCAGGGTATCCCGGGTCTCGTTGATATTCAGCTCCGCGCTGCCCTCATCAAAAAAATTGTCGGAAAGCAGCGTGATGATAAGGCCGCGCTCATCACTTGTGATTGTGATTTTATTAGACTTGACGTCCGGCGCAAAAAGACTCACCGCCTTTTTCTTGGCGGTTCCCAGCGATTTTCCTTTCTCCAGAGAAGGCAGGGAATTCACGTTGTTTCCCAAATCGGCAAGCTGCCCCGTGGAAAGCGAAAGACCACCGGTCGTGGTCGTCGTCTCTGACATTTGCAGGCTCTGCGTGATTGTAGCCATCGTAGTGATGTCAACCTCTGTGGGGTCATAAAGCATTACGAAGAAGCAGAGCATGAGCGTAATCATATCACCATAAGTGCCCTGCCAGGCTGTAGACGGTTTTTCAGGTGCCTTAGCTTTTTTTGCCATATATTCCTAATCCTTGAGCACGTCTGCCTCTATCGCCTTCCTTGACACAGGGTCAAGATAAGAAAGCAATTTCTGAGCCATGATACGCGGATTCTCACCAGCCTGAATAGCAAGCACACCCTCAATCACCATCTCTTTGGCGCGCATTTCAGCAGAGTTGTGGGCAAGGAGCTTTGTGGCGAACGGAGTGATGAGCCAGTTCGCCATCATAGAACCGTAGAGCGTCGTAATCAAAGCGACAGCCATGTTAGGACCGAGCGATGACTTATCCTCCAAGTTGTTCAACATACCGATAAGTCCTACTACAGTACCCATCATACCAAAACCCGGAGCGAATCCCGCCCATGCGTTGACAAGACCAATCCAGTCCATGTGGCGGGCCTCAACCTGGTTCATCTCATTCTCCATAATCGCGCGGATGATGTTTCCGTCCGTGCCGTCAACCACAAGGCGCAGCCCCATCTTCATAAAATCGTCCTCAAGGTCATCAAGTCCGTCCTCAAGGGCAAGGATTCCCTCGCGTCTGGCCTTCTCCGAGAGGGCCTGCATATTCACGACTATATTTTTCTCACCAAAATCAGGAACTTTGAAAGCGCGTCCCATAATCTTGAACATACCCAGCGCTTTCTTTAACGGAGCCGCAATGAACATGGCGAAATATGAGCCGCCGATTGTCATTGCCATTGAAGGCACATCGATAATTCCGCCAAGCGTACCACCTGATGTCATGACCGACATGACAATCATGGCCGCACCGCCAACGATACCAATAATACTTGCTATATCCATTATAAGACCTCTTGCGCGTCCACACCGATATTGCGCCGGTATGCAACGATTTTTTCTATGATGTCTTCGGGGGAATTCTTTACAATGATTTTACGACCCGACAGCATTGTCATCGTCAGGTCCGGAGTAGTCTCCATACATTCAATCATATGCGGATTCACCCAATATTTTTTCCCATCTAACCGCATTACATCTATCATTATTATAACAATTATAATCTTTTTTTTCTAGATTTCAACATTTTATTCGCAAACATTCTCAAAAACTTGCGATTTTTAGGCAAAAACAGCGATTAAAATCCATTCCTGGAAGCCACATCCCCATGATTTCCTCCGCCGCCGATTTTATCACGGCAGCTCGCCAAGAAAAGCGTTCAGAAAAAGAATGCCCTCTCTCCCAAGCGAATACACCGCATCACCGCCAGCCGCAGAAATCCGGGCAAGCCCCTTCTTCTGCCATCGCAAAAACACATCCCGCACATCCTGCGGAAGCCTCCTCCCGAACGCGCGCTCGTACTCAGACTCAGAGAAGCCCGCGGATTTTCTGAGCGACATCATAAAAAACTCAAATTCCCCGGATTTCTCATCAATATTCTCTGTAGTCCACGGAAATTCCCCGGATTTCCCCGCGTCACCGCAATTCCAGTACCCGGTGTACTGTTTTATGTCCCGCGAATTTGTGCGGCGCAGAGCGCGTCCGCCGGGAAAATAAAGCGTTCCGGCAGCCCCGCTCCCGACACCGGCGTAATCCCCGCGGCTCCAGTACCGGATGTTGTGGGCGCACTCCTTGCCGGGCAAAGAAAAGTTCGAAATCTCATACTGATTGTAGCCCGCATCCTCCAGAAAATCACGGCCGGAAATCCACATCTCGTCGGCGAGGTCATAATCATAGGCAAGCGAGCCACAGGCAATCAGAGAGCCGAGTGGTGTCTCCTCCTCGACGGTAAGGCAATACATCGATATGTGGTCAGGACGCAGGGAGACAAGCTCGGCAAGTCCGTCAAGAAAAGAGCGGCTGCTCTCATGCGGCATTGCGCAGATGATGTCCACAGAAAGGTTTCCATGCCACCGTTTTTTCAAAAGCGAGAGCGCGCTCCTGCTGATTTCCGCGCTTGCCCGGCGGCGGCAGAAAGTCAGGGCATCATCGCAAAGGCTCTGGATTCCGCAGGATATGCGGCTCACGCCGCATGAGGCCAGAGCATCAAGAAGGCTGTCGCACACATCATCGGGATTGACCTCAAAAGTAATCTCGCAGCCGGGTTTGAGCCGGACATTCCCGCGGATGCACGAGAAAATCGTGTGAATCTGCGCGGGCGAAAGCAGGCTCGGAGTTCCGCCCCCGACATAAACCGACTCAACGAGGCAGTCCGAGCCGGAGAATCGGGATGAGATTTCTCCGCAGAGAGCGCGCACATAATCATCCGGAACTTTATTCGCGGAGGCGACGCTGAAAAAATCGCAGTACGAGCATTTTGACAGGCAGAACGGAATGTGGATGTAAAGCCCGAGCGTCCTGCCCGAAAATTCAAGGTCGGCCACGGATATTCCGGCTAGTAGACTTTGAAATTCTTGAACGGCAGATAGCAGAACAAGGCCTTGCCGTCAATGTCCGCCTTTGTGACCGCTCCCCACAGACGCGAGTCATCCGTGGATTTCCTGTTGTCGCCAAGGACAAAATATTCGTCAGAGCCAAGGGTAATCTCATCAAAAGAGCCTTTCACTCCGATTGACGAGTCCCAGCCCGAGGGCGCGGTGAAGAAAGTTACGTTGTAAGGCTTGGGCGTAATCTCGAATTCCGTGAGAAAATGACGCTCTCCGGCGGGCCTTACATAAACGACATAATCGCGCATATAAATTGTGTCGCCCGGCATTCCTACAACCCTGCGCAGTTTCTGTTTTGTGCCGGGAAAAGACGAATCCTCGGAGAGAAAAACCTGCCGTCCTGTGAAAAACGACACGAAAACCTCGGACAGCCGCGCAATCCCCGATGATTTTTTCTCTGAAGGATGAGCGCGCCTCCCCAGAAGCACGATGTTCCCGCGCTCGTAATTCTTTGCGGCCGGCGAGACCATCACGACGGATTCCTGAAGCACATCCGGAATCATTGAGACTGAGACCTGCCTCACAGGAAAAACAAAATACGAGAGTATTATGTTCACGAAAGCGAACAAAAAGACGGCGTAAAGAAAAACCAAAAAAGCGCGTCTCTGCTTTGCCTTTTTCATCTGGTAGGGTGTCTGCATCTGGTTGCGGTTCACGGCAATCCTCTTAATCCTTGATTTCTCTGATTCTCTCACATATTAAAGTAATCAGGCGCAATTTTCAACAGTGTTGACAGAAAACTTGAAACCAAAGTCGGTATGTCATATAATATCATGTATGGCTGGAAGAAAAAACATTGCGGAGAACAGAAAAGCCAGGTTCGATTACTTCATCGAGGACACTTACGAGTGCGGCATTGAGTTGCAGGGCACGGAAGTGAAATCGGTGAAAAACGGCAGCATCTCTTTCCCGGACGCATTCGCGGAGATTACAGACGGCGAGGTGTGGATTAAGAACCTGCACATATCCGAATATTTTTTCTCGTCAGTTTTCAACCACAATCCGGACAGGCCCAAAAAACTCCTGCTTCACCGCGAGGAAATCAAAAAACTATCAAGAAAAGTCGATGAGAAAGGCTACACCCTCATTCCGCTGGACTTCTATCTTAAGAACGGGCGTGTCAAAGTCACGCTCGGTGTATGCAAGGGAAAAAAGCAGTATGACAAGCGTGAGGCAATCAAAAACCGGGACCTTGACCGCGAGATGCAGAGGGATTTCTCAAAGAGACTGAGAGGATGAGGGCTAAGTGAAAAAAAATGCGCTGAGGTTGTTTTTTTCTGCGGTTCTCTTTTTGACTCCGTGCCGGGCAGTCGCTCAGGTTTACAACATCGACTATTACGGCATTGTCTCAACCCAGATAGACGCGAACATGTCAAAAATGACCAGCGACCTTTATTACACGCAGCTCACAGAAATCAGCAATTTCTCCGTATCCGACAAGCGTGACGGCGCGTCAGTTTTCTCGCAGGAGCCGGACAGCGCGGATTTCTCGCAGACAACGCTCGCTTTCTACGCGCTGATTTCCAAAGACGAGAGGACTGACAAATGGACTTCGGTCTTTAAAGTCGTGGACAAGATGCGCAACGAGGAGCACTCAAAATCAAAGACATACGACTCGTTCTATAAAATCCTGATGGAGCCAAAATCTGTCCTGCAAGAGACAATCAGAGATTTGATAGAGAGCGACCAGAACGCCGTCGCAATCCAGAGGCGGCCGCAGGAAACGCAGAGCGCGAGAACCGGCGGGATTGAGTCCACGGAGGTGCTCTCCGGAACTTGGAGCGGGGAATCCACAATAGACAAAGTTGTGATTCTGCGCGGCGGGCGCGGATTCGTGATTTTCAAGAACGGAGCCTCCATGAACATCGGAATTGAGCTGACATCAAGCGGAGACAAGCAGAACATCGTAATCACGCAGAAAGGACGCTCGAACGCATCGTTTTACCCGGAGCTGCCGCGGAACATCGCGCTGAACGCCGCGCTCACAGCAGAGCCGATAACATGGACGTTCACGCCGCTTGACCCGGACACGCTCTCAGGCACAAAAAACACGCTGATTCAGAACGGCGAGGATTATGAGAACGGAACACTTTCTGTGGAATGGAAGCGGGTGAACTGAGACACCCCAAGAATCCGGATGAGCGGCTCAGAGCTGCGGAAGGTCATATACGGGAACGCCCGTGATTATCGGTGATTTTTTTCTGCCGAAAACGATGTTCCCGGCATTCACATCATACAAAAAGAGAATTACAAAAGTCAGAATCCCGAAAAACACGCCGATCATCTTGCAGTATTTCTCAGGCAGGAATTCCGGCTCCTCGTGGCGCAGGACAGTTCCTGTGTCATAGAGCGCGGTCTGGGCGGGCTTGAGCCCCGTAATCTTAACAAGTTTCTCATCATCACGGACATAGTCAAGGCGGCGGGCATACGCGGCAATCACAGCCTTGTCAAACTGCAGCGCGGTCAGCTCAAGCCTAAGCTCGCTGTTTATGTTCTGAATGTCATCTGTCCGCTTGCTTATGACGCGCCTCTGCTCCTCCATCTGGTTAAAACAGCGTATGCTGTTCTGCCCTACAGTCACGGAGACAAGAACATAGGAAAAAGCCGCAGAGAAAATCGCAAAAAAATATTTTGCACGTTTCATAATATATTTCTTTATCGGAAAGAATTTCTGTTTTCTGAAATCGAAAGTTGTGCTATAATCAAAAAAGGATGAAACTTGCCTATGTACTTTTTGTCGTTTTCCACCGATAATAGTACGGACAATTCAATTATTGAGAGGAAATCTATGAGCAGAGCGGATGACAATGCCAATGATCTTGAGAGCTACGGAGTCTGGGTAAAAAACTCAAAATCATCCGAGAATGACAGTCAGCCGAGCGATGATTCTTTAGAAAGCCTGCCAGATTTTGATGACGCGGATTTCTCCGATATGTTCAAGGATGACTCACAGTTCTCCACAGAGAGCGCGGGAAATCCCACGGATTCTGCCGATGACATCCCCGGGCCGGCAAAAAAATCCGATGACCTGCCTGATTTCCAGGAAATTACCGCCGATGATTTTTCCTTTGACGCTTCCGACAACGCCCCGCAGAATGAAAAGCCCGATGATTCGGAGGAGATTGCCTTCGGAGAGGACGAGGAAATCTCCCTGGACGATTTTATGGACGGGGGATTCTCTGATGAGTCGGTCGCGGCCGGAAACAACGGTTTTGAGCCGGGAAAAGGCCCGGATGCCGCAGCCCAGCCGGGAGAAACGGAGGAGCTTTCCCTTGACGATTTTATGGACGGCGATTTTTCCGTCGCAGTTCCCGAGGAGGCGCAGAAAGCGCAGGAAGAGATAATCGATGAGAAGCCGCTTGAGATGGACATAACTTTTGATGACTCCGCGGATTTGGTCGAGCGCGAGGACAACATCACGATTGAGAGTGATTTTTCTGACGATGATTATGACAACGACACCATCTCAGAATCACAGACAGAGGAAGTCTCCATCGATGATTTCAGCTTTCTGTCTGACAGCGCGCCGCAATCCTCCCCGGCCGAGGAGAGAAATCCGCCAGCCTCTTCCGGTGAGATTTCCACAGAGGAAGTCGATCTCTCTGACTTTGGAATAGATGCCAGCGCGGAGGAGACTCCTGTAACCCAGGATGTTGAGGAAGCGAAAAACAAAGAGAAAGTCATTGATTATGACCTAACAGTAGGAGATGAAAATATGAGCACGGCACCAGTTGTAAATGAGATTAAGCAGACCGCGTCGTCAGACAAACCGGAGAACCCGGAGGCACAGGGTCAGACAGTCCCCGCGAACGCCACAGTCGTGGAGAATTCGCTTTTGCAGCAGATTGTCTCTGACCTTGCGGGCCTCAAAGACGAGATAAACAAGATTAAAGGCACAATCGCAGAAATGAAATCCGGCGAGCCTCATGCGGACATAAGCGCGGATGCATCAGACGAGCCTGTGATTCCTGCGGACGAAGACGCGAATTCAGGCGGATTTTTTGACGCGGACGACACGGATGAGACAATCGCGCTTTCCGGTGACGAGCTGTCGAATATTTTCAGCACCGCGGAATTCAGCGAGGCGGACAGCACCGCCCCCGCGCCGGTTGAGATTTCTGAGCCGGAGAGTGATTTTGAGGAGCCGGCCGTGCAGTCAGAAGAGCCTGCGGAAAGCCCCGCGGAGACTTCTGATGAGGTAATTGAGAGCACAGAGATGGAGGCGGACAATCCCGCTGAGACCCCGGCCGAGGAAATCATTTCTGAGGAGATTCCCGAGGAAGAGCCTGCTTTTGAGGACGATGCGGGCGCGTTCGAGCTTCCTGATTTTGAGGAACCGATTGTTGAGGACGAGCCTCTTGCAGAGGAAGCGTCCGGCGAGAGCGTCTTTGAGGAGCCGATCGCAGAAGAGACATCCGCCAAAGAGGGCATCGCTGACGCAGAGCCTGTTTTTGCGGACGAGCTTTCACAAGAAGAGACAGCCGCGCAGGAACGCCCCGCCTTTGATTTTGAGGATGAGCCGCTCACCGAGCCTGATTTTGACACGATTGAGGAGGCCGGTGAGACAGAGCAGGAGGATTTCAGTGACCTGCCCGAGGAAATATCAATCCCGCAGCCAGAGGAGCTTGTCGTGGAATCGGTCTCATCTGATTTCATAAACTCTGTCGCGGACACCACGGAAAAAGACGATGAGATTCCGACGGTCGAGAAACTTCTGGACGAGAAGTTTGATGACGAGCCATCCGTTGACGCGGAAATCGCAGTTGAGGCTGAGACCACCGAGGAAACCACGGACGACAACGAAAACGCTCCGATTGAGGAAGAGATTGCTTTTGATAATGAGCCGGCACCCGAAGTTGAGGAGGCCGCAGCCGAGGAACTTTCCGCCGACACCGCAGACGTTCCTGTTGAGGACGAGGTCTCTTTTGATGAGGAACCTGCACTTGAAATCGAGGAAGCCGCAGCCGAGGAGATTTCCGCCGATAGCACAGACGTTCCTGTTGAGGACGAGGTCTCTTTTGATGAGGAGCCAGTGCTTGAAGTCGAAGAGCCGTCCGCCGCAGATGAGACGCAGGCGGAGGAGGAATTCGCCGACACAGAGATTTTCGCCGGAACTGACGAACTTTCTGAGATTGAGAGCATCCCAGAAGAGCCGGTTGTGGAGGAGACCGCCGCAGAGCAATCAGAAGAGGCGCAGAGCGAGGACGCTTTTGCCGATGTGGATGTCTTTGAGCCAGCGGACGAGCCTTCCGAGCCGGAACTGCAGAGCGTGGAGGAAGAGCCTGCCGCAGAGATTTCTGATGAGACGGCCAGCGACGATGACTTCACGACAACGGACGATTTCATCGCGGATGAGCCGGAGCCAGTTGAGGCCGAAGAAATCGCGCAGAACATCACGACAGAGACCCCTGCCGAGGAATTCTTCTCTGAGGTTGACAACCTTGACAACAATATTTCCGACAGCAATCTGGATTATCTTACTGCAAAGAAAGAGCAGGCCGCTCCTGCCGCGGATGACACTGCGGTATCCGGAGACCTCAAGCAGGACATCAAATCTGTGCTGCTTTACATGGATCAGCTGCTTGAGAATCTGCCGGAAGAGAAAATCATCGAGTTCGCGAAATCGCAGGAATTCGTAACATATAAAAAACTTTTCAACGAACTGGGACTTTCCTGAAATGGGCTTAATTGCAAAAGCCGGCTCGCTTGAGCCATCAACCGGGCTGGCTTTTTCTGACTTCGTCAACAAATACAAGTTAAGATTCTGCGCAGTCTTTGAGAAGGACAAAAATGCTTTTTACATAAAAAACAGCATTGGATTTGACGGCTCGTCCATCATATCATCCTGCTCCACTGCGGATTTTTGGGACGGCATCTGCTCCTCAATCAAAGAACTTAACATTTTTGCGCGAGAGAACGGCACGCTCAAACCGCTCCTGCAACTTTTCTCGTTCGCGCAGAAGGATGACATTGCCGCAGTCTCAATTTACAGGCTCTCGCAGACAAAAATTCTCATGGTCTGCAACCAGTCGTTCCCAAAAGAATGCACAGCCGATCTTGATTGCCTGGAGGACAAGAGGAATCCAATCCGGCTCGGCACAATAAATCATCTGATTACGAGCAAATCAAAAGTCATAAAAATGCAGATTGATTTCAAGGATGCCGCGGACAGTTTCGTGCAGGCACAGGTGATTGACAGGCAGCGCGCCGAAATCTTCAGGAAATCCGTCTACAATGAGATTTCAAACCGATTTCTCTGCTTTTTCGCAAAACACGTCTCTTTCTGCCCGAACGAGCACACCGTCCGTGCAATTTTTGTCGTCACACGCGATCTTACAAAAGAGCATCTCATAAATCACATCATACTCAATCTTTCGGGCGTGATTGGAAGATACGCGGAGAAAATCAGCTGCGATATTTCCGGGAGCGCAGTCTCCATTCCGGAGATAAAAGAATTCTTGCAGGACGGATGACCTTGATTGAATTCATCTGCGCGAAAAACGGCGAGCTGACCGCAAAAGCAGACGGACTGTTCCTGCACTCGTCTTACAATCCGTCAAAAGAGTCTGAGCGTTTTGCGCAGAACCTCAAAGTTGAGCTGCCCGAGGAGGCGGTCATCATAATTGAGCCGGGCATCTCGTATGTGGCAGAAAATCTGCGGGAAATTTATCCGGCAAAAAAAATCGGCGCAATCAGGCTTGAGAAATCTTTCAGAGAATATGACGGACTTTTTGATTTTGTGCTTGATTTCTGCGATGACACCCGGGATGATTCTGAGCTGCAGAATCTGCTGCTTGGAAAGCTCGGCGAGCAGATGATTTTCTCGGCGCATTTCGCGGACTGGGAGCCGTCAAAAAAAGCGTTCGCGCAAGGGTGCGCAAGAACACACGCCGCGATAAAAGGCGCGATGGAGAAAGCAAGGACAATCCTTGTCACCCGCGAGTATTTTGAGAAAAAATGGCTTTTGAATTCCGCCGCGTTCGTAAAATACCTGCGAAATCCTGTAAGTCTCAGAAAAAAAATCGGCATGAATGTGCTGATTGTCGCGTCCGGGCCGAGCCTTCACAACGCGCTCGGCACAATCAGGGAATTTCAGGCGGATTTTTTCACCATCGTCCTCTCCTCTGCCCTCTCCGCCTGCAAGAAAAACGGCATATCCGCAGATTTGGTCATGTCCACGGACGGAGGATTCTGGGCCGGCGAGCATCTGAAACATCTTGATTACAGCACTGTGCTTGCCCTAAGCCCCGAAAGTTTCTGCGCAAGAAACAGGCTGGAGAGAAATCCTGTGCTCCCGCTTTTTTACAGGGACGGCCTTTCAAAAAAACTCACATCGCTCTGCGGATTCTCTGGCGGCGTGATTGCAGAGAGAAACGGAACTGTTAGCGGGACCGCGCTCGAATTCGCGCTCAAAAATTCAAGCGGAAAAATCTACTTTTCTGGCCTTGACATGGCGACCGCCCGCGGCTTCCAGCACGAGAATCCGAATGAGATTGAGAAAAACAACGAGCAGAAGGATGACCGGCTCCGCACCAGGAGCACAAGATGCCTCAAAAGCGAGCTTTCCGGCGAGAGCCTTGGAATATACTTGCAGTGGTTCAGGCACACGGATTTTGAGCCTGGCAGGATTTTCCGGATCATCGACAGCCCCAGAAATTCGCTCGGGAGAATTCAGGACATCACAACTGCGGATTTCAAGAGCCTCTGCGAAAAAAATCACGGGCAGGCAATCGCGGGGAAAAAAGAGCCTCTGCAAAAAGATTTTTTTGTGCGCATGAAAGACGCGCCCCAAAATCCGCAGCGCATAACACCGCACCTTGACGATATTTTTGATGACGACGCTGTGAGCCAGATTTTTCCGCTAACATCGCTCTCGCTCAGGCGCAATCCCGGGAACAACGAGCTGAAAGAAAGGCTTGCGGCCGAGGTCTCACATCTCCGGGCAAAAATAAAGGACATTCTGAATGACTGATTTTTTATACAAAGATTTTATGACCGCAAAGAACGGCACGGTAATCCCGGTGCTCGCGGACGGCAGAACCGTGGACTCACGCTACAATCCAGAGAAAGAGGCTTTGAGCTGCGTGAATTCGGTGAGCGCAGCATCCGGGCACAGTTTTTTCATCGTCCTTGGAATCGGCTCCGCGCTGAGCGTGAGAATGCTGTCCCAGAAATTCCCGGAAAGCAGGATTATCGCGCTTGAACGGACACGGCATGACATCGATTTTCTGATGCGTCTTGACGCGGTGCGGGATCTTGGCGCGAGCAGGAGGATTTTTCTCACTGATATTCAGGGCCTTGCCGGGACAATCATCAGGACTTATCTTCCCGCAAAATACGAAACACCGCAGATAATCGAGCAGCGGGCGTGGATGCAGGCGAACGCCGACAAAACACAGCTAATCCGCGATGAGATTAACAGGGCGTTCAGGACGGTGAGCGCGGATTATTCGGTTCAGGCGCACTTCGGCAAAATCTGGATGCACAACATAATGGAAAACCTTAAAATCCTCGCCGGTCAGACGCAGGCGGACGCGACTGCACGGAAAATAGCTCGGATTGACAGGAAAAAGACCGCGGTGATAATCGCGGCTGGCCCGAGCCTTGAAAAAACTCTGCGGCAGGTGCAAAACCGCAGGGAGGATTTTTTTGTCATCAGCACGGACACAGGCCTGAAAATCCTTGAGAAAACAGATTTGACTCCCGATGCCGTGATTTCCATCGACGCGCAGAGCATCTCAACGAATCATTTTGCGGGCAGAGCCTTGGGGAACGCGCTTTATTTTTTTGACATCTGCGCCTCGTCCTCCGCGGCAAGCCACATAACCGGCGGGGGCGGAAAAATCGTCTATTTCACATCCGGCCACCCAATGGGATTTTTTGCCTCGCAGTTCGCAAAGAACGGATTGCCCTGCCTTTTCTCCGGCGCGGGCACTGTGACCATCGCTGCGGTTGATTTGGCGCGGCAGCTTGGCTTTGAGCGAATCAGAGTGATTGGCGCGGACTTCGCCTATTCCGGTGGCAAGGCTTACGCCCGCGGCACTTACCTTGAGACTTTGTATGATATGCGCTCGATGCGGCTGGAGCCATCAGAGAAAAAATATGACGCGCTGATGTTCAGGACGGAGCTTTTTTTGCAGGACGGCGGGAAAAATCCGGGGAGACTTACGACGCAGATTCTTGACGCATACAGGAAATCTTTTGTCGGCTACGCGCTGGAAAATCAGATGACGTGCGATTATGACGGCGAGGCGTACAACCTCAGCGCAGGAAAATCAGAGGGCGTTTTTGATGTATGCGCCGGATTTGATTTTGCGGCCTTCTGTGCGGAATGCAGGAAATCATCAAAAAACGCGCTTGAGATTCCGCTTCTGCCTTACATCGCGTATCTGAAAAACCGGGCCGGGCAATCCGCAGGCTATGAGGATTTTCTGAACCTTGCACATAGTCATATAGTGAGTTATAATGAAGATTATGAAAAATAAATTTATAGTCGTCTACTCGGTGATTGCATCGCTTTTCATTTTGTTCTCCGTATCTTTTTTTGCAATGAGCCTGTACAGGGAATTTTCGCTCGGCGAGTCGCGCACAAACACGAATTTCATCCGCATGGTCAGCAGGATTAAGACCGCCTCGTACCAGAGTGATATGTATTCGGATAATTTCACCGCAAAACTGGTGCAGGCAATCGGCAATTTTGATGACATCGCATTCATTGACATAAAAATCGACGGCGGCAGCGTGCTTGTTTTCCCGGACTCAAAAATCAGGCCGAATCCGTCAAACCTCACAATGCAGTATTCGGAGAGGACGACAATCCGCGACGCTTCGCTTGAGATTGACACGGTGATGTATCTTCTGCGCCCTACGTCAATCCATCGTTATGCGCGAATCTCATTTCTGATGATTCTGATTGTCACCATCATAACGCTGATTCTTATTTTTTACATCCAGATGAAAGATTCCGGTGATTTCCAGAGCGCGGCTGAGGTTTATGATGATTCCTACCCGGCCGGCGACGAGATTGCCGCGGAGCACCCCTGTTGAGGAATCTGCGGCTGATGATGAGCCGGAGGCCGCGCACTCAGTTCCGGCTGACAGCACGGACGCGGAGGAAAATCCGCAGGAGAGCGATGACGGCGGGACAATCCGCTGGACGCAGGCTGACGAGACCGCTTCTTTTGATGACACGCCTTCCGTGCCAGACAGCTCCGCTAAGACAGAGCCGATTGTCCTGCAAAGCGACGAGGAGAAGCCCGCCGCAATTGAGAGCGAGCCGAACGGACTTTTCTCGCCGGTGACAGGGCTTGGCTGGGAATCTTACCTTATGACGCGGCTTGAGAACGAAGTGAACCGCGCGGCAGCCTCTGAGATGGACATCGCGCTTTTTGTGATTCAGATTCCCGGGTCAAAACGAGAGTCCGAGACAATCAAAAAAACGTGCGGATATCTTACGGTGCAGTTCCAGTTCAAGGATCTGCTTTTTGAGTACAAGGACGACTGCATCGTGGCGATGAAAATAAACATGAGCCTGGACGAGGGTCTGAACTTCGCGGACAAACTTCACGCGGACATCACGGACATTATCGAGGCGGACGGACTGCAATGCTTCATCGGGCTGTCAACGCGCTCAATCAGGATTGTGGCGGCGGACAGGCTTCTCACCGAGGCGGAGCAGGCTCTTGAGCACGCCAAGGAAAATCACGAGAACGTGATTGCGTTCCGCGCGGACTCCGAGAAATACAGGCAGTATCTGGAAGAAAACAGATAGCCCGGCTCAGCCGCCAGTTTCTGTGATTTCTGATTCTGCGGCATTGGAATCACCGGGGGCGGGAAAATCATCAGAATCTTCGTCGTCCTCCAAATCCTCGATGTCATCGTAATTTATCTCTGCGAATTCCTTGTATTTCTCTGTGATTTTCGTGAGGTTCTTGTTCTCCGGGTACGACTCGCCCATGCGCGCAAGAACGGTCTCAAAATCCGCCCTGTATTTCTTGAAGAATTTTTTGTCGGAGAGCACGAGAATAAGATAATTCTCCTGATATTGCTCGCTGTCCGGCTGGGAGGCAAGCAGCTGACTGTACATTCTGATTGCCCGGCGCACGTTGCCGTTCACAGAATAAATATAAGCGAGGCTCGCCTGCAACGAGGCGTTGTCCGGGTCACGCCCGAGCATTTCCCTGAACATCTTCTCCGCGTTAAGATAATCAGACGAGTAGACATAACACAGGGCAAGCTTATAGTAGCACGCCCAGTAGATTTTCTGGTTCTGCATTGCGAGCGTGTAATACTCGGCAGCGTTTTTGTACTCCTCCAGCCTCATATAAGTGTCGGCAATGTTCATATATTCCAGATGGATGTTCCTGACTGCCCGCGCAAAATCACCGGGAATAGGCACCGGCTTTGAGGTGCAGGATGCGAAGAGAAAAAATGCGCTCAGCACGGCAAGAAATCGCTCTCTCATTCCCGCTCACCCAAGGACAATCTTCTCAATCTCATAAAGCTGGGATTTATAAAGACCTGAGATGTTATGACCATAGTCCGCAATCAGCTGGATTATGTTGCGCGGCGAGTCTTTGGCATCGGAGCCGTTCAGCCGGTCGCCCGCGTCCCCAAGCCCCGGCATTATGTACGCTTTCTCGTTCATCACGGGGTCAAGCCAGAGCGTGCAGCACGTGCAGTTCTCCAGGGCGCGTGTGACGCGGATGCTGCCTTTCATAGTTGAGATTGCATTGAAAAACGCGATGGACTTAGGGCGGATTCCCTGACTTTGCAGGTATTTCACAACCGTGACAAGCGAGCCGCCTGTGGCGTTCATCGGGTCGGCAAAAACAAGGTCGCGGCCATCCAAATCCTCCAGATTAAAGAAAGATTTTTTCAGGTCAAGGATGTACTCCATGTCGGCCTCATTTTTTGTGTCGTTGCGGCTGATTTTGAACAGCGCGAACGGAGTCCTGTAACCGTGCGATGAGTATTCCTGAATCTCCTTTGAGATAATCATGCTAGGAAGGAGCGCGCCGCGCAGGAGCACGCACATCACGGTGTTCTCAATTTTGCAATCAATATCCGGGATTTTATGCACCGCATAATTCTGAACCGGAAAAGTTACCGGCGTCCTCACAATCATGTGGCCCTTTTTGTCGCCGTGATGGTCGGTGTATGCCATGCGGAACAGCATCTCATAGGCCCGCTGACTATAATACATGAATTCCTGATGGCCGGTGCGCTCGTCGCGGAGCTTGGAAATCACGCGGGAGCATTCCGCATGAGCGCTCTCCTCGGTCACAAACGAGTATACTTTGATTCCCGGATGCTTCGCGCAGATTCTCTGCATCTCGTGGCCCATGCTGTCATAGCCCTCGATGATTTTCTGCTCATCGACCGGGTCAAAAAATCGCATGGTCTCCCTGAACATCGCGTCCAGGCGGGCAAGGTCATCCAAATCCTCGGATGTAAGATAGCCGTCCAAATCATCCGCGCGCAAAATAATTTTGTCGTCCGCCACAATTCCCCCTTCTGATTACAAAGCCAGCAGTTTGTAAAGCTGATTCTTGTCCAGTTTTATTCCTTTGATTGCAAGCTCGTTTCCGCGCTCCTCAATCCCCTGCGAATTCGTAAGGCCGAACGCGAGCATAAGTATTGCCCGGCCGGCTTTGAGCATGGTCTCATTCTTGAACGCAAAATTCAGATTCAGAATATACTGCGACTGGAATTTCGGGTCCTGAGCAAAACTTCCCCTCACCTCAACAAGGTTCAGGTTCAGCTGCGTGCCGGTCAGGATTGTAAGAAAAGACTGCGGAGTGAGCGCGTAAAAGCGGATTTCATCGGCCGCGCCCTCCAGATAATCAAAAAGACTGCCCGGAATCTCGTGCAATGCAGTGCTGTCATCAGACGGAAGGCGGGAAATCGCATCGAATTTCTCAAGCATGAAAGGCATTCCGCGCCCTATGCAGCAAATCTCCGCAGACGGAAAAGCCATCTCCAGAGAATCATAGGAATAGACATCATACTGATTTGAGGAGCCTGCCACATACGCGCGGCGGTCCCATCCGTTTCTGACGCTCAGGATTCTGGGAATCATCCTCACGGGAACAGAAGCGTCAATCGCGGCCTGAATATCCACATGATTTTTGCGGCGGTTCAGCCCGCAGTAAATTTTATCTATGCGCCCGGAGATGAGCCTCACGTCACTGTCAGAGATGCCTGTCACGCTGTTTTTGATAATCCGCTCGATTAAGTCCGCGTCCGCTGATTTTGGAATGGCGATGTAAAATCCGCTGGAATTGTCCAGAAGCTCGGCGGCACGCACTTTGCGCCCCATGCCAGATGGCATGGATTTACAGCCAAGAAAAATCAGGGATAAAGCGACGACGGCAAGAAAACTACGCTTTCTCAATGCGTACCCTCCATGTCTTGTCATCCGCCTCAACAGCGACCGCATCCGCGATGTCATTCTTCCATTCAATCTGAGCGCACAAAGTCTCGCTGGCAATAAAATCGCTGAACATTCTCTGCGCGGCTTCAAGCTCAGAATCTCCTGAGATTTGCAGGCGGATTCTGTCCGTCACATTAAAGCCTGATTCCTTGCGCAAATTCTGAATTCCGCGGATGAGGTCACGCACATAGCCCTCTTTTTTAAGCTCCTCTGTGATTTTTGAGTCCAGCCCCACAGTCAGAGTACCGTCGTTCAGGACTTTAAGCCCGTCTTTCTCTGTGCGCTCGACAATCACTTTGGACTCATCAAGGGTGACTGATTTTCCCTCAACCTCAATGCAAAGGCTTCCGCCCTCCAAAATCGACTGAATCTGACTGCTGTCAAGATTCTGGATTACCGAGGCCGCCTGTTTCATCAGCGGGCCAAGCTCTTTTCCGAGCACCTTGAAATTCGCCTTGGCCTTGTACTCAACAAGCTCGTCCTCGCGGTCATGGAATTCCACCGCCTTGACGTTCAGCTCATCGCGCACAGAATCCTCCATTTCTGCAAGCACGCGCTTCTCCTCCAGATTTCTTGTGACAAGCGCGACGCTGGCAAGCGGCTGGCGGTTCTTAAGATTAAACTGATTGCGCAGGCTGTGTCCCATCGACACCGCTTTCTGCACTGTCGCGATTTTAAACTCCAGCGTTTCATTCAGCCATGCCTTGTTCACAACAGGATAATCGCACAGATGGACGGACTGCCTGTCCTCCGGTGTCCTGAGATTCTGGTACATCTGCTCGGTGATAAACGGAACAAAAGGCGCGGCAACAAGGCAGAGCGTCTTGAGCGCGATGTACAGAGCCTCGTAAGCCTCGGATTTGTCGCTGTCACTCTCAGATTTCCAGAAGCGGCGGCGGCTCCTCCTGATGTACCAGTTGTTAAGCTCATCTATGAATTTCACAATCGGGTCAATCGCGCCGGAAAGGTCATAGGAATCAAGAGCATCGGAGACATCGCCCACAAGCCTCTGCGTGATGGACAAAAGCCACGCATCAAGCGGATTTGCCGGCGGTCTCTGGTCAAAAGCGTGTCCTGTTGGCACGGCATTGTCGATGTTCGCGTAAGTCACAAAAAACGAGTACGAATTCCAGAGCGGAATCAGGATGGATTTGAGGACATCGCGCACACCATCATCGCTGTAGCGAATCTCATCCGCCTTGACGACAGCCGAGTGCATTAGAAACAGGCGGATTGCATCAGCCCCGAACCTGTCGATTGCCTCGGCCGGGTCGGTGTAGTTCCTCTGCGACTTGCTCATTTTGTGACCGTCGCTGGCAAGCACAATTCCCGTGACAATGCAGTTCTTGAATGACGGCTTGTTAAACAGCTGCGCGGCAAGAACCGTGAGCGTGTAGAACCAGCCACGGGTCTGGTCAAGCCCCTCGGAGATGAAGTCGGCGGGAAATCCGCGCTCAAATTTCTCCTTGTTCTCAAACGGATAGTGCTGCTGGGCATAGGGCATACTTCCGCTCTCAAACCAGCAGTCAAAAACCTCCGGGATTCGGCGCATTGTGCCGTGACCGCATTTCCGGCATTTAAAAGTGATTTTATCCACAAACTGCTTGTGCAGGTCATCAGGATAAACTCCGCTCAAATCCTTAAGCTCCTGACGGCTTCCCACGCAGACCGCGTTCTTGCACTCCGGGTCATCGCAGCGCCAGATTGGAATGGGGTTGCCCCAGTAGCGGTTGCGGCTCACAGCCCAGTCACGCGCGCCGGCAAGCCATTTTCCAAAACGCCCCTCTTTAATGTGGGCGGGCTGCCATGTAATCTGACTGTTCGCCCTCAGAAGCACATCGTGATAATCAGCAACCTTAACGAACCAGCTTCCGATTCCGCGGTAAATGAGCGGCGAGCCGCACCTCCAGCAGTGCGGATATGAATGGACGATTGTGTCGCGCTTGACGAGTTTGCCCTCGCTCTTAAGCCTTGCAATGATATCCTTGTCGCAATCCTTCACATAACGGCCCACATAATCAGATACTTCTGACGTGAACTTGCACTCTGCGTCAATCGGCTCGACATCGGGAACACCTGTTCCGCGGAAAACTTTGTTATCCTCCTCACCGAACGCAGGCGCAATGTGGACGATTCCAGTACCGTCATCAGTTGAGACATAATCCGCATTGAACATACGGAACGCGCCGCGCTCGCACTTCTGGCCGGAAATCTCCGCGCAGGAGGCCGCGCTTTTGAGCGCCGCAAAATAAGGGAAAAGCGGCTCGTATTCCGCGCCGATAAAATCCTTTCCTTTGCGGGTGTAAATGACCTCATACTCGTCCGCATTCTTGTAGTACGCGCCAAGACGTGCCCCGGCAAAAATGTAGAAGTCGCCGCTGGACTTGTCAAGAATCTTGACGTAATCAATATCGGGACCCATGCAAAGCCCGAGGTTTGAGGGCAGAGTCCACGGCGTTGTAGTCCAGGCAAGGAAGTAGGTTTTTCCGTTGGTCATATCCGGGTCAGAGAATCCGTCAGGCGATTTTGTAATCCTGAAACGCACTGTCACTGTCTGATCCTGCACGTCCTTGTAGCCCTGGGCCAGCTCGTGCGTTGAGAGCACAGTCGAGCAGCGCGGACAATACGGCAGGATGTACTTTCCCTCGTAAATCAGACCCTTGTCCCAAAGAGATTTCGCCACCCACCAGATTGACTCCATGAAGTCCGGGCTCATCGTCTTGTAATCGTTGTCAAAGTCAACCCAGCGCCCCATCCGTGTGATTGTCTTGCGCCACTCCGAGGTATATTTTAGGACTGACGCGCGGCACGCCTCGTTGAATTTATCTATTCCGTACTGCTCAATCTCATGCTTTGAATTCAAGCCAAGCTCTTTCTCAATCAGGTTCTCAACCGGAAGACCGTGGCAGTCCCATCCGAAGCGGCGCTCAACGCGCTTGCCTTTCATCGTCTGATAGCGCGGAACAATATCCTTGATTGTTGACGGAATGAAATGCCCGAAGTGCGGAAGCCCCGTCGCGAAGGGAGGTCCGTCATAAAAAACAAAGTCCTCCGCTCCATCGCGCTGCGAGACGGATTTCTTGAAAATGTCATTCTCCTGCCAGAATTTTAAGACTTCCTCCTCCTGCGCGGGAAAGTCAACTTTTGGATCAACCGGTTTGAAACTCATGAGCATATCCTTGAATAAAAGTTAGTAATCCCCTTAATCTACCATAATTTTGCGAAAAGTTCTATACATCACGGCACATCACCGCGGGCGGCAAGGAAATCCGCTTGTTTTTGCCGCAAAAACGAAGTAGAATCACGATATGCAGAGCATCCGCACAAAATACGCCGATTTTTTTTATTCGCATGATGACGCGCACTTTGCGCCGGCCCTCGCCTCGGAGATTGACGGCACATACGAAAGGACAGCTGATTTTTTTGACCTTGGCATGGCAATCACAAAGTTTGATTTCTATCTCTGCTCCGACGCGCACACTTTCAGGACGCTCGCGGGAATCAGCGGTGAGAATTACAAGGATTGGATGGTCGGGAATTGCGACTTACAAAAACGCCGAATCTGCATTCTCTCCCCGCGCGCCGCAAAAGACAGGACGCCTGAGCAGATGATGAAAGTCGCGAGGCACGAGACAATCCACATGGCGATGAACAACCTTGCTCAGGCAGAAAGCGTGAGCCTTCCGCTAGCGGAGGGAATCGCAGTCGCACTGAGCGAGCAGATAAATGTCCCGTTTCTGGACGCGGGCAATCCTCCGCGGCTCACTGACCTGCTGGACGAGGAATTTTTCTGCAATCACGGCGGCTATGATTATTCCGGCGCGTACATCCTGCATCTGATTAAAAAATACGGAAAAGAGACGTTCAGGCGAATCTATGCCGGGCAACTGGATTTGCGGGAATATCTTTATGACGGATTTGAGGCCGAGGCAGTCGCCGCGCTCAAAAAATCTGCGGATTGGCAGGCCCGAGCATGAACATCACGCGGATTACAAGCCTTGGCGTGTGCACGGGCTGTGGAGCGTGCGCCTCCTGCAATCACATCACGTTCGCGCAGAACGCGCTCGGCTTTCCCGAGCCTTTGGTTGACGAGAACTGCGTCAACTGCGGAAAATGCCTTGAGCAATGCGTTTTTAACCCGGACAGACAGGATGAATGAGCGAGCACAAAACTGATTGCAGAGCCGCGCCGGAAAATCAGACAGATTCCAGTCTGCGGAGGCAGAGCGGTGATTGAGAAGCCATGCCCATTTTTGCATACTCTGCGGAACTGCGTGGCATTCCGCAGGCATAAAAAAAGACCCCGCACAATGCGGGGCCGCAATCACTTGGCGTGACGATTAAATTTTTCCGATGTAATACTTCTGGTACGCGCTCTGTGTACCTTTTGCTGCGGGGGGTTCCCACCACTCCGAGAACCTTATCAGGTTTCCGCCGTCAGTTACCGTGCCTTCACAATATCGCTCATCATCGCCTTTGGCAACAGTCATTGTTATCTCGTCGCCGGGTTCCGTGGTGTCGCCTTCGTATGTGCCTGTATATAGGTCCTCACCCCATTTTACATCAACTTTTCCGCCAGAATAAAACGTAAATATTATGCCTACTTCTTCGTAGATTTCATAATCATTCTCGTCCGGCTGGGTGCTGTAATACATGCCAACGTATCCCCACTCAGACACGACGGAACCGCCTACATCATTCTTGCATGACACGAACGCACACGCAAGAACCAACGCGGCAACCGCCGCCAGAACAGTTGAGAATCTTTTCATAAGATTCCTCCTAGAAATAAATGTATTGCCCCGAACTTTGCGGAACACAGTAACTATACAAAAAAAAAGTATTGAGTCAACCGACGCAGGATTTCCCATCCCGGCCGTGCCGTTACGGGAGACTTTGTTCCATGGGGCAGCCTTTGCGTTCTATTGCGGTTCCCAGCGGTTCTGTGCTACAATCGGCGGAGACAACAGTTTTACAGGAGCGGACAATGCAGACAAAAGAGCGGATAATCGACTTCATCAAAAAGCAGAAGACGGCGTTCATCGCGTCCGTGGACGAGGACGGCTTCCCGAACATGAAGGCGATGCTCGCGCCGCGCAAGATTGACGGCAACCATTTTTATTTCACCACGAACACATCAAGCCTGCGCGTCGCCCAGTACGGGAAAAATCCCAAGGCGAGCATTTATTTTTACAATCGGGGGCGTTTCAAGTACGAGGGAGTGATGCTCACCGGCACGATGGAAGTGCTCCACGACGAGGCGACCAAAAAAGAAATCTGGCGCATGGGCGACACGATGTTCTACAAAAAAGGCGTGACCGACCCGGACTACTGCGTGCTCAGGTTCACCGCGCACAAGGCGCGCCACTACTGCGACCTTAAATCCGAGAGCTTTGACTTTGTATGAGAATGACCGCGCCACGCAAAGGCGGCACAGAACCGCGGTTTTCCGCAAAACTATCGGCCTGAATCTTTTCCGCGCGGCCCGAAATTCCGCTGTCTAGCGCGCACTTCCTGAATAATCAGGTTTCCGCTCTCAAGCTGGTCAATCAAATCCCAATGATAGTCAAGGTTGCTCGGCGGGAAAGGCGGCTTGGCAGGAGGCTTCACGCGGCTGTTCGCCTCCCGGGCAATCTGCATCAAATCCTCAAAAGTCTCTTTGCCGGCAATGCGCACAAGATAAGGCTCGCTGTCTGCAATCAGAATGCGCCCGTCCTGCGAGAAGGTGAGAGAATCCGCGTCAAAAGGGATTGGAGCGACCACATTTCTGATTGAATTGCTTCTGCCTGATGTTGCGGAGTAATTGTTGCCGCAGGAATAAAGATGCTTGTCAACAAAAAAACTCTCGCCGCCAAATTCGGCGGACGCTTTTTCCGGCGAGTATTCCATATCAGAAATCCAGTAGCGGATATCAAAAATTCCGCTCGGGGTGATGTAAAGGCATCCGATGTTGCGGTCAACGCTCTGCCCGCTGATTTTTATTCCGTCGGATGAGGCGTTGCCGCGCCAGCAGTTCTTGTCATCCTCGTCCTGAACAAAAAAATTCAGGTACATTTTTCCGTCGTCAACGGCAAGCGCAATCCTGTTCTGCTGTAATTTTGAGAAAATGAGCACAAGCTCGCCGGCGAGCGCGCTGCCGCCCGGACTGCTCTCCGCAAGATTCTGCGCCATGGAAATCGGCAGGAAATCAATATCCACGCTCTCCGCTTTTTTTGCAGTGGCCGCATTCACAAAGCGAGCCTGCCTCTGCGCGTAGCTCTCAGGCTCCGCCGCACGGTCCAAATGCCAGCCATAATAAGTTTTCAAGACGATTACAATGACCGGATTTTGCTCCGGGTCAGGCTGCTCAAAAAAAACGTACCTGTCCCTGCCCTCCCAAATTCCCAGGAGCTGGTCGGGAAGCGGGGATGAATGCGCGGGGCACAGGAAAATCATCAGGAGGCCGAGCAAAAAACCTTTTCTCATCGTTAAATGATTATCGGCAGGTGGTTCAAAAAACAAAGGATTTATTTTATAATGCAGGTATGACGTATCTTGCGAAAATCGGGGAGCTGACGCTCAAAGGCTCCAACATCCAGGAATTCGAGACGCTTCTGCGGCAGAACATCGCGAAATATCTTGCGGGCACTTCCGCAAAGGCCACGGTGCGTGCGGGACGGCTTTACATCGACTGCGAGGAGGGCGACTGCGGCAAGGCTGAATTCGCGCTAAGTCATCTGATTGGAATAACCGGATGGGCAAGGGCACACACCTGCGGAAAAACAATCTCTGAAATCAAAGAGACGGTCTTCAATCTGGCGCGCGCTGAGGCGGAGAAAGGCAGCCGGACTTTCAAGATTGACGCAAGGCGGGCGGACAAAAGTTTTCCGCTCACATCATATCAGATTTGCTGCGAGGCTGCGGGCGACGCGGAATCTGTGATGAAAGTCGATGTCCACAATCCCGATACTGTGATTTACGTTGAGGTCCGCGAGCAGTGCTTTGTCTACGCGCACTCCAACAAAGGGCACCGCGGGCTTCCCGTCGGCTCCAGCGGGAAAGGCCTGCTTCTTCTTTCCGGCGGATTGGATTCCCCGGTCGCGTGCTACAGGATGCTCAGGCGCGGCATGAAAATCGAATGCTGCTATTTTCATTCTTATCCGTACACTTCCGATGAGGCAAAGCAGAAAGTCGTGACGCTGGCGCAGAAACTCGCTTTCTACGGAATCACGACATATCTGAACATAATTCCGTTCACGCAGGTGCAGATGAGAATCCGCGAGAGAGCACCTGAGGCGTGGTCTACGCTGATGCTGCGAGTGTGCATGATGAAGACCGCGAACATTCTCGCAAGGCGGTGCAAGGCAAAGTGCATAATCACTGGGGAAAGTCTTGGGCAGGTTGCAAGCCAGACAATCGAGAATATGAGCGTGACCGAGCATTTTGCGGAGCTTCCCCTGCTCCGCCCCCTTTGCGGGATGGACAAGGAGGAAATCATCAAAGACGCGATTCTGATAGACACATACGAGACCTCAATCCTGCCTTACGAGGACTGCTGCGTGCTTTTCTCGCCGAGGCATCCTGTCCTGCGGGCAAAACCGGAGCAGGCGGAGGAGATTTACGCCGCGCTTGACGCTGACGCGCTGATTGAGCAGGCCTACAACGAGCGTGAGATTATCAAACTGACGGCGAACGGCGAGCCGGTGGTAAAGACATAATGAAAAAAGAGGAAAAAGCGCTTTTATTCAATCTTCTCAAAACCGCTGACGCGGCAATCCACGGCTACACGCGCGATGTGTTCGCTGATGAGCGGACTTTCTCTGATGACGAGGCTGCCCCGCAAAAAACGGATTTTCATGCAGAGACGGGCGGGAAAATCGCGGATGATGAGTCCCAATCCGGGATGGTATCACAGAGCGCGCAATCCAATCGGGACGGAATCACGCTTGATGATGTGAAGGCAAAAATCATGCGGTGCACGCGCTGCCCGCTCGCGCGAACAAGGAACAGTGTTGTGCCGGGGCAAGGCGTAGAGAATCCGCTTGTGCTTGTAGTCGGCGAGGGGCCTGGCGCGGATGAGGATGCGACCGGGCTTCCGTTCGTGGGAAAGGCGGGCGTCCTACTTGACAAGATGCTCGCCGCAATTCAGCTTGACCGCGCAAAAAACTGCTACATCGCGAATGTGGTGAAGTGCCGGCCGCCGCAGAACCGCAATCCGGAGCCGGAGGAGCAGGCCGCTTGCTTCGGCTTTCTGGAGGCGCAGATTCATATCCTAAAGCCAAGGATGATTCTCTGCATGGGAAAAATCGCCGCGGAAAAACTTCTTGACCGCCCGCTTCCAATCACGCGCGAGCACGGCAACTTTTTTGAGTACAACGGCATTCCGCTCATGCCCACATATCATCCAAGCGCGCTTCTGCGGAACGAGGAGCTTAAGCGTCCCGCATGGGAGGATTTGAAAGGCTTCCGCCGCAGACTTGACCAGATTTTGGGGCAGAGCCAGGCATGAAATATCTTCAGATTATCCTGAACCTGCCTGTGAACCAGAGCTTCACCTACTCGTACATTCCGCCGGAAGAGGAGAAAAATCCCCCGGAAATAGGCAAGCGCGCGCAGATATTTTTCGGCAACAAAAAGACAGAGGGATTTATAATCGGCATCTCGGATGAGATTCCCGCGGACTGCCCGGTTGAGGCGGGAAAAATCAGGCCGATTAAGCGCGTGATTGACAAGGAGCCTCTTTTCGGAGATGAGCTGATTGAGATTGCGCGGTGGATTTCCCGCTATTATCTTTGCACGCTGGGCGAATCGGTTTTTGCGATGATTCCGTCCGGAAGGCGCGAGAGCGGCGCATCGGGCTTTTCTTTTGATGAGGAAATGAGCGAGAGCGCGGCAGTCACACTCTCCGATGAGCAGAAGTCGGCCGTCGAGAAAATCTGCGCCTCCAGCGCGGCTCTGACAAAAGACAATCAGTCAAAGGATTTTTTTCACTATCTTTACGGCCCAACGGGAACCGGCAAAACCGAGGTTTTTCTGTCGCTTGCAGATAGAATTCTTGCGGACGGGAAAGGCGTGATTTATCTTGTGCCAGAAATCGCGCTGACAGGTCAGGTGGCGAAATCAATCACAGGGCGTTTCGGAAAAACAGCGGCGGTGCTTCATTCCGGGCTGACACCGTCGCAGCGGCTTGGCGAATGGCGGCGGATAATGCACAGGGAAGCGCGGGTGGTTGTCGGGGCGCGCTCGGCGGTGTTCGCGCCCGTCCCGAATCTTGGGCTGATTATCATTGATGAGGAGCATGACGGCTCGTATAAATCCGGGAGCACGCCGCGCTACCACGCAAGGCAGGTTGCGATGCACAGGGCGGTGAGCCTTAGAATCCCGCTTGTGATGGGAAGTGCGACGCCGTCCGTGGAATCCTGGCACGGAATGAGAGGCGGGACAATCACGCGGCACACGCTAACAAAAAGGCTTTCCGGCGGGGAAATGCCGTCGCTCTCATGCATTGACCTGAACTATTATCCGGATGGCGGATGCATCTCGCGGCCTTTGGAGGAGGCGGTCAGAAAATCACTGGAAAAAGGCAGGCAGTCAATCCTCTTTCTGAACCGGCGCGGATTCACGCATTTTTTCCGCTGCAACTCATGCGGCTACGAGCTTGTCTGCAAGAACTGCTCCGTGCCGATGACATACCATAAATCAGTGCACAGGCTGCGCTGCCACTACTGCGGATGGTCGGCATATCCTCCGCAGAGCTGCCCCCAGTGCGGCTCGATTGACATCGGCTCATCGGGGTTCGGAACGGAGTACATTGAGGCGGAGACACGCTCAAAATTCCCGAACGCGCGGATTATTCGGCTTGACACTGACGCGCTGAGATCCAAGACCGAGCTGCTTGAGAAACTTGACGCATTCCGAAACGGCGAGTACGACATAATGCTTGGCACTCAGATGGTCGCAAAAGGACTGAATTTTCCACGGCTTGAGCTTGTGGGCGTGATTCTTGCGGACGCGGGGCTTCACATGCCCGATTTCCGCGCGGCGGAGCGGACTTTCTCGCTCATAACCCAGGTTGCAGGCCGTGCCGGGCGGTATTTTCCTGACGGCAAGGTTTTTGTGCAGACTTACAGCCCCGGCAACGACAGCATCCGATTCGCATGCACGAACAGAACCGCGGATTTTTATGACTGCGAGCTTAGGCAGAGGCAGTCGCTGAATTTTCCGCCTTTTTGCAGGCTGCTCCGGCTTGTTTTCAGAAGTTTTGACCGCAAACTTGCGGAGGCAACAGCGGATGAGGCGGTGCGCATTCTTGCCAAGGACGCGCCCAGAGGCGTTGAGATTGTCGGCCCAGCCGAATGCCCCATCGAAAAAATAAATTCAAACTGGCGTTATCAGATTCTTATGAAATCAGGCTCGATTATCCCGCTGCAAAGCATGGCGCGAGGACTTCTGGCGAATCTATCGCGAAATCAGAATGTGTACATTGAATGCGATGTTGACCCCGTGAGCCTTTTGTGACAGGCCGGAAAATCAGGGAATCTCACTGATGGCGGCGCACTCCGTCAAACTTAATCTCGTATAAAAAAAGTCCGTCCGGCGGAGCGGTCACACCCGCAGCCGTCCTGTCACGTCTCTCCATGATTTTTCTGAGCGAATCGTCCGGGGCGCGGCTCTTGTCCAGCGTGACGAGCGTGCCCGTGAGCGTGCGGACCATTTTCCACAGGAACGCGTTGGCCTCAATCTGAAAGACAAGCAGATTTTTCCCGAAAATATCTTTTTGCAGGAAAAAGTGCGCGTCATCGATATAACGGCTCATAGAAAGGCTTCCGTCTCCGCTGGCACAAAAGGACGTGCAGTCGCACTCGCCGCGAAGACAATCGCAGAGGGAATTCAGGTGATTTAAATCCGGAGAGTAGTTTCTGACGCGCCAGGCATAACGGGAAGTGCTGGCGGGAACATCATCCTCAAAAGAAATGAAATAGCGGTAGACACGGCTTGTGGCATTCTTGCGGGCATTAAAATCAGCGGGAACTTCACGCGCGGCTGTGACGCGCACATCGCGGGGCAGGAAAGCATTGACCGCCCGAACATAATTTTCCGTGGGCATTGATTTCACAGGCGAATAAAAATTCGCGGCCTGGGCCAGAGCATGAACGCCGCTGTCCGTGCGCCCCGAGCCATAGACCGCGGTTGCCTGTCCGTGGATTTTCTCCAGAGCGCGCTCAACCTCGCCTTGAACCGTGCGGAACGCCTCGCCGCCGGCCGCGTCATCCTGCCGCTGCCAGCCGCAGAAATCAGTTCCGTCATAAGACAGGGTGAGCAGAATATTGCGCATCTTAGAATTCGTCATCTTTCAGAAGTTTTGTGATTTTCTCGTAAAGCTCGCGGGCATTGGTCAGAAGAGGACCGGGCTTGCTTTTTGATGACTTTCCCAGACCGAAAATTCTTGCGATTGAGATTTTTGACTCGTTCAGTTTCTTAAGCCGCAGCTGCAAATCATCCTGCTGGCCGTAATTGTATTCCAGAAGCCCGCAGAGATAAATCACGCCGTCCCATCCGTAATTCTTGTCGATGTCCGGCCCCATGTTCGCGAGCGTGGAGCTTTTCTCCTTGCGCTCGGTCTCATTGAGAACCGCCTGCTGATAAAAAAACAGAGCCTTTGAATAGAACATCTTTGATATGAGGTCGTAATTGTGATCCTCGCAGCACTTGTGCAAATCATCGGTGAGCCATGCAAGGCGCAGGCTGATAATCGCCATTTTTAGCGTGGGAATCATCTCCGGGCTGACATCATTGTAAGAAAGCAGCGCAAGGTAGTACATCGCGCAGCCGTCAAAAAGCGTGCGCTCTTTCTGCAAATTATAATGCGGGAATATTTTCTCGCACATCTGCATACGTCTGTCCGCGCCGGCGGCAAGCTTGTCCTTGTCCGCCTGGCTTATCTTGGCGTGAAAATCGTTCCAGAAAAACGCTGTGTTGCAGTGAGGGCAGGCTCCAACCTCATAAATCAGCGGATAAATCGTGCCGTATTTTGCGGAAGGCTCAAAATTCCTGTGAAGCTCCGGCGTGAGCGAGCCGGCAATCATCCTGCCGTTTCCGCTGCGCATAATCTCGTGCGCGAAAGGCTTGTTGCAGACCGGGCAGCTGAGTTTGTCCTTTGACCAATAAGTCAGCCCTACTTTTTTCTCTGATTCTGATGATTTTGCGGCCATATCTACCCCTCAATTATCACAAACGCTGTGGCGTACTCTCTCTCGTGGCTGAGCGAGACGTGCGTCCTGCAATCTCCGCAACGACTGCCAAGCAGAGCCGCCGCGGACTCACTGATGTTCAGCAGAGGTTTTCCGCTGTCATCGTTGGTTATATACACATCTTTAAGACTGAACCCCGTGATTCCAGTCCCGAGCGCCTTTGAGAATGCCTCTTTTGCGGCAAAACGCGACGCATAATGCTGGCATCTCGCGCTGTCGCTTCCGCCCATCATCATCTCTGACGGATTGAAAAAACGCGCCAGTAAATCAGGGTTCTCAATCCATTTCTGCATCCGGCTTACCTGCACAATGTCAGTCCCGATTCCAAGAATCATCTTGACCCACCGCTCCCGGATGAGACGGAGTCCAGAGTGACGGTGATGAAATCGGCGGACTTCGACACGATTGTGAAAGAAGGAAGCACGCTGTAGCGCACAGGCACCTCGTAAGTCCCAGGTTCCGTATAGTCCCTTAAATTGATGATTGCGGCGCGCGCGCCGAGCCTGTAATTCTCAAGAACCGGAACCTCGCCAGAGAGGATTATGCTCACCGTCGGAATCTCGCTGCGCAGGGCAAGGCCGGGCGCAAGATAGACAACCTCAACGGGAACTCCCGTGAACTCTTTCTCCATCACATCAACCTCAAGCCAGACAGTCGCAGAGAGCGCGCCGTGCTCCTTCACAGTAATCATGCTGCCCTGCTCCTGCAAGGCCGTCTCCACGGTGAAATTTTTCTCCGCGTTCGAGACGGTAATCCGCGTGGTTGGGATTGTCCGCACGGCAGAGACCACGCTCTCCGGCCCGGAAATCTCCACGGTGGACGGCGTGACCGCTATGCTTTTGATCCTGTAGCCGTGGGCAACCTCGCCAACAACAGAAGGCTCAACCGGAACATATCTTGTGATTTTTCTCTCAACCTGCACGTCAATCTTGTCATCCTTTAAAATGACTTCCAGCGGATTCATCTCCATCAGCTTTGGCGAGAGATTCACGTGAACCGGCAGGGTGTAAGTTCCGGTCTCGGCAATGTAGGATATATCCACAACGCCGTCAAAATCAGAGGCGTTTATCGTGTTCATTATTGTGTCATCCGTGCGGACAGTCACAAGCACATAATTCGGAATCTGTCCGACATGCATCACAAGCCCGTTCTCCTCAATTCTGAGCGGGACTGCGAAAGTCTTCCTGTCTATCTGGGACGCATAATAAAAAATATAAAGGAGGATTGCTATGAGCAGGCACACGACTTTCGCAATCCAGTTCTCCAGCAGGCGGTCAATTAAACGTCTGATGCTCGTCAATCGTATCCTCCAGGACTTTTTCTTCAGGTGTTATCTCAAGCAGATTTTCCAGAACTTTCCGCACCTCAGAGACAGAAAGGTCATAATTCAGTTTTGAATCATAGGCAAGGCTAAGCGCGCCGGTCTCCTCCGACACAACGAGGACAACCGCATCCGACACCTCGGAGAGTCCGAGCGCGGCGCGGTGTCGCGTTCCGAAAGTCTTTTTGATTGAGTAGTTCTCGCTTGACGGAAGGAAACAGCCCGCAGCAATCAGTTTGCCGCCCTGAATAAAGCACGCTCCGTCATGCAGCGATGTGTCTTTTCCAAAAATTGTCATAAGCAGGCTTGATGATAAATCAGCGTTAAGGATTGTGCCGGTGTGCATTATGTTGTCAAGCTTTGTGTGGCGCATAAAAACCGCGAGCATTCCGCGCCTCTGCTTTGACAGCATATCCGCCGCAATAAGAACAGCGTCAACGTAAGTGTGCTTGGAGCGGCTTCCGAAGGCGAACCACGCGTTCTGCCCGATTCGCAGGAAAAGCTTGCGGATTTCCGGCTGGAAGACGAGCGCAAGCCCCACCACAATTCCCGGCGCGATGATATTCAGAAGCCAGAGGATTGTCCTTAGCTTGAGCAAGGCTGCCACCGCGTATGCGGCCGCGACAATCGCAACGGCCTTAATCATCTGCATTCCGTTTGTCTTTGATATAAAGTCGTAGGCCTTATAAATCAGAAAAGCAAGGATTGCGATGTCCAGCACCGGGCGGATAAAATTATATATGTATAAAATTCTGTCAATTCCAATCATACGCACCAATTATATTATATTATCGCAAAAAATTCATCACATTTAAAGTGTCAATTGCAGCGCGGACATCATGCACGCGGATTATTCCGGCTCCTTTCTGCACGCAGATTAAGTCGGCGGCGAGCGTTCCAAAAAGCCTGTCCTGCACATCACGGGAAGTCATCGCGCCGATGCAGCGTTTCCGCGAGAGCGCCATCAGAAGCGGAAAACCCGCGCCGCACAAAAAATCAGTGTCCTTGATTATCCGGATGCACTCATCAGGGGATTTCCCGAACCCGATTCCCGGGTCAACGATGATGTTCCGCCTGTCAACTCCAAGCGATGTAATCTCACCTGCCCGTCTTTTAAAAAAAGCCGCCACATCGGATGGAGTGCCGCCGCCCTGATGCATTATCACGACCGGAACGCCAAGACTTGCCGCCAGAGCAGGCATATTGCTGTCGTAAGTCATGGAAGATACATCGTTCAGAATGTCCGCGCCAGCCTCGTAAGCCGCCTTAAACACCCGTGATTTCCGGGTGTCCACAGAAATGCGCACCTGATTCCCGCTGTATTTTCTGCGCACCGCCTCAATCACAGGAATCACGCGGCGAAGCTCATCGTCCTCGCTGACATCTGTGAAACCGGGACGGGTTGACTCTCCGCCAATATCCAGAATATCCGCGCCCTCCTCAATCAGACAGAGAGCCTTCTGCGCACCGCCACGGCTCGCGTCAAAAAAAGAGTCCGGCGTGGCGTTCACAATCCCCATAACAAAGGCAGGACGCTCCGTGCTCATGGAAAATGCCGTGAAATCTAGCGAGCGCATTCTAAAATCCGCTCCTTTATGTCGCCCACACAAAGATGCGCCTGCGCAAGAACCTCCTCGCGGCTTCCGTGACCGTAAAATTTATCCTCAAATCCCATGACACGAGTGTTCGTGATTCCGTTTTGCAGCGCAATCTGATTGAGGTACTCGCCCGCGCCGCCGGACGCAATTCCGTCCTCCACAAAAACAATTCCGTGATATTCTTTTGCAAGCGCGATGAAATGCTCCTCATCGAACGGCTTTATGAAACGCAGGATGTACAAATCCGCGTAGCCGTCCTCCAGAAGGACTGCCCGCACCGCTTTCTGCGCCTCTGGATAGATTCCGCCAGTGCACACGACAAGAACCTTATTTTTGCGTGATGACAGCTCCGCCTCGCTGATGTTCTCAATCACAAATTCAGAGCAAGGGATTAGAATCCCGCGGCCGCGCTCCACAGGCACCGAAAACTGCGGAAGCTCCGTCGGGCAGGAAAGCTTGGGGTAGCGGATCATCACCGCGCCGCCTTTCTCAACAGCCCACTCAAAGCAAAGCCGCAGGTCCTCCGCGCTGACAGCGGTCATAATCTCCAGATTCGGAACTGTGCGGAAAAGCGCGATGTCAAAAATCCCCTGATGGGTCGCGCCGTCAGCAGGAACCGCGCCCGCGCGGTCAACCATGAACACGGCATGTGCGCCCTGCAACGTTATGTCGTGAATCATCTGGTCAACAGAACGCTGCAAGAAAGTCGAATAAATGCAGACCACGGGAATTTTTCCGCCGCGGGCAAGCCCGCCCGCAAAAGTCACCGCGTGCTCCTCCGCGATGCCGACATCAAAAAACCTTTCCGGATAAAGGCGGGAAAAATGACTGAGCCCCGTCCCTTTCGCCATTGCCGCGGTTATTGCGACCACATCGCTGTTTTTTGCGGCATAATCGCAGATGATGTTGCTGAACGCCTCGGTAAAACTCAGCGTGTCGAATTTCTCAACCGTGCCGTCGCTTATCTGGAACGGCCCCACCCCGTGGAAAAGCTCGGGGTCATCCTCGGCGGGACTGTAGCCCTTGCCTTTTTTTGTGACCACATGAACCACCACAGGACGATGAAGCCTCCTCACCTTTTTGAGCACAGTCTCCAGCGATGCCTCGTTGTGGCCGTCAAGCGGGCCTACGTACTCAAATCCCAAGTCAACAAAAAGATTGTTCGTCAGAAGCAGGCCTTTCAGCGAGCGTTTGAAGCGGAAAATGAATTTCTCAAGGTATCTTCCAAGGTACGGAATTCTGTCTATGATTTTATCAACACGGTAGCGGAAGGTCTGGTACTGCGCGGTCATTGTGAGGCGGCTCAGATAGCGCGAGACCGAGCCGGTGTTGTGGTCAATCGACATCTGGTTGTCATTCAGCACGACAATCAGATTTTTGGACAGCTGCCCCGCGTGTGATAATCCCTCAAAAGCCATGCCGCCTGTGAGCGCGCCGTCCCCAATCACAGCGATTACCTTGCCGTCGTCCTCATTCAGCTCGCGGGCGGCAAGAAGCCCGAGCGCGGACGAGATTGACGTGGACGAATGCCCGTTCGTGAAAAAATCGTGCTCGCTCTCAGACTGGTTCGTGAAGCCGGAGAGACCTGATTTCTGACGCAAAGTCCTGAAATCAGCATAGCGTCCGGTAAGAAGCTTGTGGGCATAGCACTGGTGGCTCACATCCCAGATTATCGCGTCCTTCGGGCTGTCAAAAACGCGGTGCAGCGCGATTGTAAGCTCCACCACGCCAAGATTGCTCGCAAGATGACCGCCGTTCTTTCCCACAACCTCAATGATTGTCCTGCGCAGTTCTGCTGCCAGCTGCGACAGCTCTTTCTGGCTGAGATTTTTTATATCTTTTGGACTATGAATTTCAGAAAGTAAAATACCGGACCTCTCGCAACGATTTTTAAACATACCCGCACTCAATAAAAAAAAGACCGCAAGCAGTAAGTTACAGAAACAAACTGCGACGCGGTCTATCTGACACAATCTTCGACCTAAAAACTACTTGCTCTTATGCCGATTACGTCTAAGCATCTTTTTTCGCTTATGTGTCGCCATTTTCTGGCGTTTTCTTTTCTTTCCACAAGGCACAATGGCACTCCTTAAAACTTATATAAGTTCCTATGATTATGGCGAAAAACTCGGCTCTTGTCAATAGATTTTATTTGCGAAAAGCGTTTAAGTTTGATTTTATCACCTCGGAGACTTTCCGCACATCATCATCCAAAGCGCGATAATCAAGCCTGGTTCCAAGCGGAATATCGCGGATATACGTGAACTGCTTTTTCGCATATTTACAGCTGTGCTTTTTTATCTCATCGCGCACAGTCCCGGCATCGCGGAGCTGTCCCGGCTTCTCATCATCAAACCACTCGCTGTAACCGATTGCCTTCATGCCGGGGCTTTCCGCGCCATATCCCATAGCGACAAGAGAGCGCACCTCATCCTCAAGGCCGTCGCGGAACATCTGGTCTACGCGGCTACGTATCCGCTCATAAAGGGCTTCCCGCGGCGGCTCAAGGACAACGAGCACAAAATTGTATTTATCGCGCAAAGCCAGAGATGTGGTGTAACTGCTGCGGGGCTTGCCAGAAAGACGGTAAACCTCCAGTGCGCGGCAGATTCTGTACGCATCGTTCACGTGGATTCTCTGCGCGCTCTGTGGGTCAAGCATTTTCAGCTCATTGTAAAGTGCCTCGTTACCTTCAGCGGCAATCCGATTTTTAAGCTCCTCACGCACTCTGGAATCTGACTCAGGGGTGGGCGGAGGACCGTACAAAAAACTCCGCACATAAAACCCGCTGCCACCGCATACGACAGGAATTTTTCCGCGACCCGCAATCTCCTCGCAGGCGCGGTCGGCCGCCTCCACAAAATCGAATATATTCCACTGCTGCGACGGCAGAAGCATATCAATCAGATGATGGGGGATTTCCTTGCAGAATTCCGGGGATGGCTTTGCCGTTCCTATGTCCATGTGCTTGTAGACCTGCTGTGAGTCCGCGCTCACAACCTCCCCGGTTAAAATAAAATGACTGCCGTTCTGGGAGAAAAGCTCTCTCATCAGGGCAGTCTTGCCGGAAGCGGTAGGCGCGAAAATCACCACGACGGGGATTCTCTCAGTCCTTGTGCTCAATGCGGTACGTCACCTTGTTCGTGAAAAGCTGCCGTGCGGCCGCGCACACAACCTTGTTGTGGCTCGCCTCAATCTCCGGGTCGTCAATCTTCGCCATCTGATACGCGCGGAGACTTGCCGCCACAGTAATCTCATATATGTTTCCGTTATATTCAACCAATTGCTCCAACGGGAAAACCATTTTTACCCCCAAATTCTACCCAAGTATAATGGGATATTCTAACAATTCCGTGATGATGTGTCAATCAGACAGAGGTCAAAGCGCGCTGTAGATTATGTTCTTGACCTTGCGCGTCGTGTCCGTAGTGCCGGCCCCGGTCATCTGCATTGTCATCACGATTGCAAGCGAGTTCCTGCGGTCAACGCTCAGGTACGGGCCAAGCCATCCGTCCCACCCCATCTCGCCGTTCTCTGTGATTGCCTTGCAACGCCCGCTCTCAACCGCGACCCGCATAAGGTTGCAGTAAGTGTAGCCGCTCAGATGCTCCATGTTCCTGTCGAACGCCTCCTGCAACGGCGGGCGCAAGCGGGCAGTCGCAAGAAAATCCACGGTCTTTTTATGCAGAATCCGCTTTCCATCGCTCTCGCCGCCGTTCGTCAGCATCCGCGCGAACTTCATGTAATCGCTGACGGTGCTGCAAAGTCCCGCGCCGCCGCTCTCAAACGCAGGCGGATTTCTCATCTCGCCGGAAATTCCAAGGTGCGGGCTTGCGAAAACCTCTAAATGCCGGGCTGAATCAGCCTCAACGCAGGTGTACGTCTTTGCAAGGCGGCTCTGCTTCTCTGCGGGGACATAAAAGTCTGTGTCGTCCATCCCAAGCGGATTGAAAATGCGTTTTTTAAGAAATTCGCTGAATTTCATCCCGCTGACTGTCTCGATGACCGCGCCAAGAATATCGGCTGAAAGTCCGTATGAGTATGATGTTCCAGGCTCAAAGCTCACGGGAATCTGCGAAATCATCCTTGCGAATTCGCGCGTGGTGATTCTGTTCGCGCCGGAGACATCCTCGTTCAGCCGGTTTATCAAATCCGAGGTGAGGTGCTCGCCGGAAGGACAGCACTCACCCCATGCGCCGTAAGTGTATCCACTTGTCATGTTCAGCAAATCCTGAATCAGAATCGGGCGGCTGGCAGGACGGGACGCGCTATTCCGCCCCTCGCCGTCAGAAATCATCAGATTTTTGAACTCGGGAAGATAACGCCAAAGCTCCTCGCTCAAATCAATCCTGCCCTCCTCAAGAAGAATCATGGCGGCCACAGATGTGACAGGCTTTGTCATGGAGTACATCCGGCAGATTGTGTCGCGCGAGAACGCACGGCCGCTCTCCGCATCGGCAAAGCCCGACTGCCAGTAGCCGGCCTCAGAATCATCCTTGCAGACCAGAAGATTGACGCCCGCGATTTTTTTTGCCTGAACCGCGCGATCCAGGACATCCTGAATCAAATTCAAATGCGAGATATTCATAAAACCGCCTATCTTCCGAAAAATCCCCGGACTTTCTGCCAGAATGTCTTTTTAGGCTCGGGAGCGGGTGTGACAGCGTTCGCACCGCGCGATTTCTGTGATGATTTTCCGCCATTTGCGTTGTAGGATTTTTTCTTGTAATCGCCTTTTTTGTATATATCCCGGTAGGACTCTTTCTTGTAGTCGCCCTTCTTGTATATGTCCCGGTAGGATTCTTTCTTGAAGTCGTCTTTCTTGTATATGTCCCGGTAAGATTCTTTCTTGTAGTCGCTTTTCTTGTATGCGCCCGGAGCGGAATCCGGCTTTTTTCCGTCTGATTTTTTTTGCCCGCCGGTGTTTTTCTGCTGGTCGGATGCGAAAGTCTCCTTGTAGAGCCTCATGCGCTCATCATAGGAAAGCCCCGCCAATTTCTGCGGGTCAATGAAAGCCGCGCCCTTGCGCTTCTGGCCGCCCTTCCCCGAGCCGCCGTTTTTGCCCCCGGATTTTTTGTAGCCGTCTTTTTTCCCGTCATAAGACGTTCCGCCACCTGATTTTCCGCCGGAACGTCCGCCACGAGAATCACGCGGCCTGTTATGAATGTCACCGTCACGGCCTTTGCGGTAGCCGCCGCGGTTATCATAATCATCATCCCCGCGCCAGTTCTCGGTCTTGATGTACATTCCCGCTGACTTGTCCTCCTCCATCTGCTCAGGATACGCGACAGTCGCAGGAATCGACATCTCGATGTACCGCTCGATTGCGGGCAGATTGTAGACATCCTGCTCGCTGCAAAAAGTGTACGCTTTTCCGGTTCTGCCGGCGCGCGCAGTGCGCCCGATTCTGTGCACGTAATTCTCGGCCTCAACAGGAAGGTCATAATTGATTACCATCGCAAGGTCGTCCACATCAATTCCGCGCGCGGCGACATCCGTGGCAACAAGAATTCTGATTTCCCCCGCCTTGAAACTTTTGAGAATTTGCAGGCGTTTTGACTGCGGCAAATCCCCAATCATGAATTCCGCCTTGATGCCGTTTATCACAAGACGCTTGGCGACAACCTCGCAGCACCTTTTTGTGTTGCAGAAGATTATCGCGCTCTCCGGGTTCTCATGCCTCAGAATGCCCACAAGAAGCTTCATTTTCTCATCGCTGGAGACGTGCAGAAGCTCCTGCTGAATCTCGCTCACGGTGATGTTCTCAGCCTCGATTGTAATCTCAACCGGGTCACGGGTGTATTCCCACGCAAGATTTTTCACATACGTGTTCAGCGTGGCAGAGAAAAGCATTGTCTGGCGGCTCTCTGCCTCGGGAAGGCATTTCAGGATTTTCCGCAGGTCATCGTAAAAGCCCATGTCGAACATACGGTCGGCCTCGTCAATCACGCAGAAATGCGCGCCGGTCAAATCAAGGTTTCCGCCCTCGTTCAGGTCAATCACACGGCCGGGGGTTCCAATCAGAATGTCAACGCCTTTTTTGAGCGCGGCAATCTGCTTCTCATACCCAACGCCGCCGTACACGGAGAACGGACGCAGTCCGCTTGTTCCAACAAGAACCTTGGCCTCCTCCTCAATCTGCACGGCAAGCTCGCGCGTGGGGGCAAGAATCAGGCAGCGTTTTCCCGCGTTGCCCTCCTTGAGCATCTCGCTGATGACTGCCACAAGGTATGCGGCAGTCTTTCCGGTTCCAGTCTGGGACTGGACGTACAAATCAGGGCCTTTTCCGCCGCTTGCCTGCGACGCCTTAATCACCTGCTCCTGGACGGGCGTGCAGCTCACGTACCCCGCCTGCTCAATCCCTTTTAAAAGTCTCTGGTCAAGACCAAATTCAACAAAATCCATAAAATTCCTCTGGGCGGCATCCTTGCCGCAAAATATATTTTACCGCACAATACACAGATTGCGGGATAATCGCTGAGCGAAGGGACTTTAATTATAATGCTTTTTTCCGATTATGTGAACACGGATTGCGAACAAGTGCGGATGACAGCCCCGCGGATTTCTCTGCCTTGCCCGGAAAAACAGCCTTACTCAGCGGAGGACGCTTTTCTTCCAAGCAGAAAACCGGGCACGCACATAGCCGCGCCGCACAGAAAGGTCACAATTCCATAGACACGCATCTGCGAAAGAATCCTGCCAGCATAAGCCCACACCACGGCAAAAATCCCATCGGGCAGGCCGGCATCGCGCAGGAAGTCAGAGAGCGCGGACGGAACGACGGACGCTCCCACAATCGCGCAAACAAAAATCACCACGCCAACCGCAATCGCCGGAACAGAGACAAACCGGAGCCACGCAAAGACATCCCTGTTAATCAGCAGGATTGCCAACGCAAGAACCGCGCAGCACACGACGCAAATCACGAAAAACCTGAGCGAAAGCAGGAGGCGCAGAGTCCTGAGCCAGCCAAAAACATCCGCGGTCTCCTCCCGAACCTCGTCAAGCGCGGCGGCAATCTCCGGGAGGGCGGCCTCAACAGACGCTTCCACGGCCTTGTCAATCCCGCTACGGTCCACCGTCTCTCCAGTGCGCACCTCATATATGTCAATGGATTTGTTTATGACTCTGGTGATGTCATCCGCATTGATTTCAAGGTCGGCCTTCGCACCGGTCACATAGTCCACCATCTCAGCGGCATATTTGTCAATAAAATCAGAGACCTCAGGCGCAGAGAGAATCTCCGTGATGAGCTCGCTCTCGACATCCACATCATAGTCCTGCAAGAACGACTGCACAATCCCGCTCACGTCAAACAGCGATGCCCCGCTGCGCTCATCAAAATCATACTGCGCAAGGCTGATTGTCCTGCCATCAGGATGAAAAAGCCCGTCATCATACTGCGGCGCGGACTTTGAGGCCATCCCCATCATCTGCGCGGCTACATCAAGAATCGCAGAATACCTGAAATTGAAGCGAACCACAGATAGCAGCAAAGTAAAAAGAAGGCAGAGCGCGAAAATCACGCTGAGCAAAACAGAAAGAGCTTTTTTCATAACAAAAATCCTCCACGTTAAAATTATGATTTTTTCTCGCGGCTTCTCACCTTGTTCAAATCCTTGTAGTAATCCAGATACTGCACCAGAATCCCCAGCGCCATCTGCACGCTCTGCTGCACCTGCTCGTCCTCCTCGGCCTCATCAACATCGGGATTGAAAATGGCGTCACGGAGACGGCAAAACTCATTGTTCATTGCAAGATATTTTTCAGTCGCGGTCATAGCATCATTATACCAGAAATGCGGCAGGCTTTGCAAACGGGAAATCAAGGCAAAAAAATCAGGCAGGCACACGCGGATTTCCTGACGAATCCCGGAGAATCAGGGGGCGCAGTCTATTCAATTTTTCTTCCGGGAATGATATACTCGCCTTATGGACGCTCAGAACGAAGACAGAACCGATTATCACGCCCGGATTTTCGCGAACAGGCTCAGAAAAAAATACAGGGAGCTGCGCAGGTGGGCGCGCAAAAACCGCGTGACCTGCTACCGTCTCTATGACCGAGACATCCCCGAAGTGCCGCTCTGCGTGGATTTGTACGAGCTTCTGCCCGGCGGGATTGACTCGCCTATGGAGGCGATAAAATTCCTTGCCGCGCAGAACGCGCGGATTTCTGCGGGAGACACCGCGGACGAATCGGACATAAAATCCCGGACTTACGCAGTCATCTATCTTTATGAGAAATCCTACAAGAGCGGCTACGATGAGGCGTGGCTTTCTGTGATGGCCGCAAGCGCGGCGCAGGTTCTGGAAGTACCCGAGAATCACGTTGTGCGGAAATTCCGGGGCCGGAAAAATCACAAGAGCGATGATGACGACAGCCTTGCCCAGTACCAGAAGTCCGGCGCGTCCGCAGCGCAGGACATCACGATAAAAGGCATTGTTCAGGAGCAGGGGCAGATTTTCCATGTGGATTTGACAAGCTATCTTGACACCGGGCTTTTCCTTGACCACCGCCCGCTCCGTGAGGCAGTCCGCGCCCGGGCCGCAAAAAAACGCGTGCTGAACCTTTTCTGCTACACCGGAAGTTTCTCCGTCTATGCGGCGCAGGGAGGCGCAAAATCCGTGGAGTCTGTTGATTTATCGCACACATACCTTGCATGGGCACAGGAGAATATGCGGGCGAACGGATTCACAGACAAAAAAAAGTATTCGTTCATCCGCGCGGACTGCGTGCGCTTTCTGCAAGAGAAGGCGCTTGACGCAAAGAAAGGCGCGCTCAAAAAAGACGATTTTTATGACCTGATTGTTCTGGATCCGCCGACGTTCAGCAACAGCAAGTCCGCGTCAAACGTGCTGGACATCAGGCGCGACTGGCCGCAGCTTGTGAAGGACTGCCTGAACATCCTTGCGCCCGGCGGAACGCTCTATTTCTCCTCGAACGCCGAGCACATAAAAATCGATGAGCAGAGGATTCCGGCAAGGACAATCAGCGAGAGCGCTTTCACCTGCACAGAAATCACGCAGGACACAATCCCCCGCGATTTTTCCGCCCGAAGACCGCACAAAGTGTGGGAATTCCGGCTGACACGCGCGCAAAGTTTCTAGCCCGCACAAAAAACAAAAGCGGCCTCCGCAGCGCGCGGAGACCGCAATGGCAGGAGCCGCGCCTTAGGTCGTTTTCTTATAGATACCAGACCAACGATCGCTCACGTCAATTTCGTCATCAGTATCATAGTCATACCAGCCAACTGGGTCATCAAATGTCACAGACTGAAAGTTGATGCAACCAGCGAACGCACTCTTGCCGATTTTTGTAACGCTGGCAGGAATTACCACGTCACCAGTAAGACTGCAATTAAAAAAACGCATATTTACCTTTTTATCACGGTGTCAATCGCACGGAATTTTTCTCCACCGCACAGCCCAGGAACTCCGCAGTAACTCGCCTCCAAGCTCACAGGGTTTCATCTCCAAACCCTGCGGGCTTAACCACGCAACCTCACAGTGTTTCACCTTTAAGGCTACAGCGTTCCGGAGCAAAACACTGTAGCCTTACGCCCGGAACCGTGCAGACTTGCAGCCAGAACACTATAGGCTTGCAGTCCAATCCATGCAGGGTCAGAGGCGGGATTAGTGCAATTTTTATCGATGGCAGACTAAGGCAATCAAATCAGCGTGTATGCCGGCAAGGTTTGTGTCTCGCACTTTACGTAGAGGCATACGGGGCAGTCAGACCATAACGCGGACAATCAGAGCGGATTATCTTTGCCGTGCCCAGGCAGTCACCGTCCGTCATCATCAGTTATCATCTTACAGAAAAATTGCTCCGAACAAAAAAGGCTTCCCCGCAAGGAAGCCTTTCTGATACACAGCAAAGCGATTATTTATCGCCCTGAATTCCGTAACGCTTGTTGAACCTGTCGATTCGGCCGGCGGTGTCAACAAGTTTCTGCTTTCCGGTGTAGAACGGATGGCATGCAGAGCAGATTTCAACCTGGATGTTCTCCACAGTTGAGCGGGTCTCAATCACGTTGCCGCAAAGACAAGTGATTTTCGTAAGTTTGTACTCCGGGTGAATTCCCTTTTTCATTTTATAACTCCTATTCTCTTGCCCGATATTACGCCCGGCCGCCCCTAGCTTGCGCAAAGCGCATCTATCATTCCGCTACCGTCAACTGATTGTCTAATATCACAAGATAAAATGATTTTGATATTATACCCAAAAACCGGTTTTCTGGTCAAGCAGGCAGGAAAAATCCCCTAGCCGTCAACCGCCGCAGTCCCCGCGTTCATGCTCGCAAGGAACGCCTCATTGGTCTTGCTCTTTTTCATGCGCTCAAGAATCAGCTCGGTAATCTCAACGTCCTCCATGGGATTAAGAACCTTGCGCAGAATCCAGATTTTCTGAAGCTCGTTCTCCGTGAGCAGCAGCTCCTCTTTTCTTGTCCCCGATTTTTTGATGTTGATTGCGGGGAACAGCCTGCGCTCCGCGAGCTTGCGGTCAAGGTCAATCTCGCTGTTGCCGGTTCCCTTGAACTCCTCAAAAATAACCTCGTCCATGCGGCTGCCCGTCTCAATCAGAGCGGTGGAGATGATTGTGAGGCTTCCGCCCTCCTCAACATTCCGCGCCGCGCCGAAGAATCTTTTTGGCTTGAACAACGCGTTCGAGTCCACACCGCCCGAAAGAACTTTTCCCGATGTCTGGACGGTCTGGTTGTAAGCGCGGGCAAGGCGCGTGATTGAGTCAAGCAGAATCACAACATCACGCTTGTGCTCCACAAGACGCTTGGCCTTCTCCAGAACCATCTCCGCAACCTGAACATGGCGCGTGGCCTGCTCGTCAAAGGTTGATGAAATCACCTCGCCTTTTATGGCGCGCTCCATCTCGGTGACTTCCTCGGGACGCTCGTCAATCAGAAGGACAATCAGATAGACCTCCGGATTGTTCGTGGTGATTGCGTTCGCTATTTTCTGCATGAGGATTGTCTTTCCGGCTTTTGGCGGTGCGACAATCAGAAGACGCTGACCCTTGCCAATCGGGGCGAACAAATCCACGATTCGTGTGGAGACCTCCGTAGAGACAGTCTCCAGCCGGAGCTTCTCATCCGGGTAAAGCGGGGTCAGGTTCTCAAAAGGAACACGTGTCTGCGCGACGCGCGGCTCATCGTAATTCACGCTCTCAATGCGAAGAAGCGCGAAAAACCGCTCGCCCTCTTTGGGTGAGCGCGTCTGCCCGTAAACGGTGTCGCCTGTCTTAAGATTGAAAAGCCGAATCTGGCTTGGGCTGATGTAAATGTCATCCGGCCCGGGAAGATAGCTGTTCTGCGGACTGCGCAGAAATCCGTAGCCGTCAGGCAGAATCTCCAGTGCGCCGGAGGCAAAGATTATTCCGCCGTGCTCCGTGTGCGCCTTGAGGATTACAAAAATCAAGTCCTGCTTTTTCATGGGAGCAAGGTCATCTTCCGTAAAGCCGAACTGCATAGCCTGCTCGCGAAGCTCCGGCATACTTTTTATTGTCATGTCATTGATCAGAAGACGCGGCCTGTTCTCATTATCCTCCGGAGCCACGCTCATCTCCTGGGCAAGAGCCTCGGACATCTCTGCGGAAGGCACAGGATAAGATGCCCTCGCCCCATACGGACGTTTTGAGCCTTGACCGCGGCGGTTGTTGTATCTGTTCTGATAGTTCTGGCCCGTCCGTCTGTATCCGCCGCGCTCCTGCGGGTGCTCCGCGCTGCCGCGCTCACTCTGATGCTCCTGCTGCTCGGCGGAAGCCTCTTCTGAGGCGGCCTCCGAATCATCAACTTTTTTCACGACTCTTCTTCTTCGCACGACTGGCTTGCCGGCCTCCAAATCCGCTGCCCCTGATTTCTCAGAAATCGGCGCGCTCTGAGGTGCGGCCGCAGAATCAGAGCCATCCTGCGAATCAAAATCCAATGCAGCCTGAGTGCCCGCAGAATCCGCGCCCGCATCCTCATCATGCGGCTTTCTTCTTAAAGGTGCCATGAGTAATTACTCCATAAAAATAAAGATATATTGATTTTCATAAAAAACTAAACTTTCAGGATAAAACAGCAGACGAAAAATGATGCGAACCGCACTGCCGCATAAAAAACGCAAAAAAATCGTCCAAAATCCTTGATTTATTTCTGATATTATAACTTTTATTTATCAATGATGTCAATTCTTCTTTGCAAACAAATTTCATTTCACCACATCCGAGTGGACGAACACCGCGTTCTTGTACTCGTCGGAGGCAACAGAGAACAAGTCCACGTCAGGCTCATCGTCCAGCATCGTGACCTGCCCGCTGTAATCCACATTGCTGGCAATCCTGATTCTTGATGTGCTGATGTCGCTCTCGACAACGCTGCCCGAGCAAATCTCCACGCGCTCCTTGGCAAAAATATCCCCGGTGACGTTCCCCGAAATCACAACCGAGTTCGCGTCGATTCTATTCACCTCGCAGACAGCCTTTTTGGCAATCTGAAGGTCGCCCTGCGGCGCATTGATTATCCCGCTGAACTTCCCGGTGATTACGAGCCTGTCCGTGAATTCAAGCGTACCGTTAAACTCAGTCTCCGCACCAAAAACGGTGATGTTCCTCTTTCCAGAATCATTTTTCTCTGCCATGAAAACCTCTGCTTATTCTCTGATTATACACACAATCCCGCTGATTATCAACAACGCGGACGCAAAGCGCATTCCGCCTCGCCCGGAAAGCAAAATCAGGCGCAGGAGCGGCAAAAAAAAATCAAACGATGCAAAAAAATGCGTCCGCAAGAAAACGCCTGTAAATCGCCGGCAGGAAGAAAATCCGCCTAAAATCTCCGGTGATTTCTCAGACTTTCTCGGATTTCTCAGCCCGCAACCGGATTCAGAGACCGCACACAAATCACACGCCTTCCTCGGGAGTGATTGCCCGCATCGCCTCTTTAAGCTCTTTTCCCGCTCGGAATGCCGCCACATAATGCGGCCCGACAGAAAGAATCTCTCCGCTCCTCGGATTCCTTGCCTCGGCCCTGCCCTTGCGCAGCTTAGGCTCAAAAGTGCCGAACCCGCGCAGCTCTATCACAGAGCCGACTTCCAGACTTTTCCTGAGCTGGAGGAGAAAGCTGTCAATCACAAGCGCGATGTCTTTTTTGTCCACAGCGACTGACTCATAGACGCTGTTCACCAAATCTTTTTTTGTGATTTTAGAGCGCATTTTTCACCCGGCGGCGGTAAAAAAAATCCAGTTGAAACAACGCTCAACTGGACTTCCAAAAAGCAACGTACTTTATAAGTTATTTTGCAGCGAAAGTAGCATTATAAAGTCTCATCATCCTTGACTTTTTGCGTGATACTGCATTTCTTTTCAAGACACCCTTGCCACGAGCAGTGTCAAGCTCTTTCTGAAGCTGCCTGTATTTTTCTTCGGCAAGTTTCTGGTCCTTAGCCTGAACAGCCTCTAAAAACTGCTTGGCGTAGGTCCTGCAAGTGCTTTTGATTGCCTTGTTATGAAGTCTGCGAACCTCACTCTGAGCGTGTCTTTTTTCTGCAGATGATTTTTTGCCTGCCAATTGGAGACCCCCAAATAAATTAGTTAACTGTCTGTTATACTATCAAAATTAACTTTTTATGTCAATTGAGCGCAAAGATTTTATTCCACATACTCATTGTGATTGACACAGACGGACAATCTTTGTATTATATCAGATACGAATATTCGACTGGAGGCACATAATGGCTGGAGCAAGTAAAAACTCTCGTACAACTGTGGCAACACAAAAGTTCATTTGTCCTGACTGCGGTGGCGAAATCATAATGAAAACAATGATTGAGAATGGCAGGATGAGGAATCAGGCGGAATGCCAGAAATGCAAGCGTGTTGAAAGAAGACCAAAGGATTTCAAATAACAAATCCGTTGGAATGAGACTGCAAGGCTCTGCCTTGCAGTTTTTTTATGCCTAGCGAACTTCGGACGGAAGAGACCTCCACTCCATCACCTGCTTCTGAATCATCTGGGCGGATTCCTCCAGCAGGGCGTTGCACTCCTCCTTTGTCTTGGGATTATCATAGACTTTCAGGATTTTGACACGGTAACAACCGCGCTTGAGCCGCGTGAAAAGCCTGCGCAGATCCCGGAGCCGCCATCCGCCGTCAAGGGCGCAGACCATCACAGGAAGCCCGGTGGCCTCCACAATCCGCCTGAAACCGGCAGAGTAAAACCGCCCCACATTCCCGTCCCGTGTGCGCGAGCCTTCGGGAAAAAGAATCGGGATTTGATTGCGCTCAACCACGCGCTTCCCGAACTGCTCGACGTAGCGCATCGCCTCCATCGGCTTTGCCTCACGCGGGATAACGCAGTGCTCCTGCGAGCGCAGCATCTCTGAGACAAGCGGAACATGACGGCCGAGCGTGTCCTTGGAGACAAAACGCAGCTCCTTGTCGCGGAAAAAATTCATAAAAAGCGGAATATCAAGCAGGCTCTGATGATTTGAGATGATTATGAACTGCTCGGGAATCTCCGGCACGTCCTCCTTGTATCCCCAGAAATGAAAGAAACGGTATGTCCGCAGGATCGCGAACAGTCTCACTGCCAGAACTTTCTGTATATACTCAGAAATCGCCATGCTCCATTTTTTTGATATGGGATACGCGATTATATTCGCAACAGCGGCGGGTATGACCATCGCGACAAGGCATATTAAAGTCAGAAGACTTGCCATACAGACTCCAAAATTATCGGTTTTATAAAGTATAATCCAATTTCAGTCAAAAATAAAGGAATTTATTTTTTTTATTATCGCGGACATCGGCTCATAGATTTTTCTGCACGGCGGCATTGTCGCAAGAAAATTCGCGCCATAACGCTTCTCGTAAATCCGGCGGTCAAGGACGACGACAACGCCTTTGTCATCACTTCTGCGGATGAGCCTGCCTACTCCCTGCCTGAATTTTATGACTGCCTCCGGCACGCTAAGCTCCATGAACGAGCTTCCGCCTCTTTTTTCGATTGCCTCCGAGCGCGCCACAAAAACCGGGTCATTGGGAACGCTGAACGGCAGCTTCACAATAATCACCTGGGAAAGAGACTCGCCGGGAATGTCCACGCCCTGCCAGAAAGAGTCCGTGGCAAAAAGTACGCTCTCCTTCTCCTCTTTGAATGATTCCAGAAGCCTCGCGCTGTCATCATCGCCCTGCCTCATAATCCTGCCTGAGAACGAGCGCAGGACTGACACAACGGTGCGGTGCGCGCTTCTGAGCGACTCATAGGACGTGAAAAGCACGAGCGTGCGCCCCTCGGCAGCCTCGATAAGGCGCGGAATCACCATCTCAATATACTGCTGATATTCGCTGCTGTCCGGGAACGGAGCATCAGACGGAACCGCAAAAAGCATGTTCTTCTCATACGGAAAAGGCGACGGATAATCCGACACAGAGATTCTCTGACTGTCCGCGAGCATAAGGCCTGTCCTGCCCATCCAGTAGCGGTAATCCCGGCCGGTCCTCAAAGTCGCGGATGTGCAGACGACGCTCTGCATCTGCTCAAAAACACCCTTGTTCATCATATATGAAATATCAAGCGGGGTCTCGTTCAGGATATAAAAATCAGGATTGCCAGACTCGCGGCTCAGCTCCGCAGAGAGCCTTTTTTTCTGAATCCAGTAGACAAAATCTTTTTTCTCATCCCACTGCAAGAAATTGCGGAGAAGAAGGCAGCACGAGTCCAGCCGCCGCAGTATGATTTTTGATTCCCAGCAGCACGGCGCGTCCAAATCCTCATCGGCAATTCCGTCAATCACACTGCGAATCATATCTGTGAACGCGCCGAGCGCACGGGAAAGCTCCCCGGCAGAGACCAGAAAAGGCCCGAAATCACGGGCAGAGCCATCAGAAAGCCGCATTGTGTAGTCGCCCGCAAGCAAATCTGAGGCGGCAATTTCAAGGTTCGCGAGCGCGTCCCTTATTTTTGCGGAAAGCTCATAGGCGCGGTCCGCCTGCTCCTCGTTTGATGAGAGGATTGCAAGACTGCAAAGATGGCCGGAATACGAATTCTTTTTTTTGCGGTACATCTGGCTCACAAGCCTGTTTATCTTGAACCGCGTCAGATTCTCGCTGAAAAAACTTGTTGCCGCGCTCTCGATGCCGTGCGCCTCATCAAAAATAAGATGGCGGTACGGAGGCAGAACCGCCGCATCCGAATAACCGACCCCGCTCATCCGCGACTCAATGTCCGCAAAAAGAAGGTGATGGTTCACCACAATCAGGTTCGCGCCGGCCGCCTCCTTGCGCACCTGCATCACAAAGCACGATGAATGAGATGGGCAGCGCATTCCCATGCAGGCGTCGCTTTCCGAGCAGATTTTTGACCACGCCGATTCAGATGGAACGAACGGAATCTCGCTTTTGCTCCCGCTCGCGGAAGTGCCGGCCCACTGGGAAATCCTCTTAAGCTCATCGCTCTCGTCCTCGAACAAATCCAGGACAGAAAGCGCGTCTGAAATCCGCCTTTTGCAGATGTAATTCTGCCGTCCTTTCATCAGCACAAATCTGATTTTTTTGCCCAGAATCCGCTCAACAGCGGGAATGTCTTTCTCGCACAACTGCTGCTGCAAGTTGATTGTTCCGGTTGAGACCACGACTTTCTCGTTGTTCGAGACCGCCCAGATAATCGCGGGAATAAGATATGCGTATGATTTCCCGACCCCGGTCCCAGCCTCAAACACGCCGAGAAGCGACTCGTTGAATGCCCTGCCGATGCTCCGCAAAAGCGCAATCTGAACCGGCCGCTCCTCAAAATTGTCGGACAAGGCGGAAAGCGCACCGCCTGCGGCAATCATCCCGCCGGCCTCATCCAAATCAATCATGTGGATTTTTCTTGGCCTGACCGGCTCGACAACGACATAGACATCCGTCACGGAGTTGTTCACGATGTAAAAGCCCTGCGCCCGCTCCGCGCAATCAGAGGCGACCGCCAAATCCGCGGGAGACGGAAGAAGATTTCCGCCGGGATGGTTATGAATCAGAACCGATGACCGGCTGCCGCGCGCATCAGAGAAATTGACCGGAACAGTGTCGGAAGTTCCCCGCGCGCCGACTCTCACCGAGACGACAATTCCGTCAGCGTCAATCTCGCCGGTAAGAAAGACCTCGTTCCCGCAAGCCTCGTTTATTCCCGCCTCAAGCTGAGCAATCGCGTCCTGAGAAAAATATGAGCCGACTTTCAAGTTACCCCCACCGCGCTGTGTAAAGCGGAGCTAGCGAAGCAAATAAAAAAGCCCACCAAAGGTGAGCCTCTTTATTCTGAACTTCATCTCCTAGCAGAATTGAACTGCTGTTGTCGGGATGAAAACCCGATGTCCTAACCACTAGACGAAGGAGACATAATCACATGGCAGGATGCCACAATGACTTTGCAAAATATAGCAGATTGCCCGGTTTTCGTCAACAATCGCAGCGCAATTTTTCGGATTTTCAAGCCGACTACATCCCCATGCCGAATTTCTTGACAAGTTTCTCCTGCAAAGAGGCGCACTCCTCCTGCTTCATCCCGAGTTTCAGCGCGACATTCAAATCATTCATGGCTTTCTCATACTCCTGCACCTCGTAATATACCATCGCCCGCCTAAAATAAGTGTGGGCCTGAAACTGATTTATCTGCAATGACCTGGTATAGCAGTCAATCGCCTCGTCATATTTTTTCTGGATTGAATAGACAATTCCCTTGTAATAATATGAGCGGAACGCCTGATTGTCCGCCTCGATGCTCTTCTGAAAATCCTCCAATGCCTCGTCAAGACGGCTCATGGCAAAATACGCCATTCCCCTGTGCTTTCTGATGACCGCGATGACGTTCTTGTCATTCTCCGGAACCGCCGCGATAATCGCGGAATAAATGTCAACCGCCTCCTGAAGACGGCCCTCGTTGTGCGCCTGAATTGCCCGGAGAATCAGGTCGTCAATCGTGCCCTGGACATAAGTCGAGACGTGCGAGAAATCATCCGCAGAGGCGATTTTTCCGGCCTCATCATTCAGAAGATTGTCCGCAATCGAATAGAAAGAGCGGCGGCGCACATCCAGCGCACGCTGCAGTTTGTTCTGATAATCCCGGATTTCCTGAAAAGTAATGTCCGCGAGCGTAAGAGACGCGTTTATTGACGCAAGCTTCCGGCGCAGAGGAATGTCAAACGGATTGAACTCTGTCTTATAGATAAGCTCGTGCTCAACCTCCGCCCAGGCATCCTGCAAAATCGTGCGAATCTGAATCTCGCAGACAAGCTCGTCAGTGATTGGCTTGAGTCCAGCGTATTTCCCCTCCAACGCGGGCATACAGTCATCCGGAAGTTTTATCAGCACATGAACGGACTCATATCCGAACTCGCTGAATTTTTTGTCTGCCCCCTTGACCTCAACTTCCTTAATCACAAAAAGTTTTTTTATCTGCTCAAGGCCAAAGTTGATGTCCTCAAGAAAGGCGCAAATCATGCGCACACCCATCATGTCGGTGAGATAAATCAGCGTGTTATCCGCCTCAACCTTGTCCGGCTTCAGGCGCAGGACTTTTTTGTAATAGCTCTCAAAACTTTTTACGCGGTATTTGTAAGTCGGCTGGGTCGAAAGCCGTATATTCTGCTGGAGGATGCGAACGACGTTGCCCATTGTCTCAGAAAAATATTCGGTGTAGGCCTCGTAGTTCTCTCTGATTTGTTTTTTTGACAGTAATCCGGATGTTCTCATAAGTCTCAAAAAAAACGCTTTGGCTAGCCAAAGCGTTTTTTAAATCAATTCAGTAAATCAGTCCTGCTGATTACTCTTCTACGGTATCTGCTCCGTCGCCTGTTGAAGTCTGAGCGTTAGAAGAAGAATCCTCATTCAAACTTGAAGTGAACTCATCCTCTGTAGCAAGCTTCGCCCGCTCAAGATAGCGGTTAACCTGCTTGTTACCGAATCTTGCCATCTCAGCAGCCTGTCGTGCAGTCTCTTTCTTTGTGATGATTCCCCAGAGATCCTCATCAGCGATGTCGCGGTCAGTTGTAAGCAGAGCCTTGTCGTAGATAATCTTGACATCTTTGAAATAGCCGATGAAAGTTCCGCCTATGTGCGCGGCATCACGAGTAATCTGGAAGCCCTTGAACTTCACGAAAGGCATTCCGCGCGGGTAAATCGGATAAACGCGAATCTCGCGGTTTCTGATTTCTGTGATGTACTGCGGGTTGTTCCAGCGCAGCTCTTTCCATCCGTCGAAGCCGAGGTATCCCATGAAATAACGTCTCTCGACATTATCATTGTCTGCAAGAAGAACATAAAGTCCGTGCGGGAAGTTCATACCCAGTGTTGTGACAGAAATAGCCTTGATTGTAGAGACATTCTTTACAACACCATATCCGTCCTCAAAAAGTGTCTTTCCGCTCGCTTTCTCCTCATCAGACGGCTCCTGACGATTTCCGTTCTCGTCCGCGCTTGACAACGGCTCGTAAGCCGGGATGTCAAACGGAGGCTCAATGCGGGCATTCGCATTCGCATTCCATGTCGGGAACTCAATGCGGACTCCCATCACGTTGCTTCCCGCGAAAGGAACATCAGCCTCGCCTTTTACCGGCGCAGCGACAACCTGAGAATCGGCCAGGCTCATCACATTTTTAGCAGAAGCATTCAATTTAACTTCCCATTCAGGAAGCGCAAGAGATGTCCTCATAAGATCTTTCTGATCCTCTGTGAATGTTGAGCCGGCAGCCACAGAATAGTCCATTACAGTATGGCTGTTCTGTGTCGCATTTCCGTTCTCATCCTCCGCACAGTCCGCATCCAGCAATGTAAAATCAATGAGGACGGACTCTTCAGCGAAAGCAACGCCACCTACAAGCAGCATAGCAGCTGCAAATAAACCCAAAGTCTTCTTCATCTTGAAGCTCCTTTTATATTATTACAGATTCGATGTAGCCTTGTATCTACTGCAATTATCTAATAAGAATACCATTTTGTCAACGACTTTTAAGATTCAAAAGCCGATTTTCCTTCAACAAAAAAATCAATCTCCTTTATTTTCGGGAAATTCTTTTTGATGTTTTTCTCAAGGAGGGCAAAACCATCCCTGATTTCTATGACTCCCTCGCCCATGTCAATAAGATCCTGCGAAAGATTGAGAAAAAGCACCGAATCCCGCACAAAACACGAGCGGACTACCGTTCCCGGCGCAAAAAGCATACGGGTCCGCTCCACAGAAGAGCCGAGCAGAATCTCATCCACATAAAGCCGGACATCGCCCTGCCCCGGCTGCTTCGCAAGATTCCTGTACTCGACGATGTATCTGCCGTTCTCGGCGGACGGAAAAATGAAAATCCTGCGCTGCCTGTCATTCCCCGCCCTGAAAATCACGGCTGAGACAATCAGAATTATGAGCATGAGCACGGTCAGAATCATCTGGGGCAGATATTTTTGCAGTCTTTTAATCATCTTTCCTGTCATCTTAATGATGTGAATCCCTGCGAGCGCTCAAAATGCGTTATGAACGCCGCTATTCCATTATATATTCCCAGGGTAGCTTTTTTCAAGTATTTGTCATCATTTAAAAGAAGCGCCTCTTTCTCGTTTGAGACAAAGCCAAGCTCGATGAGGACGCTCGGCATATTTGAATTCTTCACGACGAACCATTCCTCCGCCTTGATTCCCCGCGCGGAAGACTCTTTTCCAATCTGCGCCTGAAGCCCGTCCATTATGAATTTTGCAATCATAATGCTTTCTGTCGTGTACTCCTCCTCCATCATGGAGTTAAGGATTGGGAACAGGCTCTTGTCATCCGCCATTGTGGCCTTGTCAAGCACGGTGCGGCGGTAGCCCGGCGAAAGATACCAGACCTCATATCCGGATGAATTCTTGTTAAGCGATGAATTCACATGAACTGATATGAAAAGCACGGCCTCGTTCTCGACGACTTTCACTCCGTTCGCGATGTCCGTCCGCTCGCCCAGAGAAAGAAACACGTCCGTGTCGCGGGTGAGGATTACCTGCTTGTTCGGATATGCAGAGCGCAGTTTCTCGCCGAGCATTTTTGCCACGCGCAGTGTGACGTCCTTTTCCCGCACAGTCACGTCTTTTCCGCCGACTTTGTAAGTCTTGAGCGCGCCGGGGTCTTTTCCGCCGTGACCCGCGTCAATCAGGATTGCGCCCACCTTGAACGGCAGCTCTGATTTCTGCGAGAAAAATTCCTCGGAATCATCAAGGAATTTTTTTGAGACAAGGATAGAGCTTCCGCTGATTTCCGGGGCATCCGTAATCATCATCCGCACGCCGTCAAGAATGACAGTCTCCTCGCCCGCCCTGAACGAGAGGTGATGGTCATTTTTCTCAAGCATTCCGGTCTCTGAAAGCGAGTCCCAGTAGACATTCACGCCGCTTTTCTTGGAATTCTCAAGAAGAGAGATTGTGTTGGCAGCATGTGCGCTCACACTGACCGCCGCCAAAGTCAAAACCGATACTAAAAATTTCCTGATGCTCATCGTATCCTCTTTTTCAGCGGCCGCCCGCGCAAGACAGGGTGTCGCTGTAGTAGACCGCCCCCTGAATCCCAGCACGAAGCGCGCTCTCCCAGAATTTCCTTGCGTCCAGTTCCGGGTGCCTCGCGCGAAGCAAATCGAATTTGCGGGCAGTCTGCAAAATCGTATTGTAATTCCAGTCCTTCGTGTTTAAATATTCGGCTTTTCTGAGAACTTCTGGAATAAAATCTTCGGTTTTTTTATCCGCTGGGATTTTCCCACTTAAATCCGAAAGAACGTGACCGGGAATTTCCGCAAACGCCGGCGGAGGAAAATCCTTCTCGCACTCGTCGCTCTCACCGCGCAGAAAAGCGTCCGTTTCCGCGTTGTCCGGCCTCAGCGTGATGAGAATGTTCGAGACGGCATCCTCGGCGGCAAGAACCGCCGCCTCGCGGCTGTGGCTCACCGCAATCACGTTCCCGCACTTCTCCACGTTGTTCCTTGGAAACTGCACCGCCGCACCAATTCTGACGGCAGGACGCGGAAGAACATCAAAAACCGCCTGGTCAGTGTAATCGTTTATGTTCTCGATGTACTCAACCTCGCCGGGGATGCTCAGCCAAGCCCGCTCTGCGGCAGTGCGATTGCACGGCACCTCGTACAGCTCAAAAGGCCTCCCGCCCGCATCAGATTTCTGACCAGATTTTGATTTGATTGCGGCCGGCAAATCAAAGCTCACCGGAACCGCCCGTGAAATCGCCTCTTCCGGGGATTTTCCCGCGGCAATCAGAAGCGCCTGCTTGGTCAGGTTCAAGTCCGATGCATAAGGATAAGTCCAGCCGGACATATATCCGCCCGAAAGTCTTGCGGCAATCTCGCCAATCATCGGGCCGTCTTCGGTGTATTTTATATCAGCCTTCGCGACACCGCAGGTCAATCCAAGGGATTTTGCGCCAAGGGCGAACACGGAAATCAGCTGGTCGTGGACATTTTTATCAAGGACGGCGGGCATTGTGTGCCCCACTTCTATAAAATAAGGCTCGAATTTTATGTGGCGGACTGCCAGCCCGGTCACTATGAATTTTCCGTCATAGACAAGCGCGTCAATCGAATATTCCTCGCCCCGCATGTAATTCTCAAGGATGGCGGTCTTTGTGCGCGAGCATTCCACCGCGGCGCGCACAGCGGGAAGAAATTCACTCTCATTGCGGACCATCCTGCACCCGCGCGCGCCCATATTATCCACAGGCTTGACGACGAACGGAAAGCGCAGCCTCCCAAGGACTTTCTCCAGAAGCCCCAGGCCGATTTTATCGCCATTATTTTCAGCACACGCGCCGAAATCAGCGATGTCATCCTCCGTGATTCTCATAAAATCAGGTGACGGCACCGCGCTGGCCTTGAAGCACTGGCGCATCCGGTCTTTTACGCTTGCGTTCAGAGCGGCCTCGTAGGAATGCGACGGAAGAGCCAGAGCCTCGCAGACATAGCTCACGCTAGCGGAGAAATCCGTTCCTGCGGTGAAGACGGCCGCAAGACCATCCGCCGAATTTTTGAGCTCACGCGCATAATCAAGGATTGCCTCCTTGTCCTTCAAGTCGATTTTTCTGAATTCATCGGCATGAGAGACACAGGCCGCGTTATCATCAGCGTCAACGACACAAACCCGGTAGCCAAGCTCGCGGGCGCTAAGAATCGCCGGCTTCTGCATCAGTCCGGCACCAAGAATCAGGCAGTTTTCTTTTCTCATTTCTGTATTTTCCTGCAATAAATCTCGACAGTATCGCCAAGACGCATTATCCTGCTGAATCTGTCTGTAAGCCGCCACAAAAGGCTTCCTTTCTGCGCGCCTTTTTTCCTGATTAAAGGAAAACGCTCAGGATGATGGCCTGTTGAGACGATTTTCTCAACTTTGAATCCGTATTTCATAAGGATTGGCTCGCATTTTGACGGCTCCCAGACGGTAAAATGGTCAGACGGGCTTTTCTCAAAAAATGACTTTCTGTCTCTGGTTGCGGACACACCCTGCGCGGAGGGCGTTGAAAAGGCGAAAATTCCGTCATTCTTAAGGATTTCAGAGACTTTTCCCAGCACCTCATCAAGATTTTTAAAGTGCTCAATCACAAACCACATTGTGATAATATCAAACTGATGGATTCCGAACTCGCCCTGCGCATCCATGTCCGGAAAAACCGAGCGCACCGCGGGAATGCCAAGCTTTTTCTGCACATACTCCACGGCATCATCAGAAATGTCCGTCCCGAACGGCCGGAGACCCGCTTCCGAGGCGGCGGCAAGGAACGGCCCGAACGCGCACCCCACATCAAGGATATTTTTCTCCGAGAAGTATCCAGCAATCCTGCGGATATTCTCTAGGCGGCGAATTCCCTGCGATTTTATAGCGTCAAAATCCTCCTCATAAGTCCTGCCGTACTGCTTTTTGTAATCCTCAAAAAAATATGATTTCTGATACTGCATCTCCTCCTCGCATGAGAACGAGAGATAGACCATCCCGCATTGAGCGCACCTTCTGTAAGTCTTGGAGGCAGTGCGGGCAATCGCAGGACCGGGCTTATCCGATTTTCCGGCGCAAACCGGGCATGAAAATCTTCGCCCGTCAGAGACTTTCTCAAGCACGGATGTGAGAGTCCGTCCGGAACTGAAATTTATTTTTGACGGATAAATATTGCGCGAGCACAACGCTTTTTGAAACGCGGATTTTTTCAGCGCGTTCTTCCGCAGAGAAGCGTATCCGTATTTTTTTGCCAGCGCGGAATGAAGTCTGGTCGTGGGCAGAAGAATCACGCGGCATCCGGCGCACGTTGCCTCGAACGCCGTTAGACCGTAATGCGTCACAACCAAATCAAACTCAAAAAGCCGCTCGCGCAGATTGTTTATCATCGGGGTGAAAGTCACGTTCTTGAAATCGCCATGGTCTGACAATCCGCATACCGCAGTGATTGCCGCACCGGGCAGGCATTGCGAGACCAGACGCACGGCGGGCAGCGTTAGGCCTGCAGGGTCCTCACCGCCAAGGCACACAAGCACGCTCCGAATGCCCTGCGCACCGCCTTTCCCAGCTTGCGATTGCCTCACGTTCGACGGCTTTTCAATCAGGCCGGGGTCAGAAAGATTCGGCTCGCGGCCAAGGCTCGCAGACGGAATCACGTCAAGAAGATAGTCGCTCTCATCCGCAAAATCAGATGACTCATCCATAGAAATGATGATTTTTCCCGCACCGAGCGCGCTGAACGTCTCTGCCGAAAGGCGGAAAGCGTCCGTGACAAAAACGGCAGGGTAAGAATCATCAGGAAGCGATGATATGACCTGATTTTTTTCCAAGCCGCGCTCCTCATACGCACGGATTACGCCGGAAGTCTCTGCCAAAGTCGCGTCATCCGGCACATAGACAAATCCGCCTGTTCTGACTGCCTCAGAGAGACAGCGGTGAAGATGCCCCGTCCCATGCCCTTTGTCAACGGACGGCACGAAAATCAGGGGATTTCTCACGGACCTCGCGCTCAGGGCATCAAGAATCTGATGGAAGTCATAAGGATTGCCATCGCCATTATTTCCAAGATAGCGGACGACTGACTGCGCCCGAAGATAATCAGAATAAGTGTCGATTGTCGTGCGCAGCTCAGGGTGATTGTAGCGCTCCGGCGCGGCAATAAAATCGCACTTGAATTTATCCTGATGATTGTAGAGCGCGGGGCCAACATGCTCGTGGTCGTAAGGCTCGGAAGTCTGCTCCGCGGCGTTTATCAGCGAGTCCGCGCGGAAAATCTCAACGCCGGAGCCATGCGGAAGACCCGAGAAAGTAAGATAATCGCAGCGATTCCCGCCCTTGTTCCTCTCCTCAAATTCCCTGACTGATTCCTCGGCCGCCTCATAGAACAAAAACGGATTATCGGCGGTCGCCCGGATTACGGTGCTGGCATCCACGGTTTGCAGAAGGCTCACAAAACGCTGGAGCACATCAGAGAGACTTCCTTTAAAGCAACGGAAGTTGTTGCGCTCGCAGACCGGGAGAATCTTGGCGTAGGAGTCCTCGTCGGTGGCGACATAGCGGTAATCCGCGGGAATCTTGCTCATTGCGGCAAGCACCCAGTCGAGCACGGCTTTTCCTCCGAGCGGAAGCAGGGCTTTTCCCGGAAGTCTTGTTGAGGATAATCGGCACTGGACAATCACAATTCGGTCTGTCTTCATATTCACGCCCCTGTCAGTCATCATTCCAGCTCTCAATCAGGCCCTGCAAATCCATCACGAACCTGTACTTGTTTTTTTCCACCCAGACCCTCGCCGCGTTGAACTGACGCCTTGCCTCAAGAATTCCGCAGGACGATCGCAGGAAAAACGACGGAAAAGCCGATTTTTTGATGCAGCCCTGCCCAAGACGGATGCGCGGAAGCTCGTTTTTGAGATAGTAGCGCAGATAGCCGAGCGTGAACGTCCTGTCCTCCACAGGCGGCTCCTCGATGTAGTTGAAGCGCAGTTTTGACGTGAGCACGGTTCTCTCGCCCCAAAGCCAGGAGCGCACCGCAAGGTCAAGGCTCTGCCAGTACGGAGATGCGATTGTCCAGTCAAAGCCGCCGAGCCTGATGAATTTCTGCCTGTTATAAAGCGCGATATAATCAAACGGATAGAGAGTCCGCGCGCCGTCAAACATTGCGGTGGAAGATTCAACGGAAAAATGATTTTTCTCGTAGACCGGGACGAAAGAGCACGGAATCTCATTTTTTGCGGAATCAAAAAGACGCGGCGCAATGCAGTAAGCCCCGCTCTGCGTCAGATTCTCTGCCAGATGCGGCAGGATTGTCGCGGCCGGAATGCTCAGGCTGTCACGGAGGACAAGCACGTAATCCGACTGAACCTCGCTCACGGCAAGGTTAATCAGCTCGCCGTCAGTTGCCTTTTCCAGCGGAATTATGAATTTCACGGCCGGAAACTTCTTTGACATATCATCCAGAGAAAAATTCTGGCAGTCATGCTCAACAGAGACAATCGAATGGAATTTGCACTCAAGGAGGTTCTCAAAGACGTGCGGACGCAGATGACTTCCGCTCGAATTCAGCAGAATCACAGAAATGTTCAGTGAGTCCGGTGAATCCGCGACTGAGCCTCCAATCACAGTCCTCTTTATCTGATGCTCATCAAAAGTTAAAGATATAGTATTCATCGCACTTGCCGCATCTCTCGTTCAGTTTATTTTTTATGTGGCTTTCCAAAAGCGCATCATTTCTGCGCCAGACGCTCTCCAAATCCTCTGTGATTGCGTTGCCGGCGGCCTCCTGATTCAGGCAGGTCCTGCACGCGGGAACATCGCCGTTGCACAGAATTGTCATGTCGCGGCGCAGATGCCAGCAGACATAACGCTCAAGCGGAGACAAATCAGCGGGTTTTCTTGGAGGAAGAAGCCCGGCAAAATCATCATACTTCTGGATTATCACATTCCCGCCGGAAGGGCTTGTTTTCTCGCTCCAGAAGCGGAAAAATCCCTCCAGCTCGCTTTCGTTCTCGTTCATTCTCACAAACTGCGGATGGACAGAGCCGGGAACTGCCCCGCAAAGCGCACAGACCGCGCCCATCGCCCGCTCAAAATCGCCGTCGCGAGCATCCGCCCGAACTTTCGCGTAACCTTCTTTTGTGAACGCGTCAAGCTGCACGGCAATCATAAGTTTTGGATAAGGATTTTTTGATGATTCCGGCGCGCTCTCCAAATAAGATTTTAACGCCCCGCAGATTTCATCCGTGACAAGAAGTCCGTCCGTCTCTATGAAAAGAGAAAGCTCGGGGCAGGAGAGCACACGCCGGGCAATCCGCAGGAAATCCGGGTGACGAAGCGGCTCGCCCCAGACAAAAAGGCTCACGACCGCATCCTCGCTGAAATCAGAGATTTTTTTTATAATAAGGTCAAAATCCTCAAAAGACATTGCGGATTTTTTTCCCTCTGATTTAGCGCACGGCGGATTGTAAAGCGCGGCGTGGTTTATCTCATCGCAAATCTGGATGCTGTAGAATTTCGGGAGCGTTTTCAGGACCGCCACAGAGTTCGAGGCAAGCTCTGAGAGCGCATCCGGGCCAAAATCATCAGGATTTTTCCCCTGATTTTTGCAGGACTCGTAAAGGGCGCGGCAGGCAAGAAAATCGGCCTTGGTCTTTGCGCAGAATTCAAAGCGGTAAAGCCGCCAGTCATCCGGGGCAATAAAAGTCTCGACCTCAAAAGCATTTATGTCGTTGCGGACAAAGTCCCCGATTGCGCTGTGCGTGATTTTTTTTGCGCCAGCCTCAGAAAGATTGCCCGCGGACAGCCCCGCCATAATCGCAAGCGCCTGGGAATTTATGATTTCAGGCACGAATCCGAGCGGGTATCCGTCTGCAAAAGTGTATTCCGCGTGATATTTTCTGTGCTGGGCAAGAAGCCGGCCTGTCAAATCCGCATTGATAAAAGGCACGTCATCAAAAGAAAAAATAACGTCATCGGCATGGTTTTCCGCGGCGCACGCGGCCATCCGCTCCAGAAGAGCGCGGACGTTCCCGCAGCCACCGAGCGTCACAACATCGTCCGCGACGGAGCGCGCCCACTCAAGCGTCCTGTCTTTCGCGGATTTTCCGTCAAAAACTTTTTCTGATGCGTATCCGCTGCCGCTGTCATACAAAATCACAATGCTTTTCATCGCTTTCTTTATCGGCAATCCATTGAATAAGTTGATAAAATAAAGTACCTTGAATTCAAAATGAACAGCCCGGATTTGCCGCAAGATGCGGTTTTTTCAGTCTCTCAGATAACTGATATTATCAAAGATATATTGGAGTCCTCTTTCAGAGCCATCAGGATTGAGGGCGAGATTTCCAACTGGAGACCCAGCAGCGCGGGGCACATTTATTTCACGCTAAAAGACAGCAACGCGCAGATAAAAGCGGTGATGTTCAGGGGCGCGGCATCAAAACTGGCGTTCCGCCCTAAAGACGGGGACAAAGTCCGCTGCTCGGGAAGCCTGTCTGTCTACGCGCCGCAGGGAAACTATCAGATAATTGTGAGCGCGATGGAGCTTTCCGGAACGGGGAACATCCTGCAAATGCTTGAGGAGCGCAAACGCGCTCTTGCCGCAGAGGGACTTTTTGACAGCAGCCGTAAAAAAAATCTGCCGGCATTCCCAAGGACGCTCGGCGTGGTCACAAGTCCTACAGGGGCGGCAATCCGCGATATTCTGAATGTCACAAAAAGGCGGAACCGCTCGGTAAGCGTGACTGTCCTGCCCGCGATAGTTCAGGGCGAGGGCGCGGCGCAGACAATCGTCAGGATGATTGAGATTGCCAACTTCTATGATTTATGCGATGTCCTGATTGTAGGACGCGGCGGCGGCTCTCTGGAGGATTTGCTTCCGTTCAGCGAGGAAAATGTTGTGCGCGCGGTTGCCGCATCACACATCCCGGTAATATCGGCGGTGGGCCACGAGATTGACTGGGCCATCTGCGATTACGCCGCAGACAGACGCGCCCCCACTCCATCGGCGGCGGCAGAGATGGCAGTTCCGCTTCTGAGCGACATCCAGCAGGGAATCTCAGAGAAGAGGCAGGAGCTTTTATCGAACATCACGAACAGGATTCAGCAGGCAAGGCTTTTAATCCGCGGATTCAATCCCGAAAATCTTGAGATACGCTTCCGGAACATCCAGCAGCCGCTTCTGAACAGATTCGCCGCCGCAAGGGAAAATCTGGAGAAAAACATGGCTGATTACATCAAAAATATGCGCACGCGGATTGCGGGCAGCGTCACCGTGCTGGAGAACGCAAGCCCCAGAGAAATCCTTAAGCGCGGATATTCGATGGTGACGACCCAGGACGGCACAGTAATCCACCGCGCGTCGCAGGTGAGCGAAGGCTCGACCGTGCGGATTTTTCCGGCAGAAGGTGAGATTACGGCGGCGGTAATAAAATCGCAGGAAAAAAAGGAGGATAAAAATGGCGACATTTGAGGAGAATTTGCAGAGACTTGAGCAGCTCACAGGCGACATAAAGCGCAGCGACATCTCGCTTGAGGACGCGCTCAAAGATTTTGAGGAAGGAATCAGGCTTGCAAAAGGGATGGAAAGCCAGCTTGACGCAATCGAGGGGAAAATCCAGATTCTGATGACCGAGCCTTCCCCGATGGCAAAGGACAATCCTCCGCAGATGGATTTGTTCTCCGATGACTCCGAGGTGAGCGGAACCCGCCGATGAGCCTGCAAAATCCCGTAAAATTCCTTAATCCGGAAGTCGCGAGAAAAATTGCCGCCGGCGAGGTGATTGACCGGCCGAACGCGATAATCCGCGAGCTGATGGACAATGCGATTGATTCGGGCGCGAAAAACATCACCGTGGAGATTGCGGGCGGAGGAATCGAAAGAATCAGGATTATTGATGACGGCTGCGGAATGACAAAAGACGATTTGCACAGCTGCGCCCGTCCTCATGCGACAAGCAAAATCTCCACAGAAACCGACCTGATGAATCTGTCCACGCTGGGCTTCCGCGGCGAGGCACTGGCATCCATCGCGGCAGTGTCAAGGCTATCAATCACAAGCGGCGGCTGGAAAATGCGCGCGAGCATCACAGACGACCACATTCTGGAGCCGGTTGCGCAGACAAAAGGAACAATCGTGCAGTCAGAGGGACTTTTTGAGAATTTCCCGGCGCGCCGTCAGTTCCTAAGGCGGCCGGCTACAGAAGCGATGATGTGCAGGAACACTTTTATAGAAAAAGCAATGGCCCGCCCGGACATCGCTTTCAGGCTGATTCAGGACGGAGAGCAGAAAATCGACCTTGCGGCCGGGCAGTCGCTCAAAGAAAGATTTTTGCGCGCGAACGCGTTCCGCGAGGACTCCGCGCTTTTTTACGAATTCGGCGGGTCCAGCGGCGGAAAAGACGCGGAATGGAGTTTTCAGGTTGTAATCGGCGAGCCTTCCGTCTCGCGCACAAACAAAAAAGAGATATTCATATACACGAACGGCAGAAGAATCCAGGAATATTCGCTTGTCCAGGCAGTTGAGTACGGCGGGCAGGGTTATTTTCCGAACGGAACTTACCCTGTGGCGGCGGTGTTCATTCAGATTAAGCCGGAGCTTGTTGACTTCAACATTCATCCGGCAAAAAAAGAGGCGCGATTTTTTGACATTTCCTCGCTGCATCACGGTCTGAGCACGGCAATCAAAAGTTTTTTCCTTAATTACACGCGACAGAATTTTCTGGATGACAAGACTGCGGACGCGGTGCGGATTGACGCGCTCGACTTCGGCGAGGATTCCACCGCGCAGGACGGGAAAGAATTCCCACGCGGATTTTCTGACATGACCGGGGATGATAATCAGCGGGAAACTGCGGAAAAATCGCTACAGTCACAAAAATCCTCTGATTATCAGCGGCACATAACCTACAGGGCACCGCTCTACAATCCGCATGGTCAGAAAAATTCGGGCGGTGCGGAGCGGGCAGTCTCGGATTTCCGAAGCAAATATTTTGGCGGGGCGGGTCTCGCGGAGCAGGCGTTGCTCGCGCAGGCAGAGACGGAGCAAAGCCGCGAAGATCGGGCCGGGCAATCCGCGGACGCACGCAAAAATGACGGCAAAGTGCGTTATATCGGCTGCTGCCTTGGCACGTTCATACTTGCGGAGCGGAATTCCTGCCTTTATGTGATAGACCATCATGCGGTTCACGAGCGCATTCTTTTTGACAACCTGATGTCATCGCAGTCCGCAAAAAAATCACAGCCGCTTCTGATTCCCTACACAATACGCACCGAGTCAAAAAATCAGGACAATCTGCTGGAAAAACTCAGGCCCGCGCTTGGCGCAATCGGCTTTGAGACTGTCCAGAAAGAGGCCGGATTATGGGAGGTCGTCTCGATTCCTGAGCGGTGGACTGGCACTCAGTACGATTTTAAGACCATGATTTTTGTGAGGCATGTTCTGCCGGAAGAGATAATCCGGTCAATCGCCGCGATGACTGCCTGCAAGGCCGCCGTGAAAGACGGATATGTGCTTGATGATCAGACCGCCGCAAAGCTCGCGGAGCAGGCGTTCACTCTTGATGACCCGCACTGCCCGCACGGACGGCCGGTCTACACGGTAATCTCGCGGGAAAAACTTTTTGAGCTTGTGAAGCGCACCCGATAGATAATCAAAACGGATTTTCCTTGCCCGGCTCATCATCCAGAACTTCCGCATTCTGCAAGGAGGCTGCGAATTCATCCAGAAGTCTCCTGCGCTCCGCGCTGTCATCGGCCGTGCGCAAATCGTCCTGCTCGCTCTCATCGATTGATTCCCACACCTCTCTCGCAGGTTTGCCGGTGTAATCATCAATGACCGCCGCCCCGTCAAACTCCTCCCAGTCCGCGTTCCGAGCCGATTTCCCGCTGGGAGTCTCGGGAAGTTTTCTGATGTTCTCCTGCTCGACGCGCTCCCAGTCGCCGTCACGCGCAGGATAATCGCCCTCAACAAAATCATCGTCAAAACGCTCCCAGACAACGCCGTCCGTGTCGTAGAAAGTCTCTTCGGGCGTGCCGTCAATCTGCTCCCAGTTGTCGCGCTCAAGCCGCGCCTCCTCCGCGCGCCGGGCAATCTCCTCGTCAATGGCGGAGATAAGCTCGCGGATTTTCTCGCTCTGCGGATTCTCGGGATTTTTCTCCAGAAAAAGCGAGTAATCGTCACGCGCAGAATTCAGGCGGTCATCCATCAGAAGGCTGTTCGCGCGGTTCAAAAGCGCCTCGGAAAAACCGCTGTCCTCGCCGAGCGAGCGCGCATAGCAGTCCGATGCCATGCCGTAATCTTTCATCGCAAAATACGCGTTCCCCTGATTAAAAAAGAGGATTTTCAAGTTGCCGTTTCTGGAATCAATTCCGCGCTGGAACGCGCGCACGGATTTCTCGTAATCACCAAGTTGATAGTATGCTAATCCCAGAAAATTATACGAATTCTCGGAGACCGTGCCGTTAGAAATCTCATTCTCCAGAACCTGCACCGCATCCCCGGGATTATTCTCCTTGAACAGCCGCTCGCCCTGAGTCTGCGCAAAAAAATATCCGCAGAAAAAGCAGAGACAGACGAGCATGGCAGCAAGCCTTCTTATCATAAAAACGCCCCATCGTGTTTGACACTATTAAATAAATTTACTACTCTATTCATTATCGAAGTAAATACGGACAGACTTTACACGGAGCAAATTCAATGTTCATAGTTATTCTAACTGCCTTACTGACAGGCATCATCGCGGGACTGGTGATTGTGGTCGTCAAAACCGTAGCGTCCCCAAAAAAACTGGAAGCAGTGCCGCGGCTGATAAAACAAGGAAAAACGACGAACGCCATAAAAATCGCGAAGCAGATGATTGCGAAAGACCCAAAAAATTACATGGCGCACTATTATCTTGGAAAAGCGTACCTCAAAGAGAACAAAAAAGAGCTTGCCATCATCGAATACAGGACGGTTGATGAGAACGCGCTTTTTGGCGAGGGGATTGATGAGGCGCAGTTCCGCGCGGAATATGCCCCGCTCCTCATGGCGAGCAATCAGCAGAACGAGGCGCTCAAAAATTTCCTGCTGCTCACAAAGCAGGCTCCGAACAACGCCGATAATTTCTTTCAGGTCGGGCAGATTTACGAGCAGCAGGGACGGTATGACCTTGCGCTCGGTTTCATGCAGAAAGCCGCCATGCTTGACAAGAAAAACGCGAAGGCCCACGCAGAGATTGGCTTCATGTATTACAGGACAAAAAAATTCAAAGAGGCGAAGAAAGAGATTGACCTTGCCATAAAACTGAACCCGGAGAATTACTCATCCTACTATTATTTGGGAAAAATTCTTAAGGATCAGAAAGACATGGCCGGGGCAATCAAGGCGTTCGAGAAAGCGCAGCGCGCATCCGATGTGAAGCAGAAGGCGATTATCGAGCGCGGCTCATGCTACATGGCAGCCAACCGGTATGACAACGCCATCCTTGATTTTCAGCGGGCGGTCGAGCTTGACAAGGACAACGCGAACCAGGAGACGCTTTTCGCGCGGTATTTTCTGGCCGCCTGTTACGAGAAATTGCGGAAAATCGACAAGGCGTTCGAGCAGTGGGAGGCAATCAACAGGAAGAACAAGAATTTCCGCGATGTGCCCGCAAAACTCGCGGAGTACAAGGATTTGCAGGCGAACGATTTTCTTAAGGATTATCTCACAAGCTCCAACGATGAGTTCGTCGAAATCTGCAAGAACACCGCATCAAAAGGGCTTGGTCTTAAAATCCTCTCGTGCGATGCGAAAAAATGGGGCTGTGAGATTACGGGAATCAATCAGAGCGATGACTCGTTCATGAGCGTGAAAAAGCAGGTCGCCCTCCTCAGATTCTACAGGAATCCCGAGCCGATTGAGGAATCCGCGGTTACAGAGACGCTGGACACGATGAAATCCATGGGAAGCGTGAAATCATTCATTTTCTCAAGCTCAGAGTTCAGCCTTGCCGCAAAAAGATACGCGGAGAACCGCCCGATTGAGCTTGTGGAGAAAGAGAAACTTGAGGCTGTGCTCTCAAAAGCAGGTGCCTGATGAAAATTCTGTGCGTCTCCGATTATGTGGACCCTCTGATTTACAATCAGAACGTGAAGGAAGCGTTCCCGGACATTGACTGCATTCTCTGCGCCGGCGACCTTCCTATGGACTACATTGATTTTATAGTCACAGTCTTTAACAAGCCCACGTATTTTATTTTCGGAAACCACAATCTTAAGGAATTCCACTATTATCATCCGGAGTCAAGGGCGTTCGCATCAAAAGACCCCGAAGGACTGTTCGGCGATCAGCACGGGCATGGCGCGACATATCTTGGCTTCACGACTTTTGCGGACTGGCGGGTGACGCTCACTGACCCGGCGACGGGAAAAAAACGTCCGCTTCTGATTGCGGGAACGTCAGGCTCTCTCAAATACAGCAAGGGGCTTTGCCAATACACAGATTTTCAGATGAGGATGAGGCTTCTGGCGATGATTCCGAAGCTTCTGATGAACAAAATAAGATACGGAAAATATCTTGATATTTTTATGACCCACGCCTCGCCGCGTCACATCCATGACCACGAGGATCCGTGCCACAAAGGATTTGACTGCTACAACTGGTTCCTGCAAAAATTCAGGCCTACGTTCATGGTTCACGGTCACATCCATCTTTATGACATGAGGGAAGAGAGAATCGGAAAATATTACGATACTACAGTTGTCAATGCATACGCGCACTGCGTCATTGAATTTCCAGAGGACAGAAAATGAACATAACGGCCGCACAGTCAGAAGACGATTTTAACAGAGCGCGCAACAAGGCGTTCATAAACGAGATACAGCACCTGCTGTCGCCAGAGGAGGCGTCGCTCATATCCCTGAATGATGTGAAGCAGATGATTAAGCCGGTGAACGAGACCTACATCGGGATGAAAGTCATTCCGATTGACAAGATTGTGGGCAGCGAGGGACGCTACAATGATTTTGACAACCGTTTCTTCCCCAAAAGCTCACACCTCAAAAACCGATGGGAGCACGTTGACGAGGCGGCCATACAATCCATAGACCTGCCTCCAATCAAAGTCTATGAGATTTCCGGCCTTTATTTTGTGCGCGACGGAAATCACCGCGTCTCGGTCGCAAAGGCACGCGGCACGGAGTTCATAGACGCGGAGGTTGTCTCACTTCAAAGCGAGATTGTCCTCAAACGCCCGGACAACATGCCTGATATCATAAAGCAGATTATCAATTACGAGAAAAGGGTCTTTTACAGCGAGACCGGCTTCGGCGATATAACCGACTACTGGTGCCTTGATTTCTCAAGACCCGGCCGTTATGACGTAATCTACAACCACATCCTCACGCATAAGTATTACATGAACCAGCAGCAGGAGGGCGAGGTCTCCATGGAAGACGCCATTCTCTCCTGGTTCAACACGGTTTACATGCCACTCGCCTACTCAATCACAAAAAAACACATGCTCGCCTCGTTCCCGCGCAGGACAATCGGGGATTTATATGTATGGATTGTAAGATACTGGGATGATTTGAAGCGCAAATTCGGAAATGAATTCCCGATGGACACGGCCGTGGTGGATTTCAAGAAAAAGTACAAAATCCCGCTGCCAAAGCGCATCCTCAACCGCATAAAATGCATATTGCTCAGAAAAGCGATTGACAACCTTGGCTCTGAGTCAGCGGAAACTCCGCCAGACCCGAAAAGCGTCTGAAAATCACTTTCTGCGCTGTGATGAAAAAGATTTAAAAACTTGACGATAGAATTGTTCAATGCTAAAATAAAAGGAAAGACTACTTTAGGTTGCATAGCCTAGATTTGCGGGAGAAAAATGTGACAACGACAATAGATTCTTTCATCAGCCTGCCGCTCCTTGTGTCCGCAGGAGTTGCCGCTCTGGTGTTGCTTTTTATGCTGCTGATAAGGCTCAGAAAAAAGGCCAGAATCAGTTATATATTCTACGTGGTTGCTGCAATCATTATCGTAGGCTCGCTTTACTGCTACTACACCGAATACTACATTTATTATGTGTTCACAGTGACGCTCTCCCTTGCGATAACCCTCCCCTATCTGATTATAAAGGCTTTTGATAATCCGCAGAAGCGTGAGGAGAAAAAGGCCGCTAAAAAATCAGCGGAGCTTGCCGCGGCAAAAGACGCAGACATGGTGAGCAAAAAGGCTCTGGCAGAAATCGAGGAGAAGCATCAGAGGCTTTTGGATGTGAACAAAGACCTGATTGCGAAAGTCTCGTCGTTCTTCTCCAGCGACAACAGCATGGAGAATTACCTTGAATACTGCAACGACCTGATTGCCCAGCGTGTCTCTGCGGACGGCTGCATTATCCTCATGGCGGATGATTATGACAACACCCTTGCCGTAAAATCATTCAAAGGCTTGTTCCCGCCGCCGTACAAACTTCCGGATGACCTGCCGCACAAGCCAATCAGAGTTGAGACAAACCTGCGCTTCGCGCAGTTCCAGCTGGAAGGAAATATTTTCGGCGAGATTTTCAGCAGCGGAGAGCCTGCGTTCATCCCGGATTCAGTCCGCGATCCGCGCGTTTTCCAGAACGGTCCGGAAGAATTCCTGCGGTGCGGCGGCTACATCTTCGCGCCGCTGAAACAGACAGAAGGCGTTGTGGGTCTTGTCGCGCTTGCAAGGCTGCCTGAAAAAGAGAAATTCACAAAGCAGGATTTTGATACCGTGGTCATGCTCGCGGACGCAATCTCAACGACAATGAAACCGCTTTACAGTTTCCTTGCCTATGCGGAGCACACGGAGCTGAACAAAGGCGGAAGCATCGCGTCAAAATACCAGAAGGATTTGCTGCCGGCCAAGCTTCCCGTACTGCCCGGCGTTACAATCGGCTGTTTCTCGAACGCCATGGAAGGCGTGTGCGGCGACTATTACGACATAATCGTGTCAAGAAAAGACAGAATTTCGTTCATTATGTCCGATGTCGCGGGAAAAGGAATGAATTCCCTGATTGTAATGATTATGATTCGCGCGATACTGCGGCTTTCCGTGAACACAGCGCAGTCCGCCGCCAAAATAATGGAATGGACAAACAGAGGAATCTGCCTTGAGACCTCAAAAATCGACCATTTTGCCAGCGTCGCTCTCATAAATTATGATGCGACAAAAAAAGAGGTTGACATATCAACGTGCGGCAACAATCCTGTGTTCATCTACAGGGCCGCAGACAAAACTGTAAACCAGATTTCCGAACCGACAGAGCCTATGGGCGTTGCCAAGGAAACTGAGTATAAAAATCAGATATTCAAACTGGAAACCGGAGACATTGTGGCAACGTGTACCGATGGTCTGATTGAATCTCTGAATGAAAACGGTGTACAATACTCCGTTGAGAATCTGAAGAAAGCAATTATCAAAAATTGCGGTGCGAATGCCAAGGATATTGCAAGCCGGGTAAAAGACGACTTGAAAAAATACTGTGGCACCGCGCAGCAATATGATGACCAAAGCCTTCTGGTCATCAAAATTCAATAGGAAAGGAGCTTCTTTATGGAACTTAAAATACGTAAGAATGGTGATGTTTACATCATTGACGTAACCGGAGAAATGGATCTTTACAATTCATATAAGCTCAAGGAACTCGTAATGAAGATGCTTGAGAAAAATGTAAAGAATTTCGTCATCAATCTTGAGCAGGTTGATTACATCGACTCTTCTGGAATTGGTGCATTGATTTACATCTGCTCGACAATCAAAAAGATGAACTTGAACCTTGCGATTGCGAACATCCACGGTTCGGTAAAAAAAGTCATTGAGCTGACAAAACTTATGGGCTACTTCCCAATTGCGAACAGCATTGAAGAGGCTCTTCTGATGGTCAAGGAATAATCCAAAATTACCGGAAAGCATGAGATTTAGGAGGAATTATGGTTCAGGAATTTAAAGAGCTGCGATCGGATGAGAACGACCCTTTGTTCGATAAAACAAATATGTTGAAGAAGGAGTTTCCTTCAGATTTCAGGCAGATTCGTTATTTTACCCTGCTGATTGTTCAGTCTGCGCCCACAGAAATCAAGGAGCTGAACCTTCTTGAGCAGCAAATCAGCGAGGTCATCAAAAACGCCGTGAAGCACGGTAATCACTGCGACATCAACAAGAAAGTCACAGTCTGGTACTCGTTCAGCGCGACGCACGCCCATATCATCGTTCAGGATGAGGGAGAAGGATTCCAGGACCTTGAGAAATGGAATGAATTCAACAAGAAACGCCTTGAGTGCCTGCACAACAATGATTTTATGGCTCTGTCTGAGTATGTGTCTTTCCGCACGAAAGAGTCGGACAGTCAGGACGGCGGAAACGCCCTGTTCGCGGCGCTTGAATACTGGAACGGCGGCTTTGTATACAACGGAAAACGCAACGCGGTCGCCATGCTCAAAAAGTTCCAGTCAAAGATTCATGGGGCTTCACAGGACGGCGAATAAAATCCGGCAGTCATTTTAATTCATAAAAAAAGAGGTTTTAGCATCCGCTAAAACCTCTTTTTTTGGAGATGGGGGGAATTGAACCCCCGTCCGAAAAAGTAAACCAGGCACATCTACAAGTTTAGTCATGCGAGGTGATTGTCGGGAGACGGTAGCAGCATGACAAGCGTCGCCTCCGTATTCTGATTAAAAGTCCCGGCCGCATATCAGAAACTGCGTCCGGCAAGTCCCGGTAGGTGAAAGAACGTTATCCAGCGCGGAACAGAGCCAGACAGGTTCCTGCCCAAGCTTATGCAGCGAGAGCGTCTGCTTCGAAAGAAGCCTCAGCAGCCTCTTCCTCTTTTCTTGCGAAAATTGCAGTTATTTTTTTGTCAGTTTGGAGGACCTTCACCCTCACTTGCAGTGCAAGATTTCCCAATTCCGTCGAAACCGGGACATCCCCAAAAGCACCTCATTCTACATCAATCAGGTGAACTTGTCAAACAAAATCAAAAAATCCGCCGCAAAAATGATTCAAAACCGCGCACTATGCAAATCACAAAAAATGCATTACAATACCCTAACATTCTTCAATGGAAAAGAGGTGGAAAAATGGCTGATGAGGCAAAACTTCAGACTGTGAGGCACAGCTGCGCTCACGTCATGGCAGAGGCGATTCTCAGGCTTTATCCTGGCACAAAAATCGCAATCGGACCTGCCATTGACAACGGATTTTATTACGATTTTGACTTCCCGGAGGGAACAAAGCTCACCGAAACCGATTTTCCGACCGTTGAGAAAGAAATGCGCCGCATTCTTAGCGACAGGCACGAATTTGTAAGAAAAGAAATCTCGCGGAAAGAGGCGCTCGCGCTTTTCGCCGACCAGCCCTACAAAATTGAGCTGATAAATGATTTGCCGGATGACGCGGTAATCTCAACTTATGAGCAGGATGGATTTGTTGACCTGTGCCGCGGTCCTCATGTGTCATCCACAAAAGAGATTAACGCGCAGTCGTTCAAACTCACCAAGGTTGCGGGCGCATACTGGCGCGGCGACTCAAACCGCCCGATGCTCACGCGGATTTACGCGCTTTGCTTTGAGAAACCGAACGACCTAAAGGATTATCTTGTCATGCTTGAGGAGGCAGAGAAGCGCGATCATCGCAAGCTTGGTCAGGAGATGGATTTGTTCCACCTTGACCCCGAGAATCCGGGACAGATATTCTGGCATCCGAACGGCTGGACAATCTACACGGTCATGCAGGATTATCTGCGCAAAAAAATCCGGCGGGACGGCTATCAGGAAGTCAACACGCCTGCAATCATGCCGCGCACTCTGTGGGAGCGTTCCGGGCACTGGAGCCACTACCAGCAGAATATGTTCATCACAGAGAGCGAGAAAAGGATGTTCGCCATAAAGCCGATGAACTGCCCCGGCGCTCTGGAGATTTTCAAGAGCCGCCAGCGGTCTTACAAGGATCTTCCGCTGCGGCTTTCAGAATTCGGGCATGATGTTCGCAACGAGGCCAGCGGAACGCTTCACGGCGTAATGCGCGTCCGCGGTTTTGTGCAGGATGACGCGCACATTCTGTGCACGGAGGAGCAGATTGGCTCTGAGGTCACAAAATTCTGCAAGCTTCTGAAATCAGTCTACCACGATTTTGGATTTGATGAGCTTGTCGTGAAGTTCTCAACAATGCCCGAAGACCACGTAGGCGATCTTGCGACATGGGAGCGCGCCGAAAAAGATTTGGCGGACGCATGCAAGGCTGCGGGTCTTGCCTACGAAATTCAGCCCGGCGAGGGCGCGTTCTACGGCCCGAAACTTGAATTCAAGCTTTATGACTGCATCGGCCGCGAATGGCAGTGCGGAACGATTCAGGTTGACTATCAGCTTCCGTCTGCCGAGCGTCTGGACGCAACCTACATCGGCGCGGACAACCAGAAACATCACCCCATCATGCTTCACCGCGCGATTCTTGGCTCGTTCGAGCGATTCCTTGGCATTCTGATAGAGAACTTTGCCGGGGCGTTCCCGACATGGCTCGCGTTCGAGCAGGCCGCAATCATCCCGGTCACAAATAATTTTGATGACTACGCGAAAAACGTGCACGACGCGCTTATTGCCGGTGATATCCGTGCGAACGCCTATCTTTCCACGGAGAATATGCGCAACAAAATCAAGACAATCACAAAGGAGCATAAAACTCCGTACATTCTGATTGTCGGCGAGAACGAGCAGAAAGACGGCACTGTAACCGTAAGATTCAGGCAGTCAAGCGGACTTGAGCAGCGGACGATGAGCATTCAGGAATTCATCGATTACGTGCAGAAAAAGAACGAGGAGAAAGGAACCTCAATCTAAAAAAAAAGTCTGGAATCCGGCACCGCAGAAATCATCAGAAAAAAAGCCGGATTTCCCTGCGCGTTCGGAAAAAACATGCGCCCTGAGCAAAGATAAAAAAAATGACGCGCATAAAGCGCGTCATTTTTTTTTGCCGCAATCCCAACTTGGATTTCAAGAACGCTCACAAAAACGCGAGGCAGTGAAATCGCCGTGCAGAACCACGGCAATAAACTACTTGCGGATTCCAAGCTCCTTGATGAAAGCGCGGTAGCCCTCAAGGTCTGTGCGCTCAAAGTAGCGGAGCATTTTGCGCCGCTGCCCGACAACTTTGAGGAGCGCGCGTTTTGCCGTAGAATCCTTCGGGAAAGTTTTTGTGTGCGCGCTCAGCTGCGCGATGCGCTGCGTGAGCAGGGCAATCTGAACCTTCACGTTTCCCGTGTCTGTGTCTTTCGCGCCGTATTTTTTTACAGTTGCGGCGGTCGTCTCTTTTGTAAGTGCCATATCGGAACCCCTTAAAAAATATTCGTCTGCATAGGCGGATTGTCTGACGGTCTGCCTCCGGGTTTCTGGAGACAAATCTCAAATCATTCCGTAAAACAGATTTTCTCATTCTACATAAAAATCAGAATTTAATCAACAGCAGGAAAATCAAGCTGGAAAATGATTTTAAAAATCGAGGCTGCTGCAATCAGGAATCTCTGCGATTTTTCTGCCCGAAATCTCCAGCCTGACCTCATCTCCGCCCTCGCTTCGCACACGGTAAATCCCGTCCGGCGGAAGAATCTGGCTTGTAAATCCGTTTTTTCTGAGCGTGCTGATGTCAAGCCGGTAAGGTCTGGCAAGAAGCTCGGATGCGGTCGTGAAAAATCCTCTTTGAATCATGCCGCGGATATATGACGAGCTGACCCTCTCCTCCCCGCCCGCGCCATCACGGTAATAGACCGGCTCGACAAAAACGCACTCAACGTTCCGGCTGTCTGCCCAGTATTTTATTGCCTGAGTGTCCGTCGCGCCTTTGTAGCCGCACCTGAAATCAAAGCCTTCGGCAATCAGGCGCATTCTAGCGATGTTCAAAAGGATGTTCAGAAAATCAGTTCCCATGAGGCTTGCGAACGAGTCATCAAAATCAACGATGACCGCGAACGATATGCCGAGGCTCTCAAAAATCTCCAGCCGCTGCGCGAGCGTCGTGAGGTCGCCCATGTAGTCGCCGCTGTGCTTTATGCCGGGGAGCGGGCGGGAAAACGAGACGACTCCCGGGCGCAGATTTTTTGCGCGGCAGGACTCAACCAGCGCGGAGATGAGTTTTCTGTGCCCGAGGTGCACCCCGTCAAAACTGCCGACTGAGATGCCGGTTCCGGCCGAAAAAATCGGGATTTCGGAGCCGCTCTCCATTGCCTCAAGGATGTCGTTCCAAGTCAGAATCTGCATGAATGTATTATAAACCGTAGTTGCACAAATTACAAATAAGAGATAGAATATTTAGTGATAATAAATAACTTTAGCAGTACTAAAATTTTACACTGAGGGTAAAGTATGGCAACAAAAAATCTTGACTGGGGCGATCTGCCTTTCGGCTACATGGAGACATCAAAAAGTTATGTGGCGAACTGGAAAAACGGCGAGTGGGATGACGGAGCGCTGACTTCCGACCACTCAATAAAAATCAGCGAGTGCGCGGGCGTTCTGCAATACGCGCAGACTGTTTTTGAGGGACTAAAGGCTTACACGACCGAGCACGGCGAGATTGTGACTTTCCGCCCGGATTTGAACGCCGAGCGAATGGCGAATTCATGCGAGCGGCTTGAGATGCCCGTTTTCCCCAAAGAGCGTTTCATTGAGGCGGTGTTGCGGACAATCGAGGCGAACAAAGAGTGGGTTCCGCCTTATGGAAGCGGCGCGACACTTTACATCAGGCCGTTCATGTTCGGGTCAAGCCCGGTAATCGGCGTGAAGCCCGCGGACGAGTATCAGTTCAGGATTCTGGTCACGCCGGTAGGCCCTTATTTCAAAGGCGGTGTGAAGCCAATCAAAGTGAGGATATCAGACCTTGACCGCGCGGCTCCGCACGGAACCGGAGACATCAAGGCCGGCCTGAACTACGCGATGAGCCTTCACAACATTGTGGACGCGCACAAATGCGGCTACGCCGAGAATATGTACCTTGATCCGGCCACGCACACTTATCTGGAGGAGACCGGCGGCGCGAACATAATTTTCATCACAAAGGACGGAAAGCTCGTCACGCCAAAATCCGAGTCGATTCTGCCGTCAATCACCAGGCGTTCCCTGATGGTCGTGGCAAAGGATTATCTTCACATGGAAGTTGAGGAGCGCAAGATTGCCAAGGATGAGATTGGCGATTTTGTGGAGTGCGGACTTTGCGGAACTGCGGCGGTGATTTCACCTGTCGGCCAGATTGACGACCACGGCAAGTCGGTCATTTTTAATGACGGAAAAGACGAGATGGGCCCGAAACTGAAAGAGATTTATGATACTCTCACCGGCATTCAGATGGGAAGGCTTGCCGCACCGGAAGGCTGGATTTACTCAATCTGATGACCCGCGGAAATCTCCGCACAAAAAAATCCCCGGCGTTGCCGGGGATTTTTATTACTCAACAGGACGCTTCTTGAAGCTCTTGCTCTCGATAATCGCCTGTCCCTCGCCTACCTGCTGCTCCATCATCGCGCGGACTTTCAGCGGAAGGCCGAACAACGTGATGAATCCCTCGGCATCCTTGTGATTGTAAAGCTCGCCGGTTGTGAAGCTCGCGATGCTCTCGTTGTAGAGGCTGTATTTTGACGCGCTTCCCGCCCCCCGGATTGAGCCTTTAATCAGCTTGACTTTTGCCCAGCCCGTCACAGTCTCCTCGGTCTTGTCAACGAACGCCATGAGGCTGTCAAAAAGAGTCGTGAACCATTTGCCGTCATAAATCAGCTCGCCAATCTTGATTGCAATCTGCTGCTTGTAGTGATAGGTGTCACGGTCAAGGCAGATATGATCCATCATCCTGTGGGCAAAATAAAGGATTGCCCCGCCCGGAGTCTCGTACACGCCGCGGCTTTTCATTCCAACGCAGCGGTTCTCGCAGATGTCCACAAGACCAACGCCGTTGCGCCCGCCAATCACGTTAAGCTCATTCAGAAGGTCAAGCGCGCCCATTTTTTTGCCGTTCAGCGCGACCGGAATGCCCTTCTCGAACTCAATCGTCACGTACTCGCCCTCGTCCGGCGCGCTCTCCGGCACGACAGTGTTCTTTAGCATGTGGGCGTAGTTCGGCTCGTTCTCGGTCTTCTCAAGCTCAAGCCCCTCGTGGCTCAGATGCCAGATGTTCTCGTCGCGGCTGTAGGACTGGTCTTTTTTCATCGGGACTTCAAGACCGCGGTCCTCAAGATATTTAATCTCAGCCTCGCGGCTGTCCATGTTCCATTTATCATCACGCCATGCGGCAATCACCTTGATGTCCGGCGCGAACGCCTTGATTGCAAGCTCAAAGCGCACCTGGTCATTTCCCTTTCCAGTAGCACCGTGACAGATTGCCGATGCCTTCTCCTGACGCGCATATTCCACAAGAATTTTTCCGATGAGGGGACGTGCGGTGGAAGTTCCAAGCAGGTACTCATCCTCATAGACGGCATTCGCCTTCAAAGCGGGCCAGATGTATTCCTCGATGTACTCTTTGCGCGCGTCCACGACATAGCAGGCGGAAGCGCCGGTCTTGAGCGCACGATTTTTGATTGCCTCCCAGTCATCCCCCTGCCCCACATCAATGCACACCGCAATGACATCATAATCGTAATTCTCTTTGAGCCACGGAATTATCACCGTAGTGTCAAGCCCGCCGGAATAAGCGAGCACAACCTTATCTTTTGCCATAAAAGCCTCCTGCACCTGTTTTGCATAAATATACAGAAAATATACAACTTTATGCAAAAATATGCAAGATTAAAAAACAAAATTCACAAGAAGCACATAGCAGAGTGTGCCGCCCAGAATGCTGAGCATGGTGCTGCGCCGCCACCAGTGCGCAAGAACAATCACAAGGATTGAGAGCAGCTCCGGGATTCCGTGACTGCCGCCTTTGCCAATAAAATCCATCGAGCCGAGGCAGAACACCACGAGCATCCCCATGATGGCGTAAGGCAGAACCTTGCCAAGATAAGCGATGAAATCAGGAGTTTTTTTGCTGCCGCGGAAGATGATGAAAGGCAGGAAGCGCAGGAGAGCGGTGATTACAGACATCGTGATGATAAAAACAACCGGTCTACTCATCATGCGCCTCTCGTCTGTGGGTCAAAAATCTTGCCAAAGAGAGAACCGCGAAAATCAGAATCATTGACGGGATGAGGAAAGTGTCCGCGCCGAACACAATCAGGCAGAGCACGGAGCTGAGCACTCCCACGACAGCCGCAAAATGTGAGCCGCCGGACAGCCACTGGTCGCAGAAAACCGTGACAAAAAGCGCGGTCAGGGCAAAATCAATCCCGATGATGGTGAAAGGCAGGAATTCTCCGAGGAGGACGCCAATCACACTGCCAGACACCCAGTAAATCTGATCCAGAAGCGAGACGCAGAAATAATAATCGTGCTCATCAATGCGCTCGCCGTCATAATTCTGGCACACAAGCGAATAAGTCTCATCGGTGAGCGCGAAAATCAGATACGGCTTGCGCCATCCGGTATTTTTGTAGCGGTCTATCATTGAGATGCCGTAAAAAATGTGGCGGGCGTTCACCATGATTGTTGTGAGGACGACTGTGATGAGCGGAACTGCCCCGCCGGAAATCAAATCCACTGCGACAAACTGCATTGAGCCTGCATAGATGAAAACGCTCATCGCGAGCACCCACAGCACGCCGAATCCCTTGAAATTCATCACAAGCCCGAACGCGATTCCAAGAAAAACATAGCCCGCCAGAACCGGAATTGTCGCGATGAATGATTTTTTCAGAACATTGAGCCTCATTTTCTACGCCTCTCAATCAGAGTGAAAGCAAGAGGATGGACAAAGATAATCACGAAAAAAACAAGGAAATATTTCACAAGATGCGCGAAGTGGTCGCCAAGAAATGACAGCAGCGCGCCTGATGCAAGATAAACCGCGACGACGACAAGAATGCCCGAAACCGCGCGCAGAATTTTTGTCCGCCGCGTGACATCCGTTGTGAAGCCCACGAGACGACGTTCCATCACCCATCCAAGAAGCATTCCGCAGGAAATGCCGCAGGCAGTGTAGCAGTCCGTGACAAGCGGATACGGATTTTCGATGGCAGCGTATGGTTTGAAAGTCATAGCCGCAAGAATCACAGCGGAGATTATGATGCCGAGAACGCAAATCAGAATGTCCTTGTCCTGATGACGTGAGAACCAGAAAATCAGCAGGTTGACCGCGCAGAGACTGACCGCCGCGACAAGAATCGCGGCGAGGACATCGGCAAGGGTGTGACAGCCAAGCCAGTTCCGCGAGAATGCGGTGAGGACAATCATAATGACGCAGAGGACTGCAATCCGCTTTTTTCCGCGCTGCCAGACGCAGATTCCGCCGAAAACTGACGCTGCCGTGACGGTGTGACCGCTCGGGAACGAGAATCCTGTCGCGCCTTTTTTCGCGAGCGCATCCACGTGAAGCCTGCTGTCGCGGAGCCAGGGGCGCGGCACGCACGCGATGTTTTTTATTGTCTGATTTATGGAATACGAGGCGATGTAAGAGAATCCGATTGCAAGACCGTCATGCTTGCTGACGCACCAATAAATGACGGGCACCAGCACAACCGCGCCTTTGAGCATGACCTCTGAGACAAAAAGAAAAAAATAATTGACAAAAGCCGGAGACGCCTCCCGGATGCTCTGCAAAACAAACAGGTAATTCATGCGGACATTATAGCAGAGAGAACGGCGGATTTCTACCTCCGAGCCGGGAAAGTGATAAAATCCGCATGGGGATAAAATGGCGGACTCTTCCAAACTGCAACATATAACAGCAACGGGCTGTCAGTCTTCCTCCCCTTCGAACACCGGCACGCCGCCCCACACGTTGTCCATGTAGTTCTGGTCGAGCACCTTGTCAATCCTCACCTGCTCGTCCTCCAGGCTGAAAAGCCTCGTGCTGCCGTCGTCGTTCAGGTCGGCAATCCATATCTCGTCGCGGCGCACAAGGTCGTGGCTCATCAGGCGGCTCTCGTGCGTCGTCGTAATCAGCTGTACCCTGCGCCCCGCAGCGCCCGCAAGGTACTTCCTCACGAACTGCACGGTGAGCTTGGGGTGCAGGCTTCGGCTCATCTCGTCCATGACGTAGACCTTCTCCTTCCTGCCGACGAGAATCTCAAGCAGTTGGAATAGGCGGTGCGTTCCGTCGCTCTCGCTCTCCATGCTGAACTCCACCCGCTTCCCGCCGATCGCGTGCACGAACTTGACCGCATAGAAATGGAAATCCCTGTCCTCCTCAAAAGCGATGATGAAGATGTCGCGCCGGCTCCTGATTACGGACGCATACCGCCTCT
>JAFLSQ010000020.1 GCA_022510865.1 Treponema sp.
CAAAAGACGAGACCGGAACTGAACAGGGCGGTGAAGCTGGTTCTGGTGGTGAGACTGGAGGAACAGGTGGCTCCAATGACGGCACCGAGAAGCCGGGAGATTCTGATTCATCTGGTGACAATACTGGTAGCAACGGCGACGCAACAGGTTCTGGCGGAGATAATTCAAGCGGAGGGCAGACTGATAACGGTGGAGACTCAAATCCGGGCAATTCAAATGCGCCTAAGACAAAATTCACGAATTCTGCTTGGAACAAGGCGGTCGAAAAACAGTACGATGGTGTTTTTATTGATGTGAGCAGTATAGATTATCCAGAGAACTTTGATTTTTCGGAGTATGATTTTCTTAAGGTTAACGTAACGTTCTCAAAAGGTGGCGAGGAAGTTACGACAGCGTGGAGCACTGGTTTTGCACATTTGCAGAAGAAGAATGGTGATAGCCATGAAACCCTGCTTACAATATCAAATATTAACAATGGGGTGTCATCTAAGTACAACTCGGCATGGTTTCCAATTGCAATGCTCAAGGAAGTTCCTGAGCAACTTGCGGTGCAGAGCGCAGAGGGCAGCGATAAGATTGACCTTGTTACCGTGAACTACATTGAATTCGTGAAAATTGAGGGACTGAAAAAGGGTGTGGAAAACAATGTTGCTAGTATTGTGAACTCTGGAAAAACAGGTGACAAAGTTGTGTTTGCTGTTGTTTATGATGACTCTGCAAAAAATTATAACGGTATCGGACAGATTCAGCTGCCCGATAGTCCTTGGACGGCTTCAGATGTTACATTTCTGTCAGATGGCAATGTGAAACCCGGATATATTCAAGAGATTGAAAAGTCGTATGATGAGGTAAAAACAGCATCAGATACTGGCTATACAGGACTTAGTTTCTATAACGGAGCATTCTTGCAGTACGTCTACATAAAGTAGCATCCTGCAAGAGCCTTTCTTCCCCCGGTGTATGCCGGGGGATTTTTATTTCATAGCCGTATGGAAAATCTGATTTGTTTTTCCAGAAAATAAACCTGTCGGGAAGGTAGGAAAATCGCCGATAATTTTTAAATGCCGCAGTAACTTTAGCAGAAAAAAATGGTTATTTTTATACAAGCGGATAAAAAGTATGAGACGAATAATCACGATATTGTCGGTTTTCTCTTTTTTCTTTATGATGGCGGGCGCGCAATCAGAGGCCGGCACATCAAGGAAAATCACGGTGGATGAGGCCGTTCTTCTTACGGCAGACAACAATATCTCCCTGAGGCGTCAGCGCATAAACGTGGATTTGCTGGAGCAGCGCAGCACATCATCATGGAACAGCGTCAGCCCGTCGGCAAGCATTTCCGGAAGCCTCACAAAGCCTTTCGGCGAGAATTCCAGCGGATTCAGCTACTCTTTTGGGGCGACCATATCGCTCTCTTTCACGCCGTCACTTTTCACGTCCATAAAAGACGCGAAGCTCAGGTTCGAGAGCGGGAAAACAAGTTACGAGGATGCGCTCCGCCAAATCGAGCTGAACGTGCGCAAGCTGTTTTACAGCCTGCTTTATGCGAAGGAGAGCATCGCGTTGCAGAACCGCAACATGGAGACCGCGCGAATCCGTTATGAGAACAACCGCGACAAATACGAGCGCGGGCAGCTTTCGGAGCTTGACTTGTTCCAGTCGCAGTATGCCTACGAGAGTATGCGCCCGTCAATCGAGGCGGCGGAGATTTCATATCAGAATAACATCGCTTCTTTTAAGCAGATGCTCGGGATTCCGCAGAGAGAGGGGATAGAGCTTGAAGGCTCGCTCACGGACGCGATTCCGCCCGAATCGTTTTCGGTGGACAAGTCTCTGGAGGACATTCCCTCTGTCAAACGGATTATGGACAGCATTGAGCAGCAGAAAAACTCCCTGCTCGCGACAAGGTTTTCTGCCTACGGACCGTCTCTTTCGGCAAGTTACTCTTACGGCAAGAGCGGGAACAGCAAAGTCTCTGATTTGCAGACGCAGAATAGTCTTTCACTAAGTATGCGCATTCCGCTGGACGGCTATCTGCCATGGTCAAACGGCGCGCTCAGCATATCAAATCAGAAAGCCGCGCTTGAGGATTTGGAGCTTCAGCTTGAGGATGAGCTTACCAACGCCGAGCTTTCACTGGCGAACAGCGTCAAGAACATCATCCTACAGCAGAGTCAGATGGAGCTGATGGACAGGAACGTGGAGATGGCCCAGCGTTCCTATGACATGACGCTCGCGGCGTATAATTACGGCTCGCGGGATTTGCTCACCTTGCAGAATGCCGCGGACTCGCTTATGAAGGCAAGGCTTGACAGGGCGTCTCACATTTACAATCTGATTTGCGCGGTCCTTGATTTGGAGAATATGCTTGGGGTTCCGTTCGGGTCTCTTGGCAATGAATAGATGAGGTTTTATTATGGATAAAAAGAAAGTTGCACGCACTGTCATTGCGCTTGCCGTCATTCTTGCGCTCACACTGGTCGCTCTGGCAGTCATAAAAGGCTCTGAAAAAAAGAAGAAATCATCTGCCGGCGGATTTTCTGGCGGCGGACGCGCGGCAATGCAGTCTGTGACCGCGGTGCGTACCGTTGTCGCGCACGTGCAGACCGTCACGGATTTTGTCTACACGAACGGCGAGATTGAGACCCAGAAATCGATTGAGGTCTTCCCCGCGATGGGCGGAACTGTGGTTGAGATGAGGGTTTCCCTTGGCTCGCAGGTGCGTCAGGGCGATGTGATTGCCTACATTGACCCGTCTGAGCCGGGCAGTTATTACGCGAAAAGTCCTGTCACCGCGCCAATAGCGGGCAGCATAATCACCTCACCGGTTAAGACAGGGCAGAAAGTTAACATCAGCTCGGTAATCACAAAAATCGGGGATATAAGCAACTTGCAAATCACTGCGAAAGTCCCCGAGCGTTATGTGGCGGACATTGCGGTTGGCCAGAAAGCGGAGATTACTTTGCAGGCATACGGAGATGAGAAATTCATAGCGTCTGTTGTGCGGATTTCGCCGGTCGTTGACCCTGCCACGCGGACAAAAGAAATCATTCTGAATTTTGACAGGAATTATCAGAAAGTGAATGCGGGAATGTTCGCCAGAGTCAAGCTTTTTACAATCGATTATGCGGGCTATCCTGTTGTGCAGCAGGACGCTTTTGTTGAGAACAGCGACGAGTATTATCTTTATATTGTGAACGATGACAGCACGGTAACGAAGCGCAAGGTTGTGCGCGGAAAGAACATTGACGGCCAGTATCAGGTGGTGGAAGGGCTTGCCGACGGCGAGGTTGTTGTTCTGGAGGGAATGCTTTCTTTGTTCGATGGCGCAAAGGTGCGGGACATCAGCGGGAACATCGCGCCTGCGTCTGATAATCCGGCTCCGTCTGCGGGCAATCCACCGGAAGGCGGACGCAGATGAGTTTAAGCAGAAAGACACTTGAGCATCCGGTTCTTATTCTGATTGTTTTCGCGCTTCTGGGAATGATTGGAATTTTCACGCTGAGCAACGTTGCCATCGCGCTGATGCCGGAGGTGGAGAATCCGTCGCTTTCAATCAGCACAACGTATCCGAACGCTGACCCGGAGTCTGTGGAGAAGACAATCACAAAGATGATTGAGAGCGCGGTGATGAGCGTGAACGGTCTTAAAAATCTCACGTCTACTTCAAGCGAGGGAAGCTCGAATGTCTCGCTGGAATTTGAGTACGGCACGAACCTTGACCAAGCAATGAACGACATCCGCGACAAACTTGACCGCGTGAAACGCGCCCTGCCGGACAATGCGGGCACTCCCACAATTTTCCGGTTTTCGGGGGATAACGGGGAAATCATGCGCATTCTTATCCGCGGGAACCGCTCTGTTGATGATTTGAAGGCGATTGCGGAGAGCAACGTCGTGAGCATCCTTGAGCAGGCGGACGGCGTTGGAGAGGCGGAGGTTTACGGAGGACGGACCGCGCAGGTGAATGTGCGGCTTGACCAGAACCGAATGGCGGCGTATGGTTTCACAGTCCCGACTGTCACAAGCGCGCTGTCAAAGCAGAACCTTGAGCTTGGCGGCGGAAAAGTGCAGGAAGGTCACAGGAATTACATCGTCAGGACTACCGGCGAATACACCAGTCTTGATGAGATAAACGACACGGTAATCACAATCATAAACGGTTACAGCATCCGTCTTAGTGATATTGGCGAGGCGAGCATCGGGTATGCGGATGTGACGCAGGAGTCTTTCATAAACGGAGAGAAAGGCGTTTACATCAGCGTGACAAAGCAGTCTGATGCGAATTCCGTGACCGTGGCGAACAACGTCTACAAAAAAATTGACCAGGCGCAGAACAATCTTCCGCCGGATGTGACGCTTGAGATTATCCGGGATTCGACGGACTCAATCCGCGAGACAATCAACACGCTCATTCAGTCCGCGTGGCAGGGACTCGTTCTTGCCGTGATAATCCTGTTCATATTCTTGCAGAATTTCAAGTCAACAATCATAATCTCAATCTCGATTCCGCTGTCAATCATCATAACTTTGTTCGCGATGGGGATGTTCGGGCTTACGCTCAACATGATGACGCTCACCGGCCTTATTCTTGGCGTCGGAATGATTGTGGATGCCTCAATCGTTATGATTGACAACATTTTCTCTTACCGTCAGCGCGGCGCAAAACCAAGAACTTCCGCGGTTCTCGGCTCGCAGGAAATGCTGATGTCCGTAATTTCCGGAAACCTCACTACAATCTGCGTGTTCATTCCGTTCATTTTCTTCATAAAAGACCTTGGTTTCATGGGGCAGATGTTCAAGGGCGCGATATTCACAATCGTAATCGCGCTGGTGTCATCGCTTCTTGTAGCCATTTTTCTGGTTCCCGTTCTTGCTGGAAAATTCCTGCCGCTGTCGAACCGCAACGAGAAGCCGGTCAGAAATCCGGTGCTCAAGGCAATCTACGGATTTTTTGAGCGGATAATCCAGTTTTTCATCAGAGTTTACTCGCGGATTTTGAAGGCCGCGCTTGACAATCGCATTGTGACCATTTTTGCGGCGGTCTGCATTCTTGTGATTTCTTTCGCATTCATCCCGGGAATGCAGATAAATCAGATTCCGGCCGGACGTGATGACCAGGTTCAGCTGAATATCAGCATGGCGACTGCAACGCCGTTCGAGGAGACAAGGGAAGTTGTGCTTGCGATGGAGGCGTATGTCCGGGAGGAGTGCCAGGGAATCAAGACAATCACAACGTCAATCGGTGGGCGGTACACGAACCGCGGCTCAATCACAATCGCGCTGCCGGAGACCGCCAAGCAGATTGATTCGGCTTCGGAAATGCAGAACAAGCTCCGGCGGCATTTCTCGGAATTTCCGAGCGCAAGGTTTACGTTCAGCGAGGGTTTCCGCGGCCAGTGGATGGGAAGCAGCGTTGACATCGTTCTGCTTTCTGATGATTTGGATGCCGCGCTTGACACGGCGGAGGCAATCAGCGATGTGCTTTATGCGAACGATAAAATCAGCGAGCCGACTGTGAGCATGGACAAGGGGCTTCCCGAGGTGGAGATTGTGATTGACCGCGAGCGCGCATATTCCATGGGCGTGGACATTGCCACGGTTGCGCGTGAGATAAATTACGCAATCAACGGTTCGACGGCGTGCACTTACAGGAGCAACGGAACGGATTACAGCGTGGTGGTTGCGTACCGCCCGGAGGACCGCAAGACAATCAATGACCTTGAGTCAATTTATGTGCGCGGAAACGGCGGCATGGTGAGCGTGGCGAACTTCGCGTCAATCAAAAAAGGACTTGGGCCGGTTTCAATCCGCAGGGAAAGCCAGAAGCGAATCATCCACGTGCGCGCGAGCAACATCTCTGATGAGAACGACAACGTGATTGAGGAGGAAATCCGCGCGGCAGTACAAAGCAGTGTGATTATCCCGGATTCAGTCATCATAAATTATGACGGCGCATGGAAGGACACTGTGAGCCAGTACGGTTTCTATCTTAGGATTGCGATAATGGCCGTTCTTCTTGTTTTTGGCGTGATGGCGGCAACTTACGAGTCTTTCAAGGCACCGCTTATTAACCTTGCGACAATGCCGTTCATCGTAATCGGTGTGATTTTAATCCATAAGATTATAGGCGAGCCGCTTTCGTTCATGACCGCAATCGGAATCATCATGCTCATAGGCATTGTCGTCAATAACGGAATTATTCTTGTGGATTACACGAACATTCTTGTGGGGCGCGGCGTAGCTCTGAAAGATGCGTGCTACCAGGCGGGCAAAAGCAGGTTCAGGCCGGTTCTTATGACGACGCTCACGACAGTTCTTGGAATGCTGCCGATGTGCTTTGCCACAAGCGGGCAGTCAAGCATGGTGCGCCCGATTGCAATTGCGGTTGTAGGCGGACTGATTTCCAGCACTTTCGTGACTCTTCTGGTTATTCCGGTGCTTTACAGTCTTGTCATGCGAAAAAGAAAGGAGGTGTAGGATGTTCAGGGCAGAAATCATCTCAAACCAGTCGGTGCAGGAGGATATAATCGAGCGTCTGGAAAAAGAAATTCCGTCAATCGAATACACGGTGATTCCTGAGCTTCACGGCCGGGGAATCAGGACAAAGAAACTTGGCGACACAATTTGGCCGGAAATGAATTTTGTGCTTTTCAGCTACATTGACGATGACAACGCGCAGAAAATCAAGGAAGTGGTCGCGGCCGTGAAAAAACGCTTCCCAAAGGAAGGCATCAGCCTGTTTTTCACAAAAGCGGAGGATTTTTAGCGGATTTTCAAGCCTTTTTGCGCCGATAATTCCCGCGAGCCGCAAAAATCATCCTGCGTGAATCAAAATGATTTTCTTGCCTGGCGTAAAAAAATCACCCGACGGAAGCAGTCTGCAAAATCCGGGCGGTAAAATCGGCTGCAAGAATTATGCCGTGCTCCCCGGACTGTCGGTTCTGCCTGCGTACTTGACGACTTTGTGAATACTTTTTATAGTTAACAATCGCTATGGAACTGACGGACACGTTGCGGCGGCTGTTGCAGTCGTTCGAGCGGTACTACGACGTGCGCACCGAGGGGGTCGCCGCGCCGTTTGCCGCCGAAGCGGAATTCCATTCCCATACGGAGCAGTATTTTCTCGTGAAAGCGGCGCACCTCTCCGACATCGACTCGAACGAGTACGTGTTCTTCGCGCTTGAGCCGGTGCTGACCTGCGGGCGGCTCGCTGAGCTTTCGGATGCGGCGTGGAATGCGGGGCTTTCGCGTGTCAGGCCGTACATGGGGCACCGCAACTCCGATGTGTCGCTCATTATCATTGCGGAGCGTATTGATGACGACGCGCTCGCGCTGGTCAGGCGGACAAGGCGCTCAAAGTCGTATAAATTTGGTCTTTATGGCTGGAGCAATTTCAGGGCATTGGCTTACGAGGCTTCTTCGGAACGGACAGCAAGCAATCGGCTTGGCAAAAATCTGAGGAAGCTCGTGAGGAATGTATAAATTTACGTTTTCTGATAGGAGGAAAACAGTGACAGCTTTACTTATCATTCTTGCGGCAATCGTCCTGCTGTTCATCGGGTATGTGGCATACGGCTCGTACCTGGCGAAGCAGTGGGGGATTGACCCTTCGAGGAAGACGCCCGCGCAGACAAACGCGGACGGTGTGGACTACGTTGCCGCGAAACCCGCGGTGCTGATGGGTCACCACTTCTCGTCAATTGCGGGTGCAGGCCCGATTAACGGCCCGATTCAGGCTGCGGTGTTCGGCTGGGTGCCGGTGTTCCTGTGGTGCGTCATAGGCGGCATCTTCTTTGGCGGATTGCAGGACTTCGGCTCGCTCTTTGCGTCCGCGCGGCATGAGGGCAAATCGGTCGGCGAAATCATCAAGGATTCGATGGGCAAGACCTCAAAGAAATTGTTCATCATTTTCGCTCTGCTCGTGCTCATTCTGGTCATCGCCTCGTTCGTGAACGTTGTGGCGGGCACGTTTAAGACTGATGACGGTGTGTTCGGCATTGTCAGAGACCCGACCGGCAACCAGACGACTGCGATGATTTCGATGTGCTTCATCGTGCTCGCGGTGGTGTACGGATTTCTGACCAACCGCTTCGGACTTGGAACGCTTCCGGCGACAATCATCGGAATTGCGGGCATTGTTGCATCGGTGGTCATCGGGCTGAACTTCGGCTTTGCGATGAGCAGCACCGCGTGGATTGTGTTCATCGGCGTGTACATTGCGGTGGCTTCGCTCGTGCCGGTGTGGGTCTTGCTCCAGCCGCGCGACTACCTGTCGTCATTCCTGCTGTACGCGATGATGGCTGTCGCGCTTGTGGGCATCGTGGTTACGGCAATCACGGGCAACGCCACGTTCGAGCTTCCCGCCTTCACAGGGTGGAAGACTTCAATTGGACCGATGTTCCCGGCTTTGTTCATCACGGTTGCGTGCGGCGCCTGCTCGGGCTTCCACGCGCTGATTGCGACGGGCACGACCTCAAAGCAGCTGGACAACGAGAAGCACGCCAAGGCAATCGGCTACGGCTCAATGCTCATTGAGTCTGGGCTTGGAGTCATCTCGCTGATTGCGGTGGGCATGGTGTACAGCAGGTACAAGGCTGGCGATTTTGGCTCACCGTCCGTTGCCTTTGGTGCAGGAATCGCCTTGATGTTCGGCAAGGAAGGAACATCCGTCTACAATGTAATCAACGCGCTTCTGACGCTCGCGGTCTCGGTTTTCGCGCTCACTTCGCTTGACTCTGCGACGCGCCTCTCGCGCTTTATGTTCAGCGAGTTGTTCCTTGCCGAGGGCGAGAAATCATACAAGGATGCTTCTGGTGTGCGCAAGGTGCTCTCGCACCCGCTGTTCGCGACGCTGCTTCTGGTTGTCATTGGCTGTGTGCTCGGCGGACTGAGCCTGAAGCAGATTTGGGCGTTGTTCGGCTCGGCGAACCAACTTCTTGCCGGAATCGCGCTGCTTGCGGTGGCGGCATGGCTCGGTCAAGTGGGCAAGAACAACAAGATGTTCTTTATTCCGACCGTGTTCATGCTCTCAGCCACGCTCACGCAGCTGGTCATCACGGTCATCACTAAAATCAGCGCGATGGTGGCGGGCAATGAAGACGCATTCCACTGGGGCAACTGGTTCCAGCTCGTGTTTGCCGCATCAATGGCTGTGCTCGCGGTGATTCTTGTCATCGAGGGCATTAAGACGTTCGTGGCGCAGGCAAAACGCAAGTAGCGTTCCCGCGTCCGTGAAGTCCGCCGCTTCCCGCGGCGGGCTTTTTTTTGCGACAACGCATTTGGGCGGGATTTCTCTGCTCGCCCGGATTTGTAGGCAATCCGTTGTCGTGCGGATTTTCTTGACGGCCAAGGCAAGAAAATCGGTTGTGATGATGATAACCGCCGGATTTTCGGGCAAAACTCGCCGATTTTATTCCAGTTCCAGCACTCTGAGCTGACCTTCCAAGTCTTTGTGAATGCGCGTCTTGAATCCAAGTTTCCGCGCGATTTTCGCGGCTTCCTCGGCGTTGTATTCGCCGGCCTCCATAAAAATCATTCCGTGCGGGGCAAGATGATTTTTTGCCTGCGGCAGAAAATTCCTGATGACCTCAAGCCCGTCGCCGCTGGTGCTGTGCCTTCCATCCGCAGTCACATCTCCGTCAAGCGCAAGAATCGGCTCGGAGCGTCCGTCTTTTAGAAGTTCCTGCGCAAGAGCGGCGGGCACATACGGAGGATTCGCAAGAATCACGTCAAAGGCCGGGGCAATCGCATCAAAAAGATTTGAGCGGATGAACGAGAAATGCTGGCGCGGCAGTCCGTCTGACGCATTAAAGAGCGCGTTCTGATTTTTCTGTGCGATTTTAAGGGCGTTTTCGGAGATGTCAGCCAGCGTGAAGTTCGGCAGCCGCTCCTTGGGAACAGAAAAGTTCTCCAGAAGATTTTTTACCACGCTGAGCGCGATGCAGCCGCTCCCGGTGAACATATCGCAGACAGACAGAGGCCGGCCATCGCCCACCGCGATTTTTTTGGCGATTGCCTGCGTTGCCCGCTCAACAAGGATTTCTGTGTCTGGTTTTGGAATCAGCACATCCGGGGTCACAAAAAAATCATAGCCGTAAAATTCTTTGTGCCCGGTGATGTAAGCCACCGGAAGCCCGTGCGAGCGTCGCTCAACCGCGCTCTCAAGCCATGAGAGTTTTTCCGGCTCAATCTGCGTGTCGCGCTGCATAAGAATCTGCGTTTTTGTGAGCCGCAGGCAGAAAGTCAGGAAAATCTCAACGTCAAGCGCAGGGCTTTTTGATGTGAGCGCGAGTTTTTTTGTGGCATTGATTTTGAATTCCTGCACGGTCATCAGGATTGCCCGCCTTTTGCACCGCCTGATTATTTACGCGCTCGCGGAGACATCGGCCTTGAGCTGCTCTTCCTTGGCGTAAACGTTCAGGGCATCAAGCATGTCATCCATGTCGCCCATCATAAAAGCCGGAAGATTGTGACGGCTGTAATTTATGCGGTGATCTGTCACGCGGTCCTGCGGAAAATTATATGTGCGGATTTTCTCGCTGCGGTCTCCGTTTCCAACCATGCTCCTGCGCGCGGAAGAGCGTTCCGCGTCAAGTTTGCTCTGCTCAAGGTCAAAGAGCCGCGCGCGCAGAACCTGCCACGCCTTCTCCTTGTTCTTAATCTGCGATTTCTGATCCTGCTGGATTACCACAATGCCGGTGGGAATGTGCGTGAGCCGCACCGCGCTGTCTGTGGTGTTAACGCACTGACCGCCTGGCCCGCCCGCGCGCATCACATCAACGCGCACGTCATTCAGGTTGATTTTAACGTCGGCCTCCTCCGCCTCAGGCAGAACTGCCACGGTAGCCGTTGAGGTTTGCAATCGTCCCTGGCTTTCTGTCTGAGGAACGCGCTGAACCCGGTGCACGCCGCTTTCCCATCGGAGAGTGCCGTAGACGAATTTCCCGCTGATTGATATGACGATTTTGTTGAATCCGCCAACTTCGGTTTCCTGCGCTTCCATCGTCTCGTTTTTCCAGCCTTTTCTGTCGGCAAGGTGGCAGTACATCTCCCACAAATCGCGGACAAAAAGCGATGCCTCGTCGCCGCCCGCGGCCGAGCGGATTTCAAGGATGATGTTTTTCTCATCAAGAGGGTCCGGCGGAACAAGTTTAAGTTTGATTTCTTCCTCAAGTTTTGGCTGACGCTCCTCCAGCTCTTTTAGCTCCTCACGCGCCATTTCCTTCATCTCTGCGTCGTCCTCGGCGGTAATCATCTCTTTGGCATCCTGAATGCCCTGGCGCACTTTTTTGTATTCGTCATATAACGCGCAGACTTCCGTAAGATATCCGTGCTCGCGCATCGTGTCCTTGTACTTTTTCGCGTCTTTCACAAGATTCGGATCCATCACCAAATCGTTCAGTTCTTTAAGACGGTTCTCGCACTCATCAAGTTTCTTGATTAAATCCATAATGCCGATAGTCTATCACAGATTTCCGTCAGTTACAATTGGACGCGCTTTGCAGCGCGGGCTTAAGTTCCTGCGTCCAGAATTTATCATCTATGATTTTATTGTTGCAGGTTCGGCCAAGGGAACGCCCCGCATGATTCCGCTCGCCGTGAAAATCACTGCCGGCCGTGATGAAATACCCGATTTTTCTGGCGCATTCCTCCAGCCGCAGGCAGTCCGTCATCCTTGTGGAAGGATGGAACGCCTCCAGCCCCAGCACGCCGCGCTCAAAATAATTCTGAAGCGTATCCGGCAGTCTTCCCCATGAAATGTAAAGCGACATCGGGTGGGCAATCACGGGGATTCCTCCGCTCTCCCTGATTGCCACAACCGCCTCGTCAAGGTTCATTTTCTCGCGCTCGGCATACCATGGTCGTCCGCGGCCAAGATATTTATCAAACGCCTGCTGATTGTTGCGCACAACGCCTTTTTCTGTGAGGATTGTCGCAAAGTGCGGCCTGCCAATCACAGTGCCCGGAAACCGGAGAAAAAGCTCCTCCATCGTTATGCTGATTCCATCCGCGTTCATTTTGGCAATCATCTGCTCGTTGCGGAGCGTCCTGTTCTGTTGCAGGCGGGCAATCGCGCCGCGCAGCGAATCAGAGATGTGCGTCAGTCCAAGCCCCAGAAGATGGAATTCGCCTTTTGGGACGCTGATGTTAATCTCAATCCCGCTCACAAAATTCATTCCGATTTTCTCTGCCTCAGCCTTGCCCTCATCAATTCCGGCCGTTGTGTCGTGGTCGGTTATGGCGATGGTCGTGATTCCCAAGTCCGCCGCCATCCTGATAATCTGCGATGGCGTGTATTGTCCGTCTGATGCGGTTGTGTGTACGTGCAAGTCCGTCATAGCGCAAAAGATACCATATTTTTTGTACTTGTGGTATAAGTGAAAAAAACATATAATTAAAACAGAAAGATTGGGGAGTGGGATATGCCTAAGGCGATTCAGTACACAAAAGGTTCCATAATTTATTTTGATGGTGATATGGATGACCGTGTTTTTATCATGCAGAAAGGAGCCGTGCTGCTTACAAGCGCTGATATTGAGACCGGCGCGCCTGTCTCGGAGCAGGTGAGAAGCGGTGAGTTTTTCGGCGTGAAATCCGCGCTGGGACATTTTGCCCGCGAGGAGACCGCAACCGCCCTTGTCACGACTGTTGCGGTCGCACTCACAGTCCAGGAATTTGAGGTTCTGTTCAGCAACAATAAATCGCTCATAATGAAAATGCTGCGCGTTTTCTCAAACCAGCTGCGCCAGATTCACAGGAAAACCGAATCAATCCTAAAAAGCAGGATTATCGATCAGCAGTCGGGGATGCTCACTGTCGCAAAAAGTTTTTATGATGACGAGCAGTTCCGCTCTGCCTGCGATGTCTATTTAAAATTCATGCGGCGTTTCCCCGATTCCGCGCACATTGACGCGGTGAAAAAATGGTACAACGCCGCAAAACTCCGGGCAGACCGCCTTGCCGCCATGAACAGAGGGCCGCTCGAAAATCCCGAGGATTTCTCATCGTCATTGAAAATTTTTGATTTGCCCGCTTTCTCCCGGTTTGCAAAAGACTACGAGCCGGGCGAGGTCATCATCTCTGAATTTGAGCCGGGCGACAGTTTTTACTTCATTCAGAAAGGCAATGTCCAGCTTGTGAAATGCGTGAACGGAACAAAAAAGAATCTTGATATTCTGCGTCCCGGTGAATTTTTTGGCGAGATGGCTATTCTTGATAATTCTCCGCGCTCGGCTACCTGCGTTGCGTCCGGGGCGGTGCGCTGCCTTGAGTTCAACAAGGAGAATTTCGCGCTTCTTATCACAGGAAATCCGCAGATGGCGCTGCTTCTGCTCAAACTTTTCTGCAAGCGGATTTACGACCAGAAACGCCGCCTTAAAATCCTTGTGATAAAAGATTTGCAGGCAAAAATCGCGGGAGTGTTTCTTCTTCTTGATGAGATGAATCCGCCGGACAATCCATCGGACAAGCAGCGTACATTCAACGTCACCGTCTCTGACATCGCGCATTGGGCGGGGCTTTCGTACGATGTCACAAAAGAGGAGATAACTTATTTTGTGGAGCGCCAGCGGATAAAAGTGCTTGGAAATTCGATTGTTGTGAGCAACATCAACGATATTCAGCGGATTTACGAGACTCGCTGCGATATCCGTTGACATTAGTCCGTAAAAAAGTTATAAATAATCACCTTGCCGACTTAGCTCACCCGGTAGAGCAGCGCACTCGTAACGCGCAGGTAGTTGGTTCAAGTCCGACAGTCGGCTGATTTAATGTGCGCCCTTGGGCGCACATTTTTTTTGCCCGCTGAAATTCCATAAAAACTTTTATGCCGATTTCCCCGCTTTTTCTGCAAGCCAGTTTTGCCCGAACGTCCGCCCGCGCGGACAGGCCCGCCTTTTTTTCGGACGGCATTCCGGGATGCTTCTGATTTTCTTGCTGGGAACGTTTGAGAAATCCGGGTGAGAAAATCCGCCCGTGCGGATAATCCTGCTGCATCCTGAATTTTGGAATTCCTTTTCGCCGGGTTTTAAAGGTGTGGAATCGGATATTGAATTTACTTTTTAAAAACATTATAGTAATGTCGGTGTGCGAATGTCTCTTGGAGAGGTGTCCGTGTGCCAAAAAACAGGCCTGAAATGGCTTCAAGGAGTTTTTGATGACAGTTAATGACATTAAACATGCCGGAATCAAGGCATGGATTGACGAATGCGTCAAGATGTGTGAGCCTGCCGAAGTTGTTGTGGTTGATGGCTCTACAGCTGAATATGACCGCCTTATGAAAAAGTGTGTGGATGCTGGGCTTGCCACTCCGCTTAAGGCAAAGGAGAACTGCTTTTTGTTCCGTTCTCTTCCCAGCGATGTTGCCCGCGTTGAGTCGCGCACATTCATCTCCTCAAAAAAAGAGGAGGATGCGGGTCCTACAAATCATTGGGTTGACCCGTCAGAGCTTAAGGCAACAATGAAAGGTCTTTACAAAGGATGTATGCACGGACGCACAATGTACGTCATTCCGTTCTGCATGGGTCCGCTCGGCTCTCCAATCGCAAAGTATGGCGTTGAGCTTACTGATTCAGAGTACGTTGTCCTGAACATGGATATAATGACCCGCGCCGGCGAGAAAGTCTGGCAGTATCTTGGCACAGACGGCGACTGGGTTCCGTGTCTCCATTCTGTTGGTAAGCCGCTCAACAACGGCGAGAAAGACAACGGCGTTTGGCCCTGTGCGGATGTGGAGCACAAATATATCAGCCACTTCCCGGAGGAGCATCTCATCTGGTCTTACGGTTCGGGATACGGCGGAAACGCCCTTCTCGGAAAGAAATGCTTCGCGCTCCGCATTGCGACTGTAATCGCGCGTGAGGAAGGCTGGCTCGCCGAGCACATGCTCATCCTCAAGCTCACGAACCCCAAGGGCGAAGTCAAGTATGTTACCGGCGCGTTCCCCTCTGCTTGCGGAAAGACGAACCTCGCGATGCTCATTCCGACTATTCCTGGCTGGAAGGTCGAGACTGTCGGCGATGATATTGCTTGGATGAAATTCGGAAAAGACGGACGGCTTTACGCCATCAACCCCGAGGCTGGATTCTTCGGAGTTGCTCCCGGAACATCCGCTGAGTCAAACAAGAACGCGCTCATTTCCGCAGAGAAAAATACAATCTACACGAACTGCGCTCTCACAGAAGACGGCGATGTCTGGTGGGAAGGAATCGGCTATCCTGCGAAAGGAAAGCTTGTTGACTGGAAAGGCAACGTCCGCGACGCGCTTCCCAAGGACAAAGCTCCTAAAGGCGAGGAGATGGCTCACCCGAACGCGCGTTTCACCGCACCTGCAAAACAGTGCCCGTGCATTGCGGATGAGTGGGAAAGCCCGGAAGGAGTTCCCATTTCCGCGATTTTGTTCGGCGGCCGCCGCCCATCAACAGTTCCGCTTGTTCACCAGGCGCGCAACTGGAATCACGGTGTGTTCCTTGGCTCAATCGTAGGCTCAGAAATCACAGCGGCCTCAACAATCAACGCGGACGAAGTTGGAAAAATCCGCCGCGATCCGTTCGCAATCCTGCCGTTCTGCGGCTACAACATGGGCGACTACTTCCAGCACTGGATTGACGTTGGCGCGAAAGGCGATGAGGACAAACTGCCAAAGATTTTCTACGTGAACTGGTTCCGCAAGGACGACAACAACGCGGATTTGCCCGGCGGATTCATGTGGCCCGGATACGGCGAGAACAGCCGTGTCCTCGCATGGATTTTTGACCGCTGCAATGGCGTGGACAACTGCGTTGACACTCCAATCGGTTATATGCCAAAAGAAGGCTCGCTGAACACCGATGGTCTTGCGGACTACTACAAGAAAACTCTGCCTGAGATTCTGAAAGTTGACATTGACGGCTGGAAGAAAGAGGTTAAGGATATCCGCGAGAGCCACTATCCTAAGTTCGGCAAGCATCTGCCAAAAGAGCTCACAGCCATCCTTGATGACCTTGACGCTCGTCTTGCAAAAGCGTAATTTTTGCGCTGTCGGGTGACTGCTATCTGCGTTGCCCGGTCTGCGAATCCCGGTGGCGACACCGGGATTTTTTATGGGGTTTTTATGAAATCAGTCAAAAAAATCTGTCAGAGAAATCTGCCTATGATTTTTGCCGCCGTCCTTGTGATTCTTGCCGGCTGTGCGAGCCATCCGCAGATTTCTGAGGATTTGGAGGCGTATCTTTATCCTGCCGAATCTTATCTGCCCGAAAATTTTGAGTGGCAGGAAGTGCGCCCGGGAATCAGCCGTTGTGATTTTGAGAATCCGGATTTTCCGGTGGTCTATCACGCGGTGCGGATAAATCTTGCGACCGAAGGGCTTGATATTGTTTGTTTTCCTGATAAAAAGTTCGCGCAGAAAAAATCAGGGATGGACGAAAATTCTGCGGATGACCTGCGCGTTCCCCAGCCCTTTATTTACCGCGGAAAAAAAACGCGCGCTTTTGCCTTGCAGAATGAGTGCGTTGTCGCGATGAATGCGACTCCGTTCGGCGGGAAAAATGGCAAATGGGATTTTGCCGCAAAAATCGGTGCGACACGGCAGATTGTGGGCGTGCACATTGCGGACAAGTTTCAGATTGCCGCGCCTGTCAGAAGTTACGCGGCGCTTGTGTTCCGGCGCGCGCAGGAAAATCAGGGCGATTTTATTGCCGAGGTCGTGGATTTTCAGTCGGATGATTTTTTTGCGGACTGCGATTATGCGTTCGGCGGATTTTTCACGGTGCTCCGTGACGGAAAAGTCCAGGATTTTAAAGTCCGCACGCATGATTCGCGCAGCGGCGCGGGTGTCTCTGCGGACGGCAGGATTCTTTATCTTCTTGTCGTGGAGGGCGAATTTCCCAAAAAGAGCGAGGGGCTTTCATATCCGCAGTGCGGCGAGATTTTCAAGGCGATGGGCTGCGCCAATGCCCTTGAATTTGACGGAGGAAGTTCCAGCCAGCTTTACATCAACGGGAAAAACGCCATGAATTACAGCACGATTGTCGTGCAGGGAAACAGTTTCGGGTTCACCGTGTGTGAATCCAAGTAAGCTCGTGCTTGTTGTAATTCAGGTGGATTATCCGGCTGCCGTCAATCCGCTCAAACTCTCTGATTAACGGCCAGTCAATCTGCCCCTGCATTTTTATTGTGCAGATTATGTTCACTTCGGACGAGTAGGCGAGGTATTTTTCAATCCATTCCAGAAGCCTTTTTGGATAGCAGATTACATCGCTGAAAACCCAGTCCACTTTCCCGATTTCTTCGGTGCGCAGCGTGAACGCGTCGTGTTTCTGGAACGTCACAAGCGGATTTTCCATCAGTTCCGGCGATAGCTCCGCGCGGTCCACCGCATGAACTTGCGCGCCAAGGCCCGCAAGAACCCATGTCCATCCGCCGGGGCTTGCTCCTGCCTCAAAACATCGCTGGCCGGCTTTTGGAAGCGGCGTGCCGTTCAGAAGGTTCGCCATTGTAAGCGCCTCCTGAAGTTTAAGATAAGCACGGCTGGGCGGATTCTCGTGGTCTTCCACAAAGCGCAGAATGCCTGCGGGCAGAAAACTGGAGGTCTGTGCGGAGGCAATCATCGTGTTCGCGTCTATGAGCGTGTAAAGCCCGATATTGCTCTGCGGGATTTTTGCGGGGAAAGTCCGCGGTTTTAAATTGATGTAGGGAAGTTTGTCCTGAATGAGCTGTGCGCGGCGGAAATTCGTGAACTGATATGATGCCCAGTTTCTCTGGATTTCTCTGAGTTTGCTTGATGCGCCGCCTATTGAGTCAAAATGAAAAGTGAGCGGGTCAAGAAGAGTCGTCCGGCTCCAGTACGGGGTGATGTCATCAGAAAGACCGTCAAAAAAAATCAGGTCGCCGTACTGCGCGTCGGGCATACGCGTGATGCCGAAGCGTCCTGCAAGCTCCGAAAGAAGAAGATTTTTTTGCTCGGGGAATGCGAGGAATGCGCGTGCCATATTCTCAGTTTATTCCGCTGAAAGGGTCTTGCTCCGCGTTCTCCAGCTGATTTATAAAAGCCGATAGTCTGTGCGCGTCCGGTGAATACAAAATCTCAAACCCGATGAAGGTGCAGTTTTCTGTCTCATTCACCCAGTGCGGCTTGCAGCGCAGTCGCAGCGGCTGATTGTCAAAATGTCTGGCAGGAAGAAGCTCCAAATCGTACTCAGAATCCAAATCCACAACAACCGGATAGGCGTAGTGAATTTTGCAGCCTGAAATGCTGATGTCATCCAAAATTCCCGGAAGAGCGCAAAGCTCGCTCGAAACAACTTTTCCGATTTCTTTGTACCTTGGGTTCTGCCGTTTTTCCTGAAGCATTTTTCAAGTATATGCTATTTTTGCCCTTAGGACAAGTCGGCGGATTATTGCAGCAGGAGGTCGCCGTCTTTTATCCATCCGATTCTGCGCAGAATTTTCCCGAAAATCATACAGAGAAGTGCGGGTAGCACAAAGCAGATGAGCAGCAGCCCAGCCCATCGTGTGAAATCAGGTGTGATTGCCGTGGCTCCGTGCGAGAGCGCGACTTCGCTCGGGGCGAACCACCCGGTGATTACGCCAATCTGCCCGACAAAACCGCACGTTCCCATCCCCGAGCTGATTGCCGCGCCGTTCATCTCCATTTTAAAAACGCAGGTTGCGAGCGGGCCTGTAATCATTGAGGTCAGAACCGGGGGAATCCAAACTCTGGGATTTCTGATGATGTTCGGCATCTGGAGCATACTTGTGCCAAGCCCCTGCGATAGAACGCCGCCCCAGCGGTTCTCACGGAAACTGAGCACGGCAAAACCAATCATCTGCGCCGAGCAGCCTGCGACCGCCGCGCCTCCGGCAAGCCCAGTCAATCCGAACGCCGCGCATATTGCCGCCGAGCTGATTGGCAGCGTGAGCGCGATTCCGACGACCGCAGAGACAAGCATTCCCATCCAGAACGGATGAAGTTTCGTGGCCCAGACAAGAAAAGTCCCCACGGAGCCGGCCGCAATGCCGATGTATTTTGCCGTCAGCACAGTGAGCAGCGCACCGCAGAGGATTGTCACCGCCGGTGTGATGATAATATCGACCTTGGTCTTTTTGCTCACAAAATTTCCGGCTTCTGCCGCCACAACCGCGATAATCAGCACCGCGAGCGGCCCGCCCGCCCCGCCAGTGACATTTGCCGCAGCCCCCACCGCCGCAAGCGAGAACAGCACGAGCGCGTCCACCCGCATCGCGAATCCGATTCCGACCGCCATAGCCGCGCCAACCACGTGGCTTTCCGATGCAAAGTTTCCCGCGTCAACAAGAAACTGGAACACAGGATTCGCGCCAAGAAGAAGGAGCTGCTGCCCGAGCGTCTTGACGATTGTCCCGATTAAAAGGGAGCAGAACAATCCCTGGGCCATGCCGGACATCGCGTCAATCAAAAATCGTTTCGCATATTTATTCATAAAATCTCCTAAAAAAAAGTTTGTCCGCGCAGGCGGACGCGCCGAACGCCCTGAAAATCAGACCGCGCGGGCAATCAATCGTATTTTGGCAAAATATCCGAAAACGCCCGTTTTTGCAAGCGGACTGCCCCGCGAAAACTCAGGCAGGAAAATCGCATGAGCCGGACGCACATTCCCTGATTTTTTTGCGATTGCCTGCCTCTTCCGGTTTTCCCATTTTATTTTTCAGGCTTGCTCCCATACTCCGGGGATTTTTCTGCCGCAGTCAGCGCAGAATTGCCCGCGCTCAGGGCTGCGCCCGCTAAATCCGCAATGTACTGTGATTCCGCCGCTTTTTCTTTTGTGGTTCCGCTCGCACAAAGAGACTTCCGCTGAAAATCCTTTTTCTCATTCCTGTGCTCCACAAGCTGCCGCGCCGCAAGCAGAATTCCTGAGGCCTCTGCCGCACGCACGTGAATGCACTGCGCGACCACGCTCTCCTCTGCCGCGGCAAGCTGCTCCAGCGTGATGAACTGCCTTTGAAGCGCGAGAGCGCGCTTTTCCCCGACGCCGGGAAGCTCCAGAAAAATGCTGTCCGTGTTCTCTTTTGTACGGAGGTTCTGGTTGCGGCTCGTGGCGAACCTGTGCGTCTCATCGCGCACACGTTGCAAAAGCCGCAGGCCATCGGAGCGTTTTGGCAGGCGGATTGGAGTGCTGTTTCCGGGGCGGTAAATCTCCTCATCCCGCTTGGCAAGCCCGGCAACAGGAATGTCAAGCCCAAGAGAAAGCAGAATCTCCTCAACCGCGTTCACCTGTCCGATTCCGCCGTCTATCAGAAGCAAGTCCGGAAGCTCCGCGTTCTCGTTTACAAGGCGCGTATAACGGCGGCTGACCGCCTCCTTCATCGAGGCAAAGTCGTCAATCAGGCCGTCCGTGGTCTTAAGCCGGAGATACCGGTAATTTTTTTTGTCCGGATTTCCATTATAAAAACTGATGAGCGATGCGACCGGGAATTTCCCCCCGATGTGCGCGATGTCAAATCCTTCGATTCGCACGGGCAGGTTTTCAAGTCCGAGCTTCTCTTTCAGCTCCTGCATCGCGGGCATATCGCCGCGCGCGCGCAGACGGCGCACAATATCCTCGCGGGCGTTCTGCCTTGCCATCTGCAATGCCGCGACATCGCGCGGCGCATCGTGCGAGTCCACCAGAATAATCCGCGAGCTGCTTCCCATCTCATCCGAAAGCCATTTTGATATTAAATCTGCCTGGGCGGTTTTGGGAATGTAAACGCATGGCGGGATTTGAGCCGCCTCCTCGTAGTAGCAGGCCATGAATTCGCCGATGAGGTCTGTGTCATCGTTCAAAGATTCCGCGGGGTAATTCTCGCGCCCAAGAAGTTTTCCCTGCCTGATTTTGAGCACCGTGAAGCTGACAAGCTCGCCCTCGCTGTAGTAGGCTATGTAGTCGCGGTCATCAGAGTCAAAACTTTCGACAATATTCTGATTTTGCAGAACCATCAGCGCTTTTGTCGCGTCCCGCAGCCGGGCGGCTTTCTCAAAATTCAGCTCTGCGGCGGCGGCTTTCATTTCCGCCGTGATTTTCGCAATGTTTTGCTTATCTTTTCCCTCAAGTAAATTTTTTATCTCTCCGATGTATTCATTGTAGGATTCCTTGGAGATTTTCCCGCAGCACGGAGCCTTGCATTGCTTGATGTGATAGTACAGGCACGGAGTATCGCGTTTTCTGAGAGTCCGGCAATGGCGCACAGGATAAAGTTTGAAAATCGATTCCATGAACGTGTCCAGCGCACCAACATCGGGAAACGGCCCGAAATACACAGAGCCGTCCTGAACAATCCGCCGGGTCCGGAAAATTTTGGGGAAATCCTCGTCGGTAATCCTCACCACCGGATAAGATTTTCCGTCCTTTAGGTTGATGTTGTACCGGGGGGAGAATTTTTTTATGAGGTTGTTTTCCAGCAGCAGCGCCTCGTATTCGTTTGTTGTTGTGATATATTCGATGGATTTGGCGTGGGAGATTAAAAGCCTTGTCTTTACCGACTGCTGCCCCGAAAAATAGGAGCACAGCCGATTTTTCAGGTTTTTTGCTTTTCCCACATAAATTACGGTGTCTGATGCGTTTCGCCACAGATAGACGCCACTGGAGAGGGGAGCTTTCAGAGCTGTCTGGTGCAGAATCTCGCGCGGTGCGAGTTCAGAACCTGTAGTTTTGTCTGCCATATTATGATGGGAAATTGTATCAGAAAAAACAGGATTTTCACAGTCATTTTTGCGGTGCTTGCAGTCACAATCGCGGGGGGCGCGTTTCCGCTCTGCGCAAAAGAGGTGGTTCTGGGCGGCAAGGCGGGGTGGTCGGATTATCAGACCAAACAGAATCTTACTACTGGCAGAGGCCGGTACGGATATGACTGCATTCAGATTGAGACGAATTCGTTTGTCTATGACAGCGACACTGACCTTCTGATTGATTTTGAGAATTCTGCGGGAATAATCTCTGACGGCGACTATAAAATCCTGCGCAACAATCTGAGCGCGACGAACCGCACAAAAAACGAGCGGCTTGCCGGATTGAGCCGCAACCTTGGCGGACTGAGCGTGATGGGAAATCCGGGCACTTTTTTTGGCTCAGAAGGATTGACAGGCTCGTTCTCCATCGAATTCTGGCTCTGCCCGTCACTTGTTGAGAACGGCGAGGTCATCTTCAACTGGGAATCGTCAAAAACCGTCGCGAACGAGCTTGTCTATCAGGTGCTTTCGGGAATGTTCGACAGAGGGCATCTTGAATGGTTTTTCTCAAATTTTTTTGATGGATTTGACACCCCGGACGGCCAGAACGAGATTCATCTGCGCGGAACGACGCGCCTGATTCCGAATGAGTGGAGCTATCACGTTCTTTCTTTTGACAGCGACACCGGGCTTCTGGAATACAGGCTGAACGGCAGCACAGAAGATTTGTGCTATGTCACGTCCAACGGAATGGAGAGCGGCGAGGTTTTTCTTGTCTACCTTGGCACGCCTTCGGAAGTGAATTTGTGCGGCGAGTACACCGGTGCCATCGACGACATCCGGATTTTAAGGCGGCCTTATGACAGCCCGTCTTTCCAGTCCGCGGATTACGGCGGAAAAATCGGGCACACGCAGTATCTTCCGCATGGCGGCAGGTTTGTCTCCCGCCCGATTATGATTTCCACCGGTGCGGTTCTCAAATCGCTTGAGGCAGAGATGAGTGTTCCCGCGCAGACCGATGTCTCTTTTTTCGTGCGCTCCGGGGATAATTTTTACAGCTGGACAGAGAGCGAGCCTGCATGGAGGCCGGTCAGAAGCGGCGAGCGGATTTCCGGCGTGAACGGACTTTATTTTCAGGTTGCGGCGGAACTTTATCCGGACGGAAGCGGGGAAATCACGCCGAGCATCACACAGATTGCCCTCAATTTTGATGAGCTTCCCGCGCCTCTTCCTCCGTTTGTCGTGAAAGCGTCAGCGGGAAACGGAAGCGTGACAATCTCCTGGAATTATTCTGTGGATGATACTGCCGGCGGTTACTATTTGTATTACGGAAGCCGCCCGGGTGAGTATTTGGGAAGGGTTGCCATTGAGGGCGAGTCCCCGATTGATGTAGGGAACACGACGAGTTTTACTGTCACCGGGCTTGAGAACGGAAAAATTTATTATTTCGCGCTGGCCGCTTGGTCTGCGCGTGACAAAAGAGTTGTTGGCGAGCTTTCAAAAGAGGTTTTCGCACGTCCGCTCGCGTACCGCTAGAGCTGGGAGGATTGCATGGCAGCAGATTTGACGCTTACAAAGGCTCAGAATGCGGTGATGGCCCATGACTGGAGCACTGCCGCAAAACTTTACAAGGAACTTCTCAAAGGCGATGAGTCCAACATCGAATATTTGCGGGAACTTGGAAGCATTTATGTGAAATCCGGAGAGGATGAGCGGGCAATCCCTTATTACGAGCAGATAATCGCGGCTTTTCCAAATGATGTTGACGCGATGAACAGCCTTGGCGCGATTTTCCGCCGCCTCAAACGCTATGAGCAGTCAATCCAGATTCTTCAGCGGGCAAAAAAAGAGGACAAGGACACTGCCAGCGTGAACTACAACCTTGGCTTCACCTACAAAGAGATGGGGAATTTCGAGGAGGCCGTCAGCGCGTTCGAGTCGGTCATCACAGAGAATCCTGATGATGTGCTTGCCTACAATCATCTTGGGTCAATTTACTATGCGCAGAAAAATTACGGGAAATCAATCGCCACATACAAACGCGGATTGCAGGTTGACCCGAATCATCCCATTCTGAACTACAATCTTGCGCGCTGCTACGAGGCCGAGGATTCTTACCCGGATGCGGTGCGGTGCTACAACGCCGCGCTTAAAACCCGCCCCGGATGGCTTGACGCAATCGAAGATTTCAGTGCGCTTCTTATAAAATGCCAGCAGACAAAAACCGCGCAGGATTTGGTCGAGCAGTCCATAAAACTGCATCCGATGGACACGAACCTTCTTTACACTCTTGGGAAGATTTATCTCCATCAGTTTGATTATGATAACGCGACCCTGACTTTAAAAAAAGCGGACTCAATCAAATCAAACGATATTCAGATTTTGTCCGCGCTCGCGCAGGCCCTGGAAAAAGGCGCGAATCCCGAGGAGGCGCTTGAGAAAGTCCTTGAGGCAATGGACGTTGACCCGGACAACAAGGAAATCCGCAAGCAGTACGTGCACACGCTCCTTTCTGCCGAGCATTACGACAAGGCGCTCGGAAATCTTAAAGAACTTTATGATGAGACCGGCGGCTCTGATTTGGAAGTGCTTGATTTGTACGGCCAGTATTATATCTGCCAGGGCGACGAGGAAGCCGCGAACGAATATTACGGCAAAATAAAAAAACTTGACCGTCACTACAAAGATTACATTCTGGAGGCCGCAGACCGATATATCCAGACCGGAAACTACGACAATGCAGAAAAATACGCGAATGAATTTGTCGGGCAGCGCGAGAAATCTCCGGAAGGCTACGCAAAACTTGGAAAAATCTATGCAGCAAGAGGAAAATTGCAGAGCGCGCGCGAATTGTACGAGAAAAGCATAAGCATTGCGGGCGGAAGCATCAGCTCGAACAGCGCGATAAAACGCCTTGACGCGAAGTTGCAGGAAAATCCGCATGATGATAATGCTGCCGCCCAAGTTGAATTGCCCGCGCAAGAAAATGCGGCTCAGCACATCGATGTTTCTGCGCCGCAAATCCCGGATGACGCGCAGAGGCAGGACAATCCCGCTGAGATTCCTGACGATTCCCTGCCCGAGGCTTTGGACGAGGCTCCGTCTTTGAGCGACCTTGCCGAGGATGACGGCGAGTTTGATCCGAATCTTTTTGGCGATGACGAGCCGCTTCCCGAGGAAAACGCGCCTGATGAGAGCGGCCATGCGGACAATCAGCCGGATTTTGGCGATGATGATTTTATTCCGCTCACGGACGAGCTTGCCGATGAAGCCGAGGACGATTTTTGGAGCGAATTCGCGGACGCTGATGATTCTGACCCCGCTTCCGAGGACGACGCGCCTGCGCCTGAAAGCGGACTGGAGCCTGTTTTTGATGACGAGCCTGTGCCCGAGAACCTGCCCGAGGCAAATGATGAGCCGGAGAAGCCGGAGGAAAATCCGGGTGCGCCAATCACCGAGGATTTCATAAAACAGGCCGTTGAGGACGCGATTGAGGCGAGGCTTAATCAGATGATGCCGGAAAATCCTGCGGAAAAATCTGATGACAACGCGGATTTGATTCGCGAGGCCGTGGAAAAAGCGGTTGAGGCGCGGCTCCAGCAGATGCTGCCTGAGAGCGCCGAGGACGAGGAGAATTTCATCGATGTTGATGATTTTGCCCTGATTTCTGCGGACGATGATTCTGACTCCGCCGATGATTCTGCGGAGATGCTCGGGAAAATCCAGAGAATTCTTAAAAACACGGATTTGCAGACCGTCTCCTCCGACCAGATTGACCTTTTCAAGACGCTGCGCGGACTTCTGGACTGTCTTCCGGATGGCGAGCGCAACAAATCAATCGCGCACAGAATGTGTATGCTCCTTGCATATCTGATAGACAAACTCTCCGGCAAGCCCGGGCTTCTTGCTACAAGCGAGTCGCTCATAAAATCCGGGGTTCTGGGCGACCAGTACATGAGCCAGCTTTCCTATGAGAAAGGTGGGGAAATCACCGGCGAGATGATTTCAAAAGTTCTTGTGGATATGAAAAACCTCTCTGATTTTCTTGACGACCGCGAGGTTGCAAGGGGGCTTTGTGCCAGCGCGGACGGCATTCTGGAGCAGATTGAGCTTGGCAACCTGAGCGTCCTCTGAAACTGCCCGCTGCGGCGGGCAGACATTTTTGCGCAGGATGTCACTTTGCAGGAAACGCATTTTGTCCGCAGAATTTACAGTGCAAGATTTAAATGCGGATGATGCGGGCGCGGGTAATCACCTCGTTGCCGTCTTCTGTAATCAGAATGTCGTTCTCCAGACGTGTTCCGCCAATCGCAGTGTCGTAAAGTCCCGGCTCTAACGTCACAATCATTCCGGGCTGAAATTTCAGTTCCGGCGGCATTTTTGGGCTTATCCTCGGATACTCGTGGATTTCCAGCCCGATTGCGTGGCCAAGGCAGTGCGGCATTTTTCTTTTTGCGGCCGAAAAAACTGAATCCGCTTTTTTTGATGCTTCAACGATGGTGTGCTCCGGGGTGTAAAGTCTGAGGCACTCATCGAACGCTTTCTGAACCAGCTCCAGCTGATTTTCCTGCTCGGGCGTGAGAGGGCCTTTCGCGACCGTTATTGTAGTGTCGCTGGTGTAGCCTTTGTAGACAACGCCAAAATCAAGGATTGAAAGACCTGTGTCCGGCCATTTTGCGTTTGTGTATCCCGGAAAAGCGTGGATTGCGAAACTGCGCGACGGGCCTGCCGCAAGGGTGTCAAAGCCTGTGCGATCACAGCCGTTCTCGCGGAGCATCCGTTCAATCAGGAGGGCTGTGTCCGTCTCTGTCTGGATTCTGCCGTCTTTAATCCGCGCCTCAATCTCATCAATTATCAGGTCGCCGACGCGGGCGGCTTCTTTCGTGCACTCAATCTCGTAATCGTCCTTAATCATCCGGCAGTCCGCCACGAATTTGTGCGCGCCGTCCTCCTTGCAGCGGCAGTCGTAATTTCCAAGCTCGTCGATGAACTGCAAGTACTGCGGATAAGTGAGGTAGGGCGGAAATTCAATTTTGCTGTTCGCGCCGTGGGAATAGCAGACGTTCAGCAGGGCTTTCACCGCGGCAATCTCGCTGTTTTTATAGCGCGTGTACGGAACGAGTTTGTCGCAGAATCCGTTTTTTCTGGCAAGATTCTCGTCCCACGGAATGAGGACGGTGAAGCCATCAGTAAAAATAATGAGAACCGCATCGTTCGCGTGGCCTGTGAAATATGCGAGCGACGGATCGCGGTGCGCCTCGCTGTCTATGAAAACGCATGCGCCGATGTTGTTCTCTTTAAGATAGTCAGCCAGACGCTCACGCCTTGTCTTGAAAATCTGTGATAGTTCCTGCTGTGTGTAGTCTCTCATTTTTATGACCTTCTTTTTAATTTTTTCATTACAATTACCGCAATCTCATCTTTTGTGATGACAAGCTCCGCAATCCCGATGAGCGCGAAAATCAGGGCGGATATGATGGCGGGAAGCCCGAACGCAAAAATCCTGCTCTGCGACGCGAGGCGTGCTGTCAGAATCCGGTGGATGAGGGCGCACGGCACGGCGGCAATCAGCGAGTAAGCCGCAATTTTAAGCGTGTAAATCAGCGTGCCGCGCACAAGTCGTGCCACTTGCATCGATTCCATTTTGCGCATGAACACGAAAAGAAAAACTGTGTTCACAAGGCTTGCAAGGCTGAGCGCGAGCGCGATTCCGTTGCCGCCCATTGTCCGCGAGAAAATCAGGACAAGAATGATGTTCGAGGCAAAACTGATTAGCCCGGCGAGCGTTGGCAGTTTGGGTTTTTTCTGGGCGTAAAACGCGGGCGAGATAATCCGGTTAAGCGCGATGAAAAGCAGCCCTGCAATGTGGAAGCGGAATTCTCCCAGCGTGAGCCGCACAGATTCCTCATCAAAAAGGCGGTTTTTATAAAGCAGGGAAATCAGCTCGCGCCCGGTGATGAGCGAGTACGCCGTAATCGGGATGGAGATGAGCGTCATTGTCCTGATTGCCTGCAAGAGCATCGAGTTGAATTCCTGCCATTCGTTTTTGTTCGCATGGCCGGACAAATCAGGCAGAATCACCGTGCCGATTGACACCGCGAAAATCCCGAGAATCAGTTCCTGAAGCCGCAGACTGTATTGCAGGCTTGACGCGATTCCCTCGCCGACCCGTTTTGCCATTGATGTGGACACAACGTCATTGAGCTGGTAGGCGGCAATCCCCACGACCGTTGGCAGAATCAGCGCGATTACTTTCCTTGTTCCCGGATTCGCAAAAGTCCTGCGCAAAGATGTCAGCCTGATTTTCCAGCCCGTCCTGCGCAGGAACGGCCACTGAAAGCCTGCCTGCACGGTTCCGCCAATCACCACTCCGATTGACATTGCGCGTGCTGGGTTCGATGTGTGCGGCGCAAGAAGGTAGGTTGCAAGAATCACAATTCCGTTGAAAAATACCGGCGTTATTCCCGATGGCGCGAAAATATTGCAGCCGTTCAAAATCCCCTGGAAGAAGGCAGCCACGGAAATCAGGAAAAGATACGGGAACATTATGCGCGTGAGCGTGGCGGTCTCCTGAGTCTCGCGCAGATAGTATTCGAACTGGGCGGCGTAATCCGCGGAGCCGGCCGCCGGCGCTTTGCAGAAAAGCGGCATCAGAAACGGCGTGATTATAATCCCAATAACTACGATGCAGGCCGTCAGAAAAGTCACGAGCGTGAAAGTTGACGTGATGAAAGTCTGCGTGTCTTTTTTGTTCTCCTCGGACTGGCCTTTTGACAGATATTCTTTAAAAGTTGGGATGAAAGCCACCGAGATTGCGTTCTCCGCGAAAAGTCTGCGCAGAAGATTGGGAATCATGAAGGCAACGGTGAAGCAGTCGGCATAAATTCCGGTTCCAAGGAATGATGCTTTGGTCATCTCGCGGATAAGCCCCATAATCCGCGAGAGCAGGGTCATAAAAGAAAGCACCAGCCCCGAGTGAATCAGCGATTTTTTTGACTTCTCTGTTTTTTCCATAACGCTGTTTTATGATAAAAAAATTGTGTTTTTTGTTCAATTCGTTTATAATATTTTAACGATTTTTACGCGCAAACTGATTATAAAAAGTTTTAGTTCGGAGGCAACTCGCTTTGTCAGGTAAATTCAGAATTTTTTCCAGAGTCGGAAAAACTGCGATTATACCGCTCAGGATGAAAATCCTGATTATTTTTCTGAGTCTGATTATCCTGTCTAATTTTGCGACGAATTTCATTTCTGTGCAGCTCACGCAAAAAGAGATTATCAATCTTAACAACACGATTATGGTGCAGCAGCTAAAGGAGCTGTTCAATAATGCCGCGAGCCAGTTTCAGATTTTCGCGTATTCTGGCGACCGCGAATCCTGCAACGAGTCCATGCGCAATGTGGCCGCAAGCGGGTTCGGCAATCCCAACAGCATTGCGGTGGGCGTGAATGATGACGGCAGGATTTTTTTTATGGCAAGCCGCAACCCGGAATCTGACTGGGATGTTTTCCCCGATTCGGACGCGCTGTCCAGACTGAACGCGCAGAAATCCCTGGGGATTGAGGAAGGCTCCGTCACTTTTGTCGTTGATGAGACCGAATATTTTGGCGTGTATAAATTTCAGGACGACTGGAACTATTATATCATCCGCGCGGAACGCCGCTCAGATTTGGACGAGAAAAACTACAGGATTTACGGCTATATCTCAATTCTGATTGCAAGCCTCACAATCATGTTCATTGTGATTGGCTATTTTATTCTGCGCAAGGAATTCCACCTGCTCAGCAAAATCACAGGCGAGCTAATCGAGATGCAGGCAAAAAAACAGCTCAGGCTGATTGATTTGACCGGCGCTCCGAACGATGACGTGACTTACCTTGCCGCATCTTTCAACAGCCTCTCGTCGCAGATGAACAGCCTGCTCGGAACTTTCCAGAAATTCGTGTCAAAGGATATTGTCGCAAAGGCGTACAAAGGGCTTGACGTGGGTCTGGAGGGAAGTCAGCAGGAGCTTACAATGCTTTTTTCCGATGTGAAGAGCTTCACGTACCGCACAGAGACTCTTGGGAACGATATTATTGAGGTTCTGAACGTCCACTACAACCGCGTGATTCAGAACGTGCATGACAGCCACGGAATTGTCGGCTCAATCATCGGGGATGCGATTCTTGCGGTCTACGGCACTTTGGGCGCGGAAAAATCAAAATCATACAACGCGATTGCGTCCGCGTGGAGCATCACTCGCTCAACTGCGGAGCTTCGCGCGGAGATGCTCGGCCGCCGCCAGAAAATTGAGGCGACACGCGCGCTCACAGAATCCGAGGAGCGGGTTTTTCAGGCGGTCCTTGTGGATGTTGGCGTGGGAATTGACGGCGGCAACGTTTTTTACGGCACAATCGGGCGGAACGACTCGCAGGACCCGTTGCAGGCGCACATGGCGAACACTGTAATCGGGGACACGGTGAATTCCGCGTCCCGGCTGGAAGGTCTCACGCGGATTTATCACATTCCGGTTGTGGTGTCCGAGTATGTAAAGGACGAGGTCGAGCGTGAGTCATCCCGCTACAGATTTTTTGAGATTGACACCGTGCAGGTCAAGGGAAAGACTCAGGGCAAAAAAATCTATTTTCCGTTTGACACAGAGACCATGGATTCTGAGCTTATCGGAAAATACGAGCGTTTTGAGGAGGGGCTTGCTGCGTATTACAGCGGAGAGTGGCCGTCCGCAAGAAAAATCTTTAAAGAGACCGGGCTTGATGTCACGCAGGTTTTTTTGGAGCGCATGGGGAACAGGAGCGTGCCTGACAATTGGAGCGGAATATGGGCAATGACAACGAAATAATCCACAAGGAAGTGATGATGTTCCTTGGCGACGAGGTCAAGAACATCCATCAGAATGCAGACAGCCAGACTTACAATATTGAGGAAGAGTACGCGAAAAGCAGGAAAAATCACTCTGTTTTCTCAATCGTCCTGCTAACGTCGTCTCTGCTTGTGATTGTCGCGGTCGCGCTCATAATGACAAGGATGATTTCCTCACGCAATCAGGATATTTCAATCGGCCTACAAGAATTCGATGACCTGAATTTAAAGAATCTTCTGTCATCCGTGTCTGCCGCGCAGACAAATTACGACAGCGCGCTGAAGACCCTTGAGAAAATCGACGCGGATTATGCGTCCGCCGTGAAAAACGCGCAGAATGCCCGCGACAACGAGATTTTTGTCCTTGATTCTCTGCACCTTGATTCCAAAACCGATTATGATGCCAGACTCCGCCAGATTAACCGCAGGTTCGATGCGATGCTGCGCGAACTTGAGGAAGATTACTCGCAGCGCCGCGAGGCTGCCAACGAGGACGCGGAGATGTTCCGCCTTGCGCTCGGAAAATTCGACCAGTCCGCGATTGATAACGCAAGGGATTCCGCCGGCCTTGATTCGGAAAGCCAGCTTCACCGGCTTGAGATGAAAAAACTGGAGGGCCAGTACGAAAGGCGCATCCTTGAGCTTGAGACCGCGCTTGCCACGCAGCGGGAGAAAAATCAGGAGGATATGCGCCTTGCAATCAATCAGGTTGTGGAGAAATATCAGGCAGAGATTGACCGGCTTGACCCGAAACTGCGCCCTCTTGACCCGGAAGGCTACGCGATAATTGACGGAAAAAAATCGGATGATAATACTGCGGATTTTAACGGCGGTGCCGCGCTTGCCAGAAAAAACATCTCCGAGGCGCGTTTTGTCTCCCGGGTGAGCGACTATCAGGAGAAATACAACCAGTATAAATATCTTGATGATAAAATCGCGGGAATTCCGCAGAAATATTCTATTCCGGAATATGTCGCGACCGCGCGAAAACTCGTGAATGAGATGGCGCAATCTTATCTGAACACCACGGTGGAATTTTATCAGGAGAAAACCGCCCTGAACAACGAGATTACCGCTCTGAACAACGAAATTAAGGATTACCGCCGCCAGATTGCCGCGCAGCGCAGTCTTTACGAGCAGAACATGGACAATATGCTCGCCGCATTAAAATCCGGGGCGGCGGTTCTTTCCGCAAAAGGTTTTGGCAGCATTCAGGTTTATGTTGTGCCGCAGTTCCGTCAGATGATTGTGGACTCGGGTGCGGAGGGCATTCCCGCTGAATTCCGGGCGGACAAACTCACGGTGAAAGGCCGGGTTGTGGCTGATGGCACGGACGCTGATTACGGAACCCAGAAATTCCGCTTCATCGTCTCTGAGGACAAGGACGGCAGTCTTCCGGAAATAGATTTCTCGTTTGTAACTCCGGGCCAGACAATCAGATTGCAGACAAAGTGATTTCTGCGGCTTTTGTGGGGCGAAAGTTGGAGTGCTGAAAATCGGTCTGAATGCCGATAATGTGAACATGGAAGAAAGCGAATTTTTTCAACAACTACAGGCGGGCATTTCTCAGAAAACAGATTGGTACAACTCAGAGGTGATGGAAAAACTCCTGTTGCAGTTCAGAATCGTTCATTCCTGTGTGAAAAATCTTTATGATATGCTCACAAAACGCTCTCTGATTGAGATTGACCCGTACCGGCTTGACCAGCACATCTCTGATATTGTTCTTCCCGAGGTCACACCGTTCGCTGACTCAGACATTCATTCGGTCATAGGCAAGCGTTTCTCTGATTATGAGACCATGCTCGATTATATCTGCACTTATGTGCATTTTTCCGTGGAGGCGCTTCCAATCCCAAAAGTAAAAAAACTTCTTGATTTCATAAAAGTTTTTGATTGGGAGGAGCTTGTAATCAGCAGCCAGAATCCGAACGCCCACGGGCTTGCGGTTGCCCTGAACAACGCGAGGAGCGGCGCACCCGCTGTCGTGCAGACGATGATAAACGACTGCGTGAACGAGTGCTCTAAGGCAACCGGGGAAATCAAGCGGATGCTGAACGAGCTTGGGATTTTTCAGCGCGAGATTTACAAGTATGAGATTCGCCGTGAGGTCATCAACAAGTCCGGCATGGATTTGTCTTCCGGCGGCGAGGCGGAATTCAACGAGATAAAAAAACTTTTTCCAAAGTCTTTCCCAAAGCGTCCTTTTTATGCGGATTTAGTGAACGAGATTGTGGGCGAGGATCAGGGCGCGAACAAGGAGAAAAATCAGGCGGCGGTGCTGAAGCGGCTTGAAATCAACACCGGCGCGAACCGTGCGAAGAAAAAAAAGGCGGAGCCGAATCCCAAGGAGCTTCTCATGGCAACGGTTCTGTCTGTGGGCGCGCTTGCCCCGACAATCGGGCAGCTGAACATGAAGCTCACCGCGAATTTCAGCGTACTGTTTGAGAAAAAAAAGAGTTTTGTCTCGAACATTGTCACCGCGCTCAAAAAGGCGTTTCGTGTTAAGGAGAAAGAGCGGATTATCGAGGTGCCGGTAAAAGATGCGAAGACCGGCAGCGAGAAAAATCAGAGGGTGAAAGTGCGCGATTTTCTTGGCGACCTTGTGCGAAAAGAGCGCATTTACGCCGCGATTGCCGCGAAAGGCCCGGAATATCAGAAAGTTGAGGCCAGCGGGGATGACACAATCCTTGCGTTTTTGAACAAGCAGGTCTCGGACATTCAGTCCGCGTTCACGCTCATAAACGCTCTGGACGCGTATTTTAAAAATGCGGTGGATGTCACGCAGAGGCAGAAAATCAAAGGAATGCAGATTGAGTTGTCCGCGCTGCGCAACTCGATTATCTCGATAAATAAAAAGCGCGGCGATTTCCTTTCTTTGAAAGAAGAGAGCGAGCAGATGAAAAAACTGGGAATTACGGAAAATGAGGACTAAGAAAAATATTCTTTGCGCGGTTCTGTGCTTTGCCGCCGTGATGTGCGGCGCTCAGGGCTTTGTGATTGTTGAGAGTGTGACGCGGCACGAGCTGAATCCGCAGGTAACGTCGTACTCATCGGACTCACAGATTCTGAACGGACTTTTTGAGGGGCTTTTCTCGTATAATCCGCTTACTCTGGAGCCGGATTACGCCATCGCATCGGGTTTTAAAATCTCTCGTGATAAAAAACGCTGGACAATCACGCTGCGGGAGAACGCCCGGTTCAGTAACGGCGAGGCAATCACAGCCGCTTCCGTCAGGTACTCGTGGCTTCATCTTCTTGCGACAAAAGAAGCGCCCTATGCCTCCCTGCTTGATATAATTGAGAACGCCGAGAATTACAGGAGCGGGCTTTGCGCCGCGGATGACGTTGGGATTTCGGTTCTGGACGACCGCACGCTTGCCGTCCGGCTGACTGCCCCCGCGAACTATCTTCCAAGGCTTCTGTGCCACAGCGCGTTTTCTGTAGTGCACAGAATTCCCACAGTTTACAGCGGCGCGTACATGCTTGAGGATCAGGACGAGAAATCCTATCTTCTGAAAAAAAATCCGTATTATTGGGATGCGCAGAACGTCCAGCTGGATGAAATCACTTTTTTGCAGTCCAATGACGATGTGGAGAACGCTTTTTTGTTCAACACAGGCAATGCGGACTGGGTGATTAACAACGTGAACGTTGACATGGTTCTGAACAAAAACGCGGTGCAGGTTGGCGGTGAGTTCGGCACATCGTATTATTTTTTCAAACTTTCGCCCCGGGCGCGCGGCAAAACTGATGAAAATCCCGCGGATTTTAATCCCTGGGATTTCTCGGAATTCCGCAACGCGGTGATGGAGGCAGTCCCATGGGACGCGCTCCGTGCGAACGCCGCTGTTCCTGCGAAAACGTTTGTCTATCCGCTCACAGGCTATGATGCCCCTGACGGATTTGACTACACCGACACGGACGAGGCCGTCCGGATGATGAACGCCGCCCGCGAGAAACACAATATTTCTTTGGACAAGGCTCTGCCGCTCGTTTTTGAGGTCTCGGAGTTCACGCTCTCCGATGAGAAAAAGGACGCGCTCAAAAATGCGCTGAGTCCGCTTGGCGTGGAGCTTGTAATCCGCGAGATTCCGTCCAGTTTTTATCTTGCGAACGTGCCGAATTCCACCGCCGATTTGTTCGCCTACACTTGGGTCGGAGACTTTGCCGACCCTCTGGCTTTCCTTGAGCTTTTCAGGGGCGGCTCCTCGCTCAACGATTCCGGATGGTCAGACCCCGAGTACGATGCCCTGATTGACCGCGCCGCCTCCGCGTCAGATTTTGAGCGCAACCGGCTTCTCTCTCAGGCAGAGAAAATCCTGCTGGACAGCGGAATGGTCATCCCGATTTTTCACCCGGTCTCTTTCAATCTGATTAACCTCTCGGAGACAGGCGGCTGGTCAGTCAACGCCTTTGACATCCACCCGCTGAAATATCTTTACCGCAAAGAATCAAAGAAAAGCATCCGAAACCTTGTGATGCGATGACCTGCTTTTGCGTCCGCAGGCTGCCCCGACCATGCGGGCTGTGATTGGGGCGCGGAAATCCCCTCTTATGGCGGGAGATTGAAAATCATCTTTTTTTTCTCTATACTGGATGGCGCAAGAAACTGTCCGCGTCCGTGCGGAGTTCTTTCATTCTGCGATTTTAGAGGTGTTTTTATGGTCATATTGACGTTGAACTGCGGCTCGTCGTCCGCGAAGTATCAGGTGTACGACTGGGAGAACAAGGAAGTGATGGCGAACGGTGTCGTCGAGAGAATCGGAATCAGCGGCTCGTGCATCACGCACAAGGCGAAGGGAAAGAAGACCGAGATTGAAAGCCCCTGCCCCACGCACAAGGAGGCAATCGAGCTGATTATCAAGGAGATTACCGACCCCGAGGTGGGCGTGATAAAATCGATGGACCAGATTGGCGCGGTGGGGCATCGCGTCCTGCACGGCGGCGAGAAGTTCACGAAGTCGGTGCTGATTACCCCGGATGTCCTTGCAGGATTCCGCGAGGTAGCGGACCTCGGCCCGCTCCACATGCCCGCGAACATCATGGGAATCGAGGCGGCGCAGAAAGTCATGCCGGACGTTCCGCACTCGGCGATTATGGACACGGCGTGGCATCAGACCATGCCCGAGGAGACGTTCCAGTACGCAATCCCACGCGAGTGGTACGAGAAGTATTCGGCGCGGCGTTACGGCTTCCACGGAACGAGCTTCCTCTACACCGCGAAACGCGCGGCGGTCCTTTTGGGAAAGAGGCCCGAGGAGACGAACCTGATAATCTGCCACATCGGGAACGGCGCTTCGATGTGCGCCGTGAAAAACGGAAAGTGCTACGACACGACGATGGGAATCACTCCGCTTGAGGGGCTTGTGATGGGAACGCGCTCGGGCGACCTGGACCCCGCGCTTCCGTTCTACATCATGCGCAAGACCGGAATGACCGCCGACGAGATGGACTCCGCGCTCAACAAGAAGTCGGGCTGCCTCGGAATCACGGGGAAATATTCCGACAGGCGCGACATCGAGATTGAGGCGCAGAAAGGCGACAAGCTGTGCCAGCTTTCAATCGAGATGGAGTCGCTCAGAATCAAAAAGTACATCGGGGCGTTCGCGGCGGAACTCGGGCGCGTGGACGCGATTGTGTGGACGGCGGGCGTGGGAGAGCGCGGCCCGATTATCAGATACAAGTCGTGCTCGGGGCTTGAGAGCTTCGGCATAAAAATCGACCCGCAGAAAAACGAGTGGAGCTTCACCACGAACGCCGAGACGTGCATCAGCGCGGACGACAGCGCGACTAAGATTTTCGTGATTCCCACGGACGAGGAGCTTGTGATGACAGAGGACGCTTACGCTTTGATGAAGGGCACTTACGACGTGCACACGAATTTCACCTACAGTTTCCAAAGCCCGGACTACGTGAACAAGGCGCGCGAGGAAGGCTTGAAGGCGGATTTGGAAAAACGCCCGAACCTTGCCAAGGTGATTGCGCGAGCGCGATGAAAGGACAGCGGGGCAAAAGCGCGGAACGGCGCGACTTGAAAAAATATGTCGGCAAGGTAAGCCGCGAGGATTCGGACGCGGTGGCAAAGGCGGTGGAAGAAGGACGCAAGGTGGATGCCGATGCATGGCATGGTATCGGCACGGACACCGGCATTCCGCCGCTTGTATAGGAGAAGCCGATGTTCCACAAGGTTTCGTCCGTGCGGCCGCTTCCGAAGCACAGGCTTTCTGTCCTCTTTGCGAACGGGGAGATGCGGCAGTATGACGTTGCTCCCCTGCTCGAAAAATGGGATGCGTTCAAGGCGTTGGAGAGCGTGAGCGGGCTTTTTGAGCAGGTGAAAGTTGACGCGGGCGGCTACGGCATCAGCTGGAATGACGAATTGGATTTGTCCTGCGAAGAACTTTATGAGCGCGGCGAACAAACAAAAAGTCGGTAAGCAGCGCAATGCGCTGCGATGCGAGCAAACGGAAACCCGAAGCCAGCCAAAGTGATTGCGCGCCGCGCATACAAAAGGCCGCCCCATGCGTGGGCGGCTTTTTTGTTGGAACTGGCTCGCGCCGTGATGTCCGCGGTCTCCCGCAGGCATTGCCTTTCTTCCCATTGCGCATCACTCCTCCCCATCGGTCTGGGCGGCATCGCTTCTGAAAATGAACTTGTACTTGTCGCGGACGGCCGTCCTGAACTCCTGCTGAATGTCCGCCTCGGACTTGCTTCCTGCCGCGGCGGATGTTCGGATGGTCGTCAAAAATAAAATATCGTTTAGTCATACTTTGTACAGGGCGATGCCCCTTGCGTCAATCATTCGTAAAACCGTGCGTCTCCGCCGTGATAGGTTTTCCAAAAGTTTATGAAATCCAAGGAATAATTCTGCATCACGGAGAAAATGCGCGAGAGGTCGCGCTCCGGGATGCGCCCCTTGTTGTGCGCCACTCTGAACGAGCCGTTCGACAGCACCCAGATTTTCGTGTCGTTCTTGTCGGGCGCACCTTTCGTCGCATGAAAATGGACGGGTTCGCCCTGCTCGTTCGACCAGAAGTAGACCTTGTAGCCTGCCGCGCGAAGATAGACCGGCATCACGCGCTCTCCAGTGCGTCAAGATTGCGGAGCGCGGTTATGCCAGAATAAATCCGCCCGAGATAGTCCTGAAAATACGCGGTTCTCTCCGGCGGGAAGTTCGAGTGCAGGATTCCGCCGTCGTTTTTGAGCAGGACGGACTCCGCCGTGGCGCAGTCCTCAAAGCACACGTCCGCGTCCGTGTAGGTAATCAGAATGCCGTCTTTCTCGCAGAATTCCCGCCTCTCCATATTGAATCGCCTCCCGCATGAATTATAGGATTATGATAGCATGATTTTCTTCTATTGGCAACGCGCAAACCGGGCGCGATTGTTTGCCCCGGTCCGGCGCATCAGTTACTCTGCGCAGTATCTTTTCTCCTCCAATTCGATGTTTATTTTTTTCCGATTCCGTGTTATAATATCCATAATGGAGGTAGAACTATGAGACCATTGTCCCAAGCAGAAGCCATCGCCGCGCTGCCCGATGACAGCATGGTGAAGAAAATCCTGCTCCACATTCTGAACACGCCGCCGCCAGACTTCACGGAGCTTGACCGCCAACTTGAAGAGGAGACCAAAGCGTGGCTTGATTCCCTTGACGAAGAAACACGCCGCCGCGTGCTGGCAACGCCGTCTTACTAGGAGGCCGCCATGCCTTGACAGCCCGCCGTCTTTTGGCTACACTTTTCCCATGAAGAGAGGTCGGGCGACCAAAACAAAGCACTTAATCACCCCCCCCCCATTTATGTATAGCATTCTTACAGGCAGACGCTAACCGCCGGAATCACGCCAGTATAAAAACCACAGCACGACCTCTCCCACTCACACGCGCGTTGCCTAAAGCGCGGGCAGACTCGCTCTCCGCGCACGGCAGAACGCCGCCAGACAGCGCGGATTTCTTCCCAGCGACTGACAATCACGAATCGGGCGCGGCAGATTCTCCCGCCGTGACCGACAAATACGAATCTTGCGGACAAAATCCTTTCCCGTCGACCGACAAGCGCAATCTTGCGGACAAAATTCCTT
>JAFLSQ010000021.1 GCA_022510865.1 Treponema sp.
TCAAATCCAAATCGGCGAAAACATCCGTCAGATTGTCGCCCTCGGGTTTGGTCAGGTTGCCGTTTGCGGGGTAAACTGGCGTGTCGGGCGCGTCCGGAGTTTCCTCGGGAGTGTTTGTGTCAGAGCCGCCAGCGGGTTTGGTCAGGCTGCCGTTTGAGGGATAAACTGGTGTGTCGGGCGCGGCCGGAGTTTCCTCGGGAGTGTTTGTGTCAGAGCCGCCGGGCTGATTAGCGCACGAACCAAGCCCGAAAATCAGCGCGAAAATTGCGCAGAGCGTGATATTTCTTACGATTTTTCTCATATCCACTTCCTTGTTCAAGATGATGAATCAACTGAACATCAAGATTTTGTTGTACAATCAATATAACATCAATTTATTAGCACAGTCAAGTTTTTTACATCAAAATATTGATATTATGTTGGCATGGGGTTCAGAAAAAGACTGAGGGAAGAAATCGAATACCGCGGACTTTTGGTGAAGGAAGTGTCTGCCGCGGTCGGAATCAGCAACAGCACTTTTCTTTCTTACATTGACGCGCGGGGCGTTCTGCCGAACGTGGAGACCGCCGTAAAAATCGCGAACTACCTTGGCGTGACCGTGGAATACCTTGTGAACGGCGACGACGGCCGCGCCCAAAGCCCCGATTCCCCGCTCAAAAGCGAGAAAACGCGCCTTGCAGAAACCTACGAAAAACTTTCCGCCCGCGACAAATCGCTGCTGATAAAAATTGCCGATGTGATGGCAAAATGACGGATTTTCCCGCCAGACCGCGCAAAAAAATCGCACGACGGCCGACCATCAAACGTTTTCAGAGCGTGTCAAGAAAATCAGACAGGCCGGCAAAATCCACATCTTTCACAAACTCCCGGATTTTCCCGAACGCCGCAGAAAAATCGCCGGGAAGAAGCCGGGTCTGCAAATCGCCCACAATGCGCTCCAGCACGTCCAGGTCAAAATTGCCGCAGGCCGCCCGCAAGTCCGCAACCGATTTTCTGACCTCATCCTCCGAAAGCGCCGCCGGGCAATCCGCGCCGGAATTTTCCGCCGCATTAAAATCCGCGAGCGCGAGCAATTTCTGGTCAAAACTTCTGTAAAGCGCGGTGAGTTTCGGATGCCCCACATTCAGTGCCTCCGCATTGCCATCACGCGCCGCGTACTCCATATCAAGTGCCATCTGTGAAAGTTCGAGCGCACCGACAGTTCTTGCCGATGACTTCAACGAATGCACTTTTATCCTGTACTGCGTCAAATCGCCGGCCGCAAAAAGCGCGTCAAGCTCATCCGCGTTTTTCTGCACCGCGTCCCGGAACATCCCGAGCATTTTGAGCATGAGCGCGTCCGAGCCGCAGTATGCGCGGGCCGCCTGAAAATCTATGCCGTCAATCTCAAAAACCGATTTCTCTGCCCCGGCTTCCTGCCCATTTTCCGCAAGGCTGTTGCATGGCGATTGCTCTGCCGGGCGTGCGGAATCATCGGTCATGGCATTTTTATTTTTTTCCTGCATTCATGCTCCTCGACACCGCCGGAAAATCTCCTGAAAAGCGATTCTCATCCTCTGTTTTTCAGCCTTTGGTCTGCGCGCGCTCATCCGCCGTGAAAAACGCCGCGATGCTCTGATTTATCTCGTCCGGGCGGCAAGTTTTTAAAATGCAGCCGTCCGCACCAAGCGCGTGAATTTCGGTCAAAGTCTGATTATCATCTTTGCCGGTAAGAAAAATGACTGGAATCGCGGAGGTTGCCGCATCATCACGCAGAATTTTGAACAACTGCGGGCCGGAAGTCACAGGCATCTCGCAGTCAAGCAGGATTAAATCGGGCACGAATTTTTTCAAGAAAGCAAGCGCGGTCTGCGCGGAAGTTACCACCGAGACATCGTAATTTTCAGAAAGCCATCCGCGGATTGCCCGCAGCATTAGCGGGTCGTCGTCAACCACAAGGATTTTTCTGCGTGCGCTTCCTGCGCTCTGCCCAGTCTGATTGTCCTGCGCGGCAAGTGTGTCCATATCAGAATTATATCACAGGCAAAATAAATCACAAAGCAAAAACCGATTGCCCCGCGGCAAACTGCCCGCCACTCATCCGCTCCATCATCACGTGCAGGGATTTCAGAAGCTCCGCCGCATTCTGTGCGTCCAGAAAATTGCGGCACATCATCTGGCGGGGGATATCCTTGCATTTCTCGCGCAGATTGCGTCCCTGCTCCGTGAGCCTGATAAAAACCGTGCGCTCGTCCTCGTGGCTGCGGTTTCTGGTCACAAGCCCTTGCGCCTCCATTTTTTTGAGCAGCGGAGTGAGCGTCCCCGAATCCAGAAAAAGCCGCGCCCCAAGCGATTTGATTGTAACGTTGTCTTTTTCCCAAAGCCCCAGCAATGTGATGTACGAAGTGTAGGTCAGTCCGAGCGGCTCCAGAACCGGCGTGTACCTGCGGATAATTTCCTTGGAGCAGACATAAAGCGCAAAACAAATCTGATTTTCCAACGCCAGCGGATTAAAATCGCTCTCATTTTCCATAAGCGGACCTTCCTGCAAAAATTTAATAAAATTGTACACAATTTAATTGACAGTTTCAAGAATAAAATTTATATTATCACTTGAAAATTGATTGCATACAATTTGTTTTCTTGAAGATTTTTTGAGAGGTGATTTTATGGCTTTGTACGATTTTTCTGTTAAAGCGCGGGACGGAAGCGACGTTCCATTGAAAAATTATGAGGGAAAAGTCCTGCTCATTGTAAACACGGCAACTGGCTGCGGATTCACACCCCAGTATCATGGCTTGCAGGCTTTGTACACCAAATACAAAGATAAAGGATTTGAGATTCTTGATTTTCCGTGCAATCAGTTCGCGAATCAGGCACCCGGTTCCGCTGAGGAAATCCACAGTTTTTGCACCGGCAGATTCGGAATCACTTTTCCGCAGTTCGCAAAAATTGACGTGAACGGCAAAGATGAGTCGCCGCTCTACACTTTTTTGAAAAACCAGCAGAAAGGAAGATTCGGCTCAAAAATCAAATGGAATTTCACAAAATTTCTGATTGCAAAGGACGGTTCGGTAATCAAACGGTTTGCACCCACGGACACGCCGGAAAAAATCGACGAATTTGTATCGAACGCATTGGAGGGATAAATTGACGTACACTTACAAGACAAATGGAAGCTGCTCCACAGAAATCAAGTTTGACAAAGATGAGAACGGAATCATCACGAACATCTCGTTCACAAACGGCTGCCCCGGAAATCTGCGGGCAATCTCAAAAATTCTGAACGGCAAGAGCGCGGAAGAAATCCACGCCCTGCTCGCAGGAAACCTGTGCGACCGCCGGTCCACATCCTGCGCGGACCAGCTTGCGCAGGCGGTCATCTCGGTTTAAGCCAAGAACGGCTTTTGCCGAAACTACAGCGAATAGCCCAGACAGACGATTGTAAAGCCCTTGGTCTCAGAGCCAGGGGTCATTTTCACTTCAACAGTGTGTTTGGCAGCGGTTTTCTCGTCAATAATCAGCCGCGCCTCGCAGTTGTTCCATCCGTTGGCAGCACCGCCGTCAAAACTCCCGACTTTTTTCCCGTCCACATAAACGTCCGCCGTGCCGAATTTCTCGCTCTGCCAGCTTCCCTGAACTTTGTACGTCAGAATCAGGTTCTTGCAGTTGATTTCCATCTTGAACGCATCGCCTTTTGCATCCGCGGATTTATACCAGTTCTGCGGAAAATTGCCCTTGTTCGTCTTTTTGATTGTCTGCGTGTTCGGGTCTGATTTACTGAACGCCCCCGCCGTGATTCTCACGTTCCCGTCATCGCCAGAAATCATCTTCATTCCGGAAAAAGCGGGCGTGCGCACAAAATCGCCCGGAACTGCGGCAGGAGAATCCAAAGCGGATTTATCAACAACCGCGAGCAAATTCATCAGGCTCTCGCACATAAGCTGATGGCCAGCCGTTGTCGGGTGCACATTATCGGTGTAATAATCGCTTTCCGCGAATTTTCCATCAGCAATCGCACTTTTAACCGATGGCAGGACATCAACCTGCGGAATCTGGTAATGGCTGGCAATCGGCTTTTTCTGCGCGGCGGTGTTGCCATAAGTTGCGGCCGAATACAACGCGATTACGGCGGTGCTCTCGCTGGCGGTCAGGGCATCACGCACAAGAGCCTCGAACGCGCGGTGCGGAAAATCATCGCCGCTGTCATTCACCGCGAATTCGATGATGAGAATATCCGGATTTCCGCCCAGAACATCGACAACATCTTTTTGGTAGCGCACAATTCCAAGCTGAGACGGCGTTCCGCTGAGACCCGCGTTATCAAAAATTAAATTCTCGCCGTTGCCAGGCGCATAAGTGTCTTTAAGCGCACGGAAAAACTGATAGGCGTACCCGTCCGTGAACTGCTCAGGCCCCGCGCCCTCTGTGACAGAGCCGCCCAACGCCGCAAGCGTGACTTTCTCGCCGTTTTTAAGCCGCTCAATCGCTTTTTTGAGCCGGTAATTGTTCCCGGTGCTCACAAGCGTATCCGAAATGAATTTCTCATAAGACTTGTTGTCCAGATTAAGCGGATGAGAAACTTTTTTGCCCGCAGAGCACGCGCACATCATCATGCAACCTCCCAGAATAATCCCAATGGATTTCTTTATGCTCATTTTTGCCTCCTGATTTTTGCGCTACGACTGACGGTGAATCAATCCGCGCATCTCTTCTATATTGTGATAGCCTTTGCGCCGCATGAACGCCTCCAGACCATCAATAATCTCTATCATAGCATAAGGATTCGCAAATGTGGATGTCCCCACCTGAACCGCGCTCGCGCCCGCCATTATGAACTCAACCGCGTCCTGCCACTGCGCCACGCCGCCAATCGCGATGACCGGAACGCGCTTTTCCTCAGGCAGCGAACTGATTGCCTGAACGACCTCGTAAACAAGACGCACCGCAATTGGGCGGACGGCAGGGCCTCCGAATCCCGCCTTAAGATTGTCGAACACCGGAACGCCGCGCTCAATATCAACGGCAATTCCCTGAAAACTATTGCACAGACTGATTCCGTCCGCGCCCGCTTCCACGCAGGCAATCGCCACCTGCTCCAGTTCCCGCGACTGCGGAGTGAGTTTTACCAGAAGCGGCTTTTTTGTGATTTTGCGCACAGCCCGCACAACAGCCTCCGCGCTGCTGCACGTCATTCCGAATGCCGCACCGCCCGCGCTCACGTTGGGGCATGAGATATTCAGCTCGATAATCGGAACTTCTGTCTGCTCCAGAAGCCTCGCGCCCTCAACGTAACTGTCAAGCGAAGAGCCGGAAAGATTTGCGATTGCGACCGGCCGCATACTCATCATCACTGGCAGCTCGTTTTTTATGAAATGCGGAATTCCGGGGTTCTGCAATCCGATGCTGTTCATAAGCCCGCCGGGAGTCTCATGCAGGCGGATTCCGCTGTTTCCCTGACGCGGCTCCAAAGTCAGCCCTTTGCTCGCTATGCCGCCAAGACGGTTCACGTCAAAAACCGTGGTATATTCCGAGCCAAAACCGAACGTCCCCGAGCTTCCGATTACAGGATTTTGCAGCCGCACCCCGCCAATGCTCACAGAAAGGTCTGGCCGCTCATCATCGCCAAGCGGATTTCTCTGCGGCTGGATTTTTATGCCCGCAACTTCCGTCACGCTGTCAAAAACAAGAGTCTCGCCGTCAAAAACAGGGCCTTCCTTGCAGCAGCGTTTTTTGCCGTCAGTTGTGTCAATCACGCAGCCAAGGCACACGCCCATTCCGCAAGCCATCCGCGCCTCCATGCTTAGCCAGCACTTAACGCCCGCCACGCGGCAAATTTTCTGGATGTAGGCGAGCATTGGCCCGGGGCCGCACGCATAAACCGCCTCATACACGCCGGATTTCAGGACTTCCTCGGTCAGTGCCGCCGGCAGCATTCCGTGAACGCCCGCGCTTCCGTCATCAGTTGTGATGACAAGTTTGTCCGCCCGCAAATTTTCCAGACCATACGAGCCGCTTTTGAACGAGGCAAAAAAATCATAGGATTTTGGAGGCAGAGTCCGGGCAAAACCCGCGACCGGCGCAACGCCGATTCCGCCGCCCACAAGACAAACTTTTCTCTGATTTTCTGACGATTTTTCCGCAATCTCCGCACCGCAGACCCATGCAGGAACAGGAAAACGATTTCCGCACGGCCCGATTAAAGTCACAGAATCTCCGCCGCGCAGTGAGCAAAGCTCGCTGGTTCCTTTGCCTTTGCGCAGAATCAGGAAGGAAATCTCAACTGCGCCCACGCATTTCTCTGAGCCGCAGAAATCAAGGCTGTCCTTCGCGGAAAACGCCCTTGAATCAAATACGCTGATTGGACGGCCAAGCAGCACATCCGAGCGTTCCGCATGGAGCATATAAAACTGCCCGGCCGCAGGCTCCTGTGCGCCAGATTCCAGCAAAATCTTGAGCAGATGGACGCTTCCCGCCGGAACTGCGCCCGCAACAGCCTCGCAGCCCAGGACAACGCCCTTGGCAAAAACCGGATAAGGAATCCCCTGACAATCTTTGAACACAACCCTCTCCCAAAGCCGCCGCAGATTTTCCCGCAGGCGGTATGTAAATGCGCGGTCACGACATGAACCGCACGTAAAAATCTGACGCACAAACTTTGCGACTGATTCTCACCGATTTTCTTACAGCCGATTACACCCCGCGATTTTTCGCTCCAAGCAAATCTTCCTTGCTGGCTTTTGCCGCCCGAGCCGCGCAATCCGCTATGTCATCCAAAGTAAGAGTGCCGGCATCACGCGCAGAAGAAATCCGCTCGTCTTTTTTCCAGGCACACAAAATCCCGCGCGAATTGTTCACCGTGCCGCCCGCTTTGTCAAGCAAAGTCGCCGCAATCCGCGCCGCGCCGCCCTGCGCACCATAGCCCGGAATCAGAAAGAACGTGTCCGGGTATTTGTCGCGGAGATACCGCGCGTCAGATTCCTGCGTCGCGCCCACGACCGCCCCGAAAATCCCGCAGGTCTGGTCATCATAATCCTGATATTTTTCCTTGAAATCCGCGCCAATCCGCGCAATCTCATTGCCGACGCGCTCCAAAAGAAGCCCGCCGCCCGAACTTTCTGCCAAAACCTGATGCTCAATGTCCGTCATTCCCGGATTGCTCGTGCAAAGAAGGACGAACGCGCCTTTTCCGCCACGCTCGGGCGCAGAATACGCTGTGAACGGCTGCAAGGTGTCGAATCCCATGTAAGGATTCACCGTGATGATGTCGGTCTCAAAATCGCCGGAAAAATGAGCCTTGGCGTAAGCGTCCGAAGTCGCGCCGATGTCGCCGCGCTTGATGTCTGAGATTGCAATCAGGCCGGTCTGCCTCACATAACGCAAAGTCCTGGCGTAAACGTCCATGCCCGAAAGCCCCATCGCCTCGTAATACGCAATCTGGATTTTAAAGCAGCAGGCCGACTGCTCCGCCACAACGCGGTCAACAATCGCCTTGTTGTATGCCAGCACAGCCTGTGCGTCGTCCCCGAACTGAGCGCGAACATTCTGCGGAATATATGAAGGGTCGGTGTCCAGCCCCACGCAAAGCGGCCCGAATTTTGCAGAAAGCTCCTGAAGCCGCTGCATATTGTGTTTTTTGCCCATGCCAAAACTATAAAGCAAAACCGCGGATTTTTCTAGATGCACAAACTGCGCACGGCATAAAAATCACCCCAAACCGATTTTTATGCCTCACCGCCAAGCTCACAAACCTTGCCGCAGTGATTCACAAGCGTTTTCTCGTGCGTGATGAAAATCGCGGTCTTGTCACTCACAGACTGCAAAATAAGATTGATGAAAAACTGCTGGTTATCTTTGTCCAGATATGCGAGCGGCTCGTCAAAAATGTAAACCTCGGCGTTTTTGTTCAGGGCACGGAAAATCTCAATGATTTTCTTCTCGCCCTCGGAGCAATTGACCAGAGACTTCTCATCCGTATGATTTTCCTGAATTTGCCGAAGAACAGCAAAATCCTCGATTTTTATATTTCCGGGGTCTTTATCAAAAAATAAATTCTCAGACAAACTAAACGGAAAAATAAACGCTCTCGGCGGAACATAAACTATTTTCTCTCGCAAATTTTCCGCAGAAAGCTCGTCCAGAGGTTGGCCGTTGTAAAAAATCCTGCCGGAAGTGGGGTCAAGAAGCCTGACCATCATTTTGCCAAGCGAAGTTTTGCCGCTTCCGTTTTTGCCGGTTATCGCGATTTTATCACCTTTATTTATTTGAAGGCTCACATTCTCAAAAACTGCCGCATCTTTGATTGCAAAGCCCAGGTTTTTGACCTCAAGCGCATTAAACATCTGGAGCGAGAACTTGTCATGGGAGACTTTCGGGCAGTCATCAAAAACTTCTTTGACACGCTGGAAAGAATTTTTCCTGTCAACCAGAACGGCCGGAAAATCCATAAAAAATTCAATCGGACTCCACAATCTGGAACAGAACAGCGAGAATGCCGTGACCTCTCCAATCGTCAAGATGTTTTTATAGACAAAATAAATTCCGACTGTTGTCGGAAGAATCGTTCCCAAATTCAAGACGAAGGTCAGAAGAAAAAAATCGAAGAAGGCGACGGCCCGCACCTCGCCGAAAACGGCCTGCTTGTATTTTTGCAGAAATTCATCCGTTTTTTTGCCCAGAAACGAATAAATGTTGTAGCTTTTGATTGTAGTGTTTGCAGAATAAACGGTCTCAATATGCGAATTAAAATCATCTGAAGTTTTTTTCCGCAGTTTGTTGTGCTTCTCAAGAACAGGCGCGTAAATCAGATTTATGGCGATTGTCAGCGGGAACAGCACAAAAATCAGCAGTGATAAAATCAGGTTCATGCGAATCATTATGATTGCAACCGCGGCAACATAAAGCGCATTGAACAGAAATTTGAACAAATCGTTTATGAGAAATGACACAACCTGCCCGGTGTCATTGTTTATTCTCTCGTAAACCGCACCAAGAGATAATTTTGCATCCTGCCACATGACAGATGAAATCATATCATGCTTCATCTCATTTTCAATTGTTGTGCGCGTTTTATTCCGCAGGCTATAATCAAAAGTATTGAAAATCACATTGAAAAAAGTTGCCAGCACCAGAACGACTGCCCAAATATAAAAATTTGTGACCGGGCTTTTTTTATAAATTGCTTCGTCCGTTATAATCTGAGTGAGCAGCGGTATAATCACCAGAGTGAAGCGCCTTGCGCTCTCATTCAGGACGATTGCAAGCGACCGCCCTTTTTTGTCTGCGACATATTTTTGTATGAACGAACGGTACTCATGCATGAATTTCATTGTTTTCCACCACCAGTTTTGTGATTTGTGAATTTATATATTCCAGCACGTTTTTATTGCAATAAGTGATTTTTGGACTGGATTTATGCAGATAATTCTCAAATTGGCAGGCACTTTTGCATAATACGCAGATTTTTATGCACGACCGTTTTTATGCCAAGCGAAATGTTCCAATCCGCAGGGTTTTCCCAATCATGCTCTCATTCTAATATGCGTTCGAGTGGCGGTCAAGCAAAACTCGCCCATAAAAAAACGCTTCCCGCAGAGCGGGAAGCGTCCTTGTCTAATCACTGCTCAAAGCAGCCGGCTTATTTCTTTGCCTTGATTACAGCCTGCGCTCCGGCAAGTCTTGCCAAAGGAACGCGGAACGGTGAGCAAGAAACATAGTTCAAGCCAATCTTGTAGCACAATGCGATTGAAGCAGGGTCTCCGCCGTGCTCGCCGCAGATACCAAGGTGCAGGTCTTTCTTAACACCGCGGCCCTTAGCCTCAGCAATCTCCATCAGTGCGCCAGGACCATCCGGGTCAAGAGTGGCAAACGGATCATCCTCCAGAATTCTCTGGTCAAGGTAAGACTCGATGAACTTGCCGTAGTCGTCGCGGCTGAAACCGAACGTAGTCTGAGACAGGTCGTTCGTTCCAAAGCTGAAGAAATCGGCGAAGTTCGCAACCTTGTCCGCAATAAGAGCGGTTCTCGGGAACTCAACCATAGAGCCGATTGCAAACTTGAGTTTTGTGCCGCACTCCTCGTTAACTTTGGCAATGACAGCCTCAGCCTGTCCGCGGATTTGCTCAACCTCGCGGTAAGACACAACGTTCGGAATCATAATCTGAACCTCGTGCTTCACGCCCTCTTTGTCCAGCTGGGCGGTAGCGCGGGCAATCGCCTCAACCTGCATCTCGTAAATCTCCGGATATGTGATTGCCAGACGGCATCCACGATGTCCGAGCATCGGGTTGTGCTCATCAAGAGCGGCAACTTTCTGCGCAAGTTTGTCCTCGGCAATGCCAAGTTTTGATGCAAGAGCCTTGAGCTGCTCTGCGCTCTCTGCCTGAATGAATTCGTTCAACGGCGGGTCAAGCAGTCGGATTGTGACCGGACGTCCTGCCATCGTCTTGATAATCTCATAGAAGTCCTTCTGCTGAAGAGGAAGAATCTGGGCAAGGTTCGCCTTGCGCGCCTCCGTATCCTCAGAGACAATCATCTTCTGGAACGCCGTGAGTTTTGGCTCGTCAAAGAACATGTGCTCTGTTCGGCAAAGACCAATTCCCATCGCGCCGAAGCGGAACGCATCCTCCGCGTTTTTGGGCGTGTCGCCGTTGGCATAAACATCAAAGCCTCTGACTTTTGCCCCGGACGGTGTTGTGCGCACTGAACCGTTGCGCACCTCATCTGCCCAGCCAAGGAATGTCTCCAAATCGCCGGAAATTGCGGCGGGCTTAACAGCAACCTGACCTTCGTAAACTTTTCCTGTCGCACCATCGATTGTGAGGAAATCGCCTTTCTTGTACTCTTTTCCGTTCACAGAAATTGTGTTCGCGTCCTTGAAAGTAACATCCGCGCATCCGCAGACACAAGGAGTTCCCATTCCGCGCGCAACTACAGCGGCGTGAGATGTTCGGCCGCCTGTTGATGTAAGAATACCCTGAGCCACAGCCATGCCGGCAATATCATCAGGAGAAGTCTCTTTTCGCACGAGCAGGACTTTCTTGCCCTCTTTTGCCCATGCCTCAGCCTCATCAGCAGTGAAAACAATCTGACCGCATCCGGCACCGGGAGAAGCGTTAAGACCGGCGGCAATCTCTGTCGCTTTCTTAACAGCATCTTTATCCAGCTGAGGAAGAAGAAGCTGATTGAGCTGCTCCGGCTCTACGCGAAGCAGGGCGGTCTCTTTATCAATGAGTTTCTCGCCAACCATATCAACCGCCATTTTGACTGCGGCCGCACCGGTTCGCTTTCCGTTTCGGCACTGGAGCATGAAGAGTTTTCCTTCCTCAACGGTGAACTCCATGTCCTGCATATCGTGGTAATGCTTCTCAAGACGCTCGCGGATTTCGCAAAGCTCTTTGTAAATGGCAGGGTTCGCCTCCTCAAGCTGAGAGAGTTTCTGCGGAGTTCTGATACCCGCAACAACGTCCTCGCCCTGAGCGTTCATCAGGTACTCGCCCATGAACACGTTCTCGCCAGTTGAAGGGTCGCGGCTGAAACATACGCCAGTTCCCGATGTATCGCCCTTGTTTCCGAAAACCATCGCCATTACAGAGACGGCTGTACCTTTGAGCGCGCCCTCTTTGATGTTGTTCAGCTTGCGATATTTGATGGCGCGCGGGTTCATCCATGAGCCGAATACGGCACCAATCGCGCCCCACATCTGCACTTTGGCATCCTGCGGGAAATCCTCGCCTTTCTCTGCCTTGTACATCGCCTTGTATTTCTCAACAATCTGCTTAAGCTCGTCAACGTTCAACTCCGGGTCATCTTTAATACCGCGGATTGCCTTAACCTCATCGATTATTGCCTCGAATTTGTCATGGTCAACGCCCATCGCAACATCGCCGTACATCTGGATAAAGCGGCGGTATGCGTCCCAAGCAAAACGCTCGTTCCCGGTTTTCTTTGCAAGACCAAGAACAGCCTTGTCATTAAGACCAAGGTTCAGGATTGTGTCCATCATACCGGGCATAGAAATTGCCGCGCCAGAGCGAACAGACACCAGAAGCGGGTCATTCTCATCACCAAGTTTCTTGCCCATTGCCTTCTCAAGTCTGGCAAGATATTCGTCAACCTCTTTGTCAAGCCCATCCGGATATTTGCGGCCGAGTTTGTAGAATTCCTGACAGACATCCGTTGTGATTGTGAATCCAGGAGGAACTGGAAGACTTAAAGGCTTCTTTGCCATCTGAGCAAGGTTCGCGCCCTTGCCACCGAGTTCAGCGCGCATTGACTCATCGCCATCTGCATCGCCATTGCCGAAAAAGTAGACATACTTTGTTTTAGCCATCGATTTTCTCCAAAATAAAAGTTTGCTAGTGTAAGTGGTATTATTCTATAGGTAAAAATGATTACAGTCAACACAGATTATTCCCGATGCCCGCGCACAAAGCCGATTGCCCGCCAGATTCCTAAACCGATTTTTGAGCCGGAAGCAGAAATTCACTGGGTTCATAAAAAACCCGCTGCCCTGCGGGCAGCGGGTTTGCTTACGCACAATGAATCTTTGATTTATCTGCGTGTGAATTTTACAGTGAATGACTTAACATAGTCATAAACAGAAGATTTGTCCTTAATAAATGACACTGTAACAGTGAATTCACTGCCATCCAAATCACCATCAACAGTAACAGTCTGCTCACCCTCATAACCAAGGCAAACATAACCGTCTTTGCCGTCAATCTTTGTGATGTTAATATACTTTAATTCATTGGCGAGGTTTGGAATATAAGAGTTATCACACTCAAAATCCAAGCCTTCCAATGTCAAATTATAAGTCGTATAGTTTGTATCGACCAGACTGCTAGAAACTTTAACCTTGCCATAAGATGCGCTTGTTGTTTTGAATTTAGGGTTTGCATCTTTCAAGTCATCGCCCCAACTAGCACTAACGGCAACATCACCAATGTAATCAAAACCGTCATACATACTGTCCCAGTTCACCACATTCACATCCTGCGCACCATTTTTGCAAGACGTAAGCATTGCAACACAACCAAGAGCAAGCGCTCCCAAAATCACACTGATTTTTTTCATATTTTCTCCTTGCCTTTTTTAGGCTACAGAAAGTGTACCCCCCCCCCCCCCATCATGTCAAGTGAATTCGGCATAATTCTTTAAAAAAAGTGATTTTTTTTCCAAGATTTTCCAGTGTGGTTTTATCGCAGGCGCACAAACACCGGAATCCGGTCAAGCGGCGCGTCCGCCGCAATCTCCTGATTCCCTCGGAATTTTTCGCCGGCAGTCGCCCATGTCTTGGAATCGGCAGAGAAAACAAGCTCTGACCACGCCTCGCCATCCGGAAGCGGCGGAAGATAGACGCTGCGGCTTCTTGCGCCATGCTCGGTCACGGGGCACACAAGATAATCCGTGCCGAACATATACTCGTCCTCGGTCTGCCATGCTCGCGGGTCAAGCGGAAAATCATAAAAAAGCGGGTGCATCACAGGCGCACCCTTCTCATGCGCGGCATTCATCTGATTTTTGATGTACGGACGCAGCTGCTCGCGCAGTGCCAGCTGATTTCTGAGAATCTGGTAAATATCATCGCCAAAACTCCAGATTTCGTTGTCCTGGCCGCTCTCCATCTGTTTGATTTTATGGCCGCGCACATCATGGTAAGGCTTTTCCAGCGGCTTGAACGGCGGGCGCTCTCCGTGCAGGCGCATCACCGGGCAGAAAACGCCCCACTCGAACCAGCGCACAAGCAGCTCTTTAAAATCATTGTCCTTGATGTCGCCGCCAAGAAATCCGCCGATGTCGGTTGTCCACCACGGAATGCCGGCAATCGCCATGCTAAGACCCGCCTGAATCTGATTTCTGAGGCTTTTAAAATCCGAATGCACGTCACCGCTCCAGACAACCGCCCCGAATTTCTGGGAGCCTGCCCATGCGCAGCGCACAAGGCTCAGCGGATTTTCCACGCCTTCCGCTTTGAGGCCGTCAAAAAATCCTTTGGCATAAAAATACGGGTAAATGTTTGAGCATTCCGCCGCCGGGCCAATGTGATATTTATAATGATTGAATTCGTAAAGCCCGTACTCCGGCTCCGCCTCGTCCAGCCAGAAAAGCTGGATTCCTTTTTTGAAGTAGTTCTCCTTGCATTTGTTCCAGACATATTCGCGCGTAGCAGGATTCGTGGTGTCAAAGAAAACGGTGTTGCCCATCCAGTCCATGTTGAAGCCGTCTTTTTTATCAAAACTGATTAAAAGGCCGTTCTGCGCCATCTGGTCAAAATTCTCACTGCGCTCGTCAACGGTGGGCCACACGCTCACCATCAGACGCACGCCCATCTCGCCAAGCTCGCGAACCATCGCGTCCGGGTCGGGCCAATCCTCTGGGTCAAATTTAAAGTCGCCCTGGCACGTCCAGTGAAAAAAATCTATCACAATGACAGAAAGCGGAATTCCGCGCCTGTGATATTCGCGGGCAACTTGCAGAACCTCCGCCTGATTGCGGTAGCGCAGCTTGCACTGCCAGAAACCAGTCGCAAAATCCGGCATGACTGGCGCGCGGCCTGTGACCGCCGTGTAATTCTCCTCAATCTCAGCGGGATTTCCGCACGTGACCCAGTAATCAATTTTCTGAGTCTGCTCAGCCGTCCAGATTGTGCCGTTTGTTCCGAAAACCGCCGTTCCCACCGCAGGATTGTTCCATAAAAAACCGTAACCCCTGCTTGATATAAAAAACGGCACGGAAGCCTGACTGTTTTTCTGCGCAAGTTCCCAAAATCCGCCTTTTTTATCCAGATGCGAATCCTGATACTGCCCCATCCCAAAGATTTTCTCGCCGTCGTATGACTCAAAACGCGCCTCGCCACGCCATGCGAACGCACCGGGCACTGGTTTTAGCTCGCGGGCATTGTGATTTGTGGGGACGCAGAACCGGTCTATTCGCCAGCGGTTGCGCCACTGCTCCTCAAAAAGAAGACGCGGATTTTCTGCCCGGGTCTTGTCATCGCACTGCTCCCAGAAACTGAGCCATCCCTCGTGGTTCACTTTTACAAGAAGCCTGCCGTTTCTGAGCGTGGCCTCCTGAGCGCAAGTTTTCTCAACGTTATCAAAATGCGCTGCCCAAGGATAAGTGGTGTCAACCTCGCGGATTGCAATCTGAGCCGCAGAATCAAGGCCGTCGCAATCACCCTGCGGATTTAACGCCCAGTCGTTGCAGTCCATTTTTCTGTCCGCGGTGAACCGCACGCGCACGGAATTTCTGCCCCACGGCTCAATCCAGAGCGTGCCGAATCCGTCTTTTACAATCAGTTTGTTGTTTTCCTGCGTAATCATAAGAAAAGAAATCCGTTTCAGGCGATTGCCCTAAATCACCTCGCTGTCATCAAGCTCCTCAAGCTCGCCCACATAATTCAGCTCAAGCCGTCTGTACAACTGGTTCAGCAGATTAGAGCAGTTCGATGACATGAGTTTATAAATATTCGGGATTAAAAGCTGATTAACCCGCTGGTCAAGGCCGTTCGCGCCGGTTGATGTGACGAACGCGAAAACCATCAGCGACTGATATTCAAGCGGCCGCTCCATAATCAGCACTGCGTCCGAGCGGAACATAAACCCGCGAATATTGAAGTGAAAATCCGAGATTTTCTCGTAAAGCTGGACAGCAAAATTGTTGTCCGGCGAGATAATCGAAAAATGCGAGAGGCTGATGTCCTGCAAAACGCCGGTGTGCGATGAGCCTGCGTGGTTGCAGGTAAAAGTGCAGGAATTCGTGCAAAGCGCACGGATGTTCTTGCGTCTTCCCTGCGCCTGATTCGCGTACAGGATTTTCTCTATCAGCTCGAAATTCTGTTTCTTCTGATATTCAAGCTGGATACATCCGCACTGCACGCCCATCTCGTACAAAAATTTGTGCTCCAGGCGGGCGCGCTCTTCTTTTGACTGCCTTTTTGTGTAAAGAATGCCGATTGAGGTGCGGTTGCTGTAACTTTCTATGAGATTTTTTATGTAAGTTGCCCAGTCCAAATCCGGGATGTTATAGTCTATGTTAAAAAAGATGAGCACATCGTGGAAAAGCGAGAGAATCACATCCACTTTTTTTTCTATGCGGATTCTCTTGTCGTACTCCACAAAATAGCATTCATAACCAAGGGCAAAATAATCCTCAAGATATGTTTCCGGAAGCAAAGATGTGTCCGGCGTAATGAAAAAAGTTTTGCGTCCTGTCACTATTTCTTTTACGGAAATTCCCAATTCAACACCTCGGCGATTTTAATCATTATCCATCTAAAAACTAAAAAATACAAGTGATTTCGCGCAATTCGCAGACTAAATGAAGTGCTGAATTGTGTGATGCTCGATTGTCTTTGTTTTCACAGATACAATGTAACTTCCGAACATTGCGGTCGCGGTATCGAACATTGCGGCAAAAGAGCACATAATCATTGAGGCGGGTTGCAGCAAAAGAAAACTGGTCTCAAATCCTCTGGCATATTTGTCGCACAGAATTGTGAGCAGGATGAAAGCGCCGCCAGTTGGCAGTCCGCCAAGCAGAAATGAGAGCGCGAACGAAAGCACGAAAATCCAAAGGATATCAGAGAGCGGCATTGTGAGGCTTGAATATGACCGCCAAATGAGGATGAAAGACACGGAGGCTGTGAGCGCGGAGCCGCCCCTTGCAAAAATTGAGAAAAGCGGATAAGTGAAGCCGCGCGTTCGCCTTCTGATTCCAAGACTTTCCCGCGCGTGACGATAGTTCAGCGGCAAAGTGATGTTTGAGTCCGCGGTAAAAAATGAGAACATCAGCGATGCGAGCGACGCATAAAGCACCCGGTAAGGATGCTTGTCGTGGCAGACAAAAAACAGCACAAGCGGGTAAATTATCCCCACGACAATCACAAAATCAACAAGGAACATCAGAATCATTGGGGTGTAAATTCCGGGCGCAATCACATCGGAAAATCTCACAACCCAGCAGCACGTGATTATCACCGCAAAAACGGCAAGCACCTCGGTCGCAAAATTTGTGATGTTGTAAAAAAGTTTGGCGGCGGAATCCGCAAAGGAATAAAGCGGCTTGAACGTCAGCTCCTCGGACGCGCTCTCCCATCCCACCAGAAATGCAAGGACGAGCGGCACAAGCAGAAACGAGCCTTCCAGAATCGCGGAGAATGCGGACTCGGGGAAAAGCGACAAAATCATGCCGGTCACGTTGATTTTCTGAACCTGGGTCGCGACATCCACTGTGATTGGAATGCGCGGAAGTTTCACAAGAAGAATCGAGACTATTCCAACGAGCGTGAGCAGCAATGACGACAGGATTATTATCGCAATTGTCCAGACGGCAGTGCGCAGCATCAGATTTGATTTTCTGAGGTTGTTCACCGAGACAATCGCCGTAAAAAAAACAAGAGGCAGAACAATATATCTGCCCATCCTAATAAACAGTTCAGACAAAAATGAGATGAAGCCCAAGAACGCGGCATCATCGGTGGGCAGCAGGAATGCGGCAAGAACTCCGAGCGCAATGCCAATCAGATATTTTATCCATACTTTCATAGCAAATGATTATATCACACTATGGATTGACATACCAGAGTGTGATATAATCTGGCTATGCCTAACACAGTGTTTATTGGAAAAGATTTGCCTGATGGCCTTGATTTTGCAAAATCCATCGCAAATTCTGGACGCACAACTTTTGCCTGCATGAAAACAGAAGCGGACACAATGACTTTTGAGACGCAGAACATTTTCGGGGCAACATGGAGCAAAAGCTCCGCTCTGTCCGCATACTCATTTTTTATAAAGGCAGAGAGCAAACTTCAAAAAATGGACGAGGTGATTTTTTACTTTGACACGAATTATTTTGTCACAAAATTCGATTCAGAAAAAACTGATGAGATAGCCGCCGCCGTCGATATTATGATTTGCTCTTACATGTACGCGTGCGCGGAATTCCTTAAACGCATTGATAAAAGGCGCGAGAAAACTTCGGCAGTATTTCTTCTGCGGGATTATCCTTCAAAAAGCGAGATTCTGTCATCAAAATCATCGAGCGGGGTTGCGCCCAGCGCGACTGTAAGCGCGGCGCAGGAGGCATTCGTCTCTTTGGCAGAAAGTTTTGCCGCGAACGTCTCTGAGCGGAACTATCTTTCTGTGATGCTCGCAAGGTGCAGCCAGTCAAACGAGCTGTATAAATCAGAGTCGAATCTTGCGGCATGGCTGGCAACATCAATGGACGCGCTCTCAAATCAGAAGAATCCGCAGACGGTGAAGCAGGCGTGCTCATGGAACAAAGCGGGCTTCAAAATCCAGAGCGGACTCTTTTTCCTGCGCTAGGAGGCAGCATGGAAATCACACAAATTGCAGTGAGTTTTGCGCTCAGTCTTGTTTTCAGTTTTATTCTGGGGCTGGAAAGAAAATCGCACCAGCACACGGTCGGAATCCGCACGCTTGTGCTGATGGGAATCTCTTCCACGCTGCTCTCAATGCTTTCTGTGCACATGGCGTCTCTGTCCACGGTAAGGGGCGACCCTACGCGAATTGCGGCCGGAGTAATCACCGGAATTGGATTTTTGGGCGGCGGCGCGATTTTAAAACTTGGTCTGAACATCCGCGGGCTTACAACTGCGGCAATAATCTTCACAACGTCCGCAATCGGAATGTCATGCGGAGCCGGGCTTTACGTTCCCGCCGCAATCACGTTCGCAATCACAATGATAATCCTTCTTACGGTCGGCAGGCTGGAAAAACGGCTTTTTCCTGCGGCAAAAACAAAAAGGATTGTTCTCACAATTAAATGGGATAACATCAATCAGCAGAAGATTACGGATATAATGAAATTGTACGGCATAATAATCCACGACATGACGCTGCATTATAATCGCGCGGAAAATTTTGCGGAGCTGACTTACACCGTCAAATCTCCGGATACAATGAATTCAATACAGATGGCGGCAGACTTTAAAGACAAGATTGAAGGTCTGCGTGATTTCAGAATTTTTGATAAATAAACTATTTTGATGTTATGACTACAGAATTGTCCGCATTGCTGAACGGCGCGGGAACATATTTGTCTGCGCTCCAGTCGTTTTCCCATCGGTTTCCGTCAAAAAGATAGCGGAACTGGAATTCGTGGTCGGCCGGAAGTGTCACTGAAACTGAAAAAGAGCCGTCACTTTTTTTTGCCAAAGGAGTGCTTGTACTGCTCCAGCTGTTAAAATCACCGGCAAGAGTAATTGTCTTTGCGCCCTGAGCAGCCTCAGCAGAGACTGTAAACGTAACTTTGCAATTGCCGTCTTTTGTGAAACTTTTTTTCAGTGACATCAGCTTTCCCCTATATGAATAATATGATTATAAAATATTGATTTTTTCATATTTATGCAATACATTATAGAAAAGATTGCTGGCAATCACCATTCCGCCGATTTATCCAAATTGCAGGGCGGATTTCCTCTCGTATGAGGGGAAAAATCATGCTAAAACGGAGGCTCTAAATGAGTGCTGTCTTAACAAAATCCAAAAAATTTCTTTTTACTTCTGAGTCTGTTGGCGAAGGCCATCCGGACAAACTCTGCGACCAGATTTCTGACGCGATTCTTGACCGCTGTCTTGAGCTTGACCCGAACGCGCACGTTGCCTGCGAGACGTTCGCCACAACAAATTTCATTCTTGTTGGCGGAGAAATCGGATTTCAGAACCCGGCCGTAAATCTTGCTGATTTCAAGGCGGAAGTTGAGCAGATTGCCCGCAGCGTCGCCCTGGACATAGGCTACAACTCTCATGATGTCGGGCTTGACGGCGCGAACTGCGTTTTTGAGAACCGCCTGCACGCCCAGAGCGCGGATATAAATCAGGGGGTTGTGGGAACAGGGCTGGCCGAATACGAAGGTCAGCAGGGTGCCGGCGACCAAGGAATGATGTTCGGCTTTGCATGCAACGAAACTCCGTCACTTATGCCCGCGCCAATCCATTATTCGCATCAGATTCTGCTGAAAGCGCACGAGCTTCGCCACAGCGGAAAAATCGCTTGGCTGCGCCCGGACGCAAAAGGTCAGGTGACAGTTGAGTATGACGGATTCAAGCCGGTGCGCATAGACACAGTTGTGGTCTCGCATCAGCACGCGCCGGATGTGGATTATGCCACAATCAAGGACACAATCATCAATCAGATTATAAAACCGGTTCTTGAGCCAACAGGACTTTTGACCGCGGACACAAAATATTTTATCAATCCAACCGGAAAATTCGTGATTGGAGGCCCGGACGGTGACGCGGGGCTTACCGGCAGAAAAATCATTGTGGACACTTACGGCGGAATGGGGCGGCACGGCGGCGGTGCGTTCAGCGGAAAAGACCCGTCAAAAGTTGACCGCTCGGCGGCGTACATGGCGCGTTACATCGCAAAAAACATTGTTGCCGCGAATCTGGCAGAGCGCGCGGAAGTTGAGCTGGCGTATGCAATCGGAGTGCCCTTCCCGGTCTCTGTGATGATTGAGACGTTCGGAACTGAAAAGGTTGACATCGCGCGGATTGAGAGGGCCGTCAAAAAAGTGTTCGACTGCACTCCGGCAGGAATATCCCGAACGCTTGATTTGAGACGACCGATTTACCGCAAAACCGCAAGTTACGGGCATTTTGGCCGCGAAGGTTTCCCATGGGAGCAGACCGACAAAGCGGATGCGCTGAACCGCGAGGCAAACGCGTAGAATAGCACTGGAAGCCACGGTTTTGAGCACAAGGCGGCAACGTTATTTTTATACAGGAGATTTATTTATGAAGAGAATATATGCGTTTATATCATTCTGCCTTGTGCTCTGCTGCCTTTTCGGTTGCGCATCCACAAAAATTGAGGGCATCACGAAGCCCGGCACAAATTTGCGACATTACAACAACATCCTCATTCATTGCAATTTTGACAATCTGCAATACCGCAAGCAATTAGAAACAGAATTTCAAAAACAATTCTCGGAAAATGGCATACGGTCAATCAAAAGCATAGATTTATTTCCGCCACTCAAAGACTATTCGCCCTCTGAGATAAACGCAATAGCAAAACCAAGCGGCGCGTCTCTGATTTTGGAAATAAAACTCCAGTCCTTGTATACGAACAAGGGTGACAGCAGCTCATTTTTTATACCCATGGGTGGATTTTTCTTTGGAAGCGGCAGTTCAGAAATCAAACTGACGGTTATTTTTGACATAGCGATTCGTGATATACCATCCGAAGAAATTCTTTTCCGGGGCACAGCAACATCCGAAGATGAGAATGATAATTTGTCCAAATGTCTGGAAAATATTTTTGAATCATTGAGTGAAGAGCTTGTAGAAAAATATTTTTTGTCGGACACAAATTCTTAATCAAACGCCATTGAATTAGCCTGTCACAAGTTCTCGATGAAATTAAATTCTGAGGTAAACGTTTTTTTCTCCGCTACCATTTCTCTGCGATGTGTGGTATAGTCAACGTATGCAGCTACTAAGTCCTTCCGAAATGAACGAGGCGTTCTCACGCTGGCAGGCGCAGAATCCGTCGCCAAAATCGGAACTGGAGTATGTGAATCCGTTTACGCTTCTGGTTGCCGTTGTGCTGAGCGCGCAGGCAACCGACAAAAGCGTGAACAAGGCGACTGCCCCACTGTTCAAAATATCAGACACGCCGGAAAAAATGCTTGCGCTCGGAGAGGACGGCCTAATTGCATACATCAAATCAATCGGATTGTACAAGAGCAAGGCCGCACACATCATGGGCTTGTGCCGCAAACTTATTGATGATTTTGACGGCCAAGTTCCGCATGACCGCAACGCGCTGATGACTTTGCCTGGCGTGGGACGCAAAACCGCGAACGTCGTTCTGAACGTCGTCTGGAATGAGCCGACTATGCCGGTGGACACGCATCTTCTGCGCGTAGTGCCAAAAATCGGGCTGGGCGAGGGAACAACCCCCGAAAGCGTGGAGCAGAGCCTTCTGCACCGGATTCCTGCGCAATTTTTGCATGACGCGCATCACTGGATTTTACTGCACGGCCGCTATGTATGCACCGCGCGTAACCCAAAATGCGGGGAATGCCTCATAAACGACTTGTGCAAGCACAACGAGAACTGAACGGAAAGTTCGTCATGCAAAATTCCTTTCTTTGCTTTATTTGCGCGATTTACGCAGGGGATTTTCCTCTTTTTTTGCAGCATACCCTCTCCGTGCAGAACGTTCAGCGGGAACAAAAGCAAACATATTAACAAGGAAACGGCATTAGAATCCGTGGCAAGCCTTAAATTTCTGCGGGAAAAACGCTATACTGTCTGCGCGAGGTTTTTATGGGAGAATATGCAGTTGTATCATCGGAAGGGGCAAACAGCACAGCTGGCGAGGCAATCGCAAAGGCGACGAATTTCCGGCAGTGGTTCGAGGATTTTATCTCGTGGCAGAATCTGATTAAAATTGCCGGCGGGGTAATCCTGATTCTGATTATGTGGGTTGCCTACCGCCTGATTTTGCGGGGCATCAAAAAATCATCGTCTAAAAAAATGAACACGCACCGCAAGCAGATGCTCGTCCATTTCTCAAAATACATTTTTTACGTACTTGTTGTTCTGCAAGTGCTCAGCATGATTGGAATCAAACTTTCGGCGTTGCTGGGTGCGGCGGGAATTGCGGGAATTGCAATCGGTTTTGCGGCGCAGACTTCGGTCAGCAATCTGATTAGCGGACTTTTTGTCCTTGGCGAAGGCTCAATCAAAATTGGTGATGCGGTCACGGTGGATGATGTCACCGGCATCGTCGAGGAAATCAACCTGCTTTCAATCCACATCCACACGTATGATAATCACATGGTGCGCATTCCGAACTCCACAATCATCAACTCGAATTTCACGAACATAAATTTTCACAAGACCAGGCGGATGACCATCGCCGTCTCTGTGGATTACTCAACGGATATGCGCACTGCGCTTGAGGTTCTTGCAAAAGCGCCCGCGCTCTGCCCAACGGTTGTGGCTGACCCCGCGCCCGCTGTCTGGTGCGATGGTTTTGGCGATAGCAGAATAAATATGACTGTCGCGGCGTGGTTCAAGCCCGCGGATTTTTTGCAGACAAAAAACGATTTGTACATCGCCATAAAAAAAGTGCTGGATGAGGCCAAAATCTCAATTCCGTTCAATCAGCTGGATGTCAGAATCAAGGACGACATCAAAATCATACAGACCGATGATTAAAATCCCGTGCCATGAATTTTTTTGAGAAGTACAATTGGGCAGAAATTCTTGCCGCTCATCCCGCTGAACACTGCGAAATTGCCGAATATCATAAAATTCTCTGCCCGCCGGACGATTACCCGGATTTTCTGGACAAATACATCGCGCTGCCAATCATGCAGCGTCTTAAAGGCGTGGGATTGCTCTGCGGCACCGACTGGACACCGCTCTACCGCAACCGATTTTTTTACTCCCGTCTGGAGCACAGCATCGCCGTCGCACTGATTGTCTGGCATTTCACACACAGCAAGGCGCAGACTCTGGCAGGGCTTTTTCACGATGTCTCAACGCCGGTTTTCAGTCATGCGCAGGACTTCCGCAAAGGAGACGCGCTCACGCAGACAACCACGGAAGCGCCCACATCCGCAATTCTGCGCAAAAGCCGCGAGCTTTCCGCACTGCTTGACGCGGACGGTCTGGACGTGAGTCAGGTGGAGGATTATCACGCCTATCCGGTAGCAGACAACGAGATTCCGCGCCTGAGCGCAGACCGCCTGGAATATATGTTCCCTTCCGGCCTTGTTTTTGACGGAAGTTGGACGCTGCAAGAAATCCGCCGAGTTTATGATGATATTGCCGTTTTAAAAAACGAGGATGATGAGCCGGAACTTGGATTTTTGACTCAGTATGCCGCCGAACTTTACTGCGAGCGTTTCTGCATGATAAGCCACATTCTGCAACTGAACGAGAACAAACTCACGCTGCAAATGCTCGCGCAAATAACAAGCCTTGCAGAAAAGACGGGAATTTTGCAGGAAGATGATTTTATGCGCCTGAGCGAGGCACAGATAATCCGCAGGCTGGAAGATTTCTGTGATTGCCAGACGGCCGCAGAAAAATCCTGCGGAACTGCGGATGAAAAATACCTTGCCCGGCTTTTCAGGACGTTCCGCCAGATGACAAAAATTGAGCACAAAAATTCCCCGCTTGCGGACGATGAATATTTTAACGTGTGCGTGAAAGTCAAGCAGCGGTACATCAATCCGCTGGTGGCTCTGCCGCAAAAAACAGCGAGGCTCTCGGAAATCTCGCAAAAATCCGCAAAAATAATCGCCGATTTTCTTGCATACAACGACACTCCCTACGGTTGCGTGAAACTGATATAAAAGGTATTATCGAACAATGATTGAACTGAACAGCAAACAGCGAAAAATTCTTGAGCGCGCCGCGCATGACTTGCAGCCGGTGGTGATTGTCGGCGGCGCCGGGATGACAGAGAACGTGATCCAGATGGCAGACAAAACTCTTGCCGACCACGAGCTAATAAAACTGAAATTCAACGAATACAAAGAAGAGAAAAAAGAACTGACCGCCACGCTCTGCGAAAAAACATCCTGCGCGCTTGTGCGCATAATCGGAAACGTTGCGATTTTGTACCGGCCCGCAGAAAAACCGGAGAACAGACGCTTCAAAATCTGAAACAGCAGGATTTAAGAACTTTGCCGGCTTGCGAATTCCCGGTGAGAATTTGCGGAAAAATCACTGAGAATTCGGCAGAAGCAGGAAAATCAGTTTGAGCGGATGTCTTTCACTTCCACGCCGCAGGATTCAATCGCGGCCGCAAGCGCATCCTTCGAGATGTCCGAGACCTTGACCGTGACTTTTCTGTGCTCAAAGTCGCCAGCCTTGGAAGTCACAAGCGAGACGATGTTCCCGCCTTTCTCTGCGATTGCCGCGGAGATTTTGGCAAGCTCGCCGGGAACTTCCCGTGCGACAAGAACCGCGCGGACACCCGGAGTGCGCGTGTTGAACATATCGATGAACGCCGCAAAAAGGTCTGACGCGGTGACAATCCCGACAAGAATGTTCTCTTTCACAACCACAGGAAGGCAGCTGATTTCGTAGTCGCTCATCAGGCGGGCGGCCTCCTCAACCGTCTCAAGCTCGGTAGTCGTCCTGACGGATTTTGTCATCGTCTTCTCAACCGAAAGCTTGCTCAGAAGATAGCCAAGCTCGAACATATCAAGGCTGGTCGCGCTGCTCGGGGAAGCGTTCGCAAGGTCGCTGGCTGTGATGATTCCCACCACTGCCCCGCTTTTATCAACCACCGGAAGCCGCTTCACTTTGTTTCTGTTCATCAATTCTTTTGCCTCAAGAACCGAAGCGCCCGCGCTGATTGTAACCGGATTTTCTGTCATTACGTCCTTTACAAGCATTTTAACCTCCTAAGTATGCGGCCTTAACCGCGCCGTCGTTTATGAGTTCTGATGCCGGCCCGCTTTTGATTATAGAGCCGGTCTCCAGAATATAAGCCCGGCTTGCAATCGAAAGTGCCTTGTACGCATTCTGCTCAACAAGAAGAATTGTCGTTCCCGCCGAACTGATTTTCTGGATTATGCTGAAAATCTCGTCAACAAGAATGGGCGCAAGCCCCATGCTCGGCTCGTCCAGAAGAAGAAGCGCGGGTTTTGTCATCAGAGCGCGGGCCATCGCAAGCATCTGCTGCTCGCCACCAGAAAGTGTGCCCGAAATCTGCGAGATGCGCTCCTTAAGACGCGGAAAAAGCTCGAAGCACCATTCCATGTCACTTTTGATTTTTGCCCTGTCTTTGCGGATAAACGCGCCCATCTCAAGGTTTTCTTTTACGCTCATGTTCGCAAAGACGCGCCTGCCTTCTGGAACCTGCACAAGCCCTTTCTGCACAATTTTGTCCGCACTAAGATTCGTGATGTCCTCGCCCTCGAATTCAATTGTGCCCCCTGTTTTTTTTATAAGGTTGCTCACCGAATGAAGAGTCGTTGTCTTGCCCGCGCCGTTCGAGCCAATCAGCGTGATAATCTCGCCTTTCTCAACCTCAAACGAAATGCCTTTTAGCGCGCGGATTGCTCCGTATGAAACGGAAAGGTCAGTCACTTTCAGCATACTCATTTTGCCTCTCCTGAAGATTCGCCGTAACCCGAGCCAAGATACGCGCGGATAACCTCGTCGTTGCGCTGGATTTCTGCGGGCAAGCCCTGCGCGATAATCCTGCCGTAATTCAGAACCGCAAGCCGCTCGCAGATTCCCATGACAAGTTTCATGTCATGCTCGATTAGAAGCACCGTCAAATCAAACTTCTTGCGGATAAAAGAAATCAGCTCCATCAGCTCCTCGGTTTCCTGGCCGTTCATTCCGGCGGCAGGCTCATCAAGAAGCAGAAGTTTTGGTGATGACGCGAGCGCACGGCAAATCTCAAGTTTGCGCTGCTCGCCATAAGGAAGATTTTTGGCAAGCTCATCCTTTTTATCCTCAAGGTGGAAAATCGAAAGAAGAAGCTCGGTTTTTTCCTGCATTGTTTTCTCATCGTGGCGGAATTTTCGTGTGCGCAGAAGCACATCAAGCGGATTTACGGAGCGTTTCTGATGAAGCGCGATTTTAACGTTCTCGGCCGCGCTCAAAAATCCGAATAGCCTGATGTTCTGGAATGTCCGTGCGATTCCAATCCTGTTAAGCTCGGCGGGAGACTTCCCGTTGATGAGCTGAAGATTGCCCTCGCTGCCCACAAAAGTGACCGCGCCGGAAGTGGGCCGGTAAATCCCCGAGAGCATATTGAAGACCGTAGTTTTGCCCGCGCCGTTCGGCCCGATTAGCCCCACAAGTTCCCCGTGGCGCAGTTCCATGCTGAAGTCGCTGACCGCGCGAAGTCCGCCAAAGACGATTGAAATGTCTTTTGCGCGGAGAAGAAGCTCTTTTTCCTGCTGCTCTGATGCGCTCATTTTGCCTCTCCTTTTTTGCGGCGGAAAATCTTTGCGGCAAAGCCGGGAAATCCGCGGTAGAATTTTATGAAACTGAATTCTTTTGTGCCAAGAAGCCCCTGCGGACGGAAAAGCATCACGACAATCAGGACGACAGGATAAATCAGAAGCCTGTAGTCGCGCAGGAATCTGAGCGCCTCCTGCAAAATTGTGAGCACGAACGCCGCCAGAACGCCGCCGGTGACGCTGCCCATTCCGCCGAGCACCACGTAAATCAGCGCGTTGATTGAGTTATTGAACGAGGCAAGGTCAGGTTTCACAAATCCGATGAAAGGCGCGTAAAGTGCGCCCGCAATTCCCGCGATGAACGAGGCGATTACAAAGCCAATCATTTTGTAGCGGAAAACGCCGATTCCGTTCGAGTTCGCCGCAACCTCATCCTCGCGCACTGCAAGGATTGCCCGGCCGTAAGTTGAGCGCAGGAAATTCTGCAAAAGCGCGATGATTATGACGAGCGAGCCGACAATCGCAAGATAGGAGATTGCCGCACCGTGCGCAAGTGACGTTGTGAAAACCGTGCTGAACTGCTTTCCGTTCGGGCCGCCTGTGAGCGACTTTAAGTTCACAAGGCACACGCGGATTATCTCGCCGAACGCAAGCGTTACAATCGCAAGATAGTCGCCCTCAAGTTTGAGGGTTGGAAATCCGATTAGGAAACCGAAAATGGCCGCCACAAGTCCGCCAAGAAGAATGCTGACCGGGAGCGGCACGCCCGCCTCTGTGAGGATAATCGCCGAGTACGCGCCCAGAGCCTGGAAGCCCGCCTGCCCGAGCGAGAGCTGCCCGGTAATTCCGGAAATCATATTCACGCTGACTGCCATTATCGCGTTGACACCGCCAAGCGTTATAATCTGCGCCGCGTAAGCGTCGATGAGGGGAAATCCGCCGACAAGAGGAATGTCCATCAAAATTGCGGGAACTGCGACAAGCGCAATGCCGGTTATAAAAAGCGTGAGCGTGTTTTTTGCAAATCTGTCCATTTTTTCTCCTAAACCTTCACAACCTGCTTTTTGCCAAGAAGTCCCGCCGGCTTCACAAGCAGAATGATAATCAGAATGCTGTAGGAAATCGCATCGGAATATTGGGATGAGATGTACGCCTTGGTCATCGTCTCAGCAACCCCGAGGATTACCCCGCCCGCCATCGCGCCCGGAATTGAGCCGATTCCGCCGAGCACCGCCGCCACAAAAGCCTTAAGCCCCGGAATGTAGCCCATGAACGGATCTACCTGCGGATACGCCGTGGCATAAAGCACTCCGCCCGCGCCGGCAAGCACTGAGCCGATTACAAAAGTTATTGCGATTGTCCTGTTCACGTTCACGCCCATTAGACTTGCCGCGCCCATATCAAAACTGACTGCCCGCATCGCACGGCCGGTTTTTGTCCGCCGGATTATGTAATTGAGCACGACCATCAGAACGGCAGACAAAACGATTACAATGACCTGCACGTTGCTCACCTGCACAATCCCGAGCGAGAAAAATTTTGTCTCCATTGTGGGGAACTGTCTTGGGTTCGGGCCGACAAACGGAAGGACGCGCATTGTGTTCTGCAAAATTAGCTCAACCGCAATCGCCGTAATGAGCGAATTAAGGCGCGGAGCGTTCCTAAGAGGACGATAAGCGCACCGTTCGATTAAAAGGCTCAAAAGAGCGCAGACGGTCATCGCACCAAGAAAAGCGAGCAGAAGTCCTGCGGGAGTCGCGCCGGTTCTGCGCAGAATAAAATATCCAGTGTACGCGCCAACCATCATTACATCCCCGTGCGCAAAGTTGATGAGCTTGACGATTCCGTAGACCATCGTGTAGCCCAGCGCAATCAGGGCGTAAATGCTGCCCAGCGAAAGTCCGTTGACAAACTGTTTCAGAAAAGTTTCCAAGCGCGTCCTCCAAATCAACTGATTCTACTATAAAAATTTAAAAAGAAAAAGGGTTCATTCCAAGCTACGCGCGCAACCGGAATGAACCCCTTTGTTCATTCAAAATCGATTTACATTCCGATGTCTACAGTAGCCGCATATCGAGTTGTAAGCTGTCCGTCATTATTGATAAGCTCAATCATTACTGCGGATTTTACAGGGTTGCGGTTCTCATCGAACACGATGTGGCCTGTAACGTAGTTGCCGTCGGTCGCCTCAAAAGCATCGCGGATTTTAGCAATGTCCGTTGCAGTTCCGGCCTTCCTAATCGCATCGCGGAGCATATAAACGCTGTCATAGCCAAGAGCCGCAAAAGAATTCGGCGATTTTCCATACCTTGCCTTGAACGATGTGACAAACTTCTGCACTGCCCAGCTGTCAGAGTCCTCAGCATAGTGGTTTGAATAGTAGCCGTTGAGCACCTCATCACCAGCGTTCTCGGTCAGACCATCCCAACCGTCCGCACCGACAATCGGAGTGTTGATGCCCTGAGCGCGGAGCTGCTTTGCAATCAGAGCGACAGTTCCGTAATAATCCGGAAGATAGACAACATCCGGATTCGCCGCCTTGATTTTTGTGAGCTGAGCGTTAAAATCCTTGTCGCCAGTTCCGTAAGATTCCTTCGCGACAATCTGGCCGCCAAGAGAAGTGTATTCTTCAATAAAATTGTCCGTCAGTCCAACAGAGTAATCGTTTCCGATGTCATAAAGAACCGCCGCATTTTTTGTATTCAGATTGTCAAACGCGAATTTTCCGCCGACTTTTCCCTGGAACGGGTCGATGAAGCAAGTGCGGAAAATATAGTTTCCAGCCTCGGTGATTGCAGTCGCAGTAGCGGCCGGAGCAATCTGAAGAACGTGCTGAGCCTGAGCCTGCCTTGTGATTGCCATCGTGCAGCCCGAAGTGAGCGAGCCGATTACGACGGACACTCTGTCTTTCGTCACGAGCTTTTTGTACGCGCTCACTGATTTTGCGGGATCGCCCTCGTCGTCCTCGCAGACGAATTCAAGAAGACGGCCGTTAACTCCGCCCGCCGCGTTGATTTCCGCCACTGCAAGGTCAATTCCGTTCTTGCACTCAACGCCGTAAACCGCGACGGCACCTGAAAGCGGAGCAACTCCGCCAATCTTAATTGTCTTGCTCTGAGCTGCGCATGAAAAAAAGAGAACCGCTGAAAAAAGCGAAACAATAAAACACAAATTTTTTCTGTTCATTTTTTCCTCCATTGCGCGTATTTTATATAATTGTTTAAAATTAGTAAATCGGGATTTAAAAAAAATGCGGTCGCCTTGCGCACAACGCATAATTTTTGCGATTTTCACGACTTGGCAGAGCCATCAGAAAATTTCGCATACGCCCAGCGCACCACGGCAAGCGCATATTTCATCTGATTTTCTGGCACAAAAATATAATATTTCCTGTCGCCGGAAGTGAGCTGCAAAACGCTGTTTGAAACCGATGTGATTGCCGTGAGCGCAGAGAGCGGGAATTCGCAGTCGCCCTGCTTTGAGTAAAGCAGAACCCGCTGGCTGGTCACAACAAAATCGCCCTCGTTGTCTTTCTGAACCGTGTTCACGGCGAACAAAATGCGCTCGCCCTGCGCAAGCCGAAGCCCCAGAAAATGCACCATCGGCAATTTTGACTCTGGCAGAAGCGGAAGTTTGTACTGATTTGTGTCCACATACGGATTCTCATAGCCGTGCTTCTTGCGATTGCCCACCAAATTCTGGATGATTATGAGCGCGAGAATCAGAAGGAAAAACAAAACCGCATACCACGCCTGACCGTTGCCCTTGTGCCTCTGCCGGGCCATGCTGCGCGGAAGCCTCTCCTGCTCCGGATTTTTCTCGCCGTTTTTTCCGTTGTTCCTTGGCGACTCAGGCTCAAAATCCGCGCCATCGCCATTTTTTTTGGTACGGCCGTCTTTGTCCGCATCGCGCTCAGTTTTCTTGCCGCCGCCGGAATCAAACGCCGTGTAGCCGCCAGAATATCCGCCGGGAAGCCCGATTCCGCCGGTGTTGTACGACGGCTCAATAAGCAGAAACAGCACCACAAGGACGATGTAAAGCAGTCCGAGCACGGAAGTCAGAATGATTTTTAGCTTTTTCTTCCATTCTGTGGAGAACCACATGAGGGCAAGCCCCAGAGGAACAAGAATCACTGTGCAAAAGCAGATTATTGTGATGATTGAAAAAACTCTGTTTTTTTGCATTGGAACGGCACTCCGTAAATTTGCTCCAGAATTTCCGTCCTCATGATTTGTGAGGCGGACCCGCTGATGATGCCGCCCGCAGACAGCATATTCATTTTATCGGCAAACTGCGCCGCAAGATTTATATCATGCACAGAAACAAGAATTCCAAGGTTGCGCTCGGCAGAAAGTTTTTTGAGCAGAGCCATAAGATGCGGCTCATAGACAAAATCCAGGGAAGCGGAAGGCTCATCCATCAGGAGGAAATTTGTGCCCTGCGTGATGGCGCGGGCAATCCGTACTTTCTGGAATTCCCCGCCCGAAAGCGTGTGCACCGTGCGCTCCGCAAAATCCGCGATGCCAAGACACCGCAGACAGTCACGCGCGGCCTCGTAATCCGCATGAGAATACGCGCCGGACGAAAAAGCGTAACGCGCCTGCACCACATAATCCAGAACAGAAAAATTCCACGCGCAGGTTTCGCTCTGCTGAAGATACGCCACAACGCGGGCGCACTCTTTTCTTGCCAGCGAACGCAGAGAAATTTCCCGCTGATTTTTTTGACCCGAGTCTGGAAAATCAGGGTTGCTGTCATCCGCAAGAATTACGTCCCCGGATTTTACGGCAAGCCCCGGGTGAGGCACGCCCGCCAAAAAAGAGAGCAGCGTGGATTTTCCGCTTCCGTTCGGGCCGCACAGACACGAGAATTCGCCCTGCCTCAGCGAGAGCGTGACGTTTTGCAGCACTTGTTTTTTGCCGTAAAAAGCGTTCAGATTGCGGCACAGAATTTTTTGCATAGCATATTGTATCACAAACTGCGGCGCTGTGTTAGGCAGAGCGACAGAAAAAACGGCACGCCAAGAATTGAGGTGATTATTCCGGCGGGCAGTTCGGAGGGAGCAATCACGACGCGCGCAAGAGTGTCTGAAAGCAGAAGAAGAGCCGCGCCAAAAATCATGCTCAAAGGGATTAGTGTACGGGAACGCGGGCCGGAAAGTTTCCTCACGATGTGGGGCGCAATCAGTCCCACAAACCCGATTGTTCCGCCGGCGCAAACGCCCGCGCTCACGGCAAGCGCACCCGAGACCAGAACCATCACGCGGAGTTTTGTGACCTCAACGCCAAGAGATGACGCAGAGACCTCGCCGCTGGCAAGCAAATCCAGCGGGGCAGAAATTGCCAGCATGATTGCAACCGATGCGGCCGCAGGAATCAGGATAAAAATCAGTTCTTTCCAGCCACGGCCGTTAAAACTGCCAAGAATCCAGGCGTAAATCGAATGGAATTCTTTGTTCGCGGTCAGAAGAATCATTGATGAGATTGATGAGTAAAGCGTGCCGAGCGCGGTTCCGCAAATCAGAAGCATTGCGGGATTGTTCCGGCCTGCCCGCGTGAACGCAAGGGTTGTCACAAGAACGCCAGCTCCGAGCGCGCCCGCAAACGCAAAAAAATTCACCGGCGAAAGAATCAGCGCGGGAAACGCGGTTTTTGCGGCAAGGGCAGAAAATCCTGCGCCGGACGCGCCAAGCCCAAGGACGCTCGCACACACCGCGCCAAGTGTCGCGCCGGAAGAAATGCCCATTATGCCCGGCTCTGCAAGCGGATTGCGGAAAAAAAGCTGGAAAACCGCGCCGCTTCCTCCGAGCAGAATGCCGGTGACAAGGACGAGCAGCGTTCTTGGAAGCCTAATGCTCAGAAGGATTGTTTTTTCAAAGCGATTTTCGCCCGCGCCAAAAATTGAAAGGAAAGAAATGCGTGTCGCGCCAAAAACAAGGGAAAGAATCAGCGAGAAAATCAGAAGAAAGAAGAGAATCAGAAAAACGATTGCGCTCCTGCGGCCTGCTCCCGAGTTTCTGGCTTTGCCGCGCGCACAAAAAAATATTTTTCTCATAAATTATCCGGCAAGAATGCTGTTCAGCTCCTGCACGCACTCTCCTATTCGCGTTGCGGGGCGTGAGAATTTTGTGTCGTCAATGATGAAAATCCTGCTGTTTTTGACAGCGGGGATTTCCTGCCAGCCGGGGCGTATTCGCACTTGCTCCGGGGTGATGCCGTTTGAGCGCGTCAGAAGAATCACGTCCGGCGCGCGCGCGATTATCGCCTCCTCGCTCACAATCGGGTAAGGCTCATCAACATCGCCAAAAATATTCGTGCCGCCCGCCGCAGCAATCACGTCGTGGATGAAAGAGCGGGAGCCGGGCGACATGAACGGCGAGTTCCACACCTCATAAAAAACCGTGATTTCCCGCCCGAATTCAGCAATTCCCGCGATTTCCCGCCTTATTTTTGCAATTACCTCACGGCCTTCTTCCTGGTGGCCGGTCAAAAAAGAAATCTCCTCGATTTCCTGCAAAACCGCCTGAATGCTGTCTCCAAAAGAAAGATAGCAGGCAATCCCGCAGGATTCCAGCGGCTCAACCAGAAAATCGTGCATTCCGCGCGTCATGTAAACAAAATCCGGCTCTAACGACAGGATTTTCTCAAGGCTCAGGGTCTTGCCGTCAAATCCGCCCACCGCAGGCTTTTCCCGCGCGCGCTCGGGGAAGTCAGAGAAATCAGAGACCGCAACAATCTGATTTTCCGCCCCCACCGCGTAAAGAATTTCTGTTGCGGAAGGCGAAAGCGTGATAATCCGCCCGGGAATTTTTGTCTGTGGCGATTTCTCCGCCTTTTTTGAGCAGCCGGCAAAAATCATCGGAAAAAGCAGGGAAATCAGCGTGAGAAGCCTTGAAAAATCAGGTTTTCGCATAAAAATCATAGAAACTCCGCAAAAAAGTCACGGCCTTTGCGCGCCCCACTGCGCGTAATACACGTCAAGCTCTTTTTTTATCTCGTCCGTGATGATTTTTTTGTCGCCCTCGGAATAAAGCGCGGTCATCACATCGGTCATTGAGACAATTGCGCGGGCAGGAAAGCCGTATTTTTCGGTGATTGCCTCCAGCGCGGATTTCTGGCTGTCTGGGGCACGCTCCTCGCGGTCAAGGCTCACAATCTCACCGATGATTTTGATTGCTCCGGCTGTGCTCTCCATCGCCCTGATTTTTGGATAAACCTCTTCGATTGATTTGCCGCTTGTGGTCACGTCCTCAATAATCAGGACGCGCTCGCCATCCTGAATTTTGTGGCCAAGAATCGCGCCTTTGTCCGCGCCGTGGTCTTTCTCTTCCTTGCGGTCACAGCAATATTTAATCTCTTTGCCGTAAAGCTCGCTGTACGCAATTGCAGTCGCAACCGCCAGAGGAATTCCCTTGTACGCCGGGCCAAAAAACACGTCAATGTCATCGCCAAAATTCTGATGGACTGCCTGCGCGTAATATTTTCCAAGCCTCGCAAGCTGCCCGCCAGAAACGTAGCCGCCCGCATTCATAAAAAACGGGGATTGCCTGCCGCTTTTGAGCGTGAACGAGCCGAATTTAAGCACACCGCATCCGACCATAAAATCAATGAATTCTTTCTTGTAATTTTCCATGCCGATATTCTAGCAGAAATCCTGCATTCAGGTAAACTCTTTGAAAACACGCGGATTTGTGAGATAATCATGCCGACTGCGAGGATTTATGGGCGCGATTTTTTTATTTCCCGGCAAAGAAATTTTCTCTGATGGCACAACGCAGATTGCCCGCGCACTTGGCTACACACGCTCCGCCGGGCCATCTGCAGAAATTTCCACGCTGATTGAGAAAGCCTCGCTGGAGATGCAGGCGGTTCTGAATCCGCAGGCTGTTTTTGAGATTTTTGATTTGACCGCAGAGGCCGCAAAAATCACTTTTGCAGATGTGACGATAAATTCCCGGAATCTTGGCGAGAACCTCAAAGGCTGCACAAAAATCGCGCTGCTTGCGGCGACAATCGGGCCGCAAGTAGACAGGCTCATCCTCAAGAATTCCAGAACGAACCCCGCCTACGCAAGCGTTCTTCACGCGGCGGGCGCGGTTCTCATTGAGCAGCTTGTGGATTTTGTGAATGATGAGATAAAAAAAATTGCCCGGGAAAACGGGCAGCAAACCCGCCCGCGCTACAGTCCGGGTTTTGGCGATGTTCCGCTGCAAATCCAGCGGGATTTTTTCCGCCTGCTCCCGTGCGCCAGAATCGGGCTGAGCCTGATGGACACGCTGATTATGGCGCCCGAAAAATCCGTGACGGCATTCGTCGGGCTGCTCTGATTTTCCCTTGCGATTTCCCGGCGTTCCCGGCAAGTTAAATTGGTTTTGCGCAGAAAACGGCGCGTCCGCGCAAGCGGACGTTCGGGCAAAACTGTCTTGCAGAAAACGCATGAAAATCGGCTTGGAAGGCTTTCTGCTGATTTTAAACCCGGGGATTAAAATCAGCGTGGAATTTCAGCTCAGGCAAGTGCGGTCAAGTTTGTCAAATCCGTCTGTGAGTTTGCGGGCAATCTCGATGAGTTTTGCGAGGTCGCCTTTTCGCGCGCCCTCAATGTTCAGCGGCATGACCGGGTCGTGCAGAGAAAGGCGCAGGAGCATCCAGCCTTGCACGTCATCGCCTTTGAAAGAAAGCCGCACGCCCTCAAAAGATTCGGGCATCTCGTATTCTGCCTCAACCGCGCGGCGTTTGAATTCCGTAAGGACGCGCTTTCCGTAGGTCTTGAAATCCTCATCGTTGATTTTAAAGCGGTATTCGCCCTCCTCAACCAAAGGAGGCAGTCGCTCAATCAGGCTGTCAAGTTTTTTGCCCGATGACGCGGCCTGAACCAGGGCAATCACAAGTTTTACCGCCAGAAATGCGCCATCATCCAAAAAATAGTTGTCTTTTAGCGCGCCGTGACCGCTTGTCTCCATCGCGAGCGGCGCGACAATCCCGCTGGCGTTCAGCTCTTTCTGCTTGTTGATGACGTTCTTGTAGCCGCGCATATAGCACAAATGCTTTAGACCAAGCACGTCCTGCAAAAAATAAGTGAGGCGGTCGCTTGTAACGCTGTCTGTGATGATTGTGCTGCCCGGATATTCTGGGGCAAGGATTGCTGCAATCATTGCGATGATTGAATCACGATTGACCTCGCTGCCGTCGCTCAGAACCGCGCTCATGCGGTCCACGTCCGTGTCAAAAATCAGTCCTAAATCCGCTTTGTTTTTTAAAACCGCGCCACGGATTGCCTCCATCGCCGCCTTGTTCTCGGGATTTGGAATGTGATTTGGGAACATTCCGTCCGGCTCCAGAAACTGGCTTCCCGAAGTGTCCGCGCCGAGCGGCGAGAGAATTCTGTCCACAAAAAACCCGGACGCGCCGTTTCCGCTGTCCACCACGATGTGCAGGCCGTCAAGAGGCTTTTCGCCTTTGTTCAGCGGACGCAGCGCATCAGAAATTTTCTGGCGCAGATAATCCGCGTAAATTGTGATTAAATCGGCTTTCTGCACGTTAAAATTCACCGGGGCAGGATTCAGAAGCCCGGCTAATCCCAAGATTTCGGTGATGTCATCGTGCTCAAGTCCGCCGTCGCCATCAAAAAATTTAATTCCATTGCGATTGAAAGGCAGGTGACTGGCTGTAATCATCGCGGAGCCGTTGAAATTCGTCTCCGGAAAAACGATGGACATGAACATTGCGGGTGTAGTTGCCATGCCGCAGTCTGTTACGGACGCGCCCGCAGAGAGCATTCCTTCCATCAGCGCGTCGGCAAGCGCGGGGCCTGTCACGCGCGAATCACGGCCAACGCCAAGGCGCAGGGCTGTGGCATCCACATCAAGTTTGTTCGCAAGCCAGCTTACAAACGCGCAGCCAATCTGCTTTGCAATCTGCGGGGTGAGCGTCACGCTCTCGCCGGCAACGCCCTCAATCGCAACACCACGAATATCGCTTCCGTTCTGCAACTTCATCAAATCCATAAAATCCGTCCTTAAAAGATTTTTGCGGTCACGCCACAAAAGGCATCCGCCAATCATTCTGATTATAAAGCCTAAATTCGGAAACAACAACAGGAAAATCCTGTGATAGCATGGAGTAAAGTTTTCTGGCCATTCAGCGTGGGCTATCAGCTGGCGTTCTAAATCATCTTAAAATTAAAAGGCGCGGCTCAAAGAGCCGCGCCTTTTTTGTGTAAATAAAACGGAATTTCCGCCGGAAAATCGCATGAGCGACTTCCGCGCGATGCAGTTTTCAGCCTACTGGCCGTTCCATTTTCTGAAAATCAAGCTGGTGTTCACGCCGCCGAACGCAAAATTGTTGGCCATGACATATTCCGTGTCGATTTTTCTGCCCTCGCCGGTGATGTAATCCAGCGGAGCGCATTCCGGGTCAAGGTTCACAAGGTTCACGTTCGGGTGAAACCATCCCTCGTTCATCATATTGATTGTAAGCCAGCTTTCCACGCAGCCGCACGCGCCCAGAATGTGCCCGATGTAGCTTTTTGTAGAACTGATTGGCACGGCTTTTCCGAACGCCTTATAAACCGCCTGCGTCTCAGAAATATCTCCGTGAGGAGTCGCCGTTCCGTGCGCGTTCACATAACCAATCTTATCCTTGCTGATTCCTGCGTCCTCAATCGCCATCTCAAGGCACTTTGCCTGAGTCTCGCTGTTCGGCGATGTGATGTGAGAGCCGTCCATGTTCGTTGCGAATCCCGCGACCTCGCAGTAGATTTTTGCGCCGCGTTTCACGGCGTGCTCCAAATCCTCAAGGATGACTGTGCCCGCGCCCTCCCCGATTACAAGACCGTCTCGGTCTTTATCAAAACATTTCGGAGTCTGCTCGGGGGTTTTGTTCAGGCAGCTTGTCGCACCGAGCGTGTCAAAAATCGCCGCGTCCGGGGCAGAAAGCTCCTCCGCGCCGCCACAAATCATGATTTCCTGACGGCCGTCCTCAATCGCCTCATAACCATAGCCGATGGACTGGCTTCCGGAAGTGCAGGCTGTGTCCGTCACAATCACACGACCGCGAATCTGCCAGTAGACGCTCATGTTGCAGGCGTTGGTCTGCGGCATGGCCTTGATGTAAGTCTGGCTGTTCAGGTGGGATGAGTCGCCGGTCTCGACCATTTTTGCCAAATCGCCGATTGCGTCCATGCTGCCCATGCAGGTTCCGTATGCGATGCCGGTGCGGCCGTTCTTCAGCTCCTCAATCACATCCTCGCCGTCCTCGGTGAGAAATCCCGCCATGCGTAGCGCGTCATGCGTAGAAAGAAGTCCAAGAATCGCAACGCGCCCCATTCCGCGGATTTTCTTGCGCGGAAAATTCGGAATCTCGCCGTCATAGGGGCAGGCAAGCCGGGTGTTCATTTTTGTGTATCTTTCCCACTCCGGCATATAACGGATTTTATTCTTACAAGTCCTAAGATTCGCATAAGCGGTTTCCCAGTCCCGACCAAGGGCAGAAACCATGCCGCCACCAGTAATCACAACGCGGCGCTTTCCATTCGGTTTTGTAAATTCCATATTCGTACTCCAATCGCTCAAAACTTATTGAACACAGATTACAACAAAAATGGATAAATTACAACTAAAGCGAAAGCGTCTCGCCCGGCGCGACTACAATCACGCCC
>JAFLSQ010000022.1 GCA_022510865.1 Treponema sp.
AAGGCCCGGCCTTCAAGACCGCGCTCGCGACCGCCTACCCGGAGTGCCGCCTTGTCGTCACCAAGGAGACGATGACGGTGGAGGGCATGATTAAGATTGTCTACGACCTGCTCAAGGACAAGCTCAACATCGTGAAGCTCACTTTCACCAGCGGCGTGAACGGCGCGACCGAGACCTACGAGCCGGGCAAGACCAAGGACCGCTGCCCCCTGTGCGGCATCGAACTGAACGAGAACGGCGTATGCCCCAAGTGCGGATATAAGAAATAGACGCTGATTGACGGCTTCTGATTCGCAGGACAAAAGCGGGTATGCTATACGGTATGCCCGCTTGCTTCATTTTAGGCGGAGGAGACAATGCGGAGAAAAGACCGCGAGATAACCGACACAGATGAGATTCTCAGCGTGATGGAGAAGTGCCAGGTCTGCCGGCTCGGGTTCTGCGATGACGGCGAGGTGTACATCGTGCCGCTGAATTTCGGATTGGAGCGCGACGGTGAGCGCACCACACTCTACTTCCACGGCGCAAAAGAGGGCCGCAAAATTGATTTGATTGCCAAATCCCCGCGCGTGGGCTTTGAGATGGACACGGGCGCGGAGGTCTACACAAAAGGCTCGGAGGATGTGGCCTGCGGCTACACCGCCCGTTTCCAGAGCGTCATCGGGAGCGGAAAGGTGAGCATGATTCACAGCGCGGACGAGAAACATCACGCGCTTGAGCTTCTGATGTCTCACGCGGCGGGAAAGCGTGACTGGCAGTTCGATGAGCGGATGCTTGATGCCGTGGCCGTTTTCAAACTTGACGTTGAGAAGATGAGCTGCAAATCGCATGAATGACGCGGGCTTTTTCATCCGCCGCAAAAAATCATTGGGCGCGGACTGAGGCAGGGCAATCCGCCTTAAAAAACGGTTTGGAAATCAGAGGATTTGGGGTGCGCTATGAGGATTGAGGTGCTGTATCTTGACAAATGGATTGGCGTCATAAATAAAAGCGAGGGATTGCTAAGCGTTCCGTTTTCGGGCAGCAAGACTCCGACCGCGCAGGGCATTCTGGAGAATATAATGCGCAAGCGCGGGATTGCCGGCAAGAATCACAGACCCTATGCCGTGCACCGACTTGACAGGGACACGAGCGGTGTGATGATGTTCGCGCTCACGTATCAATCGCAGCAGATTATTATGAACTCGTGGCACAAAATGGTCACGGGGCGCATTTACCGCGCTTTGTGCGAGAAAAATCCCGCGATGAACGTGCTTGGCCTCACGCTCGGAGAGCAGGGCGTGATTGACGCTCCGCTTGCCAAGAACGCTTACAACATCGGATTTGTTCCGCGTCCCGGCGCGGTGGACAAAAAAGGCCGGATTTTCAAGACCGAGCCGGCAAGGACGCATTACCGGCGGATTGCGGAGAACAGTCGTTTCGTGCTGTTCGAGCTTTCGCTTGACACAGGCAAGAAAAATCAGATTCGGGCGCACCTGTCTGCCGCGGGCTTTCCGCTTCTTGGCGACGAGAGCCACCGTGCGAGGCAGAATCCGTTCGGGCGGCTCTGCCTTCATGCGCGGACGCTGGAATTCAATCATCCTTTTACATCCGAGCACCTGAAATTCGAGGTTCCCGAGAGCGATGAGTGGGAAGCCTTTGCAAAAAAATCGAATTCCGTATAATCTTAATAAACTGATTTTTAAGCGAGGGTTTTATGCAAGGTTATGTTCATCAATTGGAGAGTTTCGGCTGCGCGGACGGCCCGGGAAGCCGCTTCATCATCTTTCTTTCCGGCTGCCCGCTCCGCTGTCTTTACTGCCACAATCCTGATACATGGAAAATGACGGACGGCAAGCTGTATTCGGTTGAGGAGCTTGTGCGGGAGGCGATGACCTGCAAGGAATACTGGGGCAAAAAAGGCGGCGTGACTGTGAGCGGCGGCGAGCCTCTTTTGCAGATTGATTTTCTGATTGAGCTTTTTACGCGCTTCAAGGAGCTTGGCGTGAACACCTGCATTGACACTTCCGGCGCGCCTTTCAGAAACGGCGAGGCTCCCGACGCGACCGAGGAGGACAAATCATGGTTCGGGAAATTCCAGAGGCTGATGGAAGTGACCGACATACTTCTGATGGACATCAAGCACATAGACGAGGAGGAGCACATAAAGCTCACGGGAAAATCAGGCAGGAACATCCGCGAGATGTTCGCGTATCTTGACAGGATAAAAAAGCCGATATGGATTCGCCACGTCCTTGTGCCCGGCATCACCGACAGCGATGAGGCTCTTGTCCGGACCCGCGATTTTATCCGCACGCTGCACAATGTTGAGCGCGTCGAGATTCTTCCATATCATGGGCTTGGCGCAATGAAATACAAGGAGCTTGGCATAGATTATCCGCTCAAAGATTTGGAGAGTCCCACTCTGGAGCGTGTGGCGGAGGCAAAGAGAATCCTTGAGTGCGACAAATACACAAAATATCAGGATGACTGACGGCTTTTCCGCCGGGATTTTTCCGGAAACCTACTGTAAATTCCCCGGACAATCCGCTATAATGTTTTCTGGAGTTACTGATGGCTATTGATAAATGGGAGATTGTAATCGGCTGTGAGATTCACACTCAGCTTCTGACAAAGACCAAGGCGTTCTGCGCCTGCGAGAACCGTTACGGCGGGATGCCGGACACGCGCGTCTGCCCGGTTTGTCTTGGGCTTCCCGGCGCAATGCCGCGCATCTCACAAGGATATGTGGAGCTTGGCGCGGTGGCTGGGCAGGCCTTGAACTGTAATATCGCGCGTTTCACAAAATTTGACCGCAAGCATTATTTTTACCCGGATCTTGCGAAAGGCTATCAGATTACCCAGTATGATATTCCGCTGTGCACGGACGGCTATGTGGATTTGCCGCTCAGAAATTACCCCAAGGATGAGCAGCCCGGCGGCGCGAAGTGCCGCCAGAAGAATTTTGCCGGGCAGGACTGCATTGTTGGCGGAGGAAAATACCGCCGCGTCCGGGTTGAGAGAATCCACCTGGAGGAGGACGTCGGAAAATCGCTTCATTTGCAGGGCGCGCACTCCTACATTGATTACAACCGCTGCGGAACTCCGCTCATAGAGATTGTCACAAAGCCGGATATGACCAGCCCCGATGAGGCCGCGCTTTTCATGCAGACTGTGCAGGAAATCCTGCGGTATGTTAAGGTGACGAACGGCAACCTTGAGGAAGGCAATATGCGCTGTGACGCGAACATCAACCTGAATGTCTGGGAGGACGGCGTGCTTTATCACACCCCAATCTCGGAAATCAAGAATCTGAACAGTTTCAAGGCAATCCGTGAGGCCTGCGCTTACGAGGCGGGCCGTCAGCTCAAGGAATTCCAGGAGGACAGGCAGGAATTCAATCCCGGTTTCAAAGTCACGATGGGATGGGATGAGGAGAAAGGCCGGACAGTCATTCAGCGCACGAAAAATTCTTTTGTGGATTATAGATTCACGACCGAGCCGGACATCAAGCCGTTCACTGTGAGCGAGGATTTGATTCTGCGGGCAAGGGAGAGAGTCGGCGAGCTTCCCGAGGCAAAGCGGACGCGCTACAAGGCCGATTATGCGATGACCGACTTTGACGTTGAGACCATCACATCCTCGCGGGAGCTTGCGTTGTTTTTTGAGGAGGCCGCATCAAAATCAAAGAATCCAAAGCGCGCGGTGAACCTCATTCTTGCGGAGCTTCTTGCTGTGCTGAACGACAGGAAAATCGGGATTGAGGATGTTGAGCTTACTCCGTCGCACATCGCTGAGCTTGCGGACGCGCTGGAGGAATCAAAAATCACGTCAAAACAAGGAAAAGAGGTTTTTGCCGAGATGCTCGTGACAAAAAAGATGCCGTCCCAAATCATCAGTGAGAAGGGCATGGAGGTTGTGAGCGATGTCGGCGAGATTGACCGGATTGTTCAGGATGTTATTTCCGCGAATCCCAAGGCGATTGAGGACTGGAAGGGCGGAAAAACGAACGTTGTCGGCTGGCTGATGGGGCAGGTTATGAAAATCTCCAAAGGCAAGGCAAATCCCGCGCAGGCAACCGCGCTTTTGAACGAGCATTTATCAAAATTGTAATTTTTATTCTCAGAGGTTCGCATGAGTTCAAATTTTCCGCTTTCTGATTCCCAGCTTTCAAATCTTGTCAAGGATTTTCCGACTCCTTTCTATCTTTATGATGAGAGGGCAATCCGCGAGAATATGCGGCGTTTCGCAAAGGCGTTCAGCATTTTTCCGGTTTTCTGCGAGCATTTCGCAGTGAAGGCGTGCCCCAATCCTTATATCCTGAAAATTCTTGCGGATGAGGGCTGCGGCGCGGACTGCTCGTCTTTGCCGGAGCTTATTCTCTCTGATTTGTCCGGCATTAAGCGCGAGAAAGTCATTTTCACCTCGAACGACACTCCGGCCTCGGAATTCAAGTTTGCGGCGGATCACGGCAATATCATCAATCTGGATGATTTTACCCACATCGATTTTCTGAGGGATGCTCTTGGCGGCGAGCTTCCCGAGACTCTTTGTTTCAGGTACAATCCGGGCGCACAGAAGCAGGGCTGCAACTCAATCATCGGAAAGCCTGAGGAATCAAAATACGGGCTGACGCGCAGTCAGATTATTGAGGCGTACCGCGTCTGCAAATCAGAGGGCGTGCGTCATTTCGGGCTTCACACGATGGTCGCGTCAAACGAGCTTAATCCCGCTTTTTTTGTGGATACTGCCAAGCTCGTCTTTGAGCTTTGCGTTGAGGTTCAAGAGAAAACCGGGGTGCGCATAGAATTCGTGGATTTGGGCGGCGGACTTGGAATCCCGTACCGTCCAGACCAGAAAGCCGTGGATTATGATGAGATTGCCCGTGGAATACGCGCGGAATATGACCGCGTGATTGTTCCGGCCGGGCTTGACCCGCTTGAGATTCACTGGGAATGCGGCCGTCCGATTACAGGCCCTTACGGATGGCTTGTCACGACCGCAATCCATAAAAAGCACACCTACCGCGAGTACATCGGCGTGGACTCCTGCATGGCGGATTTGATGCGCCCGGGAATGTACGGCGCGTACCACGAGATTACCGTGAGCGGCAAGGAGAGCGCACCGAAAACCGAGGTCTATGATGTAGTCGGCTCTCTTTGCGAGAACTGCGATAAATTCGCCGTGCAGCGCGCGCTCCCCAAAATTGAGACCGGCGACCTTGTGATTATCCACGATGCGGGCGCGCACGGCAGGGCGATGGGCTTCAACTACAACGGAAAGCTGCGCTGCGGCGAGGTTCTGATGCGCTGCGACGGCTCGTTCAAAGAAATCAGGCGCAGGGAGACTGTCGATGACCTTTTTGCCACGCTCGATTTGGAGGAAGTCCGCTCATTCAGGTAGTTTGCGGAGCGGTCACCATCGCGAGCAGAGCAGGAACTGCGGAATCACGATAATCGCGAAAAAACTCAGGCTGATAATCTCAAACCACCGCATAAAATACATCGCGCGTCCCGGATATTCCCGCGCGTAAAGCCTGTAATTTATGACAGACGCAAGAGAACCGATGATTGTGCATAATCCCGCGGAATCAAGTCCGTAAAGCAGTGCGGTCAGGTTCGTGGTGAACGGCCACAGGATGATTGAGGCGGGCACGTTCGAGATTATCTGGCTCAGCGCGATGCTCCACCAGTATTCGTTCCCGGCTACGCGCGCCCTCAGAAAGTCAGATATTGCGGGGTTCGCCGCTATTGACGACGAGAACACAAAAAAGCACAGGAACGTGAGCAGCAGGACATAGTCCGTGCGGATAAGAATCCTGCGGTCAAATACAAGCAGGACAATCGCCACAAGAACTGTGACGCACGGCCAGAATTTTGTGCGGCTCACGATTGTCGCGATTACAATCACAAAAAGCGCGATGTATACAATTCGGAGCCGCCTGTTTTCCAAAAGCCATTTTTCGGAGAATTCGCTTTTTTCTATCGTGATTTTTTCTCCCGGGTCCTTTCTGTAAAGGATTTGTATGAAAATCACAAGGAGGATTGCCGAGCCGCCCCACAGCGGCAGCATCCTGAGCATGAAATTCGGCGCGGTAACGCCGCTCTGCGTGAACAGAAAAAGATTCTGCGGGCTTCCGAACGGCGTGAGCAGGGAGCCGCGCACCGCCGCGATGTTCTCCAGCACAAGGACGGGCACGGTATATTTCTCTTTTCCGCCGGCGCGGAAGAGGATTATCGTGAGCGGCACGAAAATAATCAGCGAGACATCGTTTGTGACGAACATTGATGAGAAAAACACCGAGAACACAAAAAACGCGCTCAATCCGCGGACAGTCCCGAGCCTCCCGGTCCTTTGAAGCAGCGGCCTGAAAATGTTCTCTTTTTTGAAGCCCTCAAGGACGGTGAGCAGCATGAAAAGTATTGCGAGCGTCTTCCAGTCGATGTCGCGGACAAGCCGCGCGGACGGCGGCGTGATGAAAAGCGATGCGAGCGCCGCCAGAAGCGAGACCGACAGCATCAGCTCTTTTTTCAGCAGATATGCGATTTTTTTTAGCATGAAAGCAGTTTAAATCTCTTAAGGGTGATTGTCAACAAATGAGATTTGCTGTATACTTATGAAAAATTACGCGGAGTTAGCTCAGTTGGTTAGAGCATCACGTTGACATCGTGGGGGTCGGTGGTTCGAATCCACTATTCCGCAATATCATCCTGAAAATCTTCATTGACTTATCATCATTCATAATTTACACTGAACAAGACTATCGGGAAATTCCCGAATCTATGTGAGGAAAATTATGAAATATGGTTATTTTGATGATGACAAGGCTGAGTATGTCATCACCCGTCCGGATACTCCGACTTCATGGAGCAATTACCTTGGTTCTACAGTTTACGGTGCTGTAATCACAAACAATGCCGGCGGCTACGGATTTTATAAGTCCGGCGCGCAGGGCAGGTTCATGCGGCTTCGCTTCAACGCAGTTCCGATGGATCAGCCCGGCCGTTATTTTTATCTTCGTGACCAGGATGACGGCGATTTCTGGTCGGCTTCGTGGCAGCCTGTGGGCAAACCGCTTGACCAGTACAAAAGCGAGTGCCGCCACGGAACGGCGTATACAATCATCACGTCTGAATACAAAGGAATTAAGAGCGAGACAAAATATTATGTTCCGCTCGGGCAGAATTTTGAGTATTGGCGCTTGAAAGTCACTAACACTTCGGACAAGGCAAGAAAAATCCGTGTGTTCTCCTACTGCGAGTTCGCGAATCAGTGGAACACGACGCAGGATCAGGTGAATTTGCAGTATTCGCTTTTTATCGTCAAAGGCGAGAAAGTCGGCGATAATCTTCTGCGCTATTCTATTCAGGACAATCTTTACATCCAGCATCCGGAATGGGAGGTTGGCGGCGCGTACATGAGCCAGTGGGTCGCGCTTGTCGGCACGCCGATGACAGGATTTGACACCAGCCGCGAGGCGTTCATCGGAACTTACGGCAGCTATGAGCATCCGAAAGCTGTGGTGGATGGCGCGTGCACGAATTCCGAGGCTTACGGAGACAACTCATGCGGAACAGTTCAGGGGGATTTGGAGCTTAAGCCCGGCGAGACAAAAGAAATCATGCTCATGCTTGGAATCGATGATGCCCGCGCGGTCGGCCAGAAAATCGTCAATGAGTTCGGCAGCTTCAAGCGCGCGGATGAGGAATTCGACAAGCTTGTGAAAAACTGGCATGCAAAGCTCGGGTCGTTCAAGGCAATCACACCGGACGAGGACATCAATCACACTGTGAACGTCTGGGGATTGTACAACTGCCTCATCACGTTCGCGTGGTCGCGGGCTGCCTCGCTTGTCTACAACGGAGAGCGTGACGGTCTTGGCTACCGCGATTCCGTGCAGGATATTCTTGGCGTGTCTGCCGCAATTCCCGAGGAGGCGGAGGAGCGTCTTGTGCGGATGATAAGCGGCCAGTGTCAGAACGGCGGCGCGGTTTCTGTAATCTCAAAGGATTTCAATGCGGGGCACGAGAAAGCACCCGATCCCGAGGAATTCCGCTCCGATGACTGCGAGTGGTTCTTCAACGCGGTTCCGTGCTATGTCGCCGAGACAGGAAATTTTGATTTTTATAATAAAGTTGTTCCTTATGCGGATGGCGGGGAGGCCACGGTTTACGGTCATCTTAAACGTGCGCTTGAGTTCAACTTGGAGCGCATGGGCGCGGACGGACTTCCCTGCGGTCTTCTTGCGGACTGGAACGACTGCCTCAAGCTGGGCTACAACGGCGAGTCTTTGTTCGTGGCGTTCCAGCTGCGCCTTGGCCTGACAACTTACGCCGATATTTCTGAGCGTCTTGGCAAAAAAGACGAGGCTGCGTGGGCCATCAAACAGCGCGATACTTTGGACGCGAACATCCAGAAAAAATGCTGGGACGGAAAATGGTTCATCTGGGCTGTCGGCGAGGACGGAACGGTTTACGGAACTCAGTCCATAGAGGAGGGGCAGATTTATTTCAATACTCAGGTGTGGGCGGTCATGTCATCAGCCGCAACTGCGGAGCAGGCAAAGCTCTGCATGGAGGCTGTGAAAGAGAAACTTGCGACTCCTTACGGCCTCATGCTCTGCGCTCCGCCGTTTGTGAAGACACGAAGCGATCTTATGACTTCTGTGGTCTTCCTGCCGGGAATTAAAGAGAACGCCGGAATCTTCAATCATACTCAGGGATGGGGTGTGATTGCCGAGACAATGCTCGGGAACGGAGACCGCGCCTACGAGTACTGCAAGGCCTCAATCCCTGCCGCATACAACGACAAGGCGGAAATCCGCCAGAGCGAGCCTTATGTGGTGGGCCAGACAACCTACTCAACGTTCAGCAAGCGTCCGGGAAACACAAGGACATCATGGCTTTCTGGCGCGGGAACATGGTCGTATTACGCAATCACGCAGTATATGCTGGGAATCAAACCGCAGTATGACGGACTTCTGATTGACCCGTGCATTAAGCACGACTGGGACGGCTTTACCGTCGAGCGCAGGTGGAGGAAAATGAACCTGCACATCGAGGTTAAAAATCCGCAGCATGTTTGCAAGGGCGTCGAGTACATTGAGGTGGACGGAAAACGCCTTGATGCGGCTGTAATTCCCGCGGGCATGATTAAGGACGGAACAAGGATTGTGGCTTATATGGGCAAGGATGCCAAAACCTTCCCTGTGGAGCGCGTCTAGTCATAAATCACGATTTTCAGGGATGGGATTACCATCCTGTCCCTGAATTTTTGTCCGAAAAAACACGCGCATAAAGCCTGATGGTATTGCACAAAAAATCCATTTCTGATAGTATCTGTGATACGTGTTTAGACTGTAGGATTAGTGGCGTTTAATCCCCGTTTTACGCTCAATCCGGTCTTTCATCAGTCTTTTGCAGATTGGATTACTTTTCCTTCTGTCCACTGCTCTGGACGCTTATAAATAACAAGAGGTATTGTATGTACGCTACAATTGAATTTAAGGGCAAACAGTACAAAGCAGAGAAAGATGCTGTCCTTACCGTAGACAAAGTTGATGCTGAGAAAGGAACAAAAATCGACATTGACACAGTTCTTTTGGTGAGCGATGGAGATAAAATCAGTGTTGGTGCTCCTTATGTTAAAGGTGCTAAGGTGACTGTTGTTGTTGAGGAGTCTTTCAGGGATAAGAAAGTGCTTGTTTTCAAGTACAAGTCCAAGAAGGATTATCACCGTCTCATCGGTCACAGGCAGCATTATACAAAGGTTCGCGTTGATTCAATCACGCTCGCATAATCGATTTTAATCTTTAAAAAAGGAGACTGTTATGGGAAGAACTAGAGGCGGAAGCGGCGCGAAAAACGGCCGTGACTCAAATCCGAAGAATCTGGGTGTTAAAAAATATGCTGGTGAGGATGTGACTGCCGGCTCAATTCTTGTGCGCCAGCGCGGAACAAAATTCTATCCTGGCAAGAACGTTATGAGAGCCGGAGACGACAGCTTGTTCGCGACTGCTGACGGAAAGGTTGTCTACGGCAAGCGCATGAACCGCAAATACATTTCTGTAGAGGCGGAGAAATAAAATCCGCTTTCTTTTGAGCAATGCCCGGTATGACTAAAATCAGCCGGGTATTTTTTTTGGAGTTTTTATGATTGGTTTTGCAGACGAGGCTACAATTGAGGTGCGCTCCGGAAACGGCGGGAACGGCTGTGTCGCGTTCCGCAGGGAGAAGTACATTCCTCACGGCGGTCCGAACGGCGGCGACGGCGGAAAGGGCGGGGATGTCATTTTTACGGTTAAGCGTAATATGCGCACTCTGGCAAAACTGCGCCACCGCCATTTTTTCAAGGCACGGAACGGCGGGGATGGTCAGGGCTGGAACCGCTTCGGGGCGGACGGCGAGGACTGCGTGATTGCGGTGCCGCCGGGAACGACAATCCGTGATGCGGAGACGGGTGAGATTATCCACGATTTTTCTACCGCAACTGAGGATGAGACTTTCACGTATCTGCGCGGCGGCAACGGCGGCTGGGGGAACGTGCATTTCAAGACATCCACGAATCAGGCGCCGCGTCATGCGAATCCCGGGCAGCCCGGCGAGACGCGGATTCTCACGCTGGAGCTTTCAATCATGGCGGACGCGGGGCTTGTGGGCTTTCCGAACGCGGGAAAATCATCGTTGCTGACTTTTTTCACGAACGCGCGGCCGAAAATCGCACCGTATCCGTTCACCACAATCATTCCGAACCTTGGCGTTCTGCGGGTGGACGAGGAGAGCGACATTATAATCGCGGATATTCCGGGAATCATCGAGGGCGCGTCCGAGGGGCTTGGCCTTGGCGACACTTTTCTCAAGCACATCACAAGGACCAGCTGCCTGATTTTTATGATAGACTGCTCGGATGATAATTACCTTGGCGCGTACGGAACGCTGTGCGATGAGCTGACAAAATACTCCGATGAGCTTATGGAAAAACCGCGCATTGTTCTCTGCAATAAAATTGATGTTGACGGCGCGTATGAGCGTGCCGTTGAGCTTGCGCAGAAAATCCGGGCGGATGAGCCTGGCACGGTCGCAATTCCTGTTTCTGTTGCCACGGGCCGCGGAATGAAGGACGCGCAGTCCCAGATTGTCCGGCTTGTCTCTGAGCGCGAGAACCGTAACATCGGGAATTCGGCAGCCGCGCCAAGCGCGTTCGGCAGCGGATTTCTTGCGACCCGCGCCGTTACAGATGACGATGACGAGCAGGTGCAGTATCCGGGGAGCGAGAGTTAGCGGCGGGCGGTCTTTTTGCCGGCAACTTGTTTTTGCCGCTGTTTTTGGGTATATTAAAATCGGATTGGAAAATGCAGACTGATTATTTGGCGTTAATAGAGAAAGTTCGTGATTTCACCGAGCAGAATGTGAAAAAATCCCGGTTCGAGCACTGCGTCCGCGTCGCCGAGATGACCGCGCTTTTGTGCAGATATTACGGCCTTGACGAGAGAAAAGGCTATCTTGCCGGAATCGGGCATGATATGTGCAAGAATTTTCCTGTGGACAGGCAGATGGAGATTGCCGTGCGGGACGGCGAGGAAATCACCGAGTACGAGCGGCGCAATCCTTCTATTGTTCACGGCAGGGCGGCGGCAGTCCTCATGGAGGAGAAATTCGGGATTACCGACCATGACATAAAAGAGGCGGTTGCGAATCATCCGTCGGCAAAACTTGGCATCTGCGATTTGGGTAAGTGCCTTTTTCTTGCGGACAAGATTGAGCCGGAGCGGCCTCAGTCCACAAAGGAGTACCGCGAGAATCTTATGCGGCTTTCGCTGAACGGAATGTTTCTGTCAGTCCTGATTGAGAATTACGAGTACATCACCGTGAAAAAAGGCTATGAGATTTATCCCCATACGCTGGAGATGATAGATTATTACAAGCGGATAGTGAGTGAGGAAAATGAGAACAAAGCTTAGGAACGAGCAGAAAGGCATTATATTCATCGCTTTTATTCTGATTGTCGCGGCCGCGCTTTTCCTTGTGTTTTCCCTTGCTCTGCGGTCAAATGCGGTTGAGGATATCATCCAGCAGGAGCCGAGCCTTAGGACGCTTTTTGTTCTGGAGGACGAGGATTCCCAGATGCTTTTTTCCAGCGTCATGCTTTATTATCCGCAGTCGCAGAAAGCCGCGCTCATAAATCTGCCGTCTCACACCGGCGCAATCTGGTCATCGCTGAACCGCGTTGACAGGCTCAAGAGCGTTTATTCAGAGACCGGGATTGACACATACAAACTTGAGGTTGAGAAACTGCTCGGCATAAAAATCCCGTTCTATATCATCATAAATTTTGATGATTTTATAAGGCTTTCGGATTATCTTGGTGGAATGCGCGTATTCATCTCTGAGCCTGTGGATTTTATCTCCGAGAACGGCGAGCGATGGCTTCTTCCGTCCGGCGCAATCAATCTTGACGGTGATAAAATCGGCGTTTATCTGCGCTACCGGCTGCCAGACGAGACTGAGGCGGATGTGCAGGAGCGGTATCAGAACTGTATGCAGGCCTTTTTGAGCGGGCTGCATGATAAAAAATACAAAATTTTTCTGGATGACGATAATTTTAAAATCTATTCTGATTGTCTGCGCTCGAACCTGAAAAAAACTGAGGAGCGCACCCTTGTGAGCGCGATTTCTGATGTTGATTCCGAGTCGATTCTGCGCCAGAGCATCACTGGCTCCTTGCGCCGCGTGGACGATCAGCTGCTTTTGTTCCCCGACAACAACGGCGAGTTCATCAAGGAGGCAGTCCGCCAGACTGTCTCAATCCTCAATTCTGCCGCGGATTCAATGACAAGCCGAATGTATGTGATTGAGATTCAGAACGGGACGACAGTGCAGGGGCTTGCCCGCAACACCTCGATTCTTTTCCAGAACGCGAATTACGATGTCCTCAGCCCGGTCAATGCGGACAGAAATGATTACGAGGAGACTGTGATAATCGACCACATAGGAAACGAGACTGTCGCGAAGCTTGTGGGCGAATTCATACACTGCACGAACATTCGCGAGCCGGAGATTGGGGAGGAGCGCGGCGGCTCTTCATCCGAAGCGAGCGTGGATTTTACGATTATCCTTGGAAGGGATTTTGACGGTCGCTATGTGCGATAAAAGGAGCGGAAAATGAAGACTACCGAAGAGAAAGCGATTGAGATTGCGCGGCTGATGATTGACGGAAAAGGCAGCAATGTCGTGCTGCTTGACATAAGCGAGCTGAACAGCTGGACCGACTATTTTGTGATTGTCACGGTGAGCAGCTCCGTGCATTGGCAGGGGTTGTACAAGCAGATTAAGGAGTACATAAAGGACAACGATTTGGAGATTCACGTCACGAACAGAAAAAGACCTGACGGCGATGACTGGAATCTTGTGGATTTAGGTCCTGTTGTTGTGCACCTTATGTCTGACAGCGCAAGACAGTTCTATGATTTGGAGAAACTCTGGCAGGCAGGGCGCACCGTCTCATTGGACTAGGTTGCCCGGGATTTCCAGATGTGAGGTGGAGGCTTACTCATCGTCATCAAAGCCGCTTTTGTAGCGGCCGTAACCGTCCTCTTCCTCAACATCATCAAAAGGCTCGTCTATGTCCTCTTCTTTGAAAACATCGTCAAAGTAAAGCTCTTCCTCGTCATCAAAATCGTCAAGGGCCTGGTCATCCTCTTCGTAATCGTCAAAGTCATCATCGAAATCCTCGTCAAAGTCATCGAAATCATCATCAGAAAAAGACAGAGGAAACTGCGCAAAAAAGGAACGGGCGGACATATCAACCTCAAAATTTTTATTTTATACGGAAATTTAATTCACTGAAGAATTATTGTCAACTGGTCACGGCGCAATTTCAAATTTTTTATTGATATATTCCCGATATGCGGCCGCAGGGTTTGACAAAAACGGAAAAATTGATATACTTACTATCAAAGATGAGTTGTGATTTTTCAGTCCGGGCGTATGCAAAAGTTAATTTTGGATTAAACGTTTTGCCGAAGCGCGAGGATGGGTTTCACAATATCGAAAGTATATTTCAGACAGTCAGCTTGTATGATGAGCTGAGGGTGACGCTTCTTTCTGAAAAAGAATGCAGAGTACGTTGCGATTCCTTGAGGCTGCCTGAAGATAATACTTTGGTAAAAGCTTATCAGGCATTCTGTGATGTTGCCGAATGCGATGTTCCCGGAGTCAGCGTTGAGCTGATAAAGGGGATTCCTTCCGGCGGCGGACTTGGCGGCGGCTCTTCTGATGCCGCTGCGCTTGTGCGGGTGCTTGAAAAATCATGCGGTGTGTTGCTTTCTGAAAGCCAGTCCGATTACATTGCTGCGAAAACTGGCAGCGATGTTTTCTTCTTTCTGCATACGGATGCGGAAGGAAAGGCTTGTGCTGTTGTTTCTGGGCGTGGTGAAATTGTAAGAAGGATAAAACCTCGGCATGATTTGTTTTTGTTGCTGGTTTTTCCTGATGTAAATTCATCTACCAAAAAGGCGTATGCCTTGGTAGACGAATTTTTAGCTGCAAGAAAAATGGTGACAGGGGCTGCTTTTTCTGATTTTGAGTCTGTATACAACAGATCTGTAGAAGAGTGGAACTTTGTAAATACCTTTACACCGGTTATTGTGGGCGCTTATGACCGAGTTCGAGATGCGCTGGATTTTTTGCGGAGCAGCGGATGTCCTTATGCGGAGATGTCCGGCTCCGGGTCTACAGTATACGGTGTGTTTACATTGTGGCAGCAAGCTTTGGATGTTCAAAAAAAGCTTGCAGATATTTTTGATTCCAAACTTGTACAGACAGTATAGTTGTACGGATAAGAAAGGCGGAAATTATGCAGATAACAGAATTGCGCATTAGAAAAGTGGAGGATGAAGGAAAACTCCGCGCTTATGTAACTGTTACTTTTGATGACTGCTTTGTTGTGCATAATGTTAAGATTATCGAAGGGAAAACAGGATTGTTCATCGCAATGCCCAGCAGAAAGACTGGGAACGGCGAGTATAAGGATGTCGCTCATCCAATCAGCCCTGAATTCAGAAATGAGATTCAGGACAAAATTCTGGATGAGTATAATGCTGGTCATGTAGAAACCGGCGGTACGGAAGACTGAAGGTTTCTTTATGATAGATTGGGCCGTCGTCAAGCGGTAAGACACGGGCTTTTGGTGCCCGCATTCCACAGGTTCGAATCCTGTCGGCCCAGAAAACTTCTTGAAGGCGGGCTGCCTGTAACTGCATCTGCAATTTCTGTGCGGATGCGTTCGTGCTGTTCTTTGTAAAATCCGGCAAAATTTGGCAAAATCCGGGTTATAAAATCCGTTTGCAAAGAGCATGAGGTGAGGCAATCCCGTTTTCGGAAATTAAGGACGATTGTCTCTTTCGCTCCTGCATAAAAGCACCGGAATCCTCTGGAATGTGCGCGTTCGCAGAATTTTTTGGGTGATGATATGGACGCAAAAATCACAGATATGACGCTCCCGCATATTGAAGAGTATGCCGATTTGTTCGTGGAGGTCTTTAACTCCGCGCCGTGGAACGACTCATGGACGAGGCAGACCGCGCTCGCCAGAATCAGGAGCATGATGGACTGCCCGTCTTTTACAGGCAAGGCAATTTACCGTGGGGATGATTTGCTGGGCGTAATCTGGGGGCAGAAAGAGCCGTATTACGACGGCATTCATTTTCTGGTGCAGGAATTCTGCGTGAGAGCCTGCGAGCAGAAAAAAGGCTACGGAACGCGGCTTCTGACTGCCTTGCGCGAGTCTCTGGCAAAAGTCGGCGTGACAAACATTTATCTTGTGACAGCCAGAGGCGGCGCGGAGGAATGGTACGCGAGGCGCAGTTTTCGCACATCTGAGCGCATGATTCTTATGACCAGCCGTTTCTAAGGATGGATTCAAGATTTATGAACAAAAAATGGTCGGATTTGAACAAACTTATGCAGTCGCAGCTTAAGCGGGAGGAGACTTTCCCTGATGGCCTTGAGACGCTTTTTTCTCTGCGCGGTGATTTGTTCGCCAAGTTGCAGGACTTTAAAAATCGGCTTGGACGCGCGGATTTTAATGCGGCCCCGTTTCTGGGCGTGGACGGCTACCACAGCAAGACAATCGCGTATTCAGTGTGGCACATCTTCCGCATTGAGGATATTGTGGCGCACTCGCTGATTGCTGGCGATTCCCAGATTTTTTTTGCAGGGAATTACAGCAGGACAATCGGCTCTCCAATCACAACTACGGGCAACGAGCTTTCCGGCAGCCAGATTACGGATTTCTCGGGCGCGCTTGATTTGGAGCGGCTTTTTGATTACGCGGCCCGGGTGAAAATCAGCACGGAGAATATTCTGCGCGGTCTGCCTTTTAGGGCTTTAAGGCAGAGAATCCCGGAGGAAAGGAAAACCGCGCTGCTGTCTCTTGGCGTTGTGAGCACGGACGAGAGCGCGTTCTGGCTGATTGACTACTGGTGCAATAAGAATATCCGCGGACTGATTCAGATGCCGTTCTCACGGCACTGGATAATGCACGTTGAGGCGAGCATCCGCATTGCGGACAAACTTTGCGGCGGGCGGCAGTTTTTTGGAGGATGATTTGGGCAGACAGCTTTGCGAGATTATCAAAAACATGGTCATCCCGAATTTCATGAACATCGGGACTTCCATAAAAACTTATGACAGGGACGCGCTTTGCTGCGGCGCACCCTGCTGGCGTTGGGCGTATCATGCGCTGCATTCCGCGGACAAATGGTTCATCAATCCTTGTGATTATGAGGAGCCGTGCTTTCACGCTGACGGAATGGATGACCCGGAGAGGCCGTGCAAAATCGTGCTGTCTGACCAGCAGCTTCTGGATTATCTTGCCGCAATCCAGAAAAAAACGCTTGATTATCTTGACTCTTTGACTGATGAGATGCTTTATGACAAGCCCGATGGCTGCCCGTACACCAGAATGGAGCTGATTCTGCGGCAGTTCCGTCATATCTCGTTTCACACGGGAATGCTGAACGGTCAGACTGCGGTCCTGACAAATCAGTTTCCGATGTGGGTTTCAGAGAAAGAAAAATATGTTGACGACGGGATTTTTTTCGGGCGGTACAGAAAAGGCAAGACCATTGTTTAGGCGGATTGCCATGCGGGTGCTTTATGTCGGCTTCAATGGCAGCGCGCATTTATCCAACAGGATTGCCCGCAGTTTTGCCGTCGCGTTGCAAAGCCTGCGCGGGACGTGACATAATCTGCGCTCATACGCAAAGGAGGCAGAATCATCATGCGGCCAAAACTTCTCGGCTTTTTCAGCGGATTCCCGTCACGGCATTTTACGGACGAGATTGCGATGCGGCTTGAGGAAGAGCTTTCTGTGCGCGAGAGCCTTGTTTTTGTGAGCGCGTGGCCGTCTGATTTCAGCCGCAATGACGATGACGCGGCCGGAATGCACGGAATGTTCGCCGAGCGCGGCATGACGTTCCGCCGTTACCACGTGATTGACGGGCGCACCGGTTCAGTCGAGGCGCGTAGGCTTGTCCGCGAGGCTTCGTGCATATTCCTGATGGGCGGTCACGCGGTGCAGCAGTTTCAGTTGATTCGTGGCAAGGGCATAGGCGATGAAATCCGCGGGTGCGGCGCAGTGGTTCTGGGCGTGAGCGCGGGCGCGGTCAATATGGCACACCGTGCGGTCGATATATATGAATCCCTTTTGCCCTATGACGGACTTGGCCTTGCCGACATCACCGTGAAGGCGCATTTTAATTTTTCGGACGAGAATCTGGTCAGGACACTGCGCACGGTATCGATGGCGCTTCCCGTCTGCGCCATGGAGGACGAGAGCGCGATTTTTGTGAAAGGCAGCCATGTGGAAATCTTCGGGAGCATACATCTGATTGACAAAGGGATAATCACCACGCTTGCGCAGGAATGGCTTGAAAATCACGCCGCCGGTTGATTATTTGCACCTGCCGCAATAAAATGGTGGAATGGAAAATGCAGGCGGGATAATCAGACTGGATGTGAATGAGCAGTGGGCGCACGCCGGGATTGTGAGGGCGGGCGACTTTTGCTTTCTGAGTTACTGCGCCGGAAATATCGGCGGAACTGTCGAGCAGCAGATTAACGGCGCGTTTGATGAGATGGAGAGGCGGCTAGCAATGCTCGGCCTGACGCTGGAGAGCGTCGTCAAGATGGACTGCCTGTTCCGGGACATCTGGAACATCCCGGTGATGGAGAGAATAATCAAAGAGCGGTTCAAGGGAAAATATCCCGCAAGAAAGTCCGTGCAGACGGAATTTGCGCATACAGGCGGACCTGACGGCCTGCTGTTCCAGTGCGATGCAATCGCATACTGCAAAAAAGACTGACAAATCTGGAGCGATGTATGACCATCAACGGAATTAAACTGACTCTTCCAAAAATGATAATTTTTGACCAGGGGCACACGCTTCATTATGAGAGCGACTGGGACAGCCGCCGCGGAGATGCCGCGCTTCTGCCTTATGCCGTGAAAAATCCGGGGGACTGCACGCTTGACGACATCAGGAGGACTTCGGATTTTGTGTACGGCACTCACATCAAGAAAATCCGGGATTTGAGCTATGATGTTGGCGGCCGGGTCTGCAATAAAGTGGTGTATGATTATCTTGGCTTGGAATTCTCGCTCACGCCGCTTGAGATGGAATGCGTTTTCTGGGATGCCGCGTCGCCGGGGACAATCATGCCGGACGCTGACAAACTGATTGACTTCATAAACGCGGCCGGAATCAGGAGCGCGGTGATAAGCAACCTGCTTTTTTCCGGCGAGGCGCTTGCACGGCGGCTTGGCAAGATTCTGCCGCGCAACAAATTCGAGTTCATTATGACTTCCTCGGATTACATTTGCAGAAAGCCGCACACAATGATGTTCGAGATTGCGGTAAGAAAATCAGGGCTGGAGCCGTCGCAGATATGGTACTGCGGGGATAATCCCAAGGCGGATGTGGAGGCTTCGTCACGGGCGGGAATGTTCCCTGTCTGGTATGACAGCTCGCTGCCCTGCCACTACAGGAATGGTGCAGACGAGCGCGCTCCTGCCTGCCCGCACATTCACGTCCGTGAGCACGGGGAGCTGATTGACATTCTGGAGCGGCTGATTCGGAACTGCGAGTAGGAGAGGGCGGTATGGAAATCAAAGTGCGGGAGCTTTGCAAGGATATTGCGGATGATTATATCCGTTTTTTTGATGACAGGGCGTTCTCTGACGGAAGCGCGGAGAAAGGCTGCTACTGCGTCTGGCATCACTGGACGAGCGAGCATGAGCGCGCGCGAAGCCTCATGCCCGCGGCCGAGCGTCCGAATCGAAAAAGAGACTTCGCGCGTGAGCTGATTCTTGGCGGCACACTGCACGGTTTCTGCGCTTTCTGCGACGGCCAGATGGCGGGATTTTGCAACGCGGACTTAAAAGACAATTATTTTAGGCTGAGCAGGGCTGATAACCCGGAAAGCTGGCGCGGAATCAGCGGCGAGAGAGTCCTTGCGATTGTCTGCTACATCGTGGCTCCAGATATGCGTCGCAAAGGGATTGCCAAGGCTCTTCTGGATTATGCTGTGCGCCATGCCCAGAATCACGGTTATGATTTTGTGGAGGGCTACCCCTCGCAGGAATTCTCACCCCGCGATTGCGGAGGCTCCGCCGGAATGTACATTGACCGCGGTTTTGAGATAATCGGAGTTGAGGGCGGAATCATCGCAAGGAAAAAAGTCGGGAAATCATAACGGCAATGTTCTGGATGCCTTGTCCGAAACGTTTCCGCCGAACATCGGAAACGTTTCCATTGAAAGCTGGATACGTTTCGGATGGTGATGTGGGAACGTTTCCATTGAAAGCCGGAAACGTTTCGGCTGACGGACGGAAACGTTCTGAGCTGACGGCCGCCTGAAAATCCGCCTGATTCGCCTGCTTTTTGCGATTGACGGCGCGCGTGATTCCTGTGATTGTGGTTTTGCGGTCAGCGTGGTATAATCGGCATGAAATCTGTTTTTGGGGGCTGTGCACGGATGCACGAGGCTAACAGCATCAATGATTTGTATGATATTCTTGACCGCCTGACTGACGGGGTTGACTGGAACGATTTTTATGCGAGACGTGCCATGCCCGCGCCTTTTTTAGTGCACAGCACGCTGCCAGACAAGGCGGTGACACAGTTTGTCAGAACCCACGGCATAAAAAGCGCGGTGGAATTCGGGTGCGGCGAGGGCAGGAACGCGATTTTTCTTGCCAGAAACGGCGTGGATGTGCTCGCGCTTGATTCATCGCAGGTTGCGGTTGAGAACGCGCGGAGCGCGGCGCAGAACACCGGGGAAAATCTTGCCGCGCACCTTGGTTTTATTGCCGCAGACTGCCTTGCATTTGATTACAAGGACCGGACTTTTGACCTTGCGCTTGATTCCGGGCTTTTCCATCATCTTGCGCCGCACCGCCGCCTGCAATACCGTGATTTGCTGGGCAAGGTTCTGAATCCCGGCGGTTTCTTTGTCCTGCTGTGCTTTGCCGCGAATGCCGGAGGCGCGGACGAGGCGGACGACCTTGGCTTTTATCTGCACCGGAACACCGGCGTGGCGTTCACAGAGCAGAGAATCAGGGATTTTTTTTGCGCGGATTTCCAGATTGTCAGCATAGAAAGATGTGCCCAGTCTGTTACAGATGATTATATCGACATTCCGTTCCTGTTCAGCTGCATAATGCAGAAAAAATGATTTTCTGACGGCCGTCTGAAAATCCGCAGAGGCTGGCAATCATTTTGCATTCGGATTATTTGACTGGTTTTTTGCAAGCATATCCGTTATAATGTGCGCATGGACGTGAATGATTACCGTGCGGCCGCCTACATCAAGAATGCCGCTCCAGATAAAAAAGATTCGGAGAAAAAGACCGTGAGCGAGGGTTGGGCTTCCGGCCTTAAGCATCTGACGCGGGATGACGCTGTTGAGAAGCAGAGCGTGCCCGAGCAGTCCGTCACGCTCTCGAATTTGCAGCGCAGGACGGATGAGAAAAAACGCGAGGCCGCCGCAATCGCGGAGACAAAGCGCCGTCTGGACAACGCCACTGATTTTCTGAAAAACGGCGGGCTTATCAAAGTGCCGGATTCCTCTGTTCCCGAGGAGGGCAGGGATTCGGTTTACCGCCGTGTCGCAAAATTCCTGCTGATAATCGGGGAGGATGAGGCTGCCAGAGTTCTTCCGCACCTGAGCGAGAGCCAGATTGAGAGAATCATCCCGGAAATCGCGTCAATCAGAAGTGTGGGGAAAGAAGAGGCCGCTGTAATCCTTGAGGAATTCAACGCGCTTGTTAAGCAGGCAAAGACTGAGGGCGGTGTTGAGACTGCCCGCGAGATGCTTGAGAAAGCCTACGGAAAGGAGCGTGCCGAGACCCTGATAAAAAAGGCCATGCCGTTGCAGGCGGAAGTTCCGTTCCGCTACCTGAATGACATGGACAACGAGCGCGTCTATCTGCTCATAAAAAATGAGAATGTGGGCGTGCAGTCAATCGTCCTGTCGCACCTTGAGCCGAAGAAGGCCGCCGGGGTAATCAATTCCATGCAGGCTGACGAGAAAAAGGAGGTTGTCCTCCGCCTTGCAAAAATGCAGTCGGTCTCGCCCGAGATTGTCCGCCGCATTGACCAGGCCATGCACGAGAAATCGCTTCACATGGAGATTGACGATTCTGAGAGCCTTGACGGGCGCAACGCGCTTGCCCAGATTCTTAAGAAAATGGACTCGGGCGCAGAGAAGGATATTCTGACTTATCTTTCTGAGGATGACCCTGACTTGGGGCAGGATTTGAGGAGCCGTCTTTTTACGATTGACGATGTTGTGAACGCGGACGACCAGTTCGTGCAGAAACGCCTTGCGGAGATGAAAGAGAGCGAGATTGCACACCTGATTGCGGCAAAACCCGATGACTTCCGCGAGAAAATCCTCTCGAATATTTCTGCCGGCCGGCGTGCCGAGGTTCGCGAGCAGGAGGACATCCTTAAGCCTATGCGCCGCTCGGACTGCGACGCTGTGACACAGGCATTCGTGGACAAACTGCGCCGCGCATACGAGCAGGGAAATCTCTATGTCAAGAACCGCAACGATGATGTGTATCTGTGATGACACGCCCGCGCTTTGCTGATATAGTGACTTTGAAATCCGGTTTTCTGCTGATGATACAGCGCCTTTACGTGTATGCAGCCATCCGCCGACCGGATTTTTGGGGATTACGAGTTGTAAGGAGTGCTTAAAACATCCGCTTAGATGGCGCGGATGTTTTAAGCTTGCAGTTTCTGCGAAACTGCTGATTTACGAGTCCGCTTGCGCGGACGAACTTTCCATTGTCAAAATCTGAAGATTTTGACAATGGAAAGTCTTAAGGAGATTTTATGTTTGATTTTCTTGACAAAAATAATATTGGGAAAGAATATAACGGATTCGTCCTCATTTCAATTGATGATTTGCAGGATTATCAATCCAAAGGTGTTTTTCTGCGCCACAAACGCACCGGCCTTGAGGTCTATCACATTGTGAATGACGACCGCGAGAACACTTTCGCGTTCGCGTTCCGCACTTTCGCAAAGGATTCAAAGGGCTGCGCTCACATCATGGAGCATTCCGTGCTCTGCGGCTCAGAGAAATATCCGCTCAAAGAGCCGTTCATCACGCTTGCGAGCACAAGCCTGCGCTCTTTTCTGAACGCCCTGACATACCCGGACAAGACGGTCTATCCGGGCGCGTCAGTCGTCAAGGCTGATTATTTTAACATGATGGATGTTTATGCCGATGCCGTGTTTTTCCCGAATCTCAGCCGCGAGACTTTTTTGCAGGAGGGGCACCGCCTGGAGATGGATGACGATGGCCGGACCAGCGTGCAGGGCGTCGTCTACAATGAGATGAAAGGAAATTATTCGGCGTTCCGCGATGTTGCCGTGCGCTCGCAGATTGCCGCAATGTATCCGGGCAGTTTTGAGTCGTATGATTCGGGAGGAGATCCCGCTGTGATTCCGAGCCTGACATATCAGGAATTCCTGGATTTTCATCAGAAATTCTACAGCCCGGATAACTGCCTGCTTTATCTTCACGGGAACATCCCGACATCGGAGCAGCTTGATTTTCTGAACGAGCGTTTTATGTCACGCATAGAAAAAAAATACGACTGCGCCGGGAATATCAGCAATTTTGACTGCGCCCTTCCGATTGTCCGCCCGGATGTAAGGGATTTGCAGTCGCTTGACCTGCACAAGAAATCCTGCGAAATCCGTGATTTCGCGCCTGAGACCGGCAGCACAGGCCTTGTCGTCACTATGAACTGGTATTCCGGAAAATCTGACATCGAGAAATATTTTCTTTCGGAGGTGCTTTGCGGAAGCGACAGCTCGCCGCTGTCATTCAGGCTGAAAGAAAGCGGCCTTGGCGATGATTTAAGCCCAATCCGGAATAATTTTGCCCAGGCTCAGGAGGAATTTTTCTGCTACGGCCTTAGCGGGGTCAAAAAGGGCGACGAGCAGAAAGTCTATGAGCTGATTGAGAAATCTGTCCGTGAGATTTACGATGAGGGAATCTCTCAGGATGACATTGATTCCGCCGTCATGGGAATAGATTTCAATCTGCGCGAGGTGACGCGCTACTGGGGCCCGTATTCCCTTGTGATTATGGAGAAAGTCCTGAAAGGATGGAATTACGGAAAACCGTGCTCTGAGCATCTGAACCGGATTACAGACTTTGAGCGGTTCAAGAAGCGGCTTTATGAGGACAAGGAGCTTCCCCGCAAACTGATTAAAAAATATTTTCTGGATAATCCTGTTGTCGTGAGATTTGTGGCCGAGCCATCCGCTGAATATCTTAAAAAACGCGCCTCCGCCGAGGCAAGGCTGGTCAGTCAGCTTGATTCTGCCGCGGACAAAACTCTTTTAAAAAAGGAGCTTGACGCGCTTCACGCATATCAGCAGCACGTTGAGAGCGCGGAGGAGACTGCCTGTATGCCAAAAGTGCGGCTCTGCGAGCTTGAGCGCGGCGTTGAGGTGACAGAGACAAAAATTGATTTTGTGAGCGGCACGGACAAGTCAAAAATCCCGCTTTTTGTGAATCAGGAGCAGACCAAGGGCATTTTTTATGTGGATGTGATGTTCCCGTTTGATCGGCTTTCCCCGGAGGATTACCGCTACATTCCGTTCCTCGCGAGCATAATCACGAACATGGGGTGGGGCGGCCAGAGCTGGAACGACTGCATCACCGAGTCCGCGTGCGTTATGGGCGATGTCTGGGGCAGAACCTGCACAGGCGCGGTGAGCGAAAGCCCGGAATGCGTGAGAATTGCGCAGAAATATGCGGATTTGAACATAATCGGGCGAAAATGGATTGGAATCAGCTGCAAGGCCCTCACGTCAATGGCAGAGAAAACTTTTGATTTGCTAGCCAGAATCATCACCACAATGAGCTTTGACGACGAGAAGCGTTTTGAGAATCTTCTTGGCGAGATGGAGGCCGATAATAAGGCCGGCTTCGTGGCTTCCGGCGGAGACTACGCGACCCGCCGCGCAAGCTGCACCAACAGCGAGAATCAGGCTCTGAACGAGATTATGCTCGGGCTGTCGCAGATTGTTTTTGCCAGTGAATACAAGAAAAAAAGCGCGTCAGAGAATCTTGCGATTTTCAGGCGGATTTACGATGCCTGCCGTGCCAGCGGCGGAATAATCCACATAACATCGGACAAGGAGTCGCTGGAGAAAATCCTCCCGATGGCGGGCGATTTCGCAAAAAAAGCGGGAATCACCGCTCTGCTGCCCAAAAAAGATTTTCCGCTGGAGGATTATCTGAGCCTCATCCATCAGAAAGAGGATGCCCTTGCGAATGCCACGCAGATTATCAAAGTTGACTCGCAGACAGGCTACGCGGCCGCGACTGTCCGCACAAAATCCGAGTATCTTACAAAACAGGCCTCCGCAGACACGGTGCTCGCCTCCTGGCTCGGAACGCACACTTTCTGGGACAAACTGCGTACAACGGGCGGCGCATACGGCGAGGGGCTTTGGACGGATTCGGTTCAAAAATGCGCGCATTTTTACACCTACCGCGATCCCACGCCGGAACGCTCAATCGGGGTGTTCGCGCAGTCCATGAGGGAGCTGGCGGATAATCCTGCTTTTGATGATGATGTTGAGAGCACAATCGTCACAACTTATGCCGATTTATTGCAGCCGATGTCTCCGCGTGAGAAAGCGTCCAGAAGTTTTGAGGGGCTTCTTTATGCAGACCCGTCGGAATTCCGGCAGAAAAGGGCGGACAATCTTCTTGCTCTTACCGCTGATGACATCCGCGAGAGCGCGAGAAGATTCAGCGAGGCAGTGCAGGGCGACTTCAAAACCGCGATTTTCTGCGATAAATCAAAAAGTTTTTCTGGCAATATTATCAATCTTCCTTTATAATATATGTGACTTTGAATTTTTGGAAATAAGGAAATTGTTATGGATAAAAAAACAAAAATGTGCGTAGAGATGCTCCGGGAACTTGTTTCTGATGTTCAGGGAGCGCCTTTTCCCGGTCCGGATTTAAAACTGGAGCTTTACGAAATCTGGTACGAGCATGCCCAGAAAGCGGCCGTCCAGTGCTTTGAGTATCTGAATGATAATTTCCCCGAAGAGAAAAAAGATGTGACAAAAACGATTGACAAGCTGTTCGTCTGATTCGTGCGGAAGGTTTGTTGATTTATGAGACGGCATCCCGCAGGGGTGCCGTTTTATATTTCTGATTTCTTAAGTATTTTTTTGTTTCTGCCGAAAATAAATCTGTATAAGGCTTTATTATAATGAAAAAGAGTAGCAAGCAGATAAAAGAACTTAAGTTCGCTTTCGCAAACAAAAAGAAAAAAATCGGTCTTAGTCATTGGAGGTTCTTTTTTGTCGGAGTGAATTCAATCACAGGCACGGAGCAGATGTTTTTTATCGAACTGGAGATGCTCAATCCGTGGCTTAAGCCTTCCGAAACTTCCTTGAGCTTCAAGCCGCACGTGACAATCACCGCGGATGACTTGCAGTATGCGCTCGCTGGAACTCAGGCGGCGCGCTCAATTGAGACTGAGGAGCTGAATCTTCCGTCTTACTGCGCCGTCCGGGTCGGAAAAATGGGCGCGTCGGCAAAGCAGCTCTGCTACTATTTTCCCGTAAAAGACATGGAATTCCATCCGAAACCGTTTGAGATTCAGATAGGAAACAAATTTTTCTCTGAGGACAAAATCTCGGGATTTCTGAACCTGTCAAAGGAGGATGTCGCCGCTCATCCTGAGTATCTGTGCGATTCCGGGACTGCCTCCTGGGATTTGCATTACGAGGCAGCCGCAGAGAACCGCGAGGGATTCAGCAGCAAGGATTCGCGATGGTTTCCGTTCGGGCTAAAGACGGAGTTTTCCGGGGAAATCAAGTTTGACGGCGTGGATTATATCGTAAATCCCAAAAAATCATTCGGATATGTCGAGTGGTTCTGGGGAAAAACTATGCCTGACCCTTGGTTCCATTTGTCTGCGGAGCATCTGACCAGTGAGATTTCCGGGAAAACGCTTTTCAAATCCTCATTCTCGATTCAGGGCGTTTTTGACGACAACCTTTCTTGCATAGGGAATTTTGAGGACATCAGGATTCAGTTCTGCGCCGACAGGAAATCAAAATCATACTCCGCGGTCTGGGACTGCATTCAGATGCCCGAGGCCGAGAATATCGATGAGAATCTTCTGCACTGGTCCGCGAGTTTCCACAACAAGCTTTGGGTCTTGGACGTTGATGTGTATTGCAGGATAAAAGACTTGTTCAACCGCTTGATTGAGCTTCCCGACAACACGCGCAGGGTGATGAGCATACTGGAGGGCGCGACTGGAACTGGCGAGGTGAAGCTTTACCGGCGCAGGGGGAATTCGCTGGAGCAGATTGAGCAGGCAAAGCTCACGAAAGTCCTGTGCGAATTCGGCCACATAGAGCAGTCTGATTTTCAATAAAAATTTGCCGTTTCACGGAATTTTTAATATTTTAAATTCTGTGAGGTGGTGAAATGAATTACGAGAACTTTACAATCAAAACACAGGAGGCCTTGCAGGAGGCTTCTTCCATCGCGAACAAAAACGACAATTCCGAGATTGGCACGGAGCACGTCCTTGAGGCTCTTCTGGAGCAGCAGGACGGACTGATTGCGCCGGTCGTGGAGCGGGCCGGCGTTCCGGCTGCTCAGCTTATAAACAAGGCAAAGGATATCATCCTTTCTAATCCCAAAGTCTCCGGCAACGCGCAGGTCTATCTGTCATCTGCCATGCAGAAAGTTCTTGCCAAGGCCGAGAACGAGATGTCTGCGCTGCACGACCAGTTTCTCTCAACGGAGCACATTCTGCTCGCAATGTGCGAGTGTGATGACCGCACCGGCGATATGCTCAGAAAATCCGGGGTATCGCACAAGGCGGTTCTGGAGGCTCTGAGGGCAGTCCGCGGGAATCAGACTGTGGATTCAAATGACCCGGAGTCAAAGACACGCACTCTGGAAAAATATTGCCGTGACCTCACTTCCGATGCCCGGCAGGATAAGATTGACCCGGTAATCGGGCGGGATGAGGAAATCCGCAGGGTGATGCAGGTGCTTTGCCGGCGCACAAAAAACAATCCTGTGATTATCGGAGAGCCTGGCGTTGGCAAGACTGCCATTGTCGAGGGGCTTGCCCGCAGGATTGCCAGCGGGGACGTTCCCGAGAGCCTTAAAAACAAGCGATTGCTCGCTTTGGATTTGGGAAGCCTTGTCGCGGGCGCGAAATTCCGCGGTGAATTTGAGGAGCGGCTCAAAGCCCTCATCACGGAAGTGACCAGAAGTGACGGTCAGATAATCCTCTTTATTGATGAGCTTCACACTCTTGTGGGCGCGGGAGCGGGTGAGGGCAGCATGGACGCGTCCAACCTTCTGAAACCTGCCCTTGCCCGCGGTGAGCTTCGTGCCATCGGCGCGACGACCTTGGACGAGTACAGAAAATACATCGAGAAGGATGCGGCACTGGAGCGGCGTTTCCAGCAGGTTTACTGTGCCGAGCCAACGGTTGAGGACACGATTGCCATTCTGCGCGGTCTCAGGGAAAAGTATGAGATTCATCATGGGGTGCGCATTGAGGATGAGGCGCTTGTTGCGGCGGCGACGCTCTCCAATCGCTACATAACTTCCAGATTTCTTCCGGATAAGGCGATAGACCTTGTTGATGAGGCGGCGAGCCGTCTTAAAATGGAGATTGAGAGCCAGCCCACCGAGCTTGACCAGGTTGAGCGCAGGATGCTCCAGCTTCAGATTGAGCGGCAGTCTCTGAGCAAGGAGGATGATGACAACAGCCGTGAGCGTCTTGCCAAACTTGACAAAGAGCTTGCCGAGGTCACTTCCATGCGCGATGCCATGAAACTGCAATGGCAGAACGAGAAAGAGAGCATTGACAAGAGCCGCAGACTCAAGGAGCGTCTGGAGCAGGCGCGCTTTGAGGAGGAGAAATTCACCCGCGAGGGGAATCTGGAGAAGGCCGCGGAGTTAAAATACAGCACAATACCCGCGCTTGAAAAAGAGCTTGATTCCGCGCTTGCCGCAGAAAAAGAGCGGACATCAGGCGGCAGGGATTCTCTTCTGCGCCAGAGCGTCACCGAGGAGGACATCGCCAAGGTTGTGAGCAGCTGGAGCGGCATCCCAGTCGCAAAAATGATGACCGGCGAGAAGCAGAAATATCTGGAGCTGGAGAGCGTCCTGCACAAGCGCGTTGTGGGGCAGGATGAGGCGGTCACAGTCGTCAGCGATGCAATCCGCAGGAACAGGAGCGGCTTGAACGATCCGAACCGTCCGCTTGGAAGTTTCATGTTCATCGGGCCTACAGGAGTTGGCAAAACGGAGCTTGCGAAAACTCTTGCTGATTTTCTGTTCAATGACGAGAAATCACTGACCCGGATTGACATGAGCGAGTACATGGAGAAATTCAGCGTGAGCCGGCTCATCGGCGCGCCTCCCGGATATGTCGGCTATGACGAGGGCGGGCAGCTCACCGAGGCTGTGCGCCGCAGGCCTTACAGCGTGATTCTTTTTGATGAGGTCGAGAAAGCCCATCCCGATGTCTTCAACGTTCTTCTTCAAGTGCTTGATGACGGACGGCTGACTGACAGTCAGGGACGTGTGGTTGACTTCAAGAACACGATTATCATTATGACCAGCAATCTTGGAAGCGACCTGATTTTGGATGCCGCGAATTCAGGCTCAGATATTGATGACGTGAAAGAAAAAATCCGCGAGCTTCTGCGCAGGACGTTCCGCCCGGAATTCCTGAACAGAATAGACGAGATTGTCATGTTCGGGCAGCTTGGAAAAGAGCACATCGCGTCAATCATCAAGCTTCAGCTGGAGCGTGTGCAGGGCAGGCTTGCGGACAGAAAAATCACACTGGATTTTGATGATTCCGCGCTTGACTTCCTTGAGGAGAAAGGCTACGACCCCGCGATGGGCGCACGGCCTGTGAAGCGTGCCATCCAGAATTACGTGGAGAACACGCTCGCGCGCGAGCTGCTGTCCGGCTCAATCAAAGAGGGCGACACAATCAGAGTGCGCTCAGAGGACGGCCGGCTGATTTTCTCGCGCTAAGTGCTTTTCTGCTGTACTTTGCCCGCATGTTTGTGCTACTATGTGATATGCTCTCATATCAGCACATTTTTCATGCGGGCAATCATGCTGACCTCCTCAAGCATTTTGTTTTGTATCAGGTGCTGTGCTCGCTGAACAAAAAAGACAAGCCGTACACTTTTTTTGACACACACAGCGGGAGCGCGCTTTATGATTTGCTTGACGGCCGCAGCCTGAAAACTGGCGAGGCAAAAAAAGCGGTTTTCCCGATTCTTGCCGCTGGCGTCAAGGAAAACTGTCCGCCGCCGCTCAGGGCTTTCCTTGATTTTCTCCGCGATTATACATCCAGAAATTTTTATCCAGGCTCTCCAGAAATTGCGCGCGCCATGATGCGCGCCCAGGATTTTCTTGTGCTTTCTGAGCGTCACCCCCAGGAGATTGAGGCTCTCCGCGAAAATATGCGCGGTCAGAAAACCGGCTCTCCGTCAATCCAGATTCATTACAGGGATGGCTGGGAAATGCTCCGTGCGCTCACGCCGCCCGCCACAAGCCGCGGCGCAGTCCTCATTGACCCAAGTTACGAGGAGACTTCTGATTATGTTGACGCTTCTCGGACAATCTGCGCCGTGCACAAAAAATGGAGCAATGGGATTATCATGCTCTGGTATCCGCTTCTTGCCCACCGCAGCTCTGACATCAGCGCGATGCTTGGCGAGATTTGCGGCGAGGCACGTTCCCAGAACGCGAACATCGAGATTTCTGACACAAGGCTTGAGGTGTACGACAGCCGGGAGAAAAATCTGCCAAGGCTTTATGGCAGCGGAATGCTGGTTCTGAACAGCCCGTGGGGATTGCGGGAGGCGGCAGGGCAATCCGCGGAATTCATCAGAAATGAAATCTCAGGCCTGTTTCAATCGGAATGAAAAACAGAAAATCCTTCGAATTGTCAGAAAAATTCACGCTGATTGACGGAACTGCGTTCTGCTGCACATAAAATTCTATGAAATGGTCGATGAAAAGCCAGTTCATTCCCACAAAAAAACGCGCGCCCGCTCTGAGTTCTGGCCCGGAATCGGTTGTGAGGGTGAATGCGGCGGATGCGCCGAAGCCCGCATAAATGTTCCAGTTGTTCTCAATCTGGATGTCAGAAATCCACCAGTCGGCGAACGCAGAAAGTCCGAGCAATCCCTGATTGTCTGCCGCACCTGCGAGCAATCCGGCTCCGACTGTCACTGGAATGCGGGCGAAGCGCAGCGTGCCTGTGAGAGAGGCCTCAAAGTTCGAGGCGGTCGTGCCATGCTCGCTAAGTGAGAGCGCGGGGAAAAATCCTGCCTGAACGCCCGCGCCGGTTGCGCCAAGAGATGCCGCAAAAAAAGCGGCCGAAAAAATCGCGGTGATAATTTTCTTTTTGAAAGGCGAGGTAATCATTTTGAGCCTGTGAAGAAATCCTTGATTTTCTCAAACAGATGCTTGAAAAACAGGTATATGCGGTAAAAAATATTCGGATTTCGGAGCCTCTGTAGCCGTTTGTAGCCTTCCATCAGCTCTGCATCGGTGAATTCCTTGCGCTGATTGTTCTCCTCCAGCTCCATCTCAAGCTGCTCGACTTCCGAGATATTGTCGATAATGTTCGCATTTATGCTCGTCCAGCCAAGCTGCATGGCGGCCTGAAGCCTGCGTTCCCCGGCAATCAGCTCGTATTTTCTGTTCAGCGTGATTGGATTCATCAAGCCGTAAACTTTGAGGCTGTCTTTCAAATCCTCAATGTTGCCAAGCTCTTTGCGGACTCTTTTTTTGATTTTTATGTCTTTTATCTGAACTAACATCGCACCTATTCCATTAAATAGTTATAATCGTAATCTACAGAATTTTCAAGTTTTATCGGCTCAAAATCATCAAAATCAGGGTTTGTGATGTCAGACTGGCTCTCGGAGAAATCCAGATTGAAAGAGAGCGGACTTGTGTCAATCTCAACGTTGAATTTCTGGCCGGATTTATACATCTCTTTTTCCAGACGGTAAATCATCAGCGTGGATGTGGAGCTGCCTGAATGAATCGGGCAGATTTCTGTCGGCTGGGTTCCGGTCAGATACCACTGCGTCGTCAGATTGCCACGGCATGCCTCTGTCGGGAGCATTCCGCTTTCTGCGCATACCGCAAGATCCACGACCCCGTTCATCGGTCTTTTCCAGTTTTTGCGCGGCAAATCGCGGTGAACCCGGTCAAAATATTCGCCCCATGCGAATCCCGCGAGCGTCGCGCCTGTAATCCGCGTTCCAAGCGACTGCCCGGGCTTGTCGAATCCGAACCAGAATGCGGCCGAATAATAAGGCGTGATTCCGCATGTCCATGCGTCTGCCCAGTTCTGCGTCGTTCCTGTTTTTCCGCCGGCTGGCATCACATACCTGTTGCCCTTCTCATCGCGGTAGTGGAAGTGCCATTCCTGTGCGGTGAGCGTTCCGCCGTGGCTCACAGTCTGCTCCAGAAGTTTTGTCATCACAAAAGCGTTCTGCTCGGAGATGACTTGGATGTTGTTTCCTTTTGCCGCCTGAGCACGCCTTATCTCAAGCTCGGGGTTCAGAATCACGTTGCCGTTTTTGTCCTCAACCGTCCGGATTGCCATCGGCGTGATGTCCTTTCCTCCGTTCGCGAAAATCGCATACGCCCTTGCCATCTCAATCGGGCGCACGGAGCACACTCCAAGCCCGAGCGGATAGCCCGGCACGAACGCGCGGGAATCAATCTCGTCCTCAGGAATTCCAAGAAGAGCGATTGCCCTGTCGATTGCCGCCTCAAATCCTATTCCGTCAAGGACTTTTACGGAAGGCACGTTCAGGGATTGCGTGAGCGCGTACCACAAAGATACGTTCCCTTTCCATTCGCCGCGGAAATTAAGCGGAATGTACGGCTTGCCGTCCGCAGTGTGGAATACGACCGGCGTGTCGGAAATCTGCGTTGTCGCGGTGAATTTCCCCGAGTCGATTGCGGCAGAGTAATACAGCGGCTTGAAAGTCGAGCCGGGCTGCACTTTTGCCTGCGTCGCGCGGATGAACTGATTGTCCGAGTCGAATTTGCTTCCGCCAATGAGCGCGTCAATGTAGCCGTTCTCGTGGTCAAGGGAAATCATAGTCCCCTCAATCGTGTTTTTCTCGTTCTCCTGCTTCGCCAGCGCAGAGCCGCGGTTTACGATGTTCATTTTCAGCCTGTCACCGCCGGTCATAAGCGCGATAACGTCCAGAACAGGATTTATGCTGCTGATGTACGTGGAATGCGCCACATACTCTGCCCGCTGCTCGCTGACTTTCAGGGTGGGGACATTAAAAAGAAGCGCGAGGAATTCTGTCATCGGGACATAAGTGCTGAGCGCAAGGTTCGCCTTGGACGAATGCTCGTTCTGGTATCTGATGTTCGCGGTCTCAATCCATTTTTCCATCACTTCCTGCGCAATCTGCTGATGGGCAAGGTTGAGCGTGGTGTTCACCGTAAAACCTGAGGTGTAAATATCGTCAGAGCCGTAAATCATCTCGCCAAGCTCGCGGCGCACATACTCGCTGAACCAGGGCGCTTTATCATCCCTCATAAGATATGCGGATGTTGATGTCCGCGTGTAATCAAAACCAAGCCAGTAATCCTCAAACGACTGCTCCGCCTGCTCCTTTGTGATGAACCCTGCGTCAACCATCGCGTCAAGAACCGTCTGCTGGCGGTCCATCGCGCGGTTGGGGTGGTCAAACGGATTGTAAAAAGCCGGATTCGAGAGCTGAATCACAAGGATTGCGGCCTCTGCCGGCGTGATTTCCGTCGCGCTGTGCCCGAAATAATATTTTGACGCGGCGTTAACGCCGTAAGTTCCGCCGCCAAAGTAGATTTTGTTCAGATAAAGCTCAAGAATCTCGTTCTTGGAATAACGCCGCTCCATCTGGATTGCCCACCACAGTTCCTTGAGCTTTCTCACCACGGATTTTTCTGTCCTGTCGCAGTATAAAGTTCCCGCAATCTGCTGTGTGAGCGTGGAGCCGCCTCCAAGCGAGCGGCCGGTGAGAATTCCGACGATTCCGCGCATAATCGCTTTGAGATTGTAGCCGTTGTGCGAGAAGAAAACCCTGTCTTCCCGCGTGATTAGCGCGTCAATCATCTGCTGCGGCAAATCCTGATACGCTATAATCTCGCGTTTCTCATCAGAAGCGAATTCGGTGATTATCTCGCCGTTTATGTCAAGAAGTTTTGTCGGCAGCGCGGTCTCAAATTCTGTGATGTACTCAGAATTCTTTATGTTTATGGTCTCCGAAATCAGCCATCCGAAAGTCATTCCGATCAAAATGGCACTGAAAAAAAGCAGGATTAGAAAAACAACGCCGGATTTCTTTACTTTTGTCATATTTCATTATTATAGCAAAAAAAAAGGCGCGGAACAAGTCCGCGCCATGCCCATCAGGCAATCGGGGGCATGGGTGGGAGGGGAAAATGCCCCCGATATTTATATTATCGACCGACCGCCCCGAATTCTTTAATTTAAAATCGCCGTAAAGTGATGAAATCGCCCGCGTCTATTCTTCAAGAATATCAAGGTCAAGCGAGAATGATGCCCTGTAAGTCTTGCCTTTTGTCGCGGTGATTGTGCGGACCATCTCGTAGTCACCGATTGTGAAGATGAGCTGGTGCTCGCCCTCCGAGATTGAGACCTCGGTTCCGTTGCCGTTGAAAACTTTTCCGTCCAGAAGAATCTTTGTTCCTTCGGGCGCGGTCACCACAAGGGCAGGCTCAATGCTTTTCATCTCCACAAGAAGCTCGGTCTGCTTCGCCTGGTCAATTCTGACTGTCCGCAGCTCGTTCCTGTATTTCTCTGACACAATGGAGATGTTGTGAATTCCAGCGTCCAGCATGATTGTCCTGCCGCTTGTCTCCGTCAGTTTCTCGTCAATAAAAACGGAGCATTCGGCTCTCTTCGAATTCGGGGCTTTTATATCAAGCTTTAAAATCCCTTTGTTCATTAGGATTGGTTTTGCTGTGACGGCGACCTTTGCGTTCAGCGTCTCCTCTGGCACGCCTTTCATAACCGGCTGCAATCTGATAAAAAGCACACCGTTCTCCGGATTAAGAACCGTGTCAACCTTTGTGATGTAATTGTTTGATTTTATGGAATTCTCTGATTTCAGCGGAACTTGCAGCACCCAGGAGAGTTTTCCGGGCAGGGTGCTCACGTAGGAGCGCGTTCCCGAATAATCAATCTGACTTTCTGTGGGCTTTGGCCTGATGTTCGCGTAAACCGAGCACGCGACCGAGTCCATCCAGTATGCGACCGCCTCCGGAATGTCGAATTTTAGTTCCAGACCTTCTATAAAAGCCGCGTCTTTTGGCAGCTGGATTGAGAGCGCCTCGTTGATTCCAAGCCGCGCCGTCGCCTCTGACTCTGAATCCTGAGTGATTGAGACAAGATGAACCTTGCTGATTCTGAACGTCTCCGCGCCAAGCCATGCCGTGGCAGTCGCAAAAAGCAGAGAGAGAAACGTCCGTTTTAAAATCCCAAGTCTAGCCATCCCCAAACTCACTCAAATCTCAGTTTTTCCCGCGGATTTTCCGCCTTGCTCCCCTGCCTGATTTCAAAATGAAGGTGAGGGCCGGTTGCCATTCCGGTCTGCCCCACGTAACCAATCAGCTCGCCTTTGCGCACATTCTGATACTGCTCCACGCAGATTTTAGAAAGATGCGCGTACACGCTGGTCATTTTTCCCAAATCATGGCTCAGGATGATGTAATTGCCGAACGTGGCATCCCCGGGAATCGCCGAGAAAACCGAGCCGTCTTTTATCGCATAGACCGGAACGCCCTCATCGGCCGCAAGGTCAATGCCGTTGTGATTTTTTATCTGCCCGGAAAACGGATTTTTCCGCTTCCCGAATTCCGATGACACCATGAAACTGCCGGATTCAAGCGGAAGCCTCAGCCCGGATTCCAGGAAATAATATCGCTCTGTGCCTTTGAGCTTTGCGCCCGGCAGAAAAACATAATCCCTGCCATCAATTTTATACCATACAGCGTCTTTTGTTAAGGTTTGTCCGGCATAATTTTCCTGCAAAAGTATCTCAATGGAATTTATGCCTTTTTCTGCGGGAACAAAAAGCCCGTCCACGGTCGGAAGAATCAGGGTGCGCCCGGTTATGTCCTCCTGCGCGTTCTCTATTTTGTTCAGAGTCGCCAGCGTCTCCTGGCGCACGGCGCATCTGGATGCCAGAGCCTGGAACGAGAAATCCTCCGTGTTTTTATACTGAAAAAAAAGATATTCCGGCGGCCGTCCTGCCCTGAGCGCGATGCTGTTGCGCTCGATAACCGCGCTGTATTCTCTGAACATCTCGTTTTTCCGCGAGGGCGTAAGACTTTCGATTACCTGCAGCGACTCTTTGTTCAGCAGAATCGTGTCCCTGTCCTGGGCGGGCAGCGCACTGAGAAGAAAAAAAATGATGATTTTTAATACCGGGCCGCGTCTGTGCATTTTTATAAAATCTGCGATGTACTGCTTGCAGTTTGAAATTCAGGAATGGCGGGCAGACTCCGCAGACGGGAGTTCTGCCCGTTAAAATCAGCTTACTCTTCAGCGATTGCGTCTGCGGGACATTCTGATGCGCATGCTCCGCAGCTGATGCACTTTTCCGCATCAATCACGCGGGCGTTCGCCTGCTCAGAAATCGCGCCAACCGGACAATCCGGCTCGCAGGTTCCGCAGTTAACACACTGATCATTGATTTTGTATGCCATATTGTCGCTCCCATAAAAATTCTAATCTGATTATAATATATAGTAAAAATGAGGCTTCCGCAAGAAATATTTGAAAAAATCCCGCTTTCATAATAAAATGCCCTTATGACTAAAAACCAGTTCGCGTCATACATCGACCACACCCTGCTTTCCCCGGACGCAAAGTCCGCGCAGATTGAGCGTCTTTGCGACGAGGCCCTGCGCTATGGTTTTGCGTCCGTGTGCGTGAATCCTGTTTATGTGCCTCTTGCCGCGCAGAAACTTGCCGGCTCTGCGGTAAAAGTCTGCACGGTAATCGGCTTTCCGCTCGGCGCGTCCACCACAGCCGCAAAAATGTTCGAGGCAGCGGACGCAATCAAGAACGGAGCGTCAGAGATTGACATGGTGATGGATGTGGGGGCCGCAAAAGACGGAAGATTTTCTGCTCTGGAGGATGATATTGCCGGGGTGGTGCGCTCATGCCGTCAGACTGCCGCAGGGATTACCGTGAAAGTGATTCTGGAGACCTGCTTTCTTGGCGACGATGAGATTGTCTCCGCCTGCCTTTGCGCGAAAAAAGCCGGTGCGGATTTTGTCAAGACATCAACCGGGTTCGCATCCCCAAAAAGCGCGGACGGCCAGACTGTTTTTAACGGCGCGACAGGCCATCACATCAAACTGATGAGGGAGACCGTCGGCGCGGAGATGGGCGTGAAGGCATCCGGGGGAATCCGCGATGTGCGCACCGCAGTCACAATGCTTGAGGCGGGCGCGAGCAGAATCGGGACTTCAAGCGGGGTAATCCTTGTGGAAGGCTGGGACGAGTCCGCCGATGTGCGCGCTAGGTTTTGAGGCAGAAATAAAGCGTGTTGTCATCAGAAAGAATGCGGACTTTCCGCTCGTTCTGCAATTCAGAAAGATAGGATTTTATTGTGCTTGTAATCAGCGCGCACTGCGGAACTTTCATGCTCAGAGCGTGATAGTCCGCGACAAACTTCACAAGGCTGTCCGTGGTCATCCTGCCGTGCCTCTCAAGCGCGCTCAGAATGCACTGCCTTGTTGACAGAATCGCGATTTTGTTCAGCTCCACCGTCTCCGCAAGATTGCCGGAGATGACCTCGCCGTGTGACGGAACGCAGTGCGCAAGGCCCGGCCCAAGCTCCTCAATCTGGTCAAGCGAGCTGAGGAAAAAGAGCGGGTTCGTAATCAGCGGAATCCAGTGCCGTGCCAGCTCATCGCGCGGAAAAATCGCATCGCCCGCGAAAAGCACTTTCTGCCCGTCCGGGTTCTCGATAATCACGCCAAGCCCTTCCGGACTGTGCCCGCTGAATTCTGCGAAAGAGAGCGTCCTGCCATCCTCCAGCGTGATGAGGTCTTTCTTGCCGATGATTCTTGTCACGTCGCAAGATTCCGGGCGGAAGTAAAGCGAGCGCAGCTCCTTCGGAGGGTACGCTCCGAACAGAACCGAGCCGTGCAAATCAGGATTTTCGATGAACGCCCTCTCTTTCTGCGAGCACCAGACCTCGCAGCCGGTGCTGTCCTTGATGAAGCGGTGCGCGCCCGCGTGGTCAGGATGCCCGTGCGTCGTGATTATCGCCCTGAGCGAAAAATCCCCGAAACGCTCTTTGAGGACATCAAGGATGTACTCGCCCTCAATCTCGCTCGGCCCCGAGTCAATCAGATAGATTAGCGGCAGCGTGCCGGCGCGGACGGCCACAACCCCGACATTCGTCTCATTTCGGATATAAAACACATCAGGCAGAAGTTCAGTGATTTTCTCGCTCATTATGCGCCCCCGGATTTACCTCTCTGACTGATTTTAAGGACTGTTCCGCGGATTGTAAAGAGGCATCAGTCGGATTGCCTGCCTGTTCCGCAGAAAAGTGCCCCGAAAATGATTAGACCGCGCTTCGCGCGGTCTAATGTTATGAAAGCGGATTTCCATGCCCGGAGATTATCTGCAAGCAGAATCTTTGCGGAGGGTGTTTTTATTTCCATGCGAATGCAGTTTTTGACGAAAGAATGGGAGAAAATCGGGAATGCCTGTGTTGCTCCTGATTCCATCGCCGACTTTCGGAGTTCTTCCCCGAAGGTTTCCGAATCCTGCATGAAGAAATCCTTGTGAAGATACTGAAGTCCGCATATCTTGCAATCCGAGTTAGAGAACACTACGGGCACAAAATCATCGCTCCAGTTTTCTGTGTCAT
>JAFLSQ010000023.1 GCA_022510865.1 Treponema sp.
CGGCTTTTTGAGCGATGACGCGCTCTCGCCCTTGTCTGCCTTTGCCCTGATGTATGCGTCGTGTGCTCCCGCAAAAGCGTCCTGCGCCTCGCGGAGGCTAGCCACCAGTTCCGCAACGCCCGAAAGCGCGGCGATTTTCTCCGTTACCTTGCCCAAGTCCTCCAAGAGCGACTCCGTGAGCGCGGTCTGCTCGGCGTAGCCCTTGCTCGCCATGCCGCGCCCGTACTTGTCCAGCGTGGCGCACACGTCATTCGCCGCCGCCTTGACCTCCGCGAAGGGGCTTGCAGTGTAGCCGTTCGTGAGCGTGAACAAATCCCGCGTAACCGAATCCCGCGCCGAGTCCGCCTCGTCCAGATTCGACACCACCGAATCCTGCTTGATTGCCGTGGTGTTCCTCGCGCTCAAATCGATGAGCTGCTCGAACAGCCCTTTTAGAACGGTGTCCTTTGCCACCGCCGTAGAGCCATCGCCGCAAGCCGCCTTGTACTCGCGCTCCATCGCGTCAGAGAGCGCGTCAAGCTCCGTCACGCGCACCTTGCCGTTCACCTTTGCAACTGCCGTCTCTGCCATGGTTCATCCTCCTGATGAAAAGATTTTGTATGATTTCCGCGCCACGCGCGGACAATGCCGGTGTGAGCATTCGGGCAGACCCCCGAAAGACAAAGCAGTGCAACGCGCTGCGATGGAGCACTCCCAAAGGCTGAAACTGCGCGAGTTTTCCGCAGGAAAACTCGGTAAGCAGCGCACTGCGCTGCGACGGAACGCTCCCGAAGCATGGAAATGCGCGGGGGAAGTCGTGGGAATGCTCCCGAAGCATGGAAATGCGCGGGGGAAGTCGTGGGAATGCTCCCGAAGCCCGGAAATGCGCGGGGGAAGCCGTGGGAATGCTCCCGAAGCCCGGAAATGCGCGGGGGAAGCCGTGGGAACGCTCCCGAAGCATGGAAATGCGCCGTGGAAGCCGTGGGAACGCTCCCAAAGGCTGAAAATGTGCCGGGAAATCCTCGGGAGCATTCCCGAAGCACGAAAACGAGCCGCGCGAGGCTCTGGGAGTGCGCCCGAAAGCCGAAAACGCATCGGGGAAGTGACGAAAATACTTTTGAAAGTTGAGAGCGCACCAAGCAAGGCGCGAAAGCACTTTTGAACGCCAAAACTGCGCGAGTTTTCCGCAGGAAAACTCGGTAGTGAGGCAGTGAGCGTAGCGAACTGCCGAGCGCAGGGTCTTGGGGCGGCAGCCCCAAGCGGTGCTGGGAAAAGTGGGAGGTCTGGAGGTAAGCAAGGCTCTGCCTTGCGTATAGAGGGTTTCCCCTCTCCCAGATACAGTTCCACTGCTTCCAAGCAGGAGTGCGGATATTGCTACAGACTGATTGGGGGGGGGGTAAATATGTATAGGGTTTCTACACTGTGCGCGTCATGTCGCCTCTTTTTGCCGGAGAAGATTGGCTGTGCGCGTGAAATCCTCATGTAAATAATTTTAGCAAAACTATTTTCTTATTTCAATTAAAATCTTCCCGATATTTTTTTGACATTCCGCGTGGTTTTTTGAGATTTTTAGTTGAGTTGCCGCACAATATAATATACAATCACAGCATGGAACGGAAAGAGCCTTTGGAAGCATTTTTCTACGCCACCGAAAACGGAAGCCAGCCGTGCCGTGACTTTTTGCTCTCTCTGTCCAAAGACGACAGACGCGAAGTTGGCGCGGACATCTTCGCGGTGCAGACAGGCTTCCCTATGGGGCTTCCGTTGTGCAAGAAAATGGAGAGCGATTTGTGGGAAATACGTTCTGCCATTACGGACGGAATATGCCGTGTTTTTTTCACCGTGGACGGCGGAAAAATAATTCTGCTCCACGGATTCAAGAAAAAGACGCAGAAAACGCCGTCCGAAGAAATTTCGGTGGCGCGGAACAGGCTCAAAGACTACAGGAGGCTGAGATGAATGGACTTGGACAGAACTTTGCGCAGTTCATGGAAGAGCAGGGCTTGCGCGACGAGGTGGAGGAACTTGCGGCAAAGAAAGTGATAGCCGCGCAGCTTAAACAAGAGATGGAGCGGCAGAATCTCACCAAGTCCGCCATGGCAAAGCGTATGCACACCACGCGCACCGCCGTGGACAACGCGCTCGACCCCGCGTTCAACACGTCCATTTCCACCATAGAGCGTTTCGCCCGCGCCTTGGGGAAACGTGTCTCAATCGCGCTTGTGTAGAATGAGAAACTGTGCCCTATACGGTCACGGTTTTAGTCGGGGAGACGCGCCTGCACTGCGCGAGAATGTCGTCCATGCTTGCCGAGGTTTTGCGCGCGGATTTCTTTTATGGCTTCCTTGATGTCCTGCTCGGTCATCCCCACGCTTTTTGCCCACGCCTGAGACTCCGCCATGTTCTTCTGGAACTGCTCCATGTTCACCGCAGGCCTGCTTCCGAACTTGTACTGCATGTACATCACGAAAGACGAAAGCTCTGTCAGCGCCTCTTCCGGCAGCGCACGAATCTGCTTCTCCAAAACCTCATACGACATAAGCATCCTCCGCTTCCAGTTTACCGCGCTTTCTGCGGCAGCGCAAGGAGGGCATTTGCCGTTTTTCTGATTTTGCTGTATAGTTTATCTGCCGTCTTTCTGATTGGCTAACTCATTCTTACATCTTGGAGGAGCTTTATGAGAACCAGCTCAAAAATCTACATGGTGCTCTCCGGAGTGCTGCTTGTTATCCTTGGCATTGTCTGCCTCTGCAACACAGGAGAGACGATTCTTTCCCTTGCGTGGCTCATGGGAATTTTCGCGCTTGTGTCGGGAATAGCGGCCCTGATGTTCTACATCGCGGTGGGCCGCTCGCTTGCCGGGCGCAGCGGAATCCTTCTTACCGCAATCATGGACATTCTGATGGGAATCCTGTTTCTGGCGAACCCTCTGGTGGTGGCGGGGATTCTGCCGATTCTGTTCGCGTTCTGGACGCTGTTCAGCGGAATAAACATCGCAATCCGCTCGTTTGACTTCAAGCAGGTGGGCTTCTCGCTCTGGTGGCTCATCCTTATCATGGGGATTGCGGGCGCGGCGTTCGGCGTGTGCGCGCTCATCAATCCGATGGTGGCGGCCGTGACAATCACGCTGTTCATCGGAATCTCGCTCATCCTGCGCGGCGTGGCGTATTTTGTGGAGGTGGCGGGCATAAATAAATTCGAGAAAGTTCTGGAAGGAAAGATTTAGTTTTCCGCAGGAATTCCGTAAATGGCGCGGGGCAGCAGGGAAATCCGTCTTGCCCCGCCTGTGCGCGGAATTAAAGGCGGCTGCCTTGCGGAAAACTGTAGGAAAATGGTGGAGATATGGAAAAGAAAATCGTGAACAATTACGGAAGTTTTGATGTTGTGATGGCCAAGGGGCGCGGCTCCGTGCTCTGGGACGTGGACGGCAAAAAATACATCGATTTTGTCTCGGGAATCGGGGTGAACTGCCTGGGGCACAATTACCGTCCGCTCGTCAAGGCAATCTCACGTCAGTTTAAAAATCAGATTCATATCTCAAATTATTATCTTTCTGATGTGGGGCTGGAATTCGCGGACAATCTTCTGCGCGTCACGGGTTTTGAGCGCGGATATTTCGGCAATTCCGGCGCGGAGGCGAACGAGGCGGCAATCAAGCTTGCGCGAAAATACGGCTATCTGAACGGAGGCAGCCGCAAGACAATCGTCACGCTTGAAGGCTCTTTTCACGGGCGCACGCTCGCCACGCTCGCGGCAACAGGTCAGAAAAAATTCCACGTGGATGATTTTGCGCCTTACCCGGAAGGGTTCAGGACAATCCGCCCGAATAATTTTGATGATTTGCAGACCGCTTTTGATGATTCCACTGCCGCTCTTTTTATGGAGTGCATTCAGGGCGAGGGCGGAGTGATTCCGCTTGACCCGGAGTGGGCAAGGGCAGCCGCGCAAGCCGCCCGCGCGGCGGGCGCAATCGTCATGGCAGATGAAGTTCAGACCGGGATTGGGCGGACGGGCACTTTCCTTGCCAGTGACGCTCTTGGAATCCAGCCGGAAGTCATCACGCTTGCAAAAGGTATGGCCGCCGGTGTTCCGATGGGCGCGTGTCTTTTCCGCGGCAAGGCAGCGCAGGTTTTCCAGAGCGGCGACCATCAGTCAACTTTTGCGGGCAATCCGCTTGCGTGCGCTGCCGGGCTTGTTGTGCTCAGGACGGTTGCCAATCCGTCGTTTCTTAGCCGCGTGAATTATGCGGGCGAGAGAATCCGTGGGGAAATCGCGGGCTGGAATAATCCGCTTGTGAAAGATATTCGGGGAAAAGGCCTGATGATTGGCATTCAGATTGACCCGCGCGTGAATCCGCTTGACATAAAGAAAAAATGTCTTGACAGCGGGCTTTGCGTCACGTCCGCAGGCAGCGATGCTGTGCGTTTTCTTCCGCCGCTGAACATTCCCGACGATGTTATTTCTGACGGACTTGCGATTTTCAGGGAAGTGCTTGAGTCTTTCTAGCCGGATTTTGCTTTGAGACGCGGATTTTTTGCCCTTCTGTGGCTTTTGATTTTTTCCTCCCTCTGGGCGGACGGCGGAGTTTTTGCCCGCCCGAGAAAAGTCTTTCTCATCAAGACCGGGCATTTTGAAATCCTCTTTCCAAAGGAATCTGAGGACACCGCGATTTTTATTGCGGATATTGTTGACGGGCTTTACGAGCGCGCCAAGACTATCACGGGCGCAGAGCATGATTTTTCAATCCCAATCATCATCTCGCCGGATTCTTCTGTCCTGACCGCCGAGTACACGAGCGTTCCGTACAACAGAATCGTGCTGTTTGATTCCGCGCCCGCAGTCCGCACGGATGTCACGCAGCAAGGCTCGCTAGAGCAGATTCTTTACCGTGAGATTTTCAGGGCGGTCTCTTATTCGGTGCGCAGTCCGTTCAATCATTTCATTTATAAGACTGTCGGCGGGGATGGCTATCAGCCGGTCTCGCTTCTTTACCTGCCGTTCTCATTTGCGGAGGGATTTTCCATCCTTGCGTCTTCCGGCGGGGCTGCTCCATCCGAAGATGATTCGGACAACCCGGATGATTTAAAATCCGCGCTCTGGCAATTCAACGACCCTTACTGTCAGCAGCTTCTGATTCAGGCAAAAATCGAGGGGCGTTTTCCCACTTGGTTTCAGGCCTCCACGGTGCGCGACATTCCGCCCGGCAACGATTTGTCCTACGCCGCCGCGACAGGATTTTCCGCCTATCTTATGCAGAGCCGCGGAATTGAAAAATATATGGAATTCTGGCAGGAATGCGGGAAAGTCCACCTTGTTTTGATGAACGGCATTTTTTATAAAGTTTACGGCGTTACGCTCCGCTCTGTCTGGCAGGAATTCGAGGACTGCATTCCCGTGCCTGAGAATCCGCAGAAAATGGCGGATTTGGAGAGCCTTGGCCGCCAGATACCCGTGTATGACGCTCAGGGGCTTGTCGAGCATATTTTCTACACGGAGCACGGCGTTGTCTGGTATGACGCAATCCGCCACGAGGTTGATATTTTTGACCCCGCCGGCGAGAAGAGAATCCGCCCGCGCCAGATGCTTTTTCTTGCCGATGATGTCACCCAGATGAGCCTTTCGCCCGACAGGCGTTATCTTTCGGTCTCGTTCGTGCGCGGTAAAACCCGCAGCGCCTTCAAGGAGCTTGTCACAAGAATTTTTGACCTTGATGAGCAGGAATTCCTTGAGAGCAAATTCAGCCTGCGCGACGCCGGTTTTGTGACCGATGCTGACGGCCGCCTCTGCATCGCGGGAATTTGCGCTGATGATAAAATCCCGGTTCTTCAAGTCTACCTGCTTTCTGACGATGACGACCCCGTGCTGATTTACAGCCGTCCTTTTCAAAAAGACGAGATTCCGCACTGCGTCACCACCTCTGAAAATGGCTCTGTCGCGTATCTTCTGGAGCGCGGTATCAGGCAGTTTTTTGTGACCGAGACTTTCACGGGTCAAGCCGCGCAGCCTCAGGCGGATTTTTTTGCCCTCACGGACAGCTCAGGAAATCCGCTTGGAATGCGTAACCTGCGCTTTGAGCGTTCCGGAGACACACAGTTCTACACTTTTGATTTTGTGCCGGAAACTCCGGGCGCGCTATCAAGGTCTGGCATCATTCTGCTTGATGGTTTTAAGCCCGCGCAGGTGCGACTGCAAAACGAGGACGTGTCCGGCGGCGTGAATTTTCCGTTTTTTGCATCGGGGCAACTCTTTTATTCCGCCAAAAAATTCTCCCACGATGAGCTGCGCACGCTTCCGGCGGACGCGCTCTCTTTTTCTTCCGGCGGGATTGCCAAACTGCAAGACCCGGGTCAGAAAAATCAGCGGAATTCTGACGCGGCCGGCTTCGCAGATTCCGGGCACAATGCGTATGAATTCGGGAATTACAATCCGTTTAAGTATCTTTTTCATTTCTCGATAATGCCGTTCATCGCAATCAGGGATATTTTTGTGGATGAAGGCGCGTTTCTGTGGCCTGCGCTCGGACTTTCTGTGAATTCTGATTCGGATATGATGCGCAACACGGAATTCACGCTTTCTGCCGCCGCGGATTTTTTTGTGCTTGATTTTGTGCACCAGATAAACGTCACAGACAGCGGGCTGAAAGACATGGTTGATACGGTTTTCAATCATCCCAGGAAAAAATTCACTTTTGCGGGCTATATCACCAATACGTCCACGCCGGTTGACATTGAGGGCGGCGCGCTTTTTAATATGAGCCTTTCCGGTGAGTACGATTTCAAGGCGATTGCGAAGACTGCATGGAGAATTCCGGTCGGGACAATCATCCGTGACATGGATTTTTCCATTTCGTCAATTTACACGTCCTCAACTGATTATTATGACAGCAACAAGTCGGATATTTATCCTACGCTGGCGGGCTGGACTCCTCTGCGTGACGCTTACGAGATGTTCGAGCTTCAGGCGACGGTAAGATATTCGAACAGCCATCAGTACGGAATCTCAAAATATGAGCGGCGCGGGATGACTCTTGGCGCACGGCTTTATACAATGTGGGATTTAACCGAGATGGCCGTTCTTAATGCCCGCCGCTCAGGCGCGATGGAGCAGATTGAGAGCGGAGAAAGCGGCCTGACCCAGGCGCAGGTGGATTTGCTGTACGCGCAGGAGGCGATGGACGTGAGCCAGGTGAACATCGGATTGTTCGCCACCTTCGAGATTCCGCGGTTGACTCCGTTTTCTGTCCAGAAAGGCTGGGTTCTGAGCGCGCCGGCATCAATCACTGCGGAGCTTCTGAACAAAACCGGAACCGCGCTTGAAATCACCTCTGAGATTCTGCTTTTTGGCAATGAGATTCAGAACGGCATTCCGTTTCTGTACCTGTTTTTCTCGCGGGCGGGCCTGAAAATCGGCTATGATTTCTGCCTGAATTACGACACGACAAAAGTGCGCCTGCCGGATATCCGGCGTGAGAATTACTGGAACGATATTTTCAGCCAGAGTTATGTGAGCGACAGTTTTTATTTTCTGCTTGACTCTGATTTTCTGATTCCGGCCGGCAAACTCTCGAAAATCCAGTTCAATATGAACGCGAAGACCCAGTTTTTCCTGCGGAGCGGCGGATTTCAGTTCAGTTTGAATTTTAAGGCGGCGTTTTAGGCGGATTTTCCTGCTTTGCCGCGCTCTAATTGTGCGCGTAACTTATGTTCACAAAACGGTGTTTTCTTGGTATATTCAGAATCGCACCCGGTGATTTTCCCGCTTTTTCTTGTGGACTGTGTTCCTGCAAGTCCGCTCGCGCGGGCAGAATGTGCAGACTTGGAAGCGGAGTTTCTGGGAATGTGGTTTTTCAAGGAGTGTCATAATCAGCCGTACAGATGGCGCGCCTGATTATGACGTGCAGTTTCTGCGAAACTGCCTATTTACGTGTCCGTTCGCGCGGACGAAATATGAAAATTCAGAAACTGGAGTTTCTGGGAATGTGGTTTTTCAAGGAGTGTCATAATCATGCGCACAGATGGCGCGCCTGATTATGACTTGCAGTTTCTGCGAAACTGCTTATTTACGTGTCCGCTTATGCGGACGAAATATGAAAAATCAGAAACTGAAGTTTCTGATTTTTCATATTTTTTAAGGAGGATAAGATGATTGAGGTTTCCCACGTGTCCCGCAATTTCGGGGATTTTCGTGCGGTAAATGACGTAAGTTTTTCCATCCCAAAAGGGCAGATTGTAGGGCTTCTTGGGCCGAACGGCGCGGGAAAAACGACCACCATGCGGATGATTACAGGCTTTTTGAATCCAACATCGGGCACAATCACAATTGACGGGATTGACATTGCAAAAAATCCTGTTGAGGCAAAAAAGAAAATCGGTTATATGCCGGAGTCCGCCCCGCTTTACGGCGACATGATTGTTGAGGATTATCTTAAATACATTGCGGATATTCACGGCGAGGACGCGGACGAAAAAGTTCCCGCCCTATGCGCGGAATGCGGCCTCAAAGAGGTGATGAGCAAGAACATATCCGAGCTGTCACGCGGAAACAGGCAGCGCGTCGCGCTCGCTCACGCGCTCATGCACGACCCCGAAATTCTGATTCTTGACGAGCCGACTTCCGGCCTTGACCCGAATCAGGTGGAGGATGTCCGCGATATAATCCGTGAGATTGGAAAAACGCGCACGGTAATCGTCTCCACGCATATTCTGAGCGAGGTTGAGACGCTTTGCAGCCGGGCAATCATAATTTCAGGCGGAAAACTTGTCGCCGACAGTTCGATTGAGAGCCTGAAAAACAGCATCGGCACGTCGCTTTCGGTGTCCGTGACTTTTGCGGGCGGAACTGCTGGAAAAGCCGGGGAGATTGCGCGGTCTCTGACGTATGTCTCGGATGTTTCTGTGGCTGATTTGAATGACGGCAAATTCAGGATGACTGTCAGCGTGAGAGGCGAGGCGGAGATTCGGCCCGCGCTTATAAAAATGCTGGTTGACGGCGGTTTTGATTTGTATGAGGCCGCCATGAGCAAGAACAGCCTTGAGGATGTTTTCCACGCGCTCACATCAGAAAGTGCGTCATCATCAGAAGGAGCGGAGACAAAATGAGCACAAGCAAGAAAATCAAAAATCCTGCCCTGATTATTATGCGGCGGGAACTAAAATCATATTTTACAAGCCCCATCGCATATATTGTCACCGGGCTTTTTCTGATTATCACGGGAATTCTGTTTTTCACCACGTTTTTCTTGCAGAACCGCGCGGAACTGCGGCTTTTGTTCGGGAATCTTCCGGTTCTGCTGTCGTTTTTTGTGCCGGCCCTCACAATGCGCATTTTTGCGGAGGAGCGCAGGGTCGGGTCAATCGAGACGCTGATGACTCTGCCGGTCACAGAGATTGATGTTGTCTGCGGAAAATATCTTGCGTCGCTTCTGAGCACGCTTGCCATGCTTTGCCCCACGCTTTTTTACGTGATTACCGCGGAGATTTTCGGCTCGCCGGATTACGGCCCGATTGTCGGCGGATATTTGGGCGCGGTCTTTCTCTGCGCAAGTTACACCGCAATCGGGATTTTCGCCACATCAATCACAAAAAATCAGATTATCGCATTTTTTACGGGCTTCATAATCTGCATCGCCCTTACAATGCTGGACTCATTCCTGATTTTTCTTCCCGCAAAAATCGTGAGCGTGCTTTCGTATATCTCTGCGAACGCGCATTTTAATTCGGTTGCGCGCGGAATAATCGATACGCGGGATTTGCTGTATTTTGCGAGCCTCACATCGCTGTTTTTTGCGATGACCGTGAAATCCCAGCAGAAGTCAAGGAATTAGGGAGGAGAAAATGAGGAGAATTCTGAATTGGATTAAAAGTCCAAAATCCGATTTTATTTTGTTCGTGATTTTTCTGATTCTGGCGAATGTCGTAGGGCACAGGGCGTTCCTGCGCTTTGACCTTACCGCGCCAAAATCCTATTCGCTCTCAAAAGCGAGCAAGAACCTTGTGCGCACGCTTGAGGCACCGCTTTCTGTCCGCGTGTTTTTTGATGACAAGCTGCCCGCGCCTTACAACAGCGTAGCGCAGTACGTGAACGACATTCTTGTTGAGTACAAGAACGCAGGCAACAAGAATCTGTCTGTAATCAAAATGGATATGTCAAAGCCTGAGAATGCGACGCTTGCCCGCGAGATGGGCTTGAGTCAGATTCAGATTCAGGAGGTCAAGAACAACGAGGTTGGCTTCAAGCAGGGCTATATGGGAATCGCGCTCACTTACGGAGACAGCATTGAGGTTCTGAACCCAGTCACGAGCACGGACGGCCTTGAGTACAAAATCACGTCAAAAATATCAAAGATGATTTCTGTGTCTGATACTCTTGCGGGGCTTAAACCAGACGATAAAATCACCCTCACGCTTTATTTCAGCGATGCCTTCGCCGAGCTTGGAATCAGCGGAAGCAATCAGATTGAGGACATTGCGCGGGATGCGTTTGAGTCTGTGAACAAGAGGAATATGGGTCGCCTGGAATTTCTTGTGGAGCATCCGGCTGGTGCGGCGGTTGACGAGGTTGCCCAGAAATACGGACTTCAGCGCGTGAATTACAGGAATCAGAGCGGGGGCATGGATACCGCCACGCTCGGGCTTGTGCTTGAGCAGGGCGATAAATTTTTCGCGCTGCCTTTTGAGATTCAGAACTCGTTTTTCGGCTATGTTTTTGTCGGGCTTGACGAGCTGGAATTATCAATCACAGAGGGATTGCAGAGCCTTCTCTCGAACATCACGGAAATCGGCTACATAACCGGGCACAACGAGCTTGACCACACTGCCGAAAATTATTCCGCGAATTTTGACAGGCTGATTTCCGGCCTGTACGAGCTTGTTGATTTGGATTTGACCGCGGAGGATATTCCTGCTGGAATGAATTCAATCATCATAAACGGCCCGCAGTATGATTTTGCGGACGAGGAGCTTTACAAGATTGACCAGTTCCTCATGCGCGGCGGCAACATCATGTTCTTTTTGGACGGAATGTCCGAGGACGGCACCGCGCAGTACACCGGCGGCCAACAGTATGTTCCGAACGACCTGAACATCAACCGTATGCTTGCGGATTACGGCGTTTCCGTGGAGCACAACATTGTGATGGACAAGAACGGGTATGAGTTTCAGAACGCGCAGATTGGCAGGCAGATTCTTTACTGGGCACCAATCCTGCATAAAAATCAACTTGCGCGTAAGAGCATCATCACGAACAACCTTGGCTATGTGGTCATGTTCCAGAACAGCGCGCTTGATGTCTCCGCGGCGCAGTCAGACCCGGATTTGCGAGTGACCGTCCTTGCCCGCTCCAGCGACGAGTCCTGGAAAATGAGCAGCAATATCATCCTTAATCCTGTGATGATTTCGCCGCCGTCTGATGCTAGCCAGTTGAAGTCAGAGAATCTGATTGCTCTTGTTGAGGGAAAATTCAGAAGCGCGTTTGATGCGCCTGTAATCCCAAAGCAGTTTGATGAGGACGGCAACGAGATTGCGCTCCCGGAAGGAAATCTTGACGCAACAAGGCACGTTGGCGCGAGCATAATGCCGGGGAAAATTTTTGTGGCAGGCTCGTCATATCTTACGACGCGCCAGGTGATTGATGAGGGCGGCTCGACCCCGGTCTCAATGCTTCTTATGAACGTTGTGGATTATATGAACGGCAACGAGGACTTGTGTACTATGCGCACGAAAAGCCTGTCTGTGAACACGCTCACGGTAAAATCATCCGCCGCCGCCAATTTCTGGAAATATTTCAACGAGTACGGGCTTGCGGCAATGCTTGTGGCCGCGGGTTTTGTGGTTCTGCGTCTTCGCGCAAAGCACCGCGCGGCAATCAACAGAAAATACAATCCCGATGACACGCGAACCATCACAAAATAGAGGAAAATTAAAATGAAAAGACGAAAACTGATTTTGATTATCGCCGATGTGATTTTAATCCTTGTCTGCATAATTCAGGGTGTGATTTCCGGCCGTGACGGTGTCATCACTTTTTCCTGTCCCAGCGACATTGACGAGATTGTGTACGAAAGTCCGTCTGAAAATTTCACTCTTGTGCGCGATGGCGATGCCTGGCTCGGCGGAGCAAAAAAATATCCCGTCACAAAAACTTCCGTGGATTATTTTATCGAGCAGATTTCAGAAATCCGCGCGCTGGACAAAGTGGGAAGCCTTGGGAATGCGGCGGTGGCGGAGCGTTATCAGCTGGATGACGCGCATAAAATCACCGTGACCGCGAAAAAAGACGGCAAAGTTCTGCGCACCCTGCACATCGGCAAGGAAGCCCCCGCAAGCTCGCAGTCTTACATCGCGCTGGACGACAAAAAAGACATTTTTCTTGCGTCCGGCAACATTCGCGGAACGTTCAGCACATCGCTCAGCTCAATCCGCTCGCGCTCGGTCTGGCAGCTGGATAAATCTGCGATTACCGGCGTGACTTTGCGCCCCGCGTCTCCCGGCGGAAACGTTCTTGCAATCACAAAAACATCAAGCGGCGAGGATTCCGTCTGGAGCATATCCCCGTCAGAAAATCAGATTGACGGCGCGAAGGCGCAGGCCTGGTTTGATTCCCTTGCGAATCTTACGACCCCGGTCTGGCACGACGAGGATGATTTGGGCGGCACAAAAATTGTGGACGCGGAGATTGCCTGCGGCACTGATGCAATCACGCTTTCTTTGTATGAGATTGCGCCGGACGGTGACGGCAACGCCACTTACTACGCAAAGTCGTCAGAAACTCCGTATGTTTTTGAGCTTGCGTCTTATGCGGCTGAAAAATTCCTTAAAACAGCGGAAGATTTTGCAGAATGATACGGCTCGTCGCATTTTTGGGAAATTACGGCCGCGAATACGAGAATACCCGCCACAACGCGGGCTGGCTTTTCGCCGATTCCCTTGCTTTTGCCGCGAACCTGCGCTGGCAGAGCAAATTCAAAGGGCTGATTTCTGATTTCTCTCCCGAACAGCTCTCACAGTGGGCTTGTGACAAAAAAATCTGCTCAAAAAAAGACGGAAGCCCCGTGATTGTCCCGGATGACGCTCCCGCGCACATTTATTTTCTAAAGCCCATGACCTACATGAACCTCAGCGGCGAGAGCATAATCGAGGCCGCGAATTTCTATAAAATCACTGCGGAAGAGATTCTTGTTGTCCATGATGAGCTGGAGCTGCCATTCGGATTTGTGAGCCTTAAATGGAGCGGCGGGCTTGGCGGTCACAACGGTCTGCGCTCTACAAAAAACGTCCTTGGCACCGCGGATTTCTGGCGAATCCGTTTTGGGATTGGCCGTCCTTCAAACGACCGCATCAGCATTGCCGATTACGTTCTAAGTCGTTTCTCATCAGATGAGGAGGAGCGGCTGATGGACGTGTTCGCGCAGTCCGCGCTTCTTTTTGTGCGGCTTCTGCTGTCGCCCGAGCCGCAGAGACTTTTGCAGGCATGGGGCAAAAAGAATCTGCTGGCAGACTGACTGCCTGTTGCGGATTTTTGTGCCGTAGTCCGGAGCATAAAAATCCGCAGCCTACTATTAGAAATTATTTATTTAAGATATAATCCAAGCGATGAGATGGAACAAAAAATATATCCGTCTTGCCGTTAGCGTCTGTGTCGCGCTGCTTTTCGTTTTTCTTATCATAGCGGTCTCCGGCAAGAAAAAAGTTATCCCGAATGACGATGTGCTTCCTGTCGTGGTTGTGCAGAAGCCGGAGATGCGGACTCTGGTGGAGTCGGTGTCCATCAGCGGGTACGTTGAGGCAGACGCGATGATTCCCGTAGTTCCGTTTGTCTCCGGGACGATTCTGGAGTACCCCGCGCGTGCCGGAAACTATGTTGAGAAAGACGAGCTTCTTGCCAAAATCGATGATGAGCCGTTCCGTCAGCAGATGCTCCAGGCGCAGGCCGCATATTTTGCCGCAAAAAGCACGTTCGACCGCGTTGATGCGCTTTTTAAATCCGGGGCGGCAACCAAGCAGAATTATGATAACGCCCGTGCGCAGTATGATGCGTCCAAAGCCCAGTACGATTTATCAAACTTGCAGGTGAATTACACGGAAGTGCGCGCGCCGGTCTCCGGCACAATCCTCATTGCGGATCAGGCGGTGGGCGGAATCGGAAGTCAGGGAAATCCGATTGCTGTCATCGCGGATTTGGAGAACCTTGTCGTGCGCCTCAAAGTCCCCGAAAAATATTTTGACCTTTTTACCTTGGGCCGGGAAAATCTTGCCGTGACCGTGACGCGCCCTGCCGAAAAAGAGCTTTACGATGACGCGGTGACTTCTGCCACGATTGAGAACATCGCGCCGTATGTCTCGCCGGAAAGCAAGAATTTTCAGGTGGTCTGCCATCTGGACGAGCCGGGTGAGCGGTTCCGCCCGGGAATGTACGTCAAAGTTCAAGTGTCTTACCGCGTCCACGAGTCTGTGCCGGTTCTTCCCGCGCAGACAAAGAAAATGGACGGCTCGTGCTATGTCTACAATCCAGAAACGCAGACCGTCTCTTTCATCGAGCCGTTTGACGCTCCGTCTGATGGCGAGAATTTTGTTGTGCCCGCCCAGTATGAAAATCAGTTTTTTGTGATTGACGGCCAGAATTTCTTGTTCGACGGCCAGAAAGTCCGCCTGTACGAAGAGGCTCTGAATGAAAGTCTCTGAGTTTGCCGTAAAACATCCGGTTGTAATCGGGATGTTCCTGATTGTTCTTGCGGCGTTCGGCGGGTATTCCATCGCAAAAATGCCCACGGAATTCATGGCGGATATTTCGATGCCGCAGGCAATCGTCTATACAATTTACCCTGGCGCGAGCGCGGAGGACGTTGAGCAGGACATCACAAAAATTCTGGAGGATGAGTTTGTCACGCTCCCGCATTTTAAAAGTCTGGAAAGCTCGTCATACAATTCCATGAGCTGGATTGTGATTACCTATGCCGATGGTTATGACGCTTACGACCAGCTCGAGGAGCTTCGCAACCGAATCCGTCATCTTGTCTCAGATTTGCCAGACGGGATTTCCGGCGAGCCGGTTGCCATTGTTGGCGGAATCTCGATGCTGCCAATCATAGAGTTCGCGGTGGAGGCCGGCAACGATTCTGCCCGCGTGACCCAGTTCATAAACGATGAGCTGCGGCCCCGGCTCACTCAGATTGACGGCGTTTCTTCTATTGAAGTGGACGGCGGCAAGGAACTGCAAGTTGAGGTCAAAATCGATGTTGACGCGCTCACCTCAAAAGGGATTGCCGTCACATCAGTTTATCAGATTCTGAATTACGGCAACGTGACGCTCCCGCTTGGCAACGGATTTTTTGAGAACCGTGCCATCCAGCTGCGATATTCCGGCGGCTTCTCAAACATCGAGGAAATAAAAAATCTGCCGGTTGGTGTGGCGGACAACTCCGGCATAATCCATCTGGGAGATGTGGCAGAGGTGTCGCTGTCTTATCCAAAAGAAGAGTATTATGTGTCTGACGGCAAAACCCCGATTATTCTTGTGGGCGTTACAAAGCGCGCGGACGGCAACACAACAGGAATCATAAAAGAAGTGAAAAAAACGCTCGCGCAGTTCGAGAAAGATTCGGGCGGCGCGGTGAGGTTCAGAATCATCTCTGATGACGCGCGGCAGGTTCATGCCTCGCTCAGGACGGTGCTTTCCAGCGGAATCATGGGGATTGTCTTTGCGGTTCTTGTAATCCTGCTTTTCATGGCGGATTTACGCGCGACCCTCACAATCAGTCTGTCAATCCCGCTGAGCGTGCTCTTCGCAATGATTGGAATCAGGCTTTTTGGCATCACGCTCAATCTGATGAGTTTTTCCGGCCTTGTTATTTCGCTTGGAATGGTGGTGGACGGCTCCACCGTTATGATTGACCAGGTTTACCGCTATTATAAAAGGCGCAGCCCACAGACCGGCGAGCTGGAATACACCGTGAGCCAGTCAATTTTCAGGGGATGGGACGAAGTCTCCTCCTCAATTCTTGCGAGCGCGGCCACAACAATCGTGGTTTTTCTGCCAATCGCGATGATGTCGGGGCTTGTGGGAAAAGTTCTGAAGCCGGTGGCAATCACAATCATCATGGCGATTTTCGCGTCTTTTCTTGTGGCAGAGATTGTCGTGCCGTTTCTGCTGAAACAGTTTCTTTCCGAGGACGGCCCGAAAATCCGCGCAAAAGAAAGGCGTTTTGACCGCGTGATGCGGAAAATCGAGCGGGGATACCGCAGACTGCTTGCGCTTGCCATAGAGAACCGGCTTGTTGTGATTCTTGCGGCCGTCTTTCTGCTTGTTTTCTCTGTCTTCACCGCGCTGAGGCTTGGAATCGCCTTCATTCCGTCAACCGATAACAGCGACTTTTATATTTCCCTTGATTTGCCCGTCGGCACAACCTTGGAGCAGACCCGTGCAAAAATGGATGTGGCGCAGCAGCTTCTTTATAAATATGTGCCCGAGATTGACAACCTTGTGATTTACACCGGGCAGAGCAATTCCCGCGGGATGTCCTCGCAGGCAACTCCGGAGAGCGCGTATGTGCACGTGGTGCTCGTTCCGGTTGCCCAGCGTAAGCGCGATATTCACGAGATTATGATTCAGATGCAGAGAATCTGGCGGTCAGTAATCCCGGACTGCAAAGTCACTGTCGCGAACGGCGGATTTGACCGGCTTGTGGCTTTTGTCTCAGACGGCGGCGGCTATGGAATCACCCTGATTTCTGAGGATTTGACTACCTTGTACGAGACCGCCACATCAATCAAAGAGTTTCTGGACACTGACCCGGAGGTTGTCACCGCAAAACTGGACACAGATTTTGACACCTCCACGATGGTAATTGACATGAGCCAGGAATATCTGAGCGCGACCGGCATCACAAGTTACGAGGCGGGACTCACATCCGCAATTCTTTTCCGGGGCGTGGACGTGGGGCGTTACAAAGACGAGGCTTCCGGCAAAAGGTACAACGTCCACCTCAGTTCTGATATTACAGACACGAACATTTCTGCGGACACAATCTCAAACCTGCACATCATAACTTCGGACGGGCGGAACGTCTCGTTCGCGAACTTGTCTGACATCAAAGTTGAGAAATCAATATCGCAGATAAATCACTCTGACCGCGCAAAGACCATCACTGTGAGCGCAACCCTTGTGAGCGAGGACACGTCCGGGGTGAGCCAGCGTGTGCGCGAGTTTCTGGCAGAAAATCCGCTGCCGAACGGAGTGCAGAGCAAATCCGGCGGAATCATGGCGTTCATCGGCGATATGGTTGCCCCCATGATTGTCGCGATAATCACCGCGGTTTTCCTTGTCTACACGGTGATGGTTCTGCAATTCGAGCGATTTAAGCAGCCTCTTCTGATTCTGGTGACGATTCCTTTCTGTTTGATTGGAGTTGTCGCTGGCCTACTGATTTTCGGCTCAACCTTGAACCTGCTCTCGCTCCTTGGGCTAATCTCGCTTTCGGGCGTGGTCGTGAACAACGGAATCATCCTTGTGGATTATGTGAACCAGCTGCGCGTCCAGCGGCGCGAGGTCATGGCAAAAAACATGGGGCACATGACAAAAGACGGCGAATGGGTGATTGATTTGAGCGACACCGACGAGGAGAATCTTCTGTTCGAGTCGGTTGTTGACGGCTCGGCCTCAAGAATCCAGCCAATTCTGATTACAACGCTCACCACGCTTCTTGGCACCGTTCCGATGGCGTTCTCACGCGGCGAGGGCGCGGAACTTTACGCTCCGATGGGGCAGGCGATTGTCGGCGGCCTTCTGACCAGCACACTTATCACACTGATTATAATTCCTGTATTATATTATATGACAGAGCACAAACGCAAAAAGGGGTCTGACAATGATGCAGCTGATAAAAAATAAATTCCGTGCGATTTTCCCGCTGATTCTCACGCTTTACTGTCTGGTGACAGTCTCATGCTACTCCGTGTTCTCCGGCGGAACCGGCGGGCTTGTCGTGGACGCAGAGTCAACGTCCGTTCCAAAGGCGGGCATCGCGAATGTGGATGTCTACGCCTATATGAGCTCAAGTTCCCGCGACTCCGATTTTAATGACTGGAGCGAGGGCACAGTTTTCACCCCGGATTCCTCTTATTACGGGCACACGACAACCGGCGCGGACGGGTCGTTCACAATCAGCAAGCTTGTGTGGAAGGAGTCAAAACCTGATTTTGGCAAGGATGCGGATTACGCCACGGTCTATCTTCTTTTTTACCACGAGAATTACGGGCTTACAAAAGGAAGCTCGGTAATCATCTCGGATTCTCTTTCTGACACCGTTTATGTTGAGCTGACTGCCGTCAGGAAATCCACAGTGCTGAATCTTACTTTTGAGGATGTGACATCCGGCCTGCCGACCGACAACTCCGTTTACGCGAAAGTCCAGGTTCCGCAGACAACCGACACAATCAAGGATGCCGCGCCAAAAATTTATGAGGCGACAATCACGCAGAGCGGGGCAATCACAATCTCGTATCCGCGTTACAAGAGCGAGGCGGACAAGGCGGCGCAAAAAGAGAATGAGCCGGACGTTCAAATCACATATTATCAGAGCGGCGATGACATCACTTGGCAGGGATGCAAAGACGGCGGCGAGTCAAAAACGGATTATTCGTTTATTGCCAAGAACGGAGTGAGCACGGTCACGAAAACTGTGCGGAATCAGTATTTTTCTGTGACGCTTTACGGAAAGCAGACAAAAATCCCGGTGCCGGTTGTGAGCGGTCAGTATGGCAGCGATGATGCGTCAAGCGATGGCCTGCAAGTTGAGTTAAAAAGCGGGGATGCCGTTTTTGGCGCGGTCACTACAAGGCCACAGGTTATCGGGAACAACGGCGATGAAGTGCACGGACGTTTCAGCGGACTTGGAAGCGGCGCGTTCTGGACAGACACCACCTACACAGAAAAATACACTTCAATTCCGGCGGAAATTATTGTGACGGAACGGGATGGAAGTCAGAAACCAGGCAAAGCAATCACTTTGCGAAGTGATGAGCGTAATGTTTACGTCAGTCTGCCGTAAAATCCGGGGGTCAGAGATTCACAGAAAATGATGCGAAGAACACAGGTTTTAATCATCGCGATTTTCTCTCTTGCGCTTCCGTGCGCGCTTGCCCATCCGCAGAGCGAGACTTTCACGCTGGAGGATTTGCAGGCTCGTATGGAGCAGAACAATCCGGAGCTGCTGTCATTGCAGGAGGAATACCGCCGGAGCCGTCTTGATGTGCAGGACGCGTGGGGCGGGCTTGGCCCGACCGTGGACTTGCAGGCGAGCGGAACTTACATGGTCAATCCGCCGGTGGGGCCGCTTTACTTGAACGTTGACGATGTTCTGAATTCTGTGAGCTGGCCATCGGGGATTGCGCCGTCCGCAAGCGGTCAGCGCGTGAAAATCTATGACGGGATGGAGCCGACTCTTTACAACATCCAGATTTCACTGACTCAGCCGATTTTCACTTGGGGAAAACTGGGCTATGCAATCAAACTGTACACGAAAATCTCGGAAATCAAAAAATCTCAGATGGACATGAAAATTCAGCAGATGACTACCGAGCTTAAAACCCGGCTCGTGACGCTCTGGTATCTGACGGGCATTCAGGAGATTCTGCGCGAGGAGCAGACTTATGCCGGGCGGCTTGTTGAGGTGAGCGAGGCTGCCGCGCGTGCCGGGATGCTTTTGGAGCAGGACGCGCTTGACGCGCGCATTCAGGCAAAGGAACTTGAGATTGCAATTCAGGATTTGCAGGAGCAGGTGAACAATCAGATTCTGGAGCTGCGCCGCTCGACCGGGATTGAGAATCTGGATGTGGATTTGATTGACTTTGCGTTTGATGATGATGAATTCGCCACTCTGATGGAAAGCGACCGTGCCTTGCTGGAGGAAAATGCCTTGTCGCAGGAGCAGAATTCAATCCGTGCGGTCACAGAGCTGCGTGAGGTGAACGAGCTTGCGGAAAAAATCGCGAAAGGCTCTGTGAACTGGAAGCCTGACGTTGCTTTTCAGGCCTCGCTCGGGTACGGCGGCTCCAGATTCCCGCTTTTTGAGCCGAACTACAGGCGCAAGGACGATTACTCGCTGAATTTTTCCATCGGGATAAAAACCACAATCTGGGACGGCGGAAAAAAGGTGCGCGATGTCTCCAGAAAAATCAGTGACAGCCGGAGCGCAGAGATAAATCAGCAGGATGTTCAGTCAGAAATCCGGAAGACATTGAACTCAAACTGGAACACAATCGATGTGTGCAATATGAAAATTGAGTATCAGGATTTAAAAATCAGCGCGGCGCAGTCAAAAATCAGCCAGAACGAGATGATTTTCAGCACCGGTTACGGCAGCGAGACGGACGTGCTTTCTGCAAAGATTGACTTGTGCAACCAGATGATTGAGCGGCAGAAACTTCTGCTCCAGCGCGCGGTGTCCTGCCTGACAATTCTTCACTTAACGAGTGACGAGTAAAAAATCGTTATTTATTTATTTATTTATTTATTTATTTATTTATATTGTCAAGCAGTCTGAAAATCAGTATTTTTAAAAATCATAAAATATTTTGGTCGTTACAGACCTTGCAGGAGTTTGCCATGGCAGTTGTAAGCCTGAAAGACGTGCATAAATTTTATCCGCTTGGAAAAGACAGGATTGAGGCGGTGCGCGGCGTTTCTTTTGATATTGAGAAGGGCGAGTTTGCCGCAGTCTCGGGGCCTTCCGGCTCAGGAAAATCCACAATTCTGAATATGATTGGTCTGATTGACCTGCCCAGTGACGGCTCAATCATCATCGGCGGAACGGATGTTTATGACGGCGTGAATTTGGAGGATGCGGAGGTGCTCAACACGCGCTGGTCATCTTCCGGGCCGGACAAAAAGGACGGCAAGCGCAAAAAAGTCCGCGTGGCAATCCCCGCAAAACTTGACCGCAGGATTACCGCGCTGCGCCGCTCGCACCTTGGCTTCATTTTCCAGACTTTCAACCTCATTCCCGTGCTTGACGTGCGCGAGAATGTTGAATTTCCGCTTCTTCTGGAGTCCAAGGACAAGAATTCAAGAAGTCCCGTGGATGATTTCTCCAAGGCGCAGAAAGAGGAGTGGATTAACTTTCTGATTGAGAAAGTCGGCCTGACCGAGTGGAAAAATCACAAGGCGAACGAGCTTTCCGGCGGGCAGCGTCAGCGTGTGGCAATCGCGCGTGCGCTTGTGACAAAAGCCCCGGTAATCCTCGCTGATGAGCCGACTGCCAACCTTGACTCAAAGAATTCCGAGCAGATTCTGCGGCTGATGAAATCGCTGAACAAAGACCCTGATTTGCAGACCACTTTCATTTTTTCCACGCACGACTCGCGCATTGTGGATATGTGCGACCACGTTGTCCACATTCTTGACGGCCAGGTTACGAACGATGAGCACAAAGCCGGCTCCGATGTCTACAAAATTTAACACGGGCGATTTTCATGCCTGATTTTGCCGCGTCCGTCAGGACAATCAGAACGCCGGCACAGCCCGGCAACAGGAGTTGTTAATGAAAGAGATAATAAAACTTGCACTGCTGAATTTAAAGGAGCACAAGTCAAAGACACTCATAATCTCAATGTTCATACTTTTTGGGGTCGCAATCGTAATCATGGGGAATTCGTTCCTTGAATCTGTGAACCGCGGCCTTGAGAAAGATTTCCGCGCGAACGTCACAGGTGACATCGCCGTTTCCGTAATCCCGGAGCGGGGCACCTCAATCGATGTTTTTGGCATTAACTCCACGAACATCACAGGCGAGCTGCCGCAGATTCCCGCCCTCACAGACCTTGAGCGCGTGGAAGAAATTCTTGCGGCGACAGACGGAATAAAAAAACAGACCAAGCTGATTTCATCGCAGATTCTTCTGGCAAAAGGTCTTGAGGTGGATTTCTCCGCTTTTCTGGACAACGATGACCTTGGCGTGATGGATCTTCCAATCTCAATGCTTTTTGCGGGCGAGGACGGCACTTTCTGGGATATGTTCCCGGACCTCAATCTGATAGAAGGAACTTACCCGGCGTCCGGCACGAACGAAATCATCGTTGACACGCGCGTTATCGCAGGCTTTCAAAAAACTTACCGCGACACGCTGAATGTCGGCGACACAGTTCTGATGTCAAGTCTTGGCGGCGTAATCCGCGAAGGAAAAGTCGTGGGGATTTTTAAGCCCGCAAACGAATATTCCGCGATGTTCCAGAGCATTTACTGCGAGCCTGCCTTGGCGCGCTCGTTCGCGGATTTGACTTATGCCTCCACGTTTTCCCAGGATTTGCCGGACAGCGTGGATTTGACAATCTCTGATATGAGCGAGGACGACCTTTTTGGCGACGACGATTTTTTCGGTGACATCGAGGATGGCACATCGATTCTTGGAAGCACCGCCGATTTTGACAGCATTCTTGGCGACACAACTTTGCGTGACGAGCTGAACAAAACCGATGACGGCGCGTGGCAGTTTGTGCTTGCGAAACTTGACAATCCCTATGCGGATAAAAAACTTGTCCGCGAGCTGAACCAAAAATTCCGCGACGAGGGGCTGAACGCGCGCGCAATGGACTGGCGGCTTGCGGCCCTGTCTTACGCGGGAACGGTCGAAGGAATCGGATTTATATTCAATCTTCTTATAATAATTCTTGCCGTAGTCGTTTTCATCATCATTATGAACACGATGGTCGTGTCTGTGATTGAGCGCACCAGCGAAATCGGCACAATGCGGGCAATCGGGGCGGAAAAAAAGTTCGTGAAGCGGCTTTTTTACTCCGAGGCGGTGATTCTCACGTCCGTGTCGTCAGTGCTCGGGATTATTTTTGCTTTCATCGTCATGGCGATTTTCAACGCCTTCAACATTTCGATTACGAATGACATCGCAAAGATGATTCTTGGCGGCGGACTCTTGCATTTCAGTCCGACTTTCGCAATCATTTTTGCCACAATCTGTGTCGCGATTGCGGGCAGCGTCATCAGCAATATGTATCCGGTGAAATCGGCCCTCAGAATCACGCCGCTCAAGGCTCTGAGCAAGGAATAGGAGGCGGGAATGAAAACTGTATCTTTGGCATTACGGAACCTTACGCGCAATAAAAGGCGGAACGCAATCCTTGCGATTGCAATCGCATTCGGATTTTTTGTCGTCACCGCGATAGACGGACTGACTACCGGAATGGTGAGCAATCTGGAGCAGCAGATTACCCAGCTTGTGGGCGGGAATGTTGTTGCGCAGGGACTTGAATGGCTTGCGCCGGAAGACGAGGGCGGCAAGGCAAAGCTTGTGAACATCGTCCGCGACCGGGATTACATCAAAAATGTGGTTGACCGCTGCAAAATCAATTATGAGTATTATTCTTGTTTCACGCGCTCCGGCGGCCAGATAATTTTTGCGGGGCGCAAGTCTGTGATTCAGCTTTACGGGCGCGACCTCACAGAAAAGCAGCTTCTGGATTCTTTTCAGTTTGTGAGCGGCGGCGTGAATCATGCGGTGAAAAACGGGCTTATCATCAGCGATAAAACTGCCGAGGCAATGAGCCTTGAAGTCGGCGATGTGGTCATTTATTCCACCTCAACGGTTTACGGGCAGAACACGTTCGCGGATATGACCATCACCGGAATTCTGAAATCAAACAGTTTTGTGAACACTGTGCAGGCTTATGCTGATATTGAGGACGTGAACGAGATTGTTGAGATGCCCGAGGGCGGATACTCGATGTTCTCGATTTATCTGCGCGACAAGAACAAGCAGACAAAAGCTGCGAACATGATTGAGGCGGCAATCCGTGAGGACCACGAGAAAGACCCTGCAATCAACGTGACAAGCCGCATGGAGGCAATGCGGACAAATCCGTCAAACATCGGGAAAGGAATTGAGAAGCAGATTGACGTGCGCAAGGCGGAGAACGAGTGGACAGGCGTGAAATATGCCGTTGAGACTCTGTACGATGAGATTCCGCAGATTAAGACCGTGCTGAACGTCGTCCACATCATCACAACTGTGATTCTGATTGTCATCCTGCTGATTGTCATGGTGGGTGTCTCGAACACCTACCGGATGGTCTTGTACGAGCGAATCCGCGAGATTGGAACGATGCGCGCGCTTGGAATGGGCGGCAATGACACACGGCGCATTTTCACGAACGAGGCTGTGATTCTCTGCGTAATCGGGGCGCTTGCAGGTCTTGTTTTTGCGGCTCTGGTCATGCTGATTGTCCACCTGATTCCAATCACGAATGAGTCGCTCACATTCTTTTTGCAGAAAGGGCATTTCAGTTTCAGAGTGTCAGTCGGCTCAATCATCATACAGTACATCATACTGATTATTCTCACAACTCTTGCTGTGCGGGGCAGCGCGAAAAAAGCCGCGCGGATGAGCCCGGCTGAAGCCCTGCGGAGTGTAAAATAAACTGTGGGAAGCCGTCTCAGGCGGATTTTCCTGCTCATAACTTGAAGGCTGGCAATCGTCCGCTTTCAGAAAACCGCTCTGGCTCGTGCCGGTTCGGTTTGCCCGCCGCGCAGTTTTGCGTCCGGCGAAAACTGCTTGATTTTTGAGGCTTTATCTTTAATTTTGGAGAAAAAAATGAAAAAAATTGCGATGATTTTTACTGGCGCGGTGATTTTTACGCTCGCCGCATTTGCGCAGGTTTCCGCTGATGTTGCGGAAAAGGCGTACAAAATCATGGAGTCCACAGACGATGCTCTGGCTTACCACGGCGACTATTCCGCTACAATCTCACTTGTGATTGAGAAGCCCGGAAAACCCAAAGAAAATTTGCAGTACAAGATTTTCCAGCGGGTTGACAAAGAGCTGATGACCATCGTCCAGCTTTTCCCCGAGGCAGACAAGGGCGTGGGCTATCTGCGTGACGGGGATAACGTCTGGTCTTACGACCCAATCAGCCGAAAATTCTCGCACTCGTCAATCAAAGAGGCGCTCGGCGATTCTGATGTCAAACTTGATGATTTGGAGCAGAACAGCGAGCGGTGGCGCAAGAATTACAACGTCGCCGCCTACGAGGAGGGCACTCTTGGAAAATTCCCGGTTGATATAATTACCCTGAGCGCGAAAACCACAGAGCCTTCCTACGCGGTCGTAAAATATTACGTCCGTAAGGATATTCCGCTCATTCTTAAAGAAGAGGATTTTTCCGGCTCGAACCGCCTCATGCGCACCATCCTCATTCCAAAGTATTCAAAAGTTCCCGCGGGCTATGTCGCGACGCAGGCAATCCTCCGCGATGAGCTGAACAAGGGCGAGCAGACCCAGCAGGTTGTGAGCGACCTGACTTTTGACGCGCTGCCGGACAAAATTTTCACCAAGGCGTATCTTGAAGGCCTGAACTAGCGCGAATTCTGGAGTTTTTATGAAAAAGATTTTTCTGATGATTTTTATGACCGCCGCGATGATTTCCACGCTCTCTGCCCAGAGCGATGACGACCTTTTTGGCGGCGACGATGATTTTTTCTCTGATGACGGCATTGATGTCGTTGATGACACAACCGCCAAATCCGATTTGAGCCGGGGCGTTCTGTTCGAGACTGGCGCAATAAAAATCGGCGGAAGTTTTGACATGGGGCTGTCCACGCTCACAACTCTTTATGCGGATGATGATGACGATTTCGGCGAGCACATCAAAAATACGCTGCTCACGCCGTCCGCAAGCGCGTATCTCACCGTGGATGCCCGCCCAACTCAGACACTGCGAATGTACACAAAAATGGGCATCAAATATCCGTATAAATTGCAGGCGATTTCTTTTGCCACCCCCTCCGCGGCAGGCTATCCGACTGTCTCAACCTCTGTGACCGACTGGCTCAGCATGAAAGAGCTTTTCACCGATTTTTCCATCAAGGACACGGCGTTTTTCCGCTTCGGATTGCACACTGTCACTTGGGGAACAGGCTACTTTTTCAGCCCGGTCTCGGATATGATAAACACGTCGTCCATAAATCCCGAGGACACGGACGCTCAGGTGGACGGAAGCGTGAACCTGCGCACTCAGATTACTTTTCCGGGAACGCAGAACTGTCTCTGGTTTTACGTCATTCCATCAACAGATTTTGTGAACAAAACCACTTTTGATTCCTATGCGCGGGACACTGTCTTCGCAGGAAAAGCGGACCTTGTGTTCGGCGGATGGGAATTCGGTGTCGGCGGATTTTTCCAGTACCAGAACGCGCCGAAAGTCATGCTCACCGCGAGCGGCAGCCTGAAAAGCTATTCTCTGTTCGGCGAGTTCGTCTATCAGTATGGCGCAACCTCAGAGTGGGACGCGAACAAAGACTGGGATGACAAGACAAGCATCGTGCAGGTGACGGCGGGTCTCAGCCGCTACTGGAAAAATCAGAACATCCTGCTTGCCGCGCAGTATTATTATGACGGAAACGGCAAAGATATCCAGCATCAGTATCTGACTTACGGCCACAACATTGCGGTCATGGCGAATTTCGGGCGATTGTTCGGCAGGACTGATATAACAGCCACTGCGTTCGGAATGGTTAATTTTGGAAAAGACGATTTGCCGCAGGATTTGCTTGCGTTGTTCAGCCAGAGCGGAGTTGGCGCGAGCCTCTTCAACGCGATGACGCTCTCAACTCTGGTGTACATCTCGCCAATCAACGAGCTGAAATTCGGCATGGGCCCGTACATCACTTTCAAGGATTTTGAGACCGCGCCGACCGTCTCACTGAAACTTTCCGCCACGTTGGGCGGCGGAAAATTCTAGCGGATATCCGGGCTTATATTTTCAGAGCCCTGCAGTCGTGCGGTTTGAGCGTGAAAGTCGCGGTTCTGCCAAGATTTTTGCGCTCCCACAAATCCCGGATATCAGAGCCGTTGCCGTCGCATTCCACGGTAACAGGCTCATCGCTCAGATTGAAGTAGGCGCAATAAGTGCGTCCGTCATCAGAGGTGTTTTTCCAGAGCACAAGATTTGCGCTACTGCTCTGGGTGATTTGCACCGCCTGATTTTTGCACTTGTTCATCGCGATAATCTCGTCATTCGTGAGCAGGCTCAGGCTGAAATCATCCAGCTGGGGCAAGTCCGTGCCAATCATCAGAGGCGCGCGGAAAATGCTCCACAGCGTGACCATCGTGCGGCTCTCTTCCTGCGTGAACTTGCACTTCCAGCCCTTGTTGTTCTTGTCATCAAGATTTCCCCAGCCGTAGCCAAGTACGTTCATCGGGAGCATATCGCAGTCCGGCCAGTTTCCGCTGCCGGTGTGTTTCTGCCAGACCTCGCAGCGCTCGAACATCGCTTTGAGCAGTTTCCAGTCGTCCCAGAAATCGTCTGTAATCCGCCACATATTCGCAAAGGCCTCATAATGGTGCGCCTTTTCTATGACGGCGGGGCCTGGGCTGAGCGACAGCACCATCGCGCGGCCGCTCCTCTCAATCGCCCTGGCAATCATCTCAATCTCTTTTTCCGCGGAATACGGATTTGCCGGGTACATATTCGTGTTGCAGATGTCATCCACTTTCACAAAATCCACGCCCCACTGCGCGTAAAGCGCGAAAACAGAGTCGTAATAATCCTGCGCATAGGGATTGCCCGCATCCACGCCGTACATATCGGGATTCCAGCGGCTGATAGAATACGGATTGGCAATCATATCCGCTGTGATTTTCGCGTTGTCGTGCGTTTTTATTGGAAGATGGTCATGCGCGGCGAACCTTGGAATTCCGCGCATTATGTGAATGCCGAATTTTAGCCCCAGCGAATGGATGTAATCCGCGAGCGGCTTGAAACCTTTTCCGCCTGCGCTTGATGGAAAACGGTTCGGAGCGGGAATCTGGCGGGAAAATTCGTCTGTGCAGAAGCGGCTGAACGGAATGTACTGAATGCCGTCCTTGTTGCGCGTTCCGGCATCCGGGTCAGACCACTGGATGTCAATCACAACGTATTCCCATCCGTGCTTTCTCAGATTTTTTGCCATATAATCGGCGTTCGCGTGAACCTGAGCCTCGTTCACGGTGGTGTTGTAATAATCATAACTGTTCCAGCCCATCGGCGGGGTAGGCGCGACCGTATTTTTGCTGTAATCTGTCATTTTTTCCTCATTCTGATTTTCTTGCGCGATTTTATCTCCACCGTCCGATTGCGCACGCCGCGGTTTTGTGGCGCGCCCTGAACTGCACGAAGCATCCGCATTCGGCGCACGTCATTCCGCCAATAAGCCGGGCGCATTCATCACAGATTTCAAGCCGCCTCCGGTAGATTTCCGGGGAAACGGTGTCCTCTGTGACCGCTTCCCCGGCAGCCATCTCCTCCAGAAGCTCGGGGGTCATGCTCAGCGATGAAAGATACGCTTTTGTCTGGCATTCAGGGCATTCGCTCACATTGCGCTCCGTTCCGGCGGATTTTTAGACTTTTATTTCCACCGAGACCACGCTCATGGCAGGAACCGTCATCCGGATTTCAGAGTCCAGAATCTGAGTTTCCAGCGGTCTCTCTGTGATTGTTTCCGGCGCGTCAAAAGTATTGCAGAGCGTCATCCCGCTTGAAGTGAGGATTCTGGCGTCCGCCCCTTTGATTTTTCCTGCCAGCCCGGCAAGACTTATGCTCATCTGCTTTGAGCCGCCAAGCTCCGCGTTCGTGAAGGTCACGGTGTATTTTCCGTCCTTGCATGACGCGGACGCGCTCACCGCGTCAATGCGCGCGTCATCCGGCCCAATCTGATTCGTGGCGACTCTTGTCGCAAGCAGCGAGGCATCCATGTGCGGCTTGTACATGTGGAACACGTACCAGGTCGGGGTCTTAATCATCTTGCTGCCCTCTGTAAGAACTGGCGATTGCAGGACGTTGACTGCCTGCGCGATGTTCGCGACGCGGACACGGTCCGCATGGTTGTTGAAAATGTTGAGCGTAAGGCCCGCGACAATCGCATCACGGATTGTGTTCTGCTGATAAAGGAAGCCCGGGTTTGTTCCGTCCTCAACTTTGTGCCAAGTGCCCCATTCGTCCACAACAAGGGCGACACGTTTTTCCGGGTCATATTTTGTCATAATCTCATCATGGCGGCGGACGAGCGTTTCCATCCAGCCGGCTTTGGAAATCATGTTGTACCATCCGTGCTCGTCAAATCCTGTGGCTGTCGGGCGGGTAACCCAGTCCGGCTCAACGCTGTAGTAGTGCAGGGACAGGCCGTCCATCAGTCCTGCGGCCTCGCGCATGAGCACTTCCGTCCAGTTGAAGTCACCGGCGTTCGGCCCGCACGCAATCTTGAAAATTTTGTCCGCACCATATTGGCGCACATAAGTCTGATAGCGGCGGTACAAGTCCACGTAGTATTCAGGCTTCATGTTTCCGCCGCATCCCCAGCTCTCGTTGCCAACGCCGAACATATCCAGCTTCCATGGCTCTTTGCGGCCGTTTTGCTGGCGCAGCCTGCTCATTGGCGACTCGCCCGCGAACGTGATGTACTCAACCCACTCGCTCATCTCCTGCACAGTTCCGCTTCCGACGTTGCCGTTCACGTAAGGCTTGCAGCCGAGCGTCTCGCACAATCCAAAGAATTCATGCGTTCCAAAACTGTTGTCCTCGACGACCCCGCCCCAGTGCGTGTTTATCATTTTTTTGCGCGTCTCGTATGCGCCTATTCCGTCACGCCAGTGGTATTCGTCCGCGAAGCATCCGCCGGGCCATCGCAAATTCGGGATTTTGATTTCCCTGAACGCCTCCACAACATCTTTTCTGTACCCGTTGATGTTCGGAATCTCAGAATTTTTTCCAACCCAGAATCCGCCGTAAATGCAGCGTCCCAGGTGCTCGGAAAAATGCCCGTAAATATCGCGGCTGATTTTGCTCAGCTCTTTGTCGCATGAGACTACGATTGAATCCATTTCATACCCCCTTGTTTTGTAAAACGTTTTACAAAACATAATAAAACTATATCACCGCTCGCGCGAATCTGCAACAAAAAATCTTGCGGATTGACTGCCCGCCGTTTTCAGTCTGATTTTTCTGCCCCGGACTGCAAAATGCGGATTTCCGGTCACTCCATCGGGTTTATCATAAAATCTTTGAAAATCACAATGTCTTTTAATTTAAAGGACACGGTGGAATTCAGCGCGGCGCGGGATGAATCCTCGCTTATCATCGGAATCTCAAAATGATAGTGAACCGGCGCGTAGCCTTCTGCCGTTGCCTCAAGAGAGAAGTTGAATTTCTGCGCGATTCCCGCTTTCTCCGCCGGAAAAGGCTTTGGCCAGAACGAGTATAGCCCGTTCGTGCTTTTTGCGGTTGTTGTGGGATTGCTCCATGATTTGTCCATCATCTCAACAACTTTGCCGTTGTGCTTCAGGAGCAGTTTTACGTCAGGAACAGGCTCAAAAGAGCCGCCGTCCATCACAATGCCGGTGAAAGCCGGAAAATTAAAGCCGGGGCTTTCGCTCATGCCGTCCGCGGCGGCAGGATTGTCTTCCAGATGGAACGGGCGTTTTGAGCCGCTCACAATCTGAATGCCCTTGAAAGCAAGGGCCTCAACATCCGCCTTTGTCTGGCTGTCATTCAGAATTTCGGATGAGTGCGTGAGTCCGCGCCCCGAGACAATGTATTTTGCCGGAACTTTGTTCAGCACATAGCTTATTGTGTCTATCCGGCAATTCTCGCAGTCGCAGGTGAGCCATGCGGCACCATCCGCCTTGAGCTGGTCATACATATCATTCACGACCCGCGAAACAACGTCTTCCATCAGATTGTGCACGTTCATCAAAAATCTCCGCTCACAGTAAATATAAGAATTATTTTATGGGAAAAATTCTGATTTTGCAAGTTTTATGTCTGCGCCGGAAACTGCCCGTAAAATCCCGCGTTTTTTCAGTCTGATTTTCCGGCTGTTTCCGGGATTAAAATCATCCTGCGCAGAATTGTGAGAACCGCCTGTGATTTTTTTGCCCGGACGATTTTCTTGCCGGCCGCGTCTGAAAATCGGCTTGGGTGAGCCATCAAGAATGAAGAATTTCATTGAAACAGTGGTGGGTTTTCATTATATTTACAGTATGGACACAAAATTTTATGGAACGCCTCGGCTTGATGATGAGGATGAAGAGAAAAAGCAGAAAGCTCCCGAACCTTTTGCGGACAGATTTCTTAAGACCCGGCAGATTATTCTGACCGGCGAGATTAACAAGGAGCTTGCCGACTCAATTTCGCGGCAGCTGCTCATTCTTGACGCGGAGGATGAGAAATCCCCGGTTTATATGTACATTGACTCTCCCGGCGGCGATGTGGACGCAGGTTTTGCCATTTATGACGTAATCCGTTTTATCAAAGCGCCGGTCTATCTTATCGGCATGGGATTGATTGCCTCGGCCGCGACTCTAATCCTTATTTCTGTGGACAAAGAGCGCAGAATCGCGCTTCCCAACAGCCGCTATCTGATTCATCAGCCGCTCGGGCAGATGCGCGGAGTCGCCACAGACATCGAGATTTACGCCAAAGATATGGAGAAAATCCGCGCTAAACTGAACAGGCTCATTTCTGATGCCACCGGCACTCCGCTGGAGCAGGTCACAAAAGACACAGACCGCGACTACTGGCTTGACGCAGATGAGGCGGTGAGATACGGGCTTGTGAGCAAGATTGTTGAGCGCAAGGCAGATTTGCCAAAGTGAACTATGACGTTTGCCCTGACCGACGAACTGACCACCAGCATAATCTCGGCAATGGAGAATCAGGAATCTGATTTTCTTGTTGATGCCCAGAGCGGAATTCTGGTGGAAAGCACGGGCGGGGCTGATGATAAAAGATTTTATTGTTTGCCGGAATGGGACGCACCGGACGGATTCGCGATGAGGGAGGCTTTTGTAGCAAGGCTGCACTCTCCAATCGCAAAGGACGCGCTCCAGCAGGTTCTTCATTCCGGAAGGGGGGTGTTCAGGAATTTCAGGGATGTCATAAAAAATTATCCTGAAGTTGATAAACGATGGCATATTTTCAAGCGAAACGCTATGTCAGCACGTATCAACGAATGGTACGATTCTTTGTGCGAAATATGGGGATTGGAGAGGCTTGACCATTTTTCAGAATCAGACGAGTCTTTGGTGCATGACGATTTCTCGTTCGCCAAATACGATTCCTCTGCTGATATGGACGAAATCCTTTTGAATGTTTCCGCATGTTTTAAGGATGATGATACTTTGCCCGGGTATGTGCAGAATTTCATGTACGATTTATGGCGGGGCGGATTCAAGTCCGCGGATTCGGCAGGACAGGCGGGATTTGTCTGCCGCAGTCTTTCCGATGATTTTGCGGGCTGCATCACAGCATCATCATTTTCTGCCAGTCAGGAAAAAGTGACGGTTATCACTTGTTTTTTTGTTACAGAACAATACCGGGGACTTGGAATTGCGGCTGAGCTTTTGGCTATGCTTACAAATGAATGCAGGTCTCTTGGAAAAAAAAGGATTATTATGCCAAAGGAATTTATCCCGAACGCTGTGGAGCCGTTGTTGCTACGTACAGGCTTTGAGAATCAGCTTTGGGGTTATCTGATGGCCTTGTAGAAATGTGGCAGAACCTCAGTTTTGCCTCAAGTTTGCGTCGCAAACTTTCATTGAGCGGATTGCCTTGAAGCGACCGCATAAAAAATCGGCTTGGAAATCCTGCTGATTTATTTTTAGGAGAAAAAAATGGCTTACAACCGTGAATTTGAGATTAACGAGGATCAGATTGCTGATTATCTTGCGAACGCCGCGAACAGAGTAAAAACAACAGAGAATGTTGATATTCTGAGCGATTTGAACAAACTTTTCAAGAAAAATGTCCCGCTCACACTCAGAAAATATGTCATTGCCTATATGCTCAAAGACTCGCTGCGGCATTATCATTTTTCAAGCCACCGCAGGTCAGAGCGCGGTGAGAGGACGGACCGCAGGAATCATCACGATTACAGGACGGGAACTTCCAGCAGACCTGAGAGACATGATGATTCTGGCATGGATGTTGCGGAGGAAAGGCCGCGCCATCCGCGTGTTGAGATTCCGGAGGACAAGGCAAGCTCCATTTTCATCAACATCGGAAAAAACCGCCGGGTTTATCCGCGTGATTTGGTCGGCATTCTCATTGCCGTCGCAGGAATTGAGCGCGACAGGATTGGTGACATAAAAGTGCTCGCGCAGTATTCTTTTGTGCAGCTTTACAGCGATGATGTTCAGACTGCAATTGACAAACTGAACGGCTACGAGTACCGCGGACGAAAACTTGCCGTAAGCTACTCAAAGCAGAAAGACCGTGATGATTTTACGGACTCTCAAGACACATCACAGATTCCGTCTGACTCATCAAATTTTGCGCAGCCGGAAGTCTCTGAAACTCAGATGGCCGCCGAGGATGCCGCAGCATACGCCGCCGCAGAGAAAGCCGCTTCCGACAAAGAGCCGTTCGGCGTGTAAAATATGACCAGGCCGCACGTAATCAGAACTGGCATTCTGGATGTGAACACAGTGATTGTTCCGCTTGATGATAAAAAATGCTTTGTCGTTGACCCGGCGGCCTGCGCCCTGCGCGGAGATGAGAGCAAAATTGTGGATTATCTTCGCGCACAAAATCTTGATTGCCTGGCGATTGTGCTGACGCACTCCCACTTTGACCACATCATGGGAATTGCGCCGGTAAAAAATGCGTTCCCGAATGCCCAGATTGCAATCCATGAGGCGGAATTTTCTGAGCTGACCAATCCGCCAGGCCCGATGGGGAGGGCAGTCCTCTCTTTTTTCGGGATGCAGGATTTTCTGCGTGAAGTCTCGAATCAGCCGTCCGCGGAGCGCGCGCTGAAAGACGGCGAGGATTTTTTCGGCTGGAAAGTGATTCACACTCCGGGGCATACGCCCGGCTCCATCTGCCTTTACAATCAGAATGACGGACTGCTCATCTCCGGCGACACAATTTTTGAGCGTGGCGGCTACGGCCGCACAGACATGGCCGGCGGCAATGAGGCGCAGTTGCTGCTGAGCCTTGAACTGCTGCGAAAAACTATTCCCGAGGGAACGCCCGTCTATCAGGGGCATGGCGCGCCCTGTTTTTCATATTCGCGCTTCTAGGAAAGCGGAGTCCACAGACTGAAAGTGGACGCATTCAAAAACGCAATATCGATGAAATCCTTCTCAACCGTTGCGATTGCAAAGCTTGGAGGCTGCCCGCCACGCGGTCTTGCGCAGCTTCCCGGATTCACAAACTTGAAGTTTCCGGCAGTCTCCTCCGCCGCAATGTGAGTGTGCCCGTAAAACGCGGTGTCATATCCGCCGAATTTCATTTTAAGCGCGAGTTTTTCGGTGCCGTAATCCACGCCGTGCGCGTTGCCGTGCACAATCAGGATTTTGTGACCGTTCACACAGAGTGTCTGCTCGAACCCGGATGATAAATCAGCGGAAACCAGAGGGTCGCAGTTTCCGCGCACCGCCGCAACGACAGGCGGCATAAAATCCTCAGAAAGAAGCGATGAGACATCGCTTATGCCGTCGCCGCAGAAAATGAGCGCGTCGCAGGTTTTCCCGAAATTCTGCAAGATTGCGCGGACCACATCCGCGTTGCCGTGCGAGTCGGAAATCACAAGAAGCCGGGCGTGCTCTTTTGTCTCAAGTCCGCTGGGGTTTTTGTCGTCAGCCATAAAATCCGCCCGCTAGTTCAGCACAAAATGATTGATTGCCTGCAAACCTGTCTCTGGGTCGGTGTAATGATGGATTTTCCGGCCTTTGTACATTTGCAGAACGTGATTTTGCAGGATGCCGTTTTTTTCAAGCGGCCCGCTGAGCGCGAGCATATAATCAATGCTTTGCAGGATGATTTCCTCGGCCTCGGGGAATGCCTGCGCCACTGTCTCGTCCTCAACGGTGTCGCCAACCAGTCCCGCGGTGAATCCTTTGTCCAGCACGATGTCGCAGGTGGCTTCAAGGCCAAGAACATCGTCCTGCGGAAAAAGCGCGATTATCGGATATGGAGTTTCCTGCCATTCGTCCTGATTGCGCGCAATGGCAAGGTGGGTGTTCTCGGGTGCGCCAATCAGAAGCGCGCCGCAAAAATCGTATGATGGGTCTTGCAGGACTGCAAGAAGGTCGCCGGAATATCCGCGCGCGCCGTGCCTGAAATCATTCGGGTAGACAAGCGGCAGAATCAGTCCGCCGTCCGCGTCAAGCCCGAAGCGTCTTTGCAGCGAGGCAAGAATCGGCTCGTAAACCTGCGGCGTGTTGAAATCATAACCGAAAAGAACCAGCAGTCTTTTGTTCGTGATGTGCCACCTCTGCGGACTGTCGGAAAAATCATCAACGATTCCGTCAGAGAATTCTATGTCTGCGGCGGATTTATCCGCCTTGTGGTTCGCCTTTTTATTGCAGCCCGCCAGAGTGAGCAGAGAGATACCGAAAAATAAAACGAGGCATGCGCCGGCGACTTTTTTGTTTTTTTTCATTTCCACACCCTGATTCCAGTTTACAGTATTTAACCGTCCTTGAAAAGTGCGCTGGTTTTCTGCTATTATATCGGTATGAGTATCGTCAAGCCCATTTTGGAGCTTATCGGCAGCCTGGGATTTTTGCTTTATGGCATGAAGCTGATGAGCGACGGCGTGCAGCAGAGTGCGGGCGAATCCTTGCAGCGCGCGCTGAGCGTTCTTACCGGAAACCGCATAATATCGCTTCTTACAGGCCTTGTTGTCACAATGATTATTCAGTCTTCCGGTGCGACAACTGTGATGGTCGTGACCTTTGTGAATGCCGGACTGATGACGCTCTCCCAGTCTGTGGGTGTCATTCTTGGCGCGAACATCGGAACTACAATCACCGCGTGGATTGTCGCGATTTTTGGCTTTAACTTCAAGATTTCGGCGTTCGCAATCCCGCTGTTCGGCGCGGGCTATTTCATTTCGATTATCAGAAAAGGCGCGTATAAAAACTGGGCGCAGGCAATCATGGGCTTCGGAATGCTTTTTCTCGGACTTTCCGGCCTTTCCGATGTCTTCACCCCCGAGCAGCTGGGCTGGCTATTTAAAATTCACGGCGACGGCGTGCTTGCAATCTTCCTGGGATTTTTAATCGGGATTGTGATAACCGCGCTCCTTCACTCATCGTCCGCGTTCTCTGCCATTGTCATTACGATGGCGTTCAACGGGCTTGTGAACTGGGAGATGGCGGCCGCGATGACGCTCGGAAGCAACGTCGGCTCTACGATAGACGCTGTTCTTGCGGCAATGGGCACAAGCGCGGACGCAAGACGCTCGGCGTTAGTCCACGTTATGTTCAACGTGTTCGGAACAATCATCGCGCTGTGCCTGTTCCGTCCGTTCCTTGACCTTGTGATGTTCGTGACACCCGGCCGTCAGAATTCAAACATCGCAATCCGCATCTCAATGCTTCACACTGTCTTCAAGACAATCTCGGCAATCATCTTTCTGCCGTTGCAGGATTTTCTGGTCAGGCTTGCAAAAATCGTCATCAAGGATGACAAGCAGGGCGCGTCGAATGTGTTCAAGCTGGAATTCAACGGGCTGCTCACAAAAGACAGCGTGGCGACGCACATAATTCAGGCAGAGAAAGCCATTGCCGATATGACCGATGTTGTGAGCGATATGTTCGATAAAATCCAGATTGGCGTTACCAAGCGCAATGCCAGTTTCATAGAAAATTACCGCGAGCAGAGCGTACTTGCGGAGGATTATGTTGACCAGATGCACGAGCAGATTACCCATTATCTGATAAAGTGCGATTCTCTTCCCGTCACGGAAAAGCAGTTGAATCACATCTCGAATATGATTCAGATTGTGGACGAGCTTGAGAACATGAGCGACAACTGCTACGCGACAATCATGCTGATAATCCGCAGCATAGAGAAAAAGATGAAGTTCCAGACGCAGGACATGGAGCGGCTTCTGCCGTACATTGAGCTTGCGCGTCAGTTCCTGCAATTTATCCGCATAAACATCAACAAGACGCTCACGCCCGAAAAACTGGAGCTTGCCGCCGAGCTGGAGAACGGAATTGATGCGTTCAGAAAAGATTTGAAAAAAGTCGCCAGAAAACGGCTGGAAGGCGGCGCGGACGTAAAATCGGAGCTGCTTTACATTGATATTGTGCGCACAATCGAGCACATCGGCGATAACTGCTTCAGTATCTCGGAGACGCTCACTGCCGGTTAGAGCGAATCCTGATGATTTTCCCGCCAATTTCTGCAAGACGATTTTCAGACGCGGAACAGCATTAAAATCCCGGTTTTATTTCTGCGCGTGGCTCTCATCCAGTTGCGGGAAAGGAATCACGCGCTTCATGTCAGCGGTTTTATCCCCAAGACTTTTCTCCATAAAAATCATGTCGTACCATCGGTTGAATTTGTAGCCGGTGTTTTTAAGATGCCCCACCGTGCGATAGCCCATCTTCGCATGAAAAATGGGGCTGTCGTCCGTGAGATGCGGGTCGTCCTTGTCCTGAGTGCACGCGACCAGCGCGTAAAGATTGACGATGTTCATTTTTTGCAGGGTCTCTTCCAGAGCCGCGTAAAGCCGCCTGCCAATCCCGCGGTTTCTCATGTCATTTTTGAGGTAGATTGACGGCTCCGCGTCCCATGCGAACGCCGCCCGGGGATGAAAATCAGAGGCATAGCAGTATCCTGCGATTTTCCCGCTGGATTCCGCCACAAAATACGGGTAACGTTCAAGCGTCCGTGCGATTCTGTCGCTGAATTCTTTGACAGACGGAACTTCATATTCAAAAGTGATTGCGGTCTCCCTGATGTAATGCGCGTATATTTCCAGAAGTGCGCTGGCATCATCCTCACGCGCCACCCGGATTCTGACATCGTTTTCCATACCGCGAATATATCACAAGAGCGTTGTTTGTAGAACCGGGTGAAAAAATCCGCCTGATATATTGCCTATTGACACGATAGGTAAACTTGGATATTTTAATCAAAACAAGAACGAGAGGTTTTTTATGAAAGTAAATGCGAGAAAAATCATTGGTGCGGTTCTGGCTCTCACTGCTGCCACAGCCGCATTCGCAAAGCCTCGGAAAATCAAT
>JAFLSQ010000024.1 GCA_022510865.1 Treponema sp.
CTGACGGGGTGCATGTGGGAGCAGGAGTCTTCCAAAGTCGTGTCTGTGTGGGAGCAGAAGCCTTTCACCGAGGAAGACGGCAAGGCAAGGACATGCACCCTCACATTCTATGAGGGCGATCTCAGCGGTCGTGTATGCAAGCTTACGGTAAAGACCAGTACGTGGACTGAGACCGTAACCGGTTCTTACGAAGGCATTTCGTCCGATAGTTACGGCCTGGTCTATGTTACTTTCGAAGATGGTGAAATCAATAAACATCCGAATCTCAAAAAAGACTCGTCGACCATTAAAGGAAGACGCTGTGGAAATATAGAAGGCGATACTTTATCCTTTGAGGATAATGATAGCCCGTACTTGGCTGATAATAGCCCGTACTTTAATGAATACACGCGCAAGTAACTGCCCGCCGCCTTACGGTCCCGCGAGAACTGCTAAGGCTTGGACTGCCAGGCTATAGTTTGCGCTGAACAGGATTTTTAGGGCTGCCGTGCGAGCAGGACGGCGGCTCTTAATCTGCGTGTTCTCCATTACGGACGAATGCGCTGTCTGCGCAAGCGGAGCTTTTCTGCGGCGGTGTGTTTTACAGGATGCTCGGCTTGGAAGCCGGGCATTTTTTTTGATAAAAGAGGTCAGAAATGAAAAAAATTCTTGGTTTTATAGGTGCTGTCGCCTTGTTTGCCGGAGTTGCCGGTGCGCAGGTCCTTCAATCAAACGGAGTGCAGAACACGCTCTCAATGTCATTGGGCGGTCATCCTCATGGCTCATGGTGGAACGATGCCGATGATTATGGCGTGCGATTTTACGGCTTTGTTGAGACATTGCAGGCCAGAATCGACATCTCAAAGTTCACGGTTGAAGGAATGCTCAACTGGGGTGCGCTCACAAACTGGAATGGCGGGACTTTCGACACTTTCTATTTTAAGAACACAACGATTACCCCGTTCTATTACACGAACAATGAGAATCAGGGCAGTTGGTGGACAAACGGTGAGACCGAAAGTTATTATGTGAACTTCCTGTTCCATCCGATTAAAGGCCTTGATTTTGGCATGGGAACGCGCCTTGAATGGAAAATCGGGCCTGCGCCGTCTTCTTACGGAAACTACTGGGAGCCGTTCGCGCACATAGTTCAGGGCGGTCTTAAAGATGCCGCGCCCGGTGGTGCTGATGTGGCTGGCTTCACTTATTACGCCAACAACTACACCGCGCATTATGCGAATGCGACAAAAGCCGCGCTTGGAGTGCGCTACCGCTACGAGGACTTCATTGAGGCGGGAATTGCCATTCCAAGCGGAGTCTCCACGAACGCCCCGCTTTTCAACGCCGCGTTCATGATTCATCCTGCTGATTTCATCTCTGCCAGCATTGCATACGAGGGAATTTTACAGGCAAACGGAAACTTCTACACAGGACTCTCGCTGTTTTTAAAATCGGTGACGATTGACGCATATCTTGCCATCGACTTCCGGAATCGCGGTGATTATAGTTTGACCGACCAGCGCTGGGGAACAGGTGCCGCCGTCACATTCCGAATTCCAAAAACTGCGATTGTACTGCGTCCGGAAGGAGCAATCTCTGTGTACACCGACCCCAACTACACAATGGCATGGTATGCGGGTGCGCGTCTTGACCTTCCGTTCGCGCAGCAATTCGTGCTCGGCGCATGGTCATCATTGGCGGTTGGAGCGCGGGATACCCGCTGGAATAAGGACGATTACACGAACGGATTCGTGTTTGACATCCGCCCTGATTTTACATGGAATATCAACAAAAATCACAGTCTGAGCGCTTTCTTTGACTATCAGCTTAGAAGAGCGTACAACAAAAAGGCGCACGATTACTGGGCTACCGGTTTGTACTGGACGTTCAGAAAATAGTCAGATGACCAAAAATTCGCTCGTTTTATACAAAAGTTTCCTCGCCGTAGTGATTGACCGCGATGGCGACAAATATCTGATTCGTTTCTGCACCCAGGCCGCCACATCAACGGGGAAAAAAGCCGTGTATTCCGAGCAGAAAGTGCGTGAGAAAGACGTGGTTCTTCTGCATGACGGGCCGTGCTCCTCTTTGGAGAACGCGCTTAGTTTTTCGGACACGCGCATTCCCTCGCAGATTCAGGAGACTTACGAGCTTTTGCAGAGCGATGATTCGACTGCGACTGCGCCCATCGCTTTTTCGGAGCTTTCCGAGTACGCCCGCGGAACTTTCTCTGCGGACGAGGCGTGGGCGTTTTATTCGGCTTTGTGTGATGATGTGCATTTTGCATTGAGCCAGGATGATTTTAAAAACGGCAGACTGATTTTCATCCCACGCTCGCAGTCAGAGATTGAGGCAATCAACAAAAAGCAGTTTGAGAAAGAGCATGAGGATGAGATTCGTGCGGCCTTCATCCAAAGGCTTAAAAATCGCACTCTTAATCTGCCTGATGACGCAAAATTCATGGGCGAGGTTGAGGCGTTCGCGCTGTGCAGGACGGAAAAATGCCGCGCGCTCAAAGAGGCGGGAATCAGTCAGACGGTTGAGAACGCGCATAAAATCCTCATTGAGACTGGAATCTGGGACATGACAAAAAATCCGTATCCAACGCGCTTTGGATTCAGTTTTGAGAGCGCGAAGGAGCAGCTCGGAGCTATGCCCGATGAAAAGCGGATTGACGTTGGCGGAACTGCATACGCCATAGACAGCGAGCATTCCGCGGATCCTGATGATGCGGTCGCTTTTGACGGCGAGTACCTTTGGGTTCACATCGCAGACCCCGCGTCGTCTGTGATGCCCGACTCTGTGATTGATGTCGCGGCCCGTAACCGCGGGACTACGCTTTACATTCCCGAGGGAACTTCGCGTATGCTCTGCGAAAGTTCGCTTGAGGAATACGCGCTCGGTCTTAAATCCGACAGCTGTGCCCTTTCTTTCCGCATAAAACTGGATTCCGACAGCCAGATTGAGGAGTGCGTTGTGCTCAAGACCCGGGTGCAGGTCAATCGTCTTACATACAGGCAGGCCGAGGAGCAGAAAGATTCCGCGGAGCTGAGGCCGCTTTTTGAGATTGCGCGGAAAAACAAGGCGAGGCGTGAGGCGAACGGCGCGGTCACAATTCAGATGCCCGAGGTGGACATTTCTGTTGATAAGGAGACAAAAAAAGTCTCTGTGCAGCCGGAAGTGCGCTATGAGTCCAATGATATGATTGCCGAGCTGATGATTATTGCGGGTGAGGGTGCCGCAAGATTCGCGTTTAAAAATCAGATTCCGTTCATGTACGTGAGTCAGGAAGCCCCGGAATTCCCGGAAAAACTTCCGGACGGTCTGGCGGGGCAGTTCGCAAGGATAAAATGTATGCGAAAGCGCTCAGTGGGAATCACACCTGCGCCTCATGCGGGTCTTGGAGTCAGTTTTTACAGCCAGGTGACTTCCCCGCTCCGCCGTTACGGAGACTTGATTTCGCATGAGCAGCTGCGCGCGTTTTTGGACGGCCGCAAGGTAATCCCCAAAGATGCAATGCTTGAGCGCGTTGCCGCCGGGGATGCCGCGAGCCTTGCCGCAAGAAAAGTCTCCCGCCTGAGCGAGACGCACTGGAAACTGGTCTATCTTCTTCAGAACCCGCAGATGCGCCTTGAGGCAGTCTGCATAGACCGCCGAGGAAACGATGCCCTTTTTCTGATTCCCTCGCTTGATATGCAGGCGACAGTCCGCAACGCCCCGGATGTGAGCCTGAACGATTCCGCCATCCTGCTCGCAAAAAACATCGACATCACAGAGCAGTCCGTGGACTTCGTGCGGGAGTAGTGCGCGCGGATTTTTCCGCTTTTTCGTGCGGATTGTTTTGCCTTGTCTCTGCCAGTACTTGGGATTGTCCTGCGTGAGTTTTGTTCTGAAATTGACACAGCGGCGGAAGCGAGTCCTGAGACACCGATTTCCAGTCCGTTACCCACGCTGGCATACGCTCCTTTGCCGTGACAGGGAGGCTCATCAGAAAGATGATGAGGCAGAATGCCAGAATGGGTTTCGACTTCATGCGGGTCTCCGGATTGTGGGATTACTCGCTTTCGCCGATGGTGTAACGTATGGCGTAAGTGCCTGTGCCTTGTTCCCAGTTACCAGAAATATCACTATAACCTACGCAAGATGCTACAGTTATGATAACTTTACCTGTGCTGGATGCTGTGAATGTATATGGCTTGTCATAAAGTTTTATTGCATTACCATAACTGCTGCAAATGGTAGGATTAGAAGCATTGGACTCCTGAGTGTATTTAATAGTTAAACCTACGAAGCCTTTCTTTGTCCCGTCTCCATTCCATGCATCATTCAAATAGATATTATATTTCGTTCCTGCACTTACATTAATATAATATTTGTTAGTTTGTCCGTTTGTAAGTATATCATCTTCATGCCATTCATTTTCTGATAATGTAATATATTCAGGGCGCGAAGTATATTTTATGGCGTAAGTGCCTGTACCTTTTTCCCAGTTACTAGAAATATTAGTATAACCCTCGCAAGATGCCATAATCATGGTAACTGTACCACTATTTGCGGAAACAAACGTGAGCGGTTTTGTATAGCGACTAAATACATCTCCATAATTGCTGCTGATTACCGTACCGTCGCTATGGGTTGCCCTTATACCAGTATATCCGTTTTTTGTATTATCTCCGTCCCACGCATTATTCATGTAGATAAAATATCGTTTTCCAGCATCAACAGGAATGTAATATCTGTTTGTCTGCCCATTCGCAATAATGTTGTCATTATGCCACTCATCAACGTTTGACAGCGTGGTGTATTCTTGGCGCGAAGTATACTTTATGGCGTAAGTACCAGTGCCCTTTTCCCAGTTACTAGAAATATTGGTATAACCCTCGCAAGATGCCATTGTTATCGTGACTGTACCACTGCTTGCGGAAAGAAATGTAACTGGCTTTGTATAGCAACTTATTACATTGCTGTAACTGCTGCTAATTGTCGTGCCATCGCTGTGGGATATTTTTATTCCAGTATATCCTGTTTTTGTATCGTTACCGCTCCACGCATTGTTCATATAAATGAAATATCGTGTCCATTCTTTAACCTCGAATGTGTACTTCTTCAGTTGTCCCTCTTTGCTAATCTTGCCGTCTTTCCATTCTCCTTCCACAAGCTTTGTTGTGCCAGAGCCTCCGTTATTATCGGATTCCATTGTGCATCCAGCGAGGGTGAGTCCAAAAACGACCGCAAAAAATCCCAGCGCTTTTCCAAATCTTCTTTTTTTCATGATTGCCTCCTGTGCGCCGCCTGATTTGCCTGCTTTGACCACAGCACCGGCGGGCGCGCGTTTTACATCTAATTTGCGTGAATAATACATTTAAATTCGCTGTATTGTCAAGAAAATAACCGGTTTGGACATTTGTTTTAAGTGTACGGCGGATTGAAAACACTGTCATACTGTGTGCATGGGGGAATTACGGCAGACTTTCATTCAGAATCTTAAACGCTACCGCAAGGAGAAAGGATTCAGACAGCTGGATCTTGCGCTTGCAATCGGGAAAAGCTCGAACTACATAAACAGCGTGGAGAACGGCAAATATTTTCCGTCGCCCGAGACCATCGAGCAGATTGCCAATATTCTGGGGCTTGAGCCAATCCGTCTGTTTGAGACCGGCGCGGAGCAAACCGATTCTATCCGCCCGGAGGAGCTGGAAAAGAAAATCCAGAAAGTCGTTTCCGACGGAATCGCGCGGATATTCTCGGAGCTTTAGAATCTGGGCGGGCAGTCGGAATGTCACCTGCGATTTTTCCACCTGAATCCGCATCCGCAGAAAATCATCATGCAGACTTGCATTGTGCGGTCTTTGTTTTCAATAAAACTGCCAGTTTTTCACAGGCGGCTTGAAAGTTTGTGAAGTCCGGGGGATTTTTGCGGAGTGCCGGGCCAGAAAATCAGCGTGGATTTTATGACCTGTTCTGGAATCACACGCAACGGAACGCGTGGCATGAAAATCCCCGCTCCACAAAATCCGCTTTTTCTGCTATACTCGGGTCATGCCCCAGCCAAAAATTTTCAGCATTATTGACAAGGCGGTTTATGATTACCGCATGATTGAGCGCGGAGACAGGATTCTTGTGGGCGCGAGCGGCGGGAAAGACTCCACCCTGCTCATTGAGTATCTTGCCAACCGTGCCAAGCGTCGGGACGCGGGTTTTTCTTTCACCGCCCTGCACATTGAGACTGATTTTGAGGCTTGCACTATGAGTCTGCGTCTGCGTCAGATGCTGCGGGACTGGGGAGTTGAGACTTTGAACTATTTTGTTGATGTCCAGAACAGGCTGAAAGACGGATTCAAGATGAGCTGCTACTGGTGCTCGATGCAGCGCCGTAACGAGCTGGTTCATTTCGCGCTCAAAAACGGCTACAACAAGATTGCGCTCGGCCATCATCTGGATGACATCCTTGAGACGCTTTTGATGAACATGATGGAGAAGGCGCGGCTTTTTACGATGCCCCCGCGTATTGATTACAAAAAATATCCGCTCTCGCTGATTCGCCCGCTCTGCTATGTTGATGTTGACAGCATAAAACTCCATGCAAAGTCCGCGGGCTACATCAGCACAACCTGCACGTGCACGTATCAGGACAATTCGGGCAGAAAAACTTCCCGTGCACGCCTTGAGTCTCTGACGCACGGCGATGCCCGGCTAAAACAGCGGCTGTTCGACTCACTGCGGCACATCAACTTTGAATATCTTCCATAAGACCTAGTAATACGCTATACTTTTCGTATGATAGTTATGAAATTCGGCGGCTCATCAGTCGCAAATGCGGAAAGAATCAAGCACGTTGCCTCAATCATCCGTGCGTACAGGGAAAAACGTCCGGTTGTGGTGCTGTCGGCAATGGGTGACACCACCGACCATCTTCTTGATGCGGCGGACAAGGCGGTTGAGGGCGTTGTGGATGTGTCCGGCGTGGCAGAGCTGCATGAGCAGACCGCGCTCGCGCTCGGGGTGCAGTTCGATTCAATCCGTGCGCTTTTGGATGAGCTGGAGCAGCTTCTTACCGGGATTTCAATGCTCAAAGAGGTGAGCAAGCGTTCCCGCGACTATCTTGTGAGTTTTGGCGAGCGGATGAGCGTGCGCATGATGGCGGCCTATCTGGAGAGCGAGGGCATTCCATCACAGTTTTATGATGCCTGGGACGTGGGCTTTAAATCAGACAGCAATTATATGGCGGCGGAGCTTCTTGACGAGGTGTGGGAGACAATCCCCGCGTGCCTTAATGATTATAAAAACGGCACCGACAATCTCATTCCGATTGTGACCGGCTTCATTGCCAAGGACGCGAAAGGAAACATCACCACGCTTGGGCGCGGCGGCAGCGACCTTACTGCCACAATGATTGGCGCGGCCATGCATGCCGAGGAAGTCCAGACTTGGAAAGACGTTGACGGCATTATGACCACAGACCCGCGTGTTGTAAAGGATGCCAAGCCCGTCCTTGAGGTCACATACGAGGAGGCGCAGGAACTTGCGATGTTCGGGGCGCAGGTTCTTCATCCGCGCTCAATGGTGCCCGTCCGCAGGACTGGCACTCCTGTCCGTGTGAAAAACAGCTATAATATCACAAGTCCTGGGTCAATCATCGTGGAAAAGCATACCGGAAAAGTTCCGCCGGTCTGCGCAATTACGACGGTAAAGCACATCACACTAATCGATATTGTCTCGTCGCGGATGCTTGGCGCGGCGGGATTTCTGGCGCACATCTTCAATAATTTCCTAAAATGGGGAATCAGCATTGATGTGATTGCGACCTCCGAGGTCTCGGTCTCGCTCACTGTGAACACAAAATCTGATTTGAGCGGGCTTGTTAAAGATTTGGAGAGCGCGAGCGAGGTGACTGTGCGCGGCGGCAAGGCGATTGTCACGATTATCTGCGATGCGGCGCATTCCTCCGCAATTCTTGCCAGCGGATTTGACGCGCTTGCCGACGAGGGAATCAACGTGCAGATGATAAGTCAGGGCGCGAGCAAGGTTAATATCAGCATGATTGTGGATGATGATGAGGCTGAGCGCACCGTTCAGATTCTTCATTCCGCGTATTTCAGCTAGGATTATCACCCAAAGAATTTGGAGGTAAAAATGAAGATTGCATTGGTCGGCTACGGAAAAATGGGCCACATGATTGAGCAGTCCGCAAGGCGGGCGGGTCACGAGGTTGTTGTCACAGTCGATGTCGCTGCGGATGACGCGGCCGTGAAAGTTCCCGCGAATGACGGCGCGGCGGTTGCGCGGGCAGTGAAGTCCAGCGGCGCGGACGGAATAATCGAATTCACGCATCCTGCCGCCGTCATGGGCAACATAAAGGCTCTTCTTCCGCTCGCGCTTCCGCTCGTTGTGGGCACAACCGGCTGGAACGACAAAAAATCCGAGGTTGACGCGCTTGCAAAAGAAGTGGGCGGAGCGGTTATGACCGCGGCCAACTTCTCAATCGGCGTGAATATGTTCTATAAAATTGTGGAGGAAGCCTCAAAAATCATGGCGGAATATTCCATGTATGATGTGGCAACGTGGGAGGCTCATCACAATCAGAAGGCGGATAGTCCTAGCGGAACCGCGCTGGAGATTGCCCGCCGCGTGATGCTTGGAAATCCTGCCAAAACCGAGATTGTTACGGACGCATTCCACGACCGCCCCAAGCCGTGCCAGCTGCACGTAAGCTCAACGCGATGCGGAAACATTCCGGGCACGCATAAAGTTTTTTTTGACGGCACGGCCGATACAATCGAGCTGACGCACACCGCAAGAAGCCGCGAGGGTTTTGCGGACGGAGCGGTTGCCGCGCTGGAGCGGCTTTCTGCCGGGCTGAAAAGCGGCCGCCTTGTAAAAGGCAGACTTTTTGACTGGGACGACCTGTTCTAAAAAAACACGAGCATGGCGGAAATCGCAATGAGAATTTGGGACGCTGTGACGGCTGCTATGCGAATCGGCGTCTTTTCTTTTATTCTGATTTTGCTTTCCGGCACGGCAGAAAAAATCACCGCGGCAAGATTCACTATGCTTGCGGAAAAAAGGATGACCGCGCGCGTGTTCCGCTCAAAAATCAGAAGGACAAACGCAAAAACCGCGAGCAGAAGCGAGGATGCTGTCAGCAGGATTAGAAAAACGTAGTTGTGTGCCTGCATTTTGCCCAGAAAAACAAGCGGCATGACCGCGATAATCACGCAGAGAATTATGATTGACACGACTGCCCACTGCGGAAGCCTGTAAACATAAAAAACATATTTGAAAATCCTGCACCAAAGGCATATTCCCGCAAGAAAAAAAATCTGCGCCAGAATTCCTGCGATTTTATGCTCAAAAATCACGCTGAGCGCGAGCGAGATGCTTATGAGCGCGAGTGCCGCCGATGTGATGACGAGGGTGTGGTACGAGTCCGGCAGAGCGCGAGCGAGCATAAGCGGAATGTGCGGTGAAGCCAGCGGCATGAAAATCGCGCAGGAGATTTTTTTGAGGAGCGCGAGGTTTTTTATCATCGAGAGGATTATGAGGCCTGCGTCGGCAATCAAAAATCCTGTGAGAATCCAGTTGAATAAAGTCATGCGATTATTCTACCATTTTTTTGCGGATGTGTCACAGAATCCGCGTAATGTGACCGCGCGGATTTTCTCATTGAATTTTCCGCTTTATTCATATATAATCTAAGCATTAAAATCGGGAAGTATTTTCGATTTTGAATCTATGAATTAGGAAGTTTTTATGACAATTATCGAAATGCTCGGGCAGAGCGGGCTTTTGACTCTGCTTGGTATGTGTGTCGTTTTCGGCTTCATCATCATCCTGATTTGCTGTATGAAGCTGCTTCAGGCTGTGGTTCGTGCTCTCAGGCTTGACAAGGAGACTCCGGCGGACGTTCCGCAGAGCCAATCAGCTGTTTCGTCTGCCCCTGCCGCTGACAGCGGGGCTGTAATTGCCGCAATTGCCGCAGCCGTGCACGACAAGGCGTTAAAATCATAAATAATAAATAGGAGATAAATATGGCTAAAGTTGGAATTTCTGAGCTTGCAATCCGTGACGCTCATCAGAGTCTTCACGCTACGCGAATGACAACCGCAGATATGCTGCCGGCTTGTCCTATGATTGACAAAATTGGTTATAAATTCGTTGAGGGATGGGGCGGCGCGACCTACGACTCCTGCATCCGCTTTTTGAATGAGGATCCGTGGGAAAGGCTTAGGAAACTTCACGCCGCAATGCCCAACTCAAAAATCATGATGCTCCTGCGCGCGCAGAACCTGCTGGGCTATCGCCATTATGCGGATGATGTCGTCGAGAAATTCGTGGAGACTGCCGCAAAGAACGGAATTGACTGCTTCCGCATTTTTGATGCCTGCAACGACCCGCGGAACATGGAGTGCGCCACGAAAGCCGCAAAAAAAACCGGAAAGCACGTGCAGATGGCCATCTCTTATGCCGTGACTCCGTATCACACAATCGAAAAATATGCCGAGCTTGCCAAAACTTACGCTGATTTTGGCGCGGACTCAATTTGTATCAAGGATATGTCAGGGCTTCTCAAACCTTATGTCGCCTATGATTTGGTGAAGGCAATCAAATCCAAAGTTGATTTGCCGGTTGAGATTCATACCCATGCGACTACAGGACTTTCTGTCGCGACTGAGCTGAAAGCGGCCGAGGCTGGCGCGGACTGGCTTGACACCGCGATTTCTTCCATGTCGATGGGAACAAGCCACTCGCCGACGGAGACCGTGGTCGAGATGCTCAAAGGCACGGACTTGGATACCGGGCTTGACACCGCCGCGTTGCTGGAGCTTGCCGCTTACTTCCGCGAGATCCGCAAGCATTACTCGTCTTTGGAATCGTCTTTCCTTGGCGCGGACACAAGAATCCTGCTTTCTCAGGTTCCCGGCGGAATGCTCTCAAATCTGGAAAGCCAGCTCAAACAGCAGAATGCGGGCAACAGGATGGACGAGGTTCTTGCCGAGCTTCCAAAAGTCCACAAGGACGCGGGATATGTTCCGCTTGTCACTCCGACCAGCCAGATTGTGGGAACGCAGGCCGTAATGAACGTTCTGATGGGACGCTACACGACTATGACGCAGGATTTCCGCAATCTTATCACAGGGCGTTTCGGAAAACTTCCCGCAGAGGCAAATGCCGAGCTGGTGAAAAAAGCGCTTGAGCAGAACAATATGGATGAGGTTGTGACCTGCCGTCCTGCCGACTTGCTTGAGCCTGAGTGGGATAAAATGATGGAGGAGTCCAAGAAAAACGGAGGAAACGGCTCTGATGAGGATGCGCTCACCTATGCCATGTTCCCGAATGTCGCTCCGAAATTCTTTGCCTCACGTGCTGACGGTCCTGTTGATGCGGCGACCGCATTCGCAAAGAAAGAAGCTCCTGCCGCAGCAAAAGAGAACAAAGGCGGCTCTTATACAATCAACGTGAACGGAACTGCATACAACGTTACCACAGGTCCTGCTGGAGACAGCATGAGCGTGAATGTGAACGGCACAAATTACAATGTGAGTTTTGGCGCGCCCGGTGCTACTGCTAGCGCGGCTTCGGCCGTATCATCTGCTCCGGCTCAGGTTACTGGCGGAGTTGAGATTAAAGCCCCGGTTGCAGGAACACTGCTCCGCTACGCCGTTAGCGCAGGTGCGAGCGTGAAAAAAGGTGACACCGTTATTATAGTAGAATCGATGAAAATGGAGCTTGAGGTAAAAGCTCCGGAGGCAGGAACTGTGAATTTCAGCGTCCAGCCGGGCACTCAGATTCAGGCGGGACAGGTTCTTGGAACTCTGGGCGGAGCAGTTCAATCCGCTCCTGCTCCTCAGCCTGCGCCGGCGGTCAAAGCGGCTCCTGCCGCACAGCCCGCTCCTGCAAGCGCAAGCGGCTCTGGTACGCCAGTAAAAGCTCCGGTGGCGGGAACATTGCTCCGCTATGCGGTTAGCGAGGGTGCTTCTGTAAAAGCCGACACGACTGTGATTATCGTTGAGTCGATGAAAATGGAGTTGGAGATTAAGGCCGGCGCATCCGGAAAAGTGCATTTTGTCGCTGCGGCAGGCTCGCAGATTGCACAGGGCGCGACTTTGGCCGAAATTCAGTAAGCGGTAAGGTGCATTTATGGAAACAGAACTGAACAGAAAAAACGATAAATTCAAGGCATTCAAAGTGACTGCGGTTATCTGCGGTCTTGCGATGGTGCTCTCATTCGCGGGGTGCGGCGCAAAAAAAGGCACGTCCGCAAAAAGCACCTATGCCTCGACAACAGTAATCAAAGGCTCAGAGAACATCAAGCCAATCTCAATCTCATCATTTTTTGAGAATGTGGGAAAAAACACCGGAATCTACAAAATGATTCACACGCCCACTCCCGATGAGGTTGCGGCGGAGGAAGCGTCAAAAGAGGCGATGGAGATTGCCAAGGCACAGCAGCTTGCGGCCTCCGAAAAAGACCTTGCAGAGCATCCTGTCGCGGGGTGGCAGCGTCTTGTCATGCTCGCCATCGGGTTTCTGATTGTGTACCTTGGCGCGGCAAAAGGTTTTGAGCCGCTGCTGCTCATCCCAATCGGATTCGGAACAATCCTCGTGAACATTCCGGGTGCGGGGATGGGAAGTGCGCCGGACGGAATGCTCCACATAATCTACAATGCGGGAGTTGGCAACGAATTCTTCCCCATGCTGATTTTTATGGGAATCGGTGCGATGACTGACTTTGGTCCGCTGATTGCGAATCCCAAGACTGCGCTTCTTGGCGGAGCCGCCCAGCTTGGAGTTTTTGCCACATTGTTCGGCGTTGCCTCAATGAACTTCATTCCCGGAATCGACTATAACATGAAGCAGGCCTGCGCAATCGCAATTATTGGCGGTGCGGATGGCCCGACCTCAATTTATGTCTCAGGAAAACTTGCGCCAGAGATGATGGCCGTAATCGCTGTGGCGGCGTACTCATACATGGCCCTTGTCCCGATGATTCAGCCGCCGATTATGAAACTGCTGACTTCCAGAAAAGAGCGCATGATTAAGATGAAACAGCTTCGCCCGGTCTCAAAGACAGAGAAGATTTTGTTCCCGCTCCTTCTTCTTGTGGTGACAATCCTGCTTCTGCCTCCTGCCGCGCCGCTCATCGGAATGCTGGCGTTCGGAAACTTCATCAAAGAGATTGGCATTGTACAGCGGCTCTCAAAAACTGTCGAGAACGAGATGATGAACATCGTCTCAATTCTGCTGTCGCTTGGTGTCGGCTCGCAGATGACTCCGGAAAAAATCATGCACTTGAATTCTTTCGGGATTATACTGCTTGGTTTTGTGGCGTTCTGCATCGCGACAATGGGCGGACTCTTTATGGCGAAGATTATGAACCTTTTCCTCAAAGAGAAAATCAATCCGCTGATTGGCTCGGCGGGAGTCTCCGCAGTTCCGATGGCGGCCCGTGTTGCGAACAAAGTCGGAATGTCAGAAGACCCGACAAACTTCCTTTTGATGCACGCGATGGGGCCGAACGTCTCCGGCGTAATCGGCACTGCAATCGCAGCCGGCGTGTTTATCAGCACTTACGGAATGTAAAATCAGACGGCAACTGCTGAAAAAATAACCGCGGATTTTCCGGTCAAAACCGAAAATCCGCGGTTTTTTATTTGCGTTAGAATCTGCCGCGCAAACTCAGCGGCTGGTTTTCGTATCCTAAAAACCCGGCAAACGCAGGAGCATCAGTTTCTTAGGATTCAAGGCTCGCCCGTGCGGGCAGACACGAAAATCCGCAGTTTTTGGAAACTGCAAGCGGAAATCATCCGCCAATTTTAGCGGCTGCCTGATGCCTCGTCCTCTTTTCCCAGCATGATGTTCGTCAGAATGCCGAGGATGAGCGCGCAGGCTACGGTGCGGATTTCCACCGTGCCAAAGCTTACGACCATCCCGCCGACCCCGGTAATCAGAATCACGGAGGCGACGAACAGGTTTTTGTTCTTGTTCAGGTCAACGCTCTGGAACATTTTCAGGCCGGACACCGCAATGAATCCGTAAAGCGCGACGCAGACGCCGCCCATCACGCAGGACGGAATTGTCTCCAGAAACGCGACGAGCGGAGAGATAAGCGAGAAAATGATGCAGGTGCAGGCGCAGCCCCAGATAGAGATTGTTGAGGCGTTCCGTGTGATTGCCACGCATCCGATTGACTCGCCGTAAGTCGTGTTCGGACAGCCGCCGAAAAATGCGCCCGCAATCGAGCCAAGACCATCGCCAAGAAGTGTGCGTGTGAGGCCAGGCTCCTGCAAAAGGTCTTTCCCGACGATTGATGAGAGATTTTTGTGGTCGGCAAGGTGCTCCGCGAACACTACGAACGCAACCGGAACATAGGCCGTGAAAAGCGTAAGAAGATATTTTCCCGTGACCGCCTTAAGCCCCGCGCTTCCGCCCAGCAGGAAAGAGAATTTTGGGAGCGCGAACCAGCCAGAAATCCTCGCGAAGTCCAGAGATGTGAGCGCCGAATAATTGATTACGACAAGCGCGCTGTTTCCGCTTATTTTTCCGATGACCGCGAAAATCGACGCAAGAATGTACCCCGCAAGAATGCCAAGTATAAAAGGAATGAGCCGCCCGATTTTCTTGCCGTAAGTTGAGAACAGCATTGTGACGGCAAGCGTGAACAATCCGCAGATGAGAGCGATGTGAGTGCTTCCGCCCTCAATGCTGGATTTTGTCAAATCTGCGATGGCGTTCCCGGAAAGGCTCAGCCCGATTATTGCGACCGTAGGCCCGATGATTACCGGCGGCATCAGTTTGTTAATCCACCCGGTGCCGCAGAACCTCACTACCACCGCGATGATTACATACACAAGGCCTGCCATCACCGCTCCGATAATCAGACCCCAGTAGCCGGCCTGCTCCGAAAGCCCGAGTGTGGCTGCCCCGGCGAACGCGCTGAACATCGAGCCGATGAAAGCGAACGAGCTGCCCAGAAAGACCGGACTTGCGCTTTTTGTAAGAAGCAGATAGACAAACGTCCCGATTCCGGCGCCAAAAAGTGCGGCCGAGGCGGAAAGTCCGTGCCCGACGATTGCGGGAACTGCGATTGTCGCAGCCATGATTGCCAGAAGCTGCTGCAAGGCGAACAAAATCACTTTGCTTGTCTTTGGCCTGTCCTTGATGTTGTAAATCAAATCCATTTTTTTCTCCTGTCTTGGCAAAATCCTTGCCAGCTTTCACGATAATATAGAATTCGCCGTTAAAAGTCAAAGTATCACTGCTGATTGTGATTGCCTGCCCCGGATTTTCCGGCTGTCTCCGGCGAATCATCGGAAACGTATCGGATGTGTTATTGGAAACGTTTCGGAGTGTCAGCGGATACGTTTCCGTTTTTAGTCCGAAACGTTTCGGGCAGGGGCTTGGAAACGTATCCGTTTTTGCTTGGAAACGTTTCCGTTTTTTGTTGGAAACGTATCCGACAGTTGCAAGTTTTTGCCCCAATCTGCTATAATAAGCCGAATTTTCGGAGGATTTTCATGGCGAACCTTTTTGATTATCTTGACTGGCGCGGTGATATTCCGTTCTCGCAGGTGCCGTTCAATCAGATTGACGCTCTGATGCTCGCGCACATCTCTTACTCAATTTTTGACGGCCTTGCTCCGGAAAGTTTCGGCAAGAAAATCAGTTTTGAGGAGCTTGCCGGGCATCTTAAAAGTGCGGATGATTTTGAGCGGCGGACTAACACCGGTTATCTGATTAACAAGCGGACTACCGAGCTTTTTTTCAAGTGCGCGTCATGCGTCCGCTTCAAGGACACGCTCATTTCCGGGATGCGCGCCATTTTTGATGAGAAGCGGCGCGAGCAGTTCGCGGCGATGGTCTATTCGATTGACGCTCTGTCAATCCTCTCTTACCGCGGAACGGATGACACTCTGCTTGGCTGGGAGGAGGACTTCAACCTTGCCTGGCTTGACGAGATTCCCTCGCAGGCTGACGCCCTGGCATATTTTCTTGAGGCAGCGGATTTTTTTGACACGGACTTTGTGATTACGGGGCACTCCAAGGGCGGGAATCTTGCGGTGAACACTGCGGTCAGGTGCGGCAAAGATTTGCAGAAACGCATTTCGCGCGTGTATAATTTTGACGGCCCGGGCTTTCCCTGTGAGTTTTTCCAGCTTCCCGAATACAAGGCGGTGGAAAAAAGGATTGTCTCGGTCTATCCGCAGTTCTCTGTCGTGGGAATGCTTTTCTGCCATCCCAAAAAATATCAGATTGTGGAGAGCAGCGAGTCGGCGGTCATGCAGCACGACGCGGTGTCCTGGCAGATTCTTGGCTCGCAGTTTGTCCAGAAAAAACGGTTCGACAAGGCAAGCATTGTCTTCAAAAAAGGTTTCAACGAGTGGGTGGACGGACTTGAGAAAGAGCGGCGCAAAGTTTTTGTGACCGCGCTCTTTGACGTGATAAACGCCTCCGGAGTCTCCACGCTGGATGAGATGCAGAAAAATGCCATTCCGTGCTCGGCAAGAATGATTTCCGCGTTCGCATCGCTTGAGAAATCCACGCGCAAAGAAGTGATGAGCATCCTGTCGCTCTTTCGCCATTCTATGGAATCCGCGCTGCCGGTCATGAAGCACATCTGGCGCGAGCGATGATTCGGGACTTTGCCGGCATTTTTATTTGCCTTTAATCATTTTTGTTATTATATTTTTATTATGACTGATAACAAAGATGACAGCGTTGTGGAAGGCTCAATCATTCCTTCCGACCAGCTTTTGCCGAATAAACTGACTCTGATTCCCTTGCAGGGCAGGCCGATTTTCCCCGGAATTTTCACGCCCATGATGATTAACGCCTCGGATGACGTGCAAGTTCTTGATGACGTGTACGAGCGTGACGGCTTCATCGGCGTTGTTATGACAAAAAATGACGAGGATAATCCCGCAGTCGATGATTTATGCCGTGTCGGAACTGTGGCACGTGTCATCAAAAAAATGAATTTGCCGGACGGCGGCCTGAATATTTTCATTTCTACAATAAAAAGGTTCAAAATCAGAAGGACTCTTCACAGCACAAGCCCCATGGTCGTTGCGGTTGACTATCTGGAGGATGAGGAGGCTGACACTTTTGAGGTCAAGGCACTGACCCGCGCGCTTATCAGTGAGATGAAAGAGGTGAGCGAGAACAATCCGCTTTTTTCTGAGGAAATGCGGCTCAACATGGTCAACATCGATAATCCGGGAAAAGTTGCGGATTTTATCGCCTCGATTCTGAACGTTGACAAGGAGGAGCAGCAGAAAATCCTTGAGACTGTGAACGTGCGCCAGCGCATGGAGCAGGTTCTTGTTTTCATCAAACGCGAGCAGGAGCTTCTGAAAGTTCAGAAAAAAGTGCAGCGCGAGCTGAACGACAAAATCGAGAAAAATCAGCGCGAGTATTTTCTGCGCGAGGAGATGAAGTCCATTCAGGAGGAGCTTGGAGAGACTCCCGAAGGCAATGACACGGATTACCAGAAATTCCGCAAAAAGATTGCCGAGCTTGCGTTCGAGGGCGAAATCAAAGAGACTGTGGACAGCGAGCTTGAGAAGTTCGCGCTCATGGATCCGAATTCATCGGAATACATCGGGACAAGGAATTTTCTGGAGCTTGTGACGCAGCTGCCTTGGAAATCCGAGCAAAAAGATGATTATGATTTGAGCCGAGCCAAAAAAATCCTTGATAACGACCATTTTGGCCTTGAGGATGTGAAAAAGCGCATCGTGGAGTATCTTGCGGTGCGCAAAATGAAAAACGATTCCAAAGGCTCGATTCTGCTTCTTGTCGGGCCGCCGGGTGTCGGAAAAACCTCAATCGGGAAGTCAATCGCGAGCGCGATGAACAAGCCGTTCTACCGGTTTTCTGTTGGCGGAATGCGCGATGAGGCGGAAATCAAGGGGCACAGGCGCACTTACATTGGCGCGATGCCCGGAAAAATCATTCAGGGTCTTAAAATCGCAAAGAGCAGCGGTCCTGTTTTTATGATTGACGAGGTGGACAAGATTGGCTCAAGCCACAACGGAGACCCCGCGTCCGCCCTGCTTGAGGTGCTTGACCCGGAGCAGAATGTCGCTTTCCGCGACAACTACCTTGATTTGCCGTTCGATGTCTCGGGCGTATTTTTCATTCTCACGGCGAACACTCTGGATTCGATTCCGTCGCCGCTTCTGGACCGGGCAGAAATCATCCAGCTTTCCGGCTATATTGACCAGGAGAAACTTGAGATTGCGAAAAAATACCTGATTCCGAAAAACCTGAGCAAGAACGGGCTGGCAAAAAATCAGGTGAAGTACACAAAATCGGCGCTGCTGAAAATTGCGGAGGAATACGCGCGGGAATCCGGGGTGCGCCACTACGAGAAATGTCTGGATAAAATTCACCGCAAGATTGTCACGGAGCTGATTTTTGAGGCCGAGAAGTCCGGCAGTCACGATGATGAGGGCGCGGCCGATTCCGCTCAGAAAAACCGGGCTGGAAAATCGGAAGTGCTTGGAAAATCGTTTTCTCTGGATGCTCCTGATTTGTATAAATATCTTGGCAAGCCGGATTTTGACGAGAGCCAGATAAAAGTGGCGCACATGCCGGGAACTGCAATCGGGCTTGCATGGACGAGCATGGGCGGCGACACGCTTCTGATTGAGTCCACGAGTTTTCCGGGAAAAGGCGGCCTTGTGCTCACCGGGCAGATGGGCGATGTTATGAAAGAGTCCAGTCAGATTGCGTTTAACTGGGCTAGGAAATTTGTTCTGGAGCGCGGCACAAAAAAATCAAAATGGTTTGAGGACAATGTCGTGCATCTTCACATTCCGGAGGGCGCGACTCCCAAAGACGGCCCGAGCGCGGGAATCACCATGGCGACGGCTTTTGTGTCGCTTCTGTGCGGCAAGAAAATCAAACCGCATCTTGCCATGACCGGCGAGCTTTCACTTACCGGGCAGGTTCTCCCGATTGGCGGGCTGAGGGAAAAAACTGTGGCGGCCAAGCGCAATAAAATCAGGACGATTATAATTCCGAAAGCCAACAAGCGTGATTTGGAGGATATTCCCGAGCACGTGAAGCGCGGTCTTGTTTTTATTCCTGTGACTGATGTGCGCGAGGTTCTGGAGATTGCGCTTGGCTTGAAGTAGGATTCATCATTCCAAGACCCGCGAGCCATTCGTGCAGTGCCTCGTTCCAGTGGAATTCACGCAGAAACGGGCAGTCCTTCATCCCAAAGCCGTGCTTGCCCCATTCATACAGCGCGAGCTGGCTTGGAATGTTTTTTTCCTGCAACGCCTCGTACAATCGCAGTGAATTCTCGTACATCACAACGTTGTCATCTTTTGCCACGGCGATGTATGTGGGCGGCATATCATCGGGAACATTCAGCTCCATGGAAAATTCGTCCTTGCGCTCCTGTGTCTGATTTTTCTTGCCGCCTCCAAGAAGACTTGTGCGCGACCACTTGTGCGCGATGTCGTCCTGCATCGATACGACAGGATAAACCGGAATCACAAAGTCAGGGCGAAGGCTCACGTCCGTCTCAATCCCAAGTCTCTTAATCTCATCGTGGGTCTGATAAAATTCGCCGGCCATAGTCACAAGATGACCGCCCGCAGAGTACCCGATTACGCCGACTTTATTCGGGTCAACGTCAAAGTCCTCCGCATTCTCCCTTATAATCTGGATTGCCCGCTGAATGTCCTGCAACATCGCGGGGTGATGGTAAGTGCTCTCTGCCGTTCTGTATTTCAGCACGAAAGCGGTCACGCCGTTCTGCGCGAACCATCTGGCGGTTGTGTTTCCCTCGCTTTTAAGCCCCAGATGATGGTAGCTCCCGCCCGGGCAGATTATGACCGCAGTTTTTGTCCGCGGAACCTCATCGCCGGGTTTGTGCATGAACATGACAGACGGTTGTTTTTCCATCCCTTTAACATTGCGCCAGAGATAAATTGTTTTGTCCTGGCAGAACAGGCCGTAAGAAATCAGAAGAAGCGCGATTGCCAGCGCGGGCTTTTTTTTCATATCCTGATTATAGCAGAAAACTTTGATTTTGCAATTATCCTGATGCGCGGGGTGTGTGTTGAAAACTTGCGGGCAGTGCGTTAAAATCCTGCGTATGAGAGACATTAAGGCTGTTGTCTTTGACATGGACGGAATTCTTCTTGACACGGAGACAATCTGTGACAGGACGTGGAGCATGGCTGCCAGGACGATGGGCATTCAATCAGATGTGGATTTTGTGAACGAGTGCCGCGGAACGAATTTTCAGGATACCCGCGTGATTTTGCGGCGTTGCCTTGGTGATGATTTTGACGTCGAGCGGTTTATGAGCCTTGCCGCGCAGTATTTCCGCGAGATAGAATTCGGCGAGGGCATTCCGCTCATGCCTTATGCAAAAGAAATCCTTGACTATCTTAAGCCAAAATATCGTCTGGCTCTGGCATCGTCCACGCGCGGGGAGTCTGTGCGGCGGCAGCTGACGAACGCGGGCCTGATCTCGTATTTTGAGACGCTGACCACCGGTGATATGGTGAGCCACAGCAAGCCCGACCCGGAGATTTATCACCTTGCGTGCAGGTCAATCAGAATGCGCGAGCAGGACTGCGTTGCCGTGGAGGACAGCCCCAACGGAATAAAAAGCGCGTCTCTGGCAGGCCTTCAGGTGATTATGGTGCCGGATAAAATCCAGCCGACGGAAAAAACAAAAGCCCTGTGCAGCCACATTCTGAGCAGTCTGCAAGGGCTTGAATCAATCCTTTGATTCTGTGCGCGGATTATTTGAGCGCGCTTACGATGCTGTCGTACTCGCCTTTTTTCTTGAGCATCGCGTTGTAAACTCCGCAGAACGGCCCGTTCATTTTGTAGCCGTAACTGGAGGGCAGGGCGGTGGGGTCATCAAGCAGTCCCCAGATTGAGACACCAGTGAGCTTTATTTTGTCCGCAGTGTTGATTCCCGCGAGCATGGTGAAAAAATCCTTGTAAAACGCCTCGTGCTCGCTCATCTTGTCCTTGTCGTAATTGCGCAGCGCAAGTTCCGTGAGCTGGACTTCCACATCCAGCGTCGCATAGTGATGGATTGCCTCGCGCACAAGTTTTATGTCATTCTGATTCATGCAGCCGGCCTGCTGACCATATCCGCCGATGTAGCCCTGCATTCCCATTCCGTCGCAGAGTTTCTCGTCCTTGTTGATGCTCTCAATCAGTTTTGTGATTGCGGTGCGTTTCGCGCTCTGGAAAGTGTTGTAATCATTATAAAAAAGTTTGATTTCCGGGTTCACCTTGTTCACAGCTTCCCGCGCATATTTAAAGGAAAGCTCTACATAATCCGGGCCGATTACATCATAAAAAAGGTTCGTGTTTCCGCCGCGTTTTGTGCGCACCCGCCGCGGATCATCCGCCTTGCATTCGTTTGTGCCGTCCGCGACAGCCTCGTTCACCACATCCCAGCAGTAGACCACACCGGGGAAATTCGTCTCAAAATGCGTGACAACCTCCTCTATGTAGTATTTCAGGCGGAGCAGCATAACCTCGCTGCTAACAAAGTCGTTGTCCTGCGAGTAACCTTCTTTGAAAAACCATTCCGGCATATAAGCGTCCCAGACAAGAACGTGCCCGCGCACGCCAATTCCGTTATCCTGCGCGAATGCCGCGATTTTATCCGCGCTGGTGTAGTTCATCACGGGCATTCCGCTGTCAGATTTTATGCTCGCTTGCTGATTCACAAGCGAGTACGCCTTGAATTCATTGCTCGCGGTCACGCTGTTAAAATCCGCCTTAATCATCGATGTGTAGGATGCTCTCTGCGCGTCGTTCGCCGAGATTACAGCACCCATTTTAAATCCGTGTTTCTTGGCAAGCTCGTAAAGCGGCGTGTCCGGCTCATTTTTCTCCTGGTCTGCCGCAGCGGATTGCTCGGGCTTTTCTTTTGCAGTGCAGGATGCCGCCGAGAAAAATCCCAGCACAAGCGATGCTGTCACAGCGGCTCTGACAATCAACAGTCTTTTTTTACTCATTGTTCGCTCCATTTCAGTTTTTTTAAATTATAGCACAGGTTTCCGGATAATCAACCGATGTTTCCGCGCTTACCTCACGATGATTTTTCCGCTGGACGCGTCCAAAATCCGCCGGGCAAGAGAATCCCGCTCCTCGGTGTGCACTTTTGCCCGGATGCTCACCTGCGTGCCGAATTCCTCGCGCAAATCAGAGATGTGAAATTCTTCCAGAAGGATTTTTTTTACGGTCTTGTAGGCATCATATCCGCAGGAAAAACAAAAATCGGATTTTTCAACAAGCGTCTCAAAAAGGCCTGCCTCATCCGCCGCAAGAACCGCGCCTTTCGCGCTCCCCGAATACGCCTTGACAAGCCCGCCCGTGCCAAGAAGCGTGCCGCCGAACCACCTTGTGATTGTAAGAAGCGTGTCGGTGCAATCCCTGCCCCTGAGCACGTCCAGCGCGGGACGGCCCGATGTGCCCGAAGGCTCCCCGTCATCGCTCATGCCCATTATCTCTGCATTTTTCCCGACAATGAACGCATGGACAACGTGGCTTGCATCAGCATATTTTTCTTTCTGCGATTTTATCAGCTCTCGCGCCTGTGACTGCGAGGCGCACGGGAAAAGCTCCGCAAGAAAACGCGAGCCTTTAATCGTCTGCTCGTAGCTGACCTGCTCTTTCAGTCGTTCCATTTATTCCACGCTGATGTCCTGAACTTCTTTTGCCGCCACACGCACACCCCGCGCTTTGATGGATTTCTCCTCGTAGTCCGCGGCCTTGAATTTTTCCGAGAGGATTTTAACCCTTGGCTTTTTGACATAATTCAGCGTGAACGTGAAATTTTTTCTTGTGTCAATGTGAAGAACCTCGCAGCCTTCCGGCGCAAAAAAATAATCGCGGTTCATAATGAACGCCGGAATCCTGCATCGCTTGATGTGCACGAACTGCGTCTCAGGCTCACGGTAAATCACAGTGAACAGGACTTTCGCAAGGCTCTCTTTGTCCGCAAAACCGCAGTAACGCATCTCTGGGCCAACAAAAAGTTTTTTCGGAGTCTCAGAGACTGAGTAAATCCCGCTTTTTCTGACATAAAGAATCTTATCATAGGGCGTGACTTTGAAAAGCTCCGCGCCGCCATAAACATCCGTTCCAAGATTTCCGGATTTCTCATCATATCTGAGCGATATATCCCGCTTTGTGACGGTCTTGACATCCACCGTGCTGATATTCGTGATTTTTGTGCGCCGCTTTGAGTTGTCGGTCGTGAGTTTCTTCTCAATTGCGTCCAGATAACTCAGCGCATAGTCCACCAAATGCTTCAGCAGCCGGTTGATTTCCTTGATTCTCGCGTTGATTGCAGTGACCTCGGCCTTGTTCTTGTTCATGTCGTAAAGTGAGATGCGCCGAATCGGGATTTTAAGCAGATGGTCAACGTCCTCGTCCGTGATGTCGCGCAGAAGCTCGGCGCGGAACGGCTTGAATCCGTCTTTCACCGCCTTGATTACAGCCTCCTCCGTCTTCATCTGCTCGATTTTCTTGTAGATGCGCTCCTCAACGAAAATGCGCTCCAACGTCCGCAGATGAAGTTTTTCCATCAGCTCTGATTTCTCAAGCTCCAGCTCTTTTTTCAGGATTCCCACAAGCTGGCGGCAATGGTACTCAATCACCTGAGTGCACGTCATCTGCACGGGCATATTGTCTTTTATCACAAGCAGGTTGCAGTAGATTGTCTGCTCGCATTCGGTGAACGCATAAAGCGAGTCAACCACGTCTTTTGTGTACACGCCGCGCTGCAAACGGATTTCTATGTTCACTTTGTCGCTCGTGTAGTCCTGGATTGAGGTCGCCTTGATTTTTCCGCTTTTCACCGCTTTCTCAATTGAGTCGCACAGGCTTTCTGTGGTTGAGCCGTAAGGCAGCTCTGTTATGACGATTTTCTTGTCATCGCTCGTGTCCATTTTTGCGCGCGTCACGATTTTTCCAAGCCCGTCCTGATAATCAGAGACGTCAATCAGTCCGCCGGTCGGAAAATCCGGGAAAAGCTGGAATTTCTCACCGCGAAGGCACTTGCGCTCCGCGTCAATCACCTCGTGGATGTTGTGGCTCAGAATGTAGGTGCTCATTCCGACTGCAATGCCTTCCGCGCCCATAATCAGCACAAGCGGAAGTTTTGCCTGGAACGCGACCGGCTCCGTGTCCCGCCCGTCGTAAGTGTCAACATACTGCGTCACTTTTGGGTTTGTGTTCAGAATGTCTTTTGTCACCGGGCGCAGCCTGCACTCAATGTATCGCGGGGCAGAGGCATTGTCCCCGGTGTACATATTGCCGAAGTTCCCCTGCTTGTCGATGAAAAGCTCCTTGTTAGCAAGGTTCACAAGCGCAGTGTAAATGCTTGCGTCTCCATGCGGATGGTATGCCATCACCTTGCCCACAACGTTCGCAACCTTTGTGAAGCGTCCGTCATCAGTTTTTATGAGCGTGTGGATAATCCGCCGCTGAACGGGTTTCAGTCCGTCCGTAATCTCTGGAATCGCACGGTCGCGAATAACATAACTGGCATACTGAATGAAGTTCTGGTCAAAAAGATTTTTTACATAAGCCATTTTATCCCCAAGGCGGAAGCTGCCTCCCCATTTACAGTATACATTTTAAGGCAGGATTTTTCAAGTTTTCTGATTCGCCCGCCGATTTTCCGGCCTTGTCTTGCCAGCCAGGTCTCCAAAATCCGCAGGATTTATCCCCGGGGATTGCCCGCAGGTTCGCTCAGGCGCACGCTTTTTCAAGCAGGTCAATCAGCTCCGCGAAATTCTTTCGGACAGTGCGCTTGCTTGAGTCCTGAATGAATTCCAGCTCCGTGCGGAAAAGTCGGTCTTTCCCGGAGACCGGCATATAGCGGATGTCATTCCTTGTGTAATAATGCTCGATGCAGCCCCGCGGCAGGATGTAGACGCGGGACGCTTCCATTGCGGCAAGAACGAACATCGCGAGATTCCTGATTTTTGTGATGTGTCTGGCGCATTTTCCGGGAAGCAGGCTCTCCATCACGCTGCCAAGATTATTCACGCCCTGCAAAAGCACGGTCTTGTAAGTGTCAACCGCGTCCGCATTGTCATGCTTTTCCTGCAACGCGTCCAGTTTTGATGTGAAATGCGCGAAATCGTCCAGAACCGCGCGGCTCTGCTTCGTGCCGAATTTCTCTGCCATAGCCCGCTGGAAATCATCCTTCCTGATTTCCTGACCGACCTCAGAAAGAAGGCGTTCCAGTTTGTAAATCAGTTTTTCCAGTGTGATTTCCTGCTGCATCTCTTTTTCGGTGAAAATATCCTCGTAAAATGCGGTCTGACGCTCCCGCTGCTTTTCCATCCAGCTGATTGTCCTTGCGTCCTTGCAGACCACATCGCGCAGTTTGCCAGAGAAAAGCGAGTCCAAGTCTGTGATAATCCTGCTGTTCGTGCCCAGAAGCGAGCAGATTTTGCAGAAAAGCCCAAGCTCGTCCTTGCCGCCCACGTCGATTATTCCGGTGCCCGCCGCCTTGTAGCTGTCCTCAATGAACGCGAGCAGGTTCGTGAAAATCTGCTGGTCCGTGTAGCCTTCCACAAAAATCTGATTGTCGGAGAAAAAGAACTGCTTGTGATATGTGTTGAAGCGCGGCAGAAAACGCCGGAACAGCGAGTCGTCCTCATCAGAAAGCTCCTCGATGCTCGTCGGAATTTTATTTATGTGGCACGCGACAACGCCGGTCAAATCCTCGGGCGTGCGCAAATCTATGAAAAAAGGCGAGTGGGAAATCAGGAAGAAAATCCTGCGAGAGCTGTTGCGCACCTCCCTGCGAATCTCATTCATAAAAAACGACTGGAACTGCGGGTGCAGATGAAGCTCCGGCTCGTCAAAAAAGACGCACTCGCCCGCGTCTCCTTCCCCCTGATTTTCCCGCCCGTCAGCGCTGTCACTGGCCTTGGAATAAAGGCTCACCAGCAGCGAGATTATTTCCCTAAGCCCGTGGCACTCAACCTGCTCCAGCATATACTCAACGTGCCACGCCTTGTTCTCGACAATCGGGATGAGAGTGCCGTCAATATCCTCAATGAATTTGATTGACTTGCCGAACATGCTTGAGAGCACCCGCTCTATTTTCGTGCGGATTTTCTCGCTGCCCCTTAGAATCTCCATCTGATTTTTCCGGCCTGACTCTCCGCTCCGCTCTGAATTTATGAAACGCACCGAATATCCCGCGCTTTTGAACTGCGCGGCAAGGCTCTGCGCAAGGAGTGTCTTTCCCGAGCCGTTCGGCCCTACAATCAGGTTAATCTGAGACCAGTTTGATTTTTTGAAGACCGCCTTTCCCCACAAAAACGGGATTTTCACGCGCGTTTCAAGCTCAATCATATTTAAAATCAGTTAGTCTGTAATCTCAACTTTCTCAATCCGCGCGCCAAGTTTCTGCAGCTGACCCACCAAATCCTCGTAGCCGCGCTCAATCTGGTACACGTTGCTGATTCGGCTTGTGCCGTGCGCGCACATCGCGGCAATCACCATGGCCATTCCCGCGCGAATGTCCGGGGAGACAAGGTGGTCGCCGTGCAGCATGGACGGCCCGCAGACCACGGCGCGGTGCGGGTCGCAGAGCGTGATTTTCGCGCCCATGGAAATGAGCTTGTCAACAAAAAACATCCTGCTCTCGAACATTTTCTCAAAAATAAGGACAGTGCCGTCAACCTGCGTGGCGGTGACAGTCATTATTGAGGTGAGGTCGGCGGGAAATCCCGGCCAGGGCATATCATCAATTTTTGGGATTGCGTTGCCCAAATCGTCATTGACTTTAAGATTCTGCGTGTTTGGGACGGTCAGCTCATCACCCTGAATGCTCCATGAGATGCCCAGTTTTGCGAAACTGTGTTTGAGCGGGCGCAGCTCTTCCGCGCGGATTCCTTTGATTGTGATTTTTCCCTTTGTCGCCGCCGCCATCCCGATGTACGAGCCAATCTCAATGTAGTCCGGGCCGATTGTGAAGTCGCAGCCGTGCAGTTTTTTTACGCCCGTGATTCTGAGGATATTGCTGCCAATCCCGCTGATTTTCGCGCCCATCTGCACGAGCATTTTGCACAAATCCTGGACGTGCGGCTCGCTGGCACAGTTCTGCAAAATTGTCTCGCCCTCAGAAAGCGATGCCGCCATGACAGCGTTCTCCGTGGCAGTGACGGACGCCTCATCCAGAAAAATGTCCGCGCCAACAAGTTTTGTGGCAGAGAAGACAAAGCAGCCGTTCACGTGGATGTTCGCGCCAAGCGCTTTGAGCGCGAGAAAATGAGTGTCAAGCCGCCGTCTTCCAATCACGTCGCCGCCCGGCGGAGTCATCTCGCATTTTCCCTTGCTGGCAAGAAGAGAGCCTGCAAAAACGATTGAGCCGCGCACCTTTTTTGTAAGTTCCGTGGGAAGCGCGGTTCTGGTGATTTTATCGCACTGGATTTTCCAGTTGTGCTTGCTGATTTTCTCGACTTTTGCTCCAAGAGATTTCAGAATCTCGAACATCACGTTCGTGTCCTGAATCTCCGGAATATTATGAAGGATTACCGGCTCGTCCGTCAGAAGAGTTGCCGCTATGCAGGGCAGGGCCGCGTTCTTGTTTCCGCTTGCCGTAACTGTTCCGTGAATAGGATACCCGCCCTCAATTACGTATTCGTGCATTTGTCTTCCCCTGTGCAGCAAAGATTTATTATTACATCGGCAGCTTTTGCGCACTGGTTTAGGGAAAGCCATTCGTTGCGGGAGTGAAATTCATGCGCTCCCGTGAAGATGTTCGGGGTGGGGATTCCAAGCTCCGTAAGCCGCGAGCCGTCCGTTCCTCCGCGGATTGGCTTCTCGCGCGGCACAACTCCGCTTGCCGCGAACGCATGGCGCAGACGCTCAAGCACCTGCGGATGCTCGTCAAGTTTTGCCTTCATGTTGACGTACTGCTGCCTGAACGTTACTTCGCACTTGCCTCCAAATTCCCCTGATATTTTTTCCGCGGTCTCGCTCACAATCCTCTTCTGATTCTCAATCTCTTCTGTTGTGAAGGCGCGCAGCAGCAGCCCGATTTCCGCGCTCTCAATGCTTCCGGCGCACTCCATCACCGCAATGAAGCCTTCGTGACCTTCTGTGGTCTCGGGGGCTTTGTCTCTTGGCAGCGCGGACGTGAACGCGCCAGCCATCACCGTGGCGTTGACCATTCTGTTCGCCTTTGCGTCTCCTGTGTGGCAGGCCTTCCCCGTGAACCTCACCTGCGCGTACCACGCGTTGAAGCACTCGCTCTCAAGCTCGCCCTCATCCCCGCCGTCCACAGTCACTGCAAAATCCGGGCTGAGGATTTTGAGCGGAACTTTGTCCATGCCGTGGCCGGTCTCCTCGTCCGGGCTGAACATCACCTGAATGGGGCCGTGGGGCAGTTCCTCGTAATGACGCTGCATATAATCAAGCGCGCACATGATTGCGGTGATTCCGGCTTTGTCATCCGCGCCAAGCAGGGTTGTGCCATCGGATTTGATGATTGTGTCCGCCGTCCCGGTGGGGCTTTCATCATCGCTTTTGATTGTGATTACCGGCCTGACGTTTCTGCCGCTCACCTCATCCACGGTGTCAAGGTGTGCCATCAGAAGGATTGCCGGATATTTCTTGCGCTCCTCCGCGTCCTCAATGTTCGAGTCGATTTTTGCGACCACATAGCAGAAGTCCGTGAGATAGACGTTGCGCGTCCCAAGGTTGCGCAGCTCTTTCACAAGAATTCTTGCGAAATCCCACTGGCATTCGGTGGAGGGGAAAACGCCCTCATCCGCCGCCTTGCCGTCACTTTCTGACCAGATTCTTGCATAGCGGCAGAACCGCTCCAGCATCATGTTTTTCTCTGCCTCGTTGTTGTAGATGTAGTTCATGGACACAGCGTAGCAGTTTTGGGGAAGTTCGTCACTAGGCGTGTAGTGAAAGCGGCATTAGTTGAGATTGTGCTGTTTGGCTACAAGTCAATTTTTACGGATATATTTATGCCCGACAACAGGATGATTTTTATTATGCTGTCAGCAGATATATTGTTTGTTGTTTCCGAAAACTCGCCGCCTGCGGAAAATTTGACTGGAATTATGAATGATTTTGCGATGCACGCACTAAGATTTGTGGCAAAAATACGCGATTGGATTTTTGCGCCGATTGTAAACGGAATTAAAAAAGTGTTCGAAAAATCTGCATTGTAATCAGACAACGTGGAGTTCTTTTTAGATAAAAATGAGTAATCCTGCTGAATTGTTGCTTTTAGTGTGGCTGTGAAAAGATAAGCACAGGCGATTTCACATAATATGTTAAAGTGTGGGTTCATTGTTTTTGTGGATATACCTGTGGAAATCATTGAGGCTTGTGCGTTTCCTGCGCCAAAGATATGGTGACTTGAAAAAAATCCGTCAATGAGGAAAAAGTTAAAATCAAACATTCCGTATGCATGTGCAAAGAATGAAAAAAAATCCAGTTCCAGTTTGTCAATTTTCAGCAGATATTCGGACTTTGCCGCGGCAGCATAGAGTTTTCCCTCGCAAAATTTTTTCTGGGAATAAAATCCTTCCGGACTGCAAGTAAGAAAAATCCCCGCAAAAGAAAATCTGTCAAACAGAGTGGCATCAAGCTTCGCTCCAAAGCAGTTTTTTAATGACAAATTGAAATCTATTATGGAAGCGGAGAGGTGATTATCAAACATCTGCGCTCCAAAAAAATCCGCGCTGACTCTTATGGGCTTAAAATGGATTGATGTCCCCAAATCATAGTAAAAAATACCTAGATTATCTAAACGCAAAGTGAAGTCTTCAAAAGGAATGTCCAGATTATCGTATGTTATGACTGATATTTCATTAAAGATTGAGAAATGCTCTGTTTGAAAATCAATTTTGCAGTCGGTGCTTGTACCGTAAGAAAAAGAGCTGCCATCGTTGTACAGTGTAAAAAAATCTGACTGCAAGGCAATAATCGCATTTAGTTGCGTGATTTTGATGAGGCAGCAGAAAATAATAAAAACATAGCGTTTCATAGATACAAGTGAATTAGTACTTGACATTATATCATGGGGGGGGGTAAAATGTATAGTATCTAAACTAAAAAACATAGACAGGAGATGTTTAATGAAAAAATTAAAAACTATCGTGTTGTTAGGGCTTTCTGCTCTGCTGATTTTTGGGTGCAAGAATACGACTGGTGGATTTGTTGGAGGCTCTGGAGGTTCTGAGGGTTCTTCAGGCGGACAGGTTGGTTCGCCTGATTCAGATTTTACGCCTGATTCGCCGAATCCAGATCTAGATCCTACGCCCGGTTCGGGTTCTGTAGAAGGTGTGGAAACATACATAAATTCAGAAGAGGCATTGGTAGACACGATTCGTGCAATTGTGCAGGAGTATATTGAGGCTTTCTCTTCTTCGGGTTATGATCGCGCCGCAACTAACAGCACAGATGCTGCTGCCCAAATAAAAGGATTCATTGATGCTTTTATAGAGCAGGCTCAGCCTGTCATTGACAATTTTGAAGATGGCGGCGAGGATTTAAAAATCAAGTTTGACAAAAATATTGATATTGGTGAAATGAAGTCTGCTGTATGGAAAGATACTGTCGCTGAGATTGTGGCAACAATGTATGATGGTGCAGTCAGTAAGGATGACATTGATTCATATATAGGAGAAATGGTCGGCGAATTCGGTTTTTCTTCCGAAAAAGATTTGTATGATTTCATAGACAGCGTTCTTAGTGTCAAGCAAATATATTTTGCTGCAAAAGCAGATATTAATTATGACGAGGGCACTAAGTATGACAACAGCGCATCTTTGGATTTGAAGACTCGTATTGCGGTATCAGATGTCAACAAGATTATTTCAAAACTTGCGAATAATCCGGTTGATTATGATTTGCCTGTAAAGTCAATTTCGCTGGATTTCTCTTACGGCATGAAGGCAGAGGCATCCAATGAAGATGTGACTGAATTTATCGAATTTTTGATTGATGATGGCGAATATCCAAATCTTTCTGGTGCTAAGTTTGAATTAAATGTAGATTTTGCATTGGAGACTGCTGTTTGCACTGCTGACAAGGTTGGCGGGATTATTCGAGTTGGTGTTACTGCAAAAGAGGACAAGGATATTATCATGGATTTGCTGAAGGGTTCAACCGATGAAATGGAAGTGGAGGACGTATTAAAATTCATGGATAAGATTTGGAATATCAAAATCTCGGTCTCAGATGGCACAAAAAACACATTCAATAAGGATTATAAACCTTCTAGAGTGTATGAGCTTATAATGGATGCTATTCAGTAGGCAGTAAAACATAGAGTATGCAAAAAAACGCCCTGCGGTCATGCTTGCGCATTGCCGCGGGGCGTTTTCGTTATCCTCGCTTCGTGGTGTGCTATCGGCGCGTTATTCACATCTGCATCAAGTCCGCGTAGTTCAAGTGGTGCTCCCTGGCATAGTCAATGAAATCCTTTTCCTCTTTTGTCACCTGAATGCGGAATTTCAGCGGCAGACCGAACGCTCGCTTGCGGCTCGGTTTGCCGCTGGCGGACTTCTTTTTGTATGAGGAAAGCCCGGAGACCCTCATATACTCTTTCTCTGAGATAATGCGCTCGCCGTCGGACACTTCCTCCGCCGGTTTCTTGAAAACGTATCCTTCGGAATCTTTTACAAAAACATAATCCATGTCAGACCTCCTTCAATCTCTGCGCCGCAAGTTTGATTTTGTCTTTTGGAGTTTTCTGTGACTTTTTCACAAAAATCACTCCAACTACAATGATTTTTCCAGCCTTATACTTGAACAACGAGCGAAGTTCATGTGTCTTGATTTCAAAAATATCTTTCTGAATAGGTTTTACGCGCACAAATTCAATTCCTTGTGTCTCTATCCTCTCATAATCGGCGGACAGCATTTCTTTCTGTATCTGCTCCAGAGACTCTATTTCCGCTTGTGCCGCAGGCAACTTTTCCACCTTGAACTTCACGTTTAAAATTATAGTATGAAGCCTTGAATATATCAACAATGCTTTTATCTCATGTTGTAAAATCCCCACATATCTGCTATCATTCTGGGAACTGAACGCAGTTTTCAAGGAGCGGTTTTATGCTGTGTGGTCGTCATTTGATTCAGCCGGATGATTTGTCGGTGTCTGAAATCGAGGAGATTTGCTCGTTGGCAGAGCAGATTATTGTTGATCCAACGTCATTTGGGGATGTGTGTCGCGGGAAAATTCTTGCGACACTTTTTTTTGAGCCGAGCACAAGGACGCGGCTGAGCTTTGAGGCGGCCATGCTCCGCTTGGGCGGCTCTGTGGAGGGCTTTTCTGATGCGGAGAACACTTCATCTGTGAAAGGCGAGACCCTTGCCGACACAATCCGCGTGGTCTCAAGCTATGCGGATGTGATTGCCATGCGCACCCCCAAAGAAGGCGCGGCACTGCTCGCAAGCAAATACTCCGCGTGCCCGGTCATAAATGCGGGAGACGGCGGCCACTATCATCCCACGCAGACGCTCACCGATTTGGTGACAATCCGTCAGCTGCTTGGCGGTTTTGAGAATCACACTGTGGGTTTCTGCGGCGACCTCAAATTCGGGCGCACGGTTCACTCGCTTGCGGAGGCGCTGCGCAACTTCAAAGGCAACCGCTTCATCTTCATCAGCCCAAAGGAGCTTTCTGTGCCGGACTATCTGATTACGAACATCCTGGAGCCTGCCGGCATAAAATATGAGATTGTGGAGAGCCTTGACGCTGTGATTGACCAGCTTGACATTCTTTACATGACCCGCGTGCAGAAAGAGCGTTTCTTCAACGAGCAGGATTACATCCGCCTCAAAGACAGTTATATTCTGGACAAGCAGAAAATGTCGCTCGCCCGCAAAAATATGATTGTCCTGCATCCGCTTCCGAGGGTTAACGAGATTACCCCTGATGTTGATGACGACCCCCGCGCCGCTTACTTCAAGCAGGTGAAGTACGGAATGTACGCGCGCATGGCACTGATTGCCAAGCTCACCGGCGCGATTTAATAGTCAATGTGTCATAACACGCAGAGCGTGTTGCGCGATTAGAATAGGAGAACAAAATGCTGAACGTGAACACTATAAAAAACGGACTTGTGATTGACCATATCAGGGCGGGGCACGGCTGGAACATCTACCAGTGGCTCGGGCTGGACAAGCTTCCTTTCACCGCGTGCTTGATTCAGAACGTGCCGTCAGAAAAATCAGGGAGAAAGGACATCATAAAAATCGACAATATAATCAACATTGATTATTCGGTGCTTGGATTCATAGACCCGGACATCTGCGTGAACGTTATTGAGAACGAGAAAATTGTGCGCAAGATAAACATGGCGCTGCCGGCAAAAGTGCAGGGAGTTTTCAGCTGCAAAAATCCGCGCTGCATAACACAGACCGAGCATTACATCAAGCCGAATTTCCTGCTTGTTGACAAGGCCAAGGGACTTTACAGGTGCGAGTACTGCGACACGCTCTATGTTGCGGGGGCTACGAATGCCTAAAGCCCTTCTGATTTATAATGCCCGCCTCCTTGACGAGTGCACCGACGGCCCGGGAGCGGTTCTTGTGGTGGAGGGGAGCATCCGCTCGGTTTTCCACGGATATTTCACCTCGTCCGCCACGGTGGAGAATTTTGCGCGGGCGGTGCTTCTGGAGGACGGTTTCAGCCCGGACACTCCGATTGACCTTTACGACGCGCTCGGCCTCACTCTCACTCCGGCGTTCATAGATATGCACGTGCATCTGCGCTATCCTGGGCAGACTCACAAAGAGGATTTGCAGAGCGGACTTCATGCCGCGGCTTCCGGCGGCTACGGAACTGTTGTCGCGATGCCGAACACGAATCCGGTGGTGTCATCGGCGGAAGTCGCAATGAGAATCGAGCGGGAGGCCGCGGCAATCGGCTTGACGCACCTTTTTCAGGCTGTGAGCATTACCCGTGATTTTGGCGGCACGGACACGACCCACCTTGACCCGATTGAGAAAAAATACGTTCCTGTAATCAGCGAGGACGGTCGGGACGTTCTTTCTGCCGCCACAATGCTTGAGGCTATGAGCAAGGCATCCGAGAAAGGGATTATAGTCAGCTGTCACTGCGAGGACTTGACTTTGGGCGAGCAGGCAAAACCGTTCCGTGCCGAGGCGCTTGAGATTATGAAATCGTCCGGGCTTTCTGCATGGGGAAGCGACGATGCTTCGGATGATGATGAGACTGACGCCGCTGTTGACAGGATTGACCTTGCGCTCAGCCGCGCCAACGAGCTTCTTGCCGTTGCGGAGGACACCTCAACCGTGCGCAACCTCATGCTGGCAAAACAGGCCGGCTGTCACATCCACATTGCGCACGTGAGCACGGCCGTGAGCGTGAGCGCAATCCGCGAGTTCAAGAATGACATCCTTGATGAGATGGATGAGTCCGCCGCGAATGAGGCGGACGCGGCGTATCAGGCGTTTGAGGACGGCGAGGCTTTTTATCCGTCAAAAAATAATGCTGATGGCTTTGCCGTCACCTGCGAGGTAACGCCCCATCACCTTGCGCTCTGCGGAACAGACGAGCCTTACATCCGCGCGCTTGTGAATCCTCCGCTGCGCTCAGAGGATGACCGCGTTGCTTTGATTCAGGCTTTGCGCGACGGCACTGTTGACGTGATTTCCACAGACCACGCGCCGCACACGCTGGACGAGAAGGCCGCAGGCTCGCCGGGCTTCACCGGACTTGAGACCACGTTCGCAGTCTGCAACACCGTGCTTGTCCGTGACTGCCAGTTCAATCCGTGCCGTCTGAGCCAGCTGATGTCCGCGGCTCCCGCAAGAATCCTCGGCTTGAAAAAAGGATGCCTCAAACCCGGCTATGACGCTGACCTCACCCTTGTGGACGTTGACGAGGAGTGGACTGTTGACAGCGCGCTTTTTTACAGCAAAGGCAAGGCAACTCCGTTTGACGGAAAAAAACTCACCGGGCGCGTCAAGGGGCTTTTTATTGACGGCCGGCTTGTGCTGGAGAAGGATTTGGTTTAGGCGGATTTACCCGGCGTAAAATCGTCTGACTTTGCCTTTGACGGAAGCAATCCAGAATCACAATATATCCATGCACGCGAACAGGTGCATGGTGTGATGCCATGTTAGCGGTGTCAGAATCATGCCGCCGAGAGTGAGCCGTCCCCAGAACACCAGAAGCCACACGGAGCGGAAGTCGGTGGTGACGCCGCCTTCTTCAAGGATGCGCATGACCCGTTTTTCCGGCACCATGGATTTTATCTGCTCAAGCGTCAGGCTGCTTATGATTTTTCTTGTTTGCCTGCCAACTGCAATCATGTACTCGCAAAGCGCGTCGGCGTTTATTGTCTTTGCGAATTTTACTGCCTCGTCAAATTCCAGTGCGTTGCCGGTGTCTGTCACAGACGCGCCGATTCGTTTTTGCCAGTCCGGGCTGAAAATCTGACTGCTGTCTGCCATCAAGATGTTGCTGATCAAGTCCTCAATCCGATATGTGTGCCAGAACTGCCAGACCAGCGGCACGGTGTCCGTTCCGTCATAGTGCAAGTCTGTGGCGTAATTTTTCCGCGGCACAAGCACGTTTTGATTGCCGGACAGCATGAAGTCCAGAACAAAGTCGGCGAGCGTTTTCTCCTGATGACCGGAAACGGCGGCGGGATGCACAAGAGCGTGCGTCTCCAGCGTGAGCTTCTTTATCCTCTCCAAATCTGTTCCGGCCAGAGCGTTTTTTAGCTCCGCATACTTCGCGCCTATCTCATCGCAAAGATTTTTTGTCGTCATGCTTCCTCCGCATAAATTGAGCTTTTGGAAAAGTTCAGTTTCACGAAATTGCAGCTTCTTTTTTCTTTTTGATTCCAAGCACCGCCCATCGGAAGAACGGAATGCGCGGAATCAGCTCGCCGAGCAGGAAGCCCGCCGCAAATCCAGCAAGCGCACTTAGCAGATAGACCG
>JAFLSQ010000025.1:0-31212 GCA_022510865.1 Treponema sp.
GCACTTCAAGAAAGAGGTGCTGAAGTAACGGCAAAATGCGGGGCGTTGCCCCGCGTAAGAAAAAATCTATAAAAGGAGGTGGAATATGGCACAACAGCACAATCCAAATCATCAGGCTGACATCAAGAATCACAACAATACGACTCTTGACCGAAACAATGCAGCCTACAAAAACGCCACGAACAATCATGCCGACCAGCTGAACCCGAACAGCTCGAAGTTTCAGCCCGTAAAAACTGGCAAGAAGTAGTCAGCCGGCAGTGGCTCGGGGGCATTTTGGGAGGGAATCACCGCCGATTCCGAAGCGCGAGCATTCTTTAGAATGCCGTTTCCCTTCTGAATGCCCCCTCTGTGGCAAACGATGAACAACGAAAGACATTGCCTTTCCAAAAATAACTGTCGGCGGACACTAAACGCAAAGGAAAAACAAATGAAAAAGATGTGGAAAACTGCCGCAGCAGTATGTGCGGCAACGGTTATGATGTCATTGCTAGGCTCGTGCGAGAATAATGACTCGACTAATGACGATAACTATGCCCCGGGAAACTATGACCCGGGACTTGATGACAGAGGCCCCAATCCCCTTGAAATTGTGGGCGACGTGCTCACAAAGTGCGACAATGAGTATATTCCAAGCGACGGCTTCATCGAAATCCCCGGCGGCGTGACGAACATAGCGAGTTCTGCGTTCGATAGGTGCACAAACCTCAAGAGCGTGAAAATTCCAGACAGCGTGACGATAATAGGTGCCAATGCGTTCTCTAGTTGCACAAACCTCAAGAGCGTGGAAATCCCAGACAGCGTGATGACAATAGGTTCCAATGCGTTCGATTATTGCAGAAATCTCGCGGTCGTGACAATCGGCAACGGCGTTACGAGCATAGCGAGTTATATGTTCCAAGAGTGCTCAAGTCTCACAAGTGTCAAAATCGGCAGCGGCGTTAAGAGCATAGGGGAATATGCGTTCTATAAGTGCTCAAGCCTCACGAGCGTCACAATCCCAGACAACGTTACGAGCATAGGGAAAAGGGCGTTCGATTATTGTACAAATCTCGCGGTCGTGACAATCGGCAGCGGCGTTACGAGCATAGGGTATGAGGCGTTCTGGAGTTGCAAAAGTCTCACGAGCGTGGAAATCCCAGACAACGTTGAGACCATAGAGACATCGGCGTTCTCTAGTTGCTCAGGTCTCACGAGTGTCAAAATCGGCAACGGCGTTACGAGCATAGGGGATTCTGCGTTCTCTGGTTGCACAAGTCTCACGAGTGTCACAATCGGCAACAGCGTTACGAGCATAGGGAATGATGCGTTCAAGGAGTGCTCAAGTCTCACGAGCGTCACAATCCCAGACAGCGTTACGAGCATAGGGAATTATGCGTTCTATAAGTGCTCAAGACTCACGAGCGTCACAATCGGCAGCGGCGTGACGAGCATAGGGGAAAGGGCGTTCTCTAGTTGCACAAGTCTCACGAACGTCACAATCGGCAGCGGCGTTACGAGCATAGGGAATTATGCGTTCTCTAGTTGCACAAGTCTCACGAGCATCACAATCCCAGACAGCGTTACGAGCATAGGGGATTTTGCGTTCTCCAGCTGCACAAACCTCACGAGCGTGACTTTTACCGACACAGAAGGCTGGCTCAAAGACTCCCTATTATCATACGGTGTCAAAACTGATGTGACAAACCCGACGGAAAACGCCACTAATCTTAAGGATGGGTCATGGTATTGTCTCTACAAAGAGACAACGTAGGAGTAAGGCAACTGCGCGGGGGCGTGTGCCTCCGCACACAATATGTCATGGAGGAAAGATGAAAAGCATCACCTGTTTCAGCAAATCGGGAAACCCGCTGTCCGTCTTTATGACGGAGCGTGAGGCGCAAGGCTCGGCTGACTACGAGCGCGGGCAAGGCAGAAACCTTTATCCCTATCAGTGCAAGAAGTGCGGGCTGTGGCACCTTGCGCCCGAGGAAAGCCGCGTGGACTTCCGCGAGAACGCCTGCTCATGCACCGACTCGCGCGGTAACGGCAAGCGACTGTATGCCACGCGCGAGGACGCGGAGAAAGCCATGGAGACTTCGGAGGAAGCGCGGAATGTCAGCCTGAGCGTCTATCCATGTCCAGATGGCGGCGGCTGGCATCTTACGCACAGCGCGGGCTTTTATTTTTAGGGAAGAAAACTATAAAAAATCATGAAAATCCGTATGTGCGCGCTGCCGCGCATTCCGGCGGTGTATCAGGTGGCGCGCTCACTACGGCAACCGCGCAATCACCCTCTCAGCGTGACGTAAGTCTTGCCCGCGCCGCCGTCTTCCGCAGGGGCAGGCTCAAAATCCGCCACGGAAGGACAGTGTGACAGATAATCCCTGACCATCTGCATGAGGATGCCGTCGCCTTTTCCGTGAATCACGCTGAAATGCAGGAAATTGTTCAGTATGCACAGGTCAATCTGACGCTCAAGCGCCCTCTGCGCCTCCTCGTAGCGCATTCCGAGCAGGCGCAGCTCGAACGCAGGACGCTCCGCGCCGTCTCCGCTCATGTATGATGAGTAAGCGGTCCCGGAATGTCCGCCGGAATGAGCCTGCGGGGCGGACTGCTTTTTTGCGGGCGCAAGCTCCCTTTCCTTGATGCTCATCTTTATGCTGCCGAACTGAACCTGCCACACGCCCTTGCGGACCTGCTCCAGAAGAACGCCCTCTGTTCCCATGCTGCCTGATTTCACCACCATTCCCGGCGCGAAACTTGCCGCAGCAGCATTTTTCCCGTGGGATTTGTTTTCCGCGCGGGCAAAGGCATCAGAAATCCGCTCGTCCTCGCGCTCAATTTTTGCCTCCAGCTGACGCACGCCGGACGTGAGGTCGCCTATGAATTTGTTCACGCCCACCGTTTTCTCGCGCGTAAGCTCGCCCTCCCTGAGCGTCCGCATAAGGTTCTCCAGCTGCCGTCTGGAATGAACCAGAAAATCGTTCATCTCCTGGCTTTTGCCCTTTTTCAGCTCGTTCTCGCGGCGGCGCAAGTCCAGCTCCCGGGATTTCAGCCGCTCTGATTTCTCGGCATACTCGCGCTCGCGGCGCAGGGCGTCTTTTTGCAGGCGGCTCAGCTCCTGGTGCTTGCGGTTAAGCCCGCGGATAAGCGCGGAGACATCCGCCTGCTCCGTTGCAATGTAATTTCTTGCGGCAAGGCAGATTTGCGCGGGCAGCCCGCTTCTTTCTGCGATTTCCAGCGCGTGACTTTCGCCCGGCACGCCCATCACAAGATGGTAGGACGGCGAGAGCGAATCCTGATTGAATTCCACGCTCGCGTTTATGCAAGACGGGTTTGTGTAACCGTAATTTTTCAGAATCCCCTGATGCGTTGTCACAAGCACGAAAGAGCGTTTTTTTATGAGCGAGTCAAGCACTGCCATCGCGATTGCAGTGCCCTCCTGCGGGTCGGTGCCGCTCCCAAGCTCGTCAAGCAGAACCAGCGAATCAGGCGCGGCGTTGCTCACCGCGCGGGCGATGTTCCTCATGTGGCCGCTGAAAGTGGAAAGGCTCTGGTCAAGCGACTGGTCATCGCCGATGTCCGCGAAAACCGAGCCGAAAACCGGAAGCCTCGTTCCCTCGCCGGCCGGGATGGGAAATCCGCTCTGATTCAGCATGGAAAGAAGCGCGAACGTTTTAAGCGAGACGGTCTTTCCGCCGGTGTTCGGCCCTGTGATGATGAGGACGCGCTTGCCCTCCATAAAACGGATGTCAATCGGAACGGCGCTGCTTCCCAGAAGCGGATGACGCGCCTGCACAAGAATCGGAGGCTCCTTGTCCGCCTCAATGTCAGCGGCAAAAGCGCAGTTGTGCTCAATCCCCCATTTTGCGGCGGCAAGGGTCGTGTCAAGCAGAAGCATGACGGGAAGCGCACCGGTGAAAAAAAACGCGCAGGGCTGCAATGCGGCGGTGAGGTCGGCAAGGATGCGTTTTATCACCGCCTGAAGCTCGTACTCTTTCTGCACAAGCTCGTTGCTGCACAAAACCGCATCCTCCGGCTCAACGTAAACGGTGCGGCCGCTCTGGCTCACCTCATAGACGATGCCGGGAATCCGCTTGCGGAAGCTCGCCTTGACCGCGAGCACCTGCCTGTCTCCGCGCAGAACAGGCACAGAGCTTTCCAGGACGGACGCATATTTTTGGTCTGATATATACGACTGCATCACTGATTTTATTTTTCCGCGCAAATCAGCAATCTGCTTGTTTATGGCGGTTATCTCGGGCAAGTCCCGAAGCTCGCCGTCCTCGTCAATCACTCGGAAAATCCTGCTCTCTGCGTCGGCATGGTCAGAAATCCGCGAGACCTCCTCAAAAATCGCAGGAAGAGCCAAATCATCCCTGCGGGCGCAAATGTATTTTTTGATTCCGCGCACGCTCAGGACAAACTGCCCAAGGGCGCGCACCTGCTCCAGAGAAAGCGACGCGCCGTCAGTCTTTATAATCGGGATGAGCGGGCCGACTGCCTCCCAGCCTCTGAGCGCGGGATTTTTTGCGGACGCATGGCACAAAATCCACTCGCGGCTCAGATTTTTCAGCCTGATTATCTCGCCTGGATTTACGGACGGCATTCTCTGCAAGAGCGCGTCCCGCCCCTCAACGCTAACGCAGTAATCCGCAACCTGATTGCGGATGCGAAAATAATCTATCTGGGTTAAAGTTCTCTCATCCATAAAAGTTTCCGCAAGGCAGTCACGCTAGTCACTCCAGCTGCCGCTGCGGATTTCCTCACTGATTCGCTTCCATGACTCATAACGCTCTTCGGAGATTGTCCCGGACTGCACGGCGGCCTTAACAGCGCAGTCAGGCTCGGTGTCGTGCTTGCAGTTCATCCCGAAGCGGCACTTGCCCACAAACGGCTCGAACTCCTTAAAATAAAGCGCCACATCATCCGCCTGAATGTCATCCAGCACGAAGCGCCTGATTCCCGGCGTGTCGATTATATCCGCATGGCGGTTCTGAAGCCCCTCTGTGAGCGCGACGTTCAGATTCAGATGAATCAGCGTGCCTTTTGTAGTGGTGTGATTTCCGCGGCCGTATTTTTTTGAGAGGCTGCCCGTTTTCAGGACGCAGGTGTTGTCCATCACGTTAATCAAGGAGGATTTGCCAACCCCGCTCTGGCCGACAAACGCGGAGAGCCTGTCCTCCAGCAGCGCGGCGAACTGGGGCATTCCCTCGCCGGTTTTCGCGGAAATGCGCAGGACTTTGTAGCCAAGGTCCTCCCAGATTTCAAGCCGCCGCTCAATCCGCTCGAATTCATCGGCACGGCCGTCAGTCTGCATTCTCTCTGCCAAATCCCATTTGTTGCAGACAATCACCGGAACAATCCCCTGATGCTCCGCCTGAGACAGCGCACGGTCTGTGAAACGCGGGCGGAACGGCGGCTCATCGGGCGTGGTGACAAGAATCAGATAATCAAGATTGCAGGCAAGAAGCTGCGGGCAGCGGCCCTTGACGTTCCAGCGCAGGAAAGTGTTTTTTCTTGGGGCGATTGACAGAACCTGGCCTTTGTCATCATTCACCGGGTCCGGCTCAATCTCAAGCACATCGCCGGGGGCAATCGGATTATAGAATTCCCGCTCCGATTTTATCACCTTGCCTTTTATTGAGCAGAGCCTTGTCACCCCGTCATCGCACTCAACTGTGAAAAGATTGTTCGTTCCAGCGATTACCAGACCTTGCATATCCTACATTTTCTCCAGATAAGGAACGATAAGAAGCGTCATGGCATCCTTAAGCACCTGCAAAGTGCACTGCGCAAGATAAAGCCGTGCGCCCGCAAGAGCGGCGTTCTCTGATGCTACCGCGACAATCGGGCAGGTCTGATAGAACTTGCTGAACGCCTTGGCAGTCTCGTAGGCATAGGCGGCAAGACCGCTCGGGTCAAGATTCTCCGCCGCCCTCGCCACCACAGCAGGATAATCGCCAAGAAGTTTTATCAGCGTCCACTCGTCCTCGGCAGAAAGAAGCGAAACCGCCTGCTCCGATGAGTCGGGGCGAACGCCTGCCTCATCAGCCTTTCTCAGAACGGAATTGATTCTCGCGCCCATGTATTGCAGATAAGGCCCGGTGTTGCCGTTGAAGCTCAGGGATTCCTCGGGATTAAAAAGCATATCCTTTGCCGGAGTCGCCTGCAACATATAATAGTGAAGCGCGGCAAGCGCGACTTTCTCGGCGACATCGTCGGGGTCTCCGACTGAGCCGTCACGTCCGCGCTCCTCAATCGCTTTTCTTGCGGAGGCTTTCAGGCTGTCAATCAGGTCGTCCGCGTCAACCACAGTTCCCTCGCGGCTTTTCATGCGCCCGCTCGGAAGGTTCACAAGTCCGTAGCTCAGGTGATAAAGCCTGTCCGTCCACTCAAATCCGAGTTTTCTGAGGATATGAAAAAGGATTTTAAAGTGATAGTTCTGCTCGCTCGCAACCACATAGACCATCTGATTGAACGGCCAGTCGTTGTGGCGGCTGATTGCAGTGCCGATGTCCTGCGTGATATAGACCGAAGTGCCGTCCTTGCGCAGAAGGACTTTCTCGTGCGCGTCCTCGTTCTTGCCCTTGCCCACGACATCAGTCACGTCAATGCGGACGCTTCCGTCATCCGCGCGGAAAAAAACGCCTTTCTCAAGTCCTTTGAGAATCTCATCGCGGCCTTTGAGGTAAGTGTCGCTCTCAAAATAAAATCTGTCGAAGCTGACTTTTGTGCGCGCGTAAGTCGCCTTAACGCCGTCAAGAGTCCAGCCGTTCATCTTCTTCCAGAGCGCGCGCGTCTCGCTGTCGCCGGCCTCCCACTTGACGAGCATGGCCTCCGCCTCATCGAGTGCCTCAGGGTGCTCCTTGGCGTAGCGGTCAAACTCAACATAGCACTGGCCCACAAAGTGATCGCCTTTCATTCCCAGCGACTGCGGGGTGTCTCCCGCCGCCTCGTGGAATTTTTTGTACGCGAACATGGACTTGCAGATGTGAACGCCGCGGTCATTGATGAGGTCAACCTTGCATACTTCCGCGCCCGCCTTTTTTAGGATGCGGCTTACGCTCTCGCCAAGCGCGTCGTTCCTGACGTGCCCAAGATGAAGCGGCTTGTTCGTGTTCGGTGAGGAGAATTCGACCATCACGCGCCGTCCTGCCATCGGCTTTTTTCCGGCCGCGCCCAGAGAGCCGTATTCCTCGCCCTGTCCGGCAATCGATTTTAAAATCCCCGCCGATGACGCTGACTTGTCCAGCCGGATGTTCACGTAAGGGCCGGCCGCAAAAATCTGCCCGAGCGGACTGCCGTCTTTTCCGGCGAGTCTCTGCGCCAGCTCCGCGACTTCCGAGGCAATCTGCTGGGGCGGCATACGCAGCGACTTTGCGAACGCGAACATCGGTGCGCCAAGGTCGCCCATCTGAGGGTTCGGGGCGGACTGCACTACAATCCTGTCCTGAAAATCAGGCTCCGCATCCGCGCCTTTCTGGTCAAAAATTTCTTTTACAGCAAAAGTTATTATCTCTTTAAATGATGATTTTGCGTCGCTCATTGAAATCCTCTTTTTTATTTTACGGTATCTTCCGCAAGGGGGTCAACACCAAAAATTTTCGCAAGCTGCCGTCTTGTCGCGTCCAAATCTTTGGGATACTCAGCGCGGAACGTCATCCGATTGTTTGTGACCGGATGTGTGATTTCCATGCTGTATGCGTGCAGTGCGAGCCTGCTCAAAAGCGGACGCTCCTCCACCTCATCTCCGCGCCATTTGCGTTTTATCTCGCTCAGGCGCACGGGTTTCTGATTGCCGCCATAAAGCGGGTCACACACGATTGAGAAGCCACTGTCCGCAAGGTGGACACGAATCTGATGGGTGCGCCCGGTCACAGGCCGCGCCTCAATCCATGAGAACGGCCCGCACCCGCCGATGTTGCGGAAAAACGTCCGGGACGGCTTTCCGAATTTTTTGTTCACAACGGTGCGGTGGCGCGAGTCCCCGTCTGGTTGAAGCGGAAGGTCAACAGTCAGCTCCTGCCAGAGCGGATGCCCGTAAACCAGAGCGTGATAAACTTTGCGCACCTCGCGCTTCTCAAACTGGATTGAAAGAGCGCGCCTTGCCTCCTGATTTCTGGCATAGACAATCAGACCGGAAGTGTCCTTGTCTATGCGGTGCGCCGCGAACAAGTCGCCAAGCTCCTCTCTGGCGAACAAATCAAGTCGCGGCGCATCAGGATTGAAGCGGTCCGCCGCTATGAGAATCCCGCTTTTCTTGCTCAGCACGGCTATGTCATCATCCGCGTAAATTATAGTGTAGACACTGTTCTTGCTCGACATATTTTGTGATTGTACCAGATTTGGCTGATAATGTCACTTTGGATTTTCCGCCGTCTGCCCAAGACGAATGATTGTGCCGCAGAAGCGTTAAAATCCACTGGCTGATTTCTTTTGTTTATGATAGGATTGTACAGGATTGCAAAACCAGAAGTCTGGAAATCCGCAAGAACGCACAGCCCGGGGGCTTTATGTCAAAACGCGCAGTTTTTTTTATCGCAGGCATCAGCATTTTGAGTCTAATGCACGCCGCACAGCCAAAAATATCCGCCTCGCTAAAGCCAGAATTCGGCATGATGAACGGAATGCTCCGGGAATACGTGATTGACTACGACAACCTGAACACGGGCAACGTTGAGAGCAGGCTTGACTGGCAGACGCTCGCGGTGCCGTACATCGGTGTGAGCGCGGACATGACGCTTTTTGATTTTCTCTACCTTAATTTCAGCGGGAAAATCGGTCTGCACAGCAACAGCGGAATCATGCAGGATTATGATTACCTGAATTCTGTCTATGACCAGTGGAATGGCGATGACCCCACCCAAATCACAAATTACTCGTCCTCAAAAAATGTGGCTGACAGTTTTTATTCCGTGATGTTCCGGGCGGGATGGTCGTTCAGAACGCCGGTTAAAATCCGCCTGAATCCTTTTGCGTCCTATGAGTACGAGCACATCGGATTTTCCGCCTACGGCGGCACGGCAAAGTACAAGCAGAACAATTTTGAGGAATTTTCCCTTGGAAGCAGCTCCCAGAAAGTAATTTCATACGGGCAGGATATTAACGCCGTTTTTCTGGGATTGCAGGCTGTCGCGAATCCGCACAGGAAAATCACACTGCAAGCGGATTTTCTGATAAGTCCGTGGCTCACATGGATTTCCTGCATTGACAAGCATTACCTGCGGAGCCTTGCTTTTTTAGACCTGATTGACAATGCGTTCCAGCTAAAAGCGGACCTCGCGTTTTTTTACAATTTCTCGCAAATCACAAGCCTTGGGATTTGCGCGTTCATACATTACATTCCGCTGAGCACCGGGGCGGATTACGCTGCTTATATGAGCGGCCGCGGGGAAATCACCGGAGACGAGTGGTTTTACGCGGGTGATACAATCCAAGGCGGCACAGACAGATTTTTCTGGAGCGTCTCGCTGGCTTACATGATAAGATTTTAGCGGCGGATTCGGCAGGGCAATCAGATGTGCCTTGCGCCCACTTTGATTCGCACAGAGACAATGCGGCGCATCGCGACATCCTCCGCGACAAAAATATCAGAGTCTTTCTCGAACGCGCTGCCCGCATCCGGGAGAAAGCCTATCTGCTCCAGAAGCCAGCCGCCCACGGTGTTCATCTCGTCTGACTCAAGGTGAAGGCCAAGAATCTCGTTCAAATCATCAATTTTCATCTCGCCGGGCACAATGAAAGTGTTCACGGAAACGACTTTGATTTTGTCCTCAGGCGAGATGTTGTCCGCGGCATATTCGTCCGTCATCCGGTTAAAGACGACGCGCGTGATGTCCTCCATCGTGATGATTCCCGATGTCTCGCCATGCTCGTTCAGGACAACGGCGAACTTGTGCTCGTCACGGCGGAATTTGTTCAAGACTTCAAGCACAGAGAAAGTTCCTGGCACAAAAATCACATTGGTTTTCATGCGGCCGGCGTAACCCGCGCCAAGATCCTGGGAATCCGACTCAAACAGGATGGTCTTATAATTCAGGATTCCCGTCACGTTCTCGCGGCTCTGGCTGTAGACGGTGAGCGTTGAGAATCCGGACGACATGAATTCATGCGCCACCTGAGCGTAATCCGCGTCCTCGCTTATCATCCGCACAAGCGAGCGGTGGCGCATTATGTCGCTTGCAGAAAGATTGTTGAATTTTATGATTTTGTTCAAAAGATAACTCTCGCTTTTCTCAATCGTGCCCTCTTTTGACCCCACGTCGATGAGCGTGTGCAGCTCCTCTTCGGTGAGGATTGCGCCGGAAGGCTTGAGGATTTTCTCCACCACTCTCACGACAGCGCGGCTGAGCCGCTCAAAAATCCAGACGACGGGGAAAAAAATCCTCTCCAGCGTGAGAAGCGGGACCGCCGCAAAAGTTGATACGCGCTGGGGATGAAGACCCGCGGCCGTCTTCGGGATTATCTGGCCGAAAATCGTGCAGTACAGAGCCATCACAAAAGGAGCGAATGTCGCGCCCCTGCTCCCAAAAACTTCGATTGCAAAGGCTGTCGCAATCGCGGACGCAAGCGAGTTGAGCAGGTTCGTGCCAATCAGAACGACCGTGAGAAAACGATCCATGTTCGCTTTCAGTTTTGCCACGGTGAGCGCGTGCGGACGTTTCTCCGCGACCATGCTGCGCACTTTAAGGCGCGGCAAAGAAAGATAGGCCGTCTCGGATGACGTGAAAAACGCGACTCCCATCACAATCACGATGATAATCAGGCAGACAACGGCATTATAAATCATTCTGGGCCTCCGCATCCTCATCGTGGCTGTCAAGGGCAAAAATCCTCATGCGCTCAATCCTGTTCGACTGGATTTTCACAACCTTGAAGCACCACGGCGACAGCTCAACCTCATCGCCAACCTCGGGCATCCGGTCAATCTGCTCTATGAGCCACCCGCCGATGGTCTCGTTGACAGAGGATTTCAGGTCTATGCGCAAGTCCTCGCGCAAATCCCGGATAAGAACCGAGCCGTTTATCTCAAAATCGCGTTTGTTCTCCACAGAGTCAAAATCAAAGACTTTGCCGCGCAGAGTGTCATCCCCGGGCAGCGCGAAAATCTCGCGGGAAATGTCCTTTTCTGTAAGAATGCCGTCCGTGCCCGAATACTCGTCCACAACCACCGCCATTGAGTTGTTGCTGCGGAACATCGCTTCCTGCACTGACGACATTTTTTTTGTGCCAAGAATAAAAAGCGGCGGGCGCATCACGCGCTGAATATCGAAATCCTGCTGATGGCTGCGGTACGGAAGCATATCTTTCAGGTAAATCACCCCGACAATATCATCTATGCTTTTGCCAAAAACCGGGAAGCGCGTGAAACCAAGCCGCTGGGAAAGCTCCACGACATCATGGTATGAGGATTTTGATGAGACGGCGCGGATTTTCGTGCGCGGCACCATGATGTCCTGCGCCTCCAAATCAGAGAATTTGAAGACCTGCGTCATCATGCGGTTCTCGGACTCCTCAATCACACCGCTCTCGCGGCTCATATCAAAAAAAGTCTTTATCTCCTCCTCGGTGTACGACTGCTTTTTTGCGTCCACGCGGATGCCGAAAATCCGCAGAATCAGGTTCGCAACAAAAGAGACAACCGCCACGACAGGGCGCATAATCACATAGACAACGCTGACAAATCCGCTGAGCGCGTAAGCAATTTTGTCCGGGCAGCGTGTGGAGACCGATTTTGGCGTAATCTCCCCAAAAACAAGCAGGAGGATTGTAGCGACCAGAGTCGCGATTCCAACGCCTTTTGGCCCGAAAAGCGACAGCGCGATGGATGTGATGATTGACGAGACCAGAATGTTCACAATCTCATTGGAGACAAGCAGCGTGTTTATGAGCCGCTCTTTTTTGTCCAGCAGACGGCCCGCTTTCAGGGCTTTTTTGTCCTTGTTCTTGCGCAGCACCCGGAGCCGCAGTTTGTTCATCCCCAGAAACGAGCTTTCCGAAATCGAAAAAAGCATGGAAAGGATTATCAGGACTGCAAGCAGGATAAAAAGCACCGCGGGAACATCAGGATTATCGTCCATTCTACGCTCCCAAAATCTGATTTATTGCATTGCGGATTGCCTGCGCGTCCTCTGAATCCGGGGCGGACTGCACCGCGTTGCTCAGATAAAGCAGAACCGTCTCATACTGCGAGGAATCGGCCAGAGCAAGCAGATAGCCCGCCATGTACCACGCCTGCTGCCGGTATTGAGCTGCAAGCGATTTTTTCTTTGCGAGCCGCACATATACGTCAACGGCGGCAAGCGCGTTCCCGCCAAGAAAATATTCCGTGCCGGATATATCCGCGCGCGCCATCAGAAATTTGCCGGACTGCTCCGCGTTCCCGGAGGAAAGCTTTATCGCGTCCTCAACAAAACCGCGCAGAAAAGGACGGTAAATCGCTTCGGTGGAGTCATACAGCTCGTTGATTGCCTCAAGCCGCGCGCGTGAACTGCCGCGCTTTGCGCTCGCGGCAAGCGCATTCACCGCCTCGCACTGACCGCCGTACCCGGAAAGCAAGGTCAGAAAATCATGCGGATTGCTAAGCTCGTCCGTGAATTCCACGTTCGCGGCAAAACATCCGTCTTTTGTCATCAGGCAGAACGAGGGTGTCACGCTGATGTTCAGCAGTTTTGATGTCAGCGCGTTCTTTTTCATGACAGCCTCATTGCGCCTGGCAATCCTCTTTGATTTTCTGTCCGCGCCCTCCGGCGGAACTGTGGAATCAAAGGAGCGGTTAGAGAAATCCATAAGAACTACAGAATAATTGTCCGTGACATAGCGGAAATCAGGCGAGCGCACCACATCCCGCAAAAACTGACTGCTCTGCTGGTCGTCGCCCTCCATTGTGGCTATGACAAGAATATCAAGGGCAGTTTTTTTTGATGAGCGCACGGCGGTCTCAAAATCACGGAAGCAGCCCGAATCATCCGTCTGGATGCGGGAGCAGGATGAGAGAAAAACCGCCGCGAGAACAATCCGCATAAAAATTTTCTTCACTTTCACGTCCGTCTCACCTGCCCTGCCCGCCCTACTTGAAGTACGCGACGCCCGCGGCAAAAAGATTCTCGCAGGTGGTCTCGCTCTCGTTCGTAAGCGGATTGCCGACCACGTTCTTGAACAAAACCGCGCTGGAGCCGCCGCGCCCCATGCCGATTCCGCGCTCTGAATGCCCCATTTTTCCAAGAACCCTGCCGTCCGGCGAGGTTATGCCCTCAATCGCAAAGGCAGAGCCGTTCGGATTGTCCGGCTCGCTGATTGCAGGCTGCCCGAATTCATCCACATACTGAGTGAAAACCTGACCATTCTCGAACAATCGTCTGGCAGTCGCCTCATCACAGACAAAACGTCCCTCTCCGTGCGAGACCGCTATCAGATGATTCCGGCTGTCTATCACGCTGGGATTGAGTGCCCATGGCGATGCCGCCGAGACAATCCGAGTGCGCACAATCCTGCTGATGTGGCGGTTGATTGTGTTGTAAGTGAGAGTGGGCATATCAGGTGTCATGTCCCGGATTTCGCCGTAAACCGCAAGGCCGGTTTTCACAAGAGCCTGGAAGCCGTTGCAGATGCCGAGCACAAGACCGTCGCGCTTTTTAAGAAGATTCATCACCTCATCGCTGACACTGCCCGCTTTCAGCACGTTCGCGATGAATTTAGCGGAGCCGTCAGGCTCATCGCCGCTTGAAAAGCCGCCGGAAAGAGCCAGAATCTGGGTGTCGCGCAGTTCCCGCGCAAGATTCTCCAGAGAGTCCGCAAGCTCCGCCTGAGTGCGGTTTCTGAGCACAAGGATTTTTGTGGCCGCCCCCGCAAGATTGAACGCCCGAGCCATATCATACTCGCAGTTTGTGCCGGGGAAAACCGGAAGAAGCACTTTCGGATGCGACTTTGCCTCGACGAACGCCGGAGCCTTCCGGATGTCGCTGAGCGAGCGGTGGACGCTTACAGCCCATTCAGGCAGCGGATTTTGCGCTGACGCGCCGCTCACACGCGGGAACACGTCCTCCAACGTGCGCTCCCACGCGCACACGCATTCGTCCAAATTGATTCGCACGGAATCGCACTTAAAATCGCCAAGAACAGCGTTTCTCACAGTGATTTCCCGCTCGCAGACCGTGCGCCCAAGAAGCCGCACCGTGCCGTCCGCAAAACCGCATTCCAGCAGATTCTCGCCGGTCTCGACGATGATGCTGCCGTAAGTCGGAACAAAAAGTGATTTCACATCCGCGATTTTCCCGGCGGACTGCTCCGCGTCAATCTCCGCGCCAACAAAGTTTCCCATCGCCATTTTTGTGATCGCCTCGGCAATTCCGCCCGGCCCGACAGGATACATCGCGCTGATTTTCCCCGATTTGTTCAAATCATAAAGCACATCGCTGTTTTTAAGGAAAGTCTGGTAATCGGGGTCAAGCAAAGGCGAATACGGAACGCTGACCATAAAAATATTGTGCCCGGGTGATTTAAAAGACCCGCTCGTGATATTCTCTGCCTCATCGTGGGTGACGGCAAAACTCACAAGAGTGTGCGGCACGTTGATGTCCTCAAAAGTGCCGGACATAGAATCCTTTCCGCCGATTGACGCGCACCCCGACTCAACCTGCGCGTCCACAGAGCCAAGAAGAGCCACCGCAGGATAGCCCCACCGCCTCTCGTTGACTGCCCTGCCAAAAAATTCCTGGAAGCTCAGGCGGCTTGTCCTTGCCTTTCCGCCGATGCAGGTCATTTTCGCAAAACTGGAGAGCACCGCGGTTTTCGCGCCATGCCACGGCGACCACTGGCTCACACGCGGGTCAAAACCGTAAGTCATAAGGCTCGCGGTGCTGGTCTCACGCGGGCTCACAACCGGAATTTTCGCGGACATTCCCGCTTCCGGCGTATTCTGATATTTCCCGCCATACGGGAATAAAATCGTTCCCGAACCGATTGAGCCGTCAAACCGCTCGCCAAGTCCTCTCTGAGAACAGCAGGCAAGGTCGCTCATGTTTTTGAGCCACGCCTCACGAATGTGATTTTCCGCGCATCCCCCGCATTTCACAGGTCTGTCAAGAACCTCAGCCACACTATCAAGCGGATTCAAAAGCGGGGATTTCTCTGGTTCGTCCGGCTGCTCTATCAGCGCGACAGCCTCGTGGTGCGCGCCAGCGGCATCAAGGAAATCGCGCCCAATATCCACGATTGTCTTTCCGCGCCATCTCATCACAAGACGGTTCGTGTCGGTGACAGTCGCGACAACAACCGCGTTCAGATTCTCTTTCTGCGCCGCCTCAATAAAACGCTCCACATCATTTTTGCGGACAACAACCGCCATCCTCTCCTGACTCTCTGAAATGGCAAGCTCGGTGCCGTTCAATCCCTCATATTTTTTGGGAACAGCATCCAGATTGATGTCCAGCCCCGGAGCCAGCTCGCCCACAGCAACCGAGACACCGCCCGCACCAAAATCATTGCAGCGACGAATCATCAGGCTCACTTCCTTGTTGCGGAAAAGCCGCTGGATTTTCCGCTCCTCAACGGCGTTGCCCTTCTGAACTTCCGCGGCGGCAGTCGTAACTGATTTCACCGTGTGAACTTTTGATGAGCCGGTCGCGCCGCCAATGCCGTCACGCCCAGTTCCACCGCCAAGAAGAATGACTATATCGCCCGGCTCAGGACGCTCGCGCAAAACTGTGTCCACGGGAGCGGCGGCAATCACCGCGCCAAGTTCCATGCGCTTTGCGGCATACCCCGGATGATAAATCTCCGCGACCTGCCCGGTAGTCAGTCCAATCTGGTTGCCGTAAGACGAGAAGCCCTGCGCGGACTCGCGGCAAAGCTTTATCTGCGGAAGTTTTCCTTTCATCGTGGCCGCAAGCGGAACAGTCGGATCTGACGCGCCTGTAATCCGCATGGACTGATATACCCAGCTGCGCCCGGAAAGCGGATCGCGGATTGCCCCGCCAAGACAAGTGGCAGCCCCGCCAAAAGGCTCTATCTCCGTAGGGTGATTGTGAGTCTCGTTCTTGAACATCAAAAGCCATCTTTCTTTGGCACGCGGGTCATCTGCATCAAGAGGATTGCCCGACTCATCCGCAGTGTAATTCACGTCAATGTAGACCGAGCAGGCGTTGTTCTCCTCAGAAACCTCCATATCATCAAGTTTGCCGTGCTTTTTAAGGTATTTCATCCCGATTACTGCCATGTCCATGAGGCAGACCGGCTTGTCCGTGCGCCCGGCATATAAATCCGCGCGCATATTCTTGTAATTCTCCAGGGATTTTTTGAAAAGCGGAGCATAAGGCCCGTCCTCAATTTTTATGTCCGTAAGCTCCGTCAGAAACGTCGTGTGGCGGCAGTGGTCAGACCAGTAAGTGTCCAGAACGCGGATTTCGGTCTCAACCGGGTCGCGCCCCTCGCCCTTAAAATAATCTTGCAGGAATTTTATATCCGCAAAATCCATCGCAAGACCCATTTTTTTGCGGTAGGATTCAAGCGCGTCATCGTCCATGCTGATAAATCCGTCCACAACCGGAATATCATCAGGCTTTTCCAGCCGCATTCTGAGCGTCTCAGGTTTTGAGCCGGATGCCAGACGCGAATCCACAGGATTTATCAGATAATTCTGGATTTTACTGACATCATCATCAGAGACATTGCCCTCCAGAATGACCATTTTCGCGCAGCGGACCGCGGGAGGCTCGCTCAAAGTTTTCACGCCTTTAAGACCGGCGCGCAGCAAAGACAGGCACTGCTCCGCGCTGTCCGCCCGCTGGTCATACTGGCCCGGCAGAAATTCCCAGATGATTTCCCTGCCTTCATGCGGGGCAATCTGCTCGTAAAAAACAAAATCGCTCTGCGGCTCAGAAAAAATGCGCTGCGCGGCAATTCTGGCAACATCATCGCTCACATTCTCAATGTCATAACGATTTAAATAACGGACTGCTTTTACGCTCGCAATTCCCAAAAAACTGTTGATTTCAGACAAATAACGGTGGGCCTCATTCTCAAAACCCGGGCGACGCTCTACATATAAACGATACATAGCAGAATTATACCAGATAAGCAAAAAAATTTAAACACAAACAATCCGCGCGCAAATCCGCCGCAAAATATTGGCGGCAAAAAAAGAGCGATTTTTAAGACCGCGCCGGAAAATCCGCTTGATTAAGCCTAAAACTTTATTTTTGACGAGCGGATGCAAAAAAAAATCCGCAGAAAATGTGCGATTTTTGGGCAAAACTACTTGACAAAATCGAGGGGGGGGTAAAATCACGGCAGTGCGTTTTTTACGCAAGGAGTTAATATGAAAAAGACAAGATTGTTCGGAATGCTCGTCTTGGCGGCGGCATTGGTTTTTGGTGCTGTATCCTGCAAACAGGATGCGGGCAGATCATGGGATGATTTGTTCGAAGTCCTTGACAGCGAGAATTTGGATTTGAGCGGAACTTGGGAAATCACTGAAGACACAATGAAACTTGCGGGTTATGATGCTGAATCGCATAATATAGGTCAGAAAAATGTCTTCAAGACACACAATGATGCGGTTTTCTTCTTTGAACAGCTCAAGGATATGTATAGTTCGAATGATGAGTGCAAACTCACCATAAATGACGACCGCAATCAGATAGAGCTTTATGTTTTTAAAGATACTGGTCCTGGGTACGGTAATACTGAAATAACAACTGTTTACACAAAAAAATAACACTCGTTGTATTCAAGACAATAAAAAAGGCAGGCTTCGCCTGCCTTTTTTATTTAGTCAAAACCAGATGCCCGCAGAAAATGCAGGCATAAATCGGTCACAGATTTGCGGCCGATTTATGCACTCAGTCTAGAACTTGTAAGTTCCCGTCGTGATAGTCCCGCCGTTGCTGTAAATGTCAAAGTTCACGGATTTCTGAGCCGCAGACAGCTCCGCATAGAATTCCGCCAACGTCGTGACTTTCTTGCCGTTCACCGCGGTAATCACATCCCCGTTCTGCAACCGCAATGAGGCGGCAGGGGATTTTTCCTCCACGTTCGCGACAACAACTCCGCTCACGCGCTTGTCATCAATCTTAAGCTGCTCGCGGGCATCATCGGTCAGAGGCATCGCAAGGAAACCAGGCCACATCTTGCTGTTGGAAATCTCGTCCTCCTTGGCGCGCTCCTCAACTTTCACAGTCACGTCAGAAATGCGCTTTCCTCCGCGGATTACGCCGAAATTCGCGGTGCTTCCCGCCTCCAGGTTTCCAACCTCGCGCACAAGCTGGTTCACGTTCTTCACAGGCCGCCCGTTCAGCTCAACGATGAAGTCGCCCGGTTTGATTCCGCCCTTGAACGCCGGAGAATTGGTGAAGACCTCGCCCGCAAACGCGCCGTCCATGTCACCAACGCCAAGCTCGGCCTTGAAATCCTTGTTCACCTCAAGCAAGGACACGCCGACCCATCCGTAGACAATTTTTCCGTTCTTGATGAAAGAGTCTATCGCGTTCTTCACATTATTGATTGGGATTGCGAAGCCAAGCCCCACAGAACCGCCGGATGATGAGGCAATCCAAGTGTTGATTCCGATGACCTCGCCGTAAATGTTCACCAAAGGCCCGCCGGAATTCCCCTGATTGATTGCCGCGTCCGTCTGGATATAATCACTGACCGACGACATGTGGCTTTCCGCGCGGCCTGTCGCGCTCACAATTCCCTGAGTGACAGACTGGCTGTAGCCGAGCGGCGCACCGAACGCCATGCAAATATCGCCGGGCATGACATCGTTCGAGTCGCCGAGCTTGGCCACGGGAATAGAATCGTCCTTTGAGTCGAACGAGACAAGCGCAATGTCAATCCTTGCGTCCGCGCCAACGAGCGTGCCCTCAAACTCGCGCCCGTCATTCAGTTTTATGCTGATTTTTGACGCACTTCCCGCCACGTGATTGTTCGTGAGCACATAAAAAGTGTTCCCGGATTTTCGCACAATTACGCCCGAGCCAAGTCCCTTTGACTCGTATTTGCGGGTTCCGTCATCCTTTTTCTTGTCACCGTCGCTGTTTCTGTCCGGGCGGCCGAAGAAAAATTCAAAAGGATTTGTAATCCCGCTGAACGGGTCTTTATAAGTCTTTGTCTCAGTGATGTCAACCTCAACCACAGAAGGAAGCAGGGTCTCGCTCACAGAACGGAAAGTCGTCTGCAAAGCCTCCGCAACAGTAAGCGCCTGCGCGGCAGTCTCTTGTGAAACCTGACGCTCAGCACGCCCGGAAGAATTCTGGGCGGACTGATTCGCATTTTTGGGGGGAGCGGCAAAGCACGCTGTGGAAAGCAGGGCAGATGCCGTGATGATAGAAAGTGTTTTTGCCAAAGTTTTCATTTTCATGTTCCACCTGTTATAGTTTATTTTTTACAAATATAATGAAAAAAACTTGGAATGGTTACAAATTTTCTATGCGGTCATTTCTGGCGGAAGGACTGACCCGCCTTTATAGTTCAGATCCGTAAGGATTTCTGTGTGATCCTTAAAAACTGCAACCGTATGCTCCTCGTGGCAGCTGACCTCTCCGTCCTCCGTAACAACAGTCCACCCGTCGTCAAGGACACGCACATCGGCAGTGCCAAGATTTATCATCGGCTCGATGGCAAGAACCATCCCTTCCTTTATCCTCGGGTTCGCGCCGCGGAACGGGCAGTTCGGCACGGACGGATCTTCGTGAACATCAAGGCCGACGCCGTGCCCGCAGTAATCGTAGACCACGCCAAAATTATGGCTCTGCGCAATCGAATAGACGGCGTTCGCAATATCGCTGATGCGGTTGCCCACCTTGCACGCCGCAATGCCCGCCCGCAGGCACTCGACTGTGACTTTTTTCAGCACCCTGACTTTCTCCGGCACATCGCCAATCAGAAGGGAATGCGTTGTGTCGCTGATGTAGCCGTCCAAATTTATGCCCACGTCAAGGCTCACAAGATCGCCGTTTTTTATGACCCGCTTTTTTGACGGAAGGCCGTGAATCACCTCGTCATTTATGCTGATGCACACCGAGCCGGGATAATCATCCTCGCTCCACCAAGCGGGCGTTCCGCCGTGCGATGTGATATAATTCTCAAAAAGTTTGTCAACCTCGTAAGTTGTCATTCCCGCGTGGATTTTCGGAATCAGCGCGTTGAACATATCTGCGGTAAGATGGCATGACCTGCGGATTCCCGCAATCTGCTCCTCGGTTTTCAGATGAATCATAAAAAGACCTCGTTCCAGAACAATAGCATTAAAATCAAAAAATTACTACCGCAGAAGTTTTTCCGACTCCCTGTAGCATATTGATGATGTCGCAAGGTCGCCAAGCCGCTTGTACTCATCGCCCATTTTGCGCAGAAAAAAAGCGTCCTCCTTATCCCCGAAGCGCAGTTCCAGGGCGCGCTCATAAACATCGATTGCAAGCTCGTCCGCAATCACACCATCGATGTTCCTGTGCAGGATGTTCAGAGTGAACGAGACGACCTCGGGAAAAAAAATATAAAAATAATGATAGGAGTGCTCGGTCTGGATTATCTGCTCAAGAAGAATCATGGCATCATAATATTCCGCGCGGATGCAAAGCTCCTCGGCAAGAATGTAGCCGTAGTCCATGAAATCCTCGCGCGTGAACCATTTTTTCAGGGAGAAATCTGTGCGGCTCATCTGCATCCGCTTGAATTCCGCCACGGCCTCGTCCTCCCTGTGGTGCATTAAAGTGTAGAAAATCAGTTTGGCACGGCTCTCGTCATCAGTGCGATTTGAAAGCCACTCGTAGTAATTGAATTCTCTCTCACCGCTGCGACCCGCACCGCCGCGCATAAAAAACGACTCATTGAATATGCTGCGCTGCCGGGAATCCGAGAGGACACGGTACGCCTGAGTCACCTCATTAAAAAGCTCCTGACGCTCCGATGTTCCCGCAACATCAGGATGGAGGATTTTTGCCTTCTCCCGATAGGCACGCTTGATTTCTGCCAGCGTAGCATTCTGACGCACGCCCAGAATCTTGTAATAATCGCGCATATCAGAAAATCTTGAATTCCGCCTCGATTGTCGGTTTCTGGACAATCAGAACCGGACATGGAGAATGCACAAGAATCTCATTCTGGTCATGCGAGAGCATCGTCTTCTCTTTACCGCCCATGAGGATGAGATCCGCGCTGAACGCCTCGGCAGCCTTGACAATCTCTGTGAAAACCGCGCCGCTCAGAAGCTCGGTCTCTGCGGTCACGCCCTTTGAGCGCGCAAGCCCCGCGACATAAGAGAGAATGTGCACCCCGTCCGAAGTAAGCTGATTCATAAAATCGTTTTTCTCATCAGCAAGAAGAAGGTTGTTCATCTCCAGATATTTGATTGTCGCAGTGTCAACGACATAAACCAGTTTTAATGACAAAGAATAAGTCCGCGCCATCATAATCGCATACATCGCCGTATGAATTGAATTCTTGTGCCCGTTCACTGCGACCAGAATTTTTTTAAAAAACGTCTTTGCCATACTTCATCCTAACACGCTTTGCACGTATTTGCTATTCTTTTTTATGCTTCTTTTTTAACGCTTTGAGCACGAACACGTTGTCACGCTCGCGCTCCTCCAAAACACTCTCTATGTACGCCTTTGTCTCATGCGCCTGCGGAATTATCATCTTGTCAAGCGCGTTAACCCTCCGCTGAGTTTTCTTGACTTCACCGGCAAGCCTCCACACAATCGTGCGGATGGAGGCCATCTGAGTCAGAAGCGACAAAAGCTCCAGAAATTTGTTGATGGTGATGTCCGTGTTGGCGTGAGTTCCAATCATGGAATAAAAAAGCTCTTTCTTGGGCTGCTCAATGTCCATTGTGGAGAACGCCATTCCGCCGATGACAACCTTCTTTTCCTGAATGCCAAAATCATAGCTCACGGCATGGGAAATCCGCTCAATCTGATCCGAGCCTTCCTGCATCAGCATTTTTTTGAACGCCGGATAGGCCTCAGCAATCAGTTTGTCTATGCCGCGCTCCAGAAGTTTGACCCGCTCCAAAAGCCGCATAAGCTCGCGCACAAGAATCTCGCGTTTCTCCTCCAGAAGCTCGTAGCCGTTGACAGAGACCGCAAGCTGCTCCTTCACCGCGAGAAGATTTGATTTTGTTGGCGCGATATTCTGGACTGCCACTATGATTCCGCCTTCATATATTTTTCGATGAATTCCGGCTTGATTCGCGTAAGCTCCTCTTTCGGAATCTCAGCAAGAATTTTCCATGCCAAATCCAGAGTCTGCTCAATCGTGCGATCCTCAAACTCGTCCTGCCCGAAAAATTCCGTCTCAAGACGCTCGCCAAAGCGGAGGTAAGCCCTGTCAAGCGAAGAAAGCTCCTCCTCTCCGATGATTGAGGCAAGATTTCTGATGGATTTCACCTTTGAGTAGGCGGCAAAAAGCTGACTTGAGACGTTCGCGTGATCCTCGCGCGTCATCTCCGGCCCGATTCCGTCTTTCATCAGGCGGCTCAGGCTGGGAAGCGCGCTCACCGGCGGGTAAACGCCTTTCTGCGCAAGCTCGCGCCCAAGCACAATCTGCCCTTCCGTGATGTACCCCGTGAGGTCGGGAATCGGGTGGGAAATATCATCGCTTGGCATTGTAAGAATCGGAATCTGAGTGATTGACCCCTCGCTGCCTTTCACGCGCCCTGCCCTCTCGTACAGTTCCGCAAGGTCAGAATAAAGATAGCCCGGATAGCCTTTTCGCCCGGGAACCTCACCACGCGTCGTGGAGATTTCGCGCAATCCCTCGCAGTAGTTGGTCATGTCAGTCATCACGACAAGAACGTGCATCCCTTTCTCAAACGCAAGGTACTCCGCGGCGGTGAGCGCACAGCGCGGCGTGATGATTCGCTCGATTGACGGAGCGTCGGCAAGGCTCTGGAACATGACGACGTTCGACAGAACGCCTGATTCCTCGAACGTGTCAACAAAAAACCTCGCCACATCATATTTGATTCCCATTCCGGCAAAAACCATCACAAACTGCTCGTTTGAGTTGCGCAGTTTTGCCTGGCGGATAATCTGAGCCGCAAGACGGTTGTGAGGAAGTCCGTTGCCAGAGAAAATCGGGAGTTTCTGACCACGCACAAGGCTGTTCATCCCGTCTATGGACGAGATTCCCGTCTGAATAAAATCACGCGGATAAACCCGCGCATACGGATTCATAGGATTTCCATTGACGTTGCGCTTCTGGCTGCTGATGATTTCCGGGTAGCCGTCTATAGGCTGGCCAAGTCCGTTGAAAACGCGCCCCAGAAGCCCCTCGCCAACACGCAGCTCGAACGGCTCGTCCAGAAACTCAAACGTGGAGGCATCCAAATCCAGCCCGATAGTGCTGCCGAAAATCTGGACGACAACCGCATCCTCTGAAATGTCGATTATCTTCCCGATGCGCTTCTCGCCGTTGCGGTCGCGGACGCAGACTGTCTCGTTGTAAAACACGTTCTCTGTGCGTTTGAGCACAACAATCGGCCCGTCAACCGATGTGACTCCCCTGTATTCTGTTCCTCTCATAAATACCTCAGCTTTTGAATGCCCGCTCTATCTCACCCAGCTGGGAATCCATGTGGGCGCGGACCTGCTCAATCTTATCCAGCTCCTCATTTTTATACACCATTTTGATTCTCACAATCTCATCGCAGACCGGCAGGGAAATCACCTGAGAAAGCGGTGCGCCTGATTTCACGCATGAGAGTGCGCGCTCATAATAGGCGATAATCAGCTCCAGAATAAGAATCTGTTTCTCTGTGGAGCAGTACATATCCACATCGTCAAAGGCGTTCTGCTGCAAGAAACCGTTTTTTATCATCTCTGCCACACGAAGAAGAAGCCTGTCCGCGTTCGGCAGGGTGTCCGGCCCTACAAGCCGCACAATCTGCTGCAAGCGGTTCTCTGTCTTGAGGATTTCCAGCGCTTTCTGACGCAGCTGAGACCAGAGCGGACTGTGAGCCTCCCACCATTCGCGCACCTCATCCGCATACTCAGAGTACGAGTCTATCCATCCGATTGCGGGATAATGGCGCGAGTTTGCAAGCTCGCGGTCAAGCGCCCAGAAACAGCGGATGAATCGCTTTGTATGCTGGGTGACTGGCTCTGAGAAGTCGCCGCCCGGCGGAGAGACCGCCCCGATTACAGAGACGCTTCCTTCCTGCCCCTCAAAATTGATTACCCGGCCGGCACGCTCATAAAACGATGCGAGTCTTGTGGGAAGATACGCGGGGAATCCCTCCTCCGCGGGCATCTCCTCCATTCGCCCGGAAAGCTCCCGCAGAGCCTCCGCCCAGCGCGATGTGGAGTCCGCCATGATTGCGACGGCCATTCCCATATCGCGGAAGTATTCCGCAAGAGTGATTCCCGAATAAAGCGAAACCTCGCGGGCGGCAACCGGCATATTTGATGTGTTGGCAATCAGAATCGTGCGCTCCATGATTGAGCGGCCGGTACGCGGGTCAATCAGCTCCGGGAATTCAGTCAGAACTTCGGTCATCTCGTTTCCGCGCTCACCGCAGCCGATGTAAACAATCAAATCTGCGTCACACCATTTTGCCACGGCATGCTGGGTCATCGTCTTTCCGGTTCCAAAACCTCCCGGAATTGCGGCAGTTCCGCCCTTGGAGAGCGGGAAAAACACGTCAATCACGCGCTGGCCGGTAATCAGCGGCTCTGTGACACCCAGTTTCTGGCTGTACGGACGCGGACGGCGCACCGGCCAATAATGCGCAAGGCGGATTTCCTCGTCAAGCTCGGTGAGGGCAATCACGTCATCCACGGTATAGTCGCCCGTGCCCCTGAACATTTTTAGGACGCGCCCACGGACATCAGGCGGCACCATTATTTTCTCTGTGATTGACTCGCTTTCTTTTACAGTTCCGAGCGTCATTCCCGGTTTGATGGCCGTGCCCTCGCAAATCGTGCTGCCATCATCCGCAGAGCTGGCGTCAAAATGCCAGATTTTCTTTGAGTCAAGCGGCTCTGTGCGCTCGCCGGGAAGCAGGAACGCCCCGGAAGAATCATACATTGCGGCAAGAGGACGCTGAATTCCATCGTAAATATTTCCTACAAGCCCGGGGCCAAGCCTCAGCGAGAGCGGACGCTGCGTGCAGACAACTTTCTCGCCGACGTGCATTCCAGTTCCTTCCTCATAGACCTGAATTGTGGCGTTCCCTTTATTCTGGCGGATAATCTCACCAATCAGCCTCTGCTCACCCACGTCAACAACATCGTAAAGGCCGCAACCATCCAGACCTTCGGCATAAATAATCGGTCCGGAAATCCGTGTTATTTTTCCCTCAATCATCTCACTCTCCTAGCAGCGCGGCGGCAAGTTCCTGCCTGTTCGTGTCAAAAAGGTCGCCGACAACACGGCTCATAGTCAGGCGGCAGCGGATTGACCTGTCATCTGCCTCAATAATCACGCCCTCCGGATTTTTAAGCCCGAACGTCTCCTCAACCACGACTTTGCCAAAAACAGTCTCCTCGCAGGAAGAAAGATCCGCGCCAACGGCCTTCTCCACGAATTTCTTCGCGGTCTTAAAATCAAAACCATAGACATAAGCGTGGACTTTCAGACCTTTTCGGTGATTGTAGCCTCTGAACAGAAGCGTCAGACGTTTCTGCGCGTCCATCGTCTCAAGCCATTCGTTCACGCCCTCAGAAAGTTTCTCCTGAATGTAAGAGACCTCAAAATGGGATTTTTCCAGCGGAACCGCAGATTTCTGTGTTTTCTCCAGAATTTCCAGTTTATGATTGTTCTGAATTTCCCGCTCTTTTCTGAGCGTCTCTATATTTTTCTCAACGCTGGACAGAAGCTGCTCGCTGTCCTCTCTGGCTTTTTTAAGGATTTTATCAGCCTTTCTTCGGGCCTCTGACTGAATCTCCTTGTCCAGAACATCAGTTGAACGTAATTCCTGCATAAAATCACCTTACCTTCTCTACACCTGCACACCCATTGCCTCGCGGATGGAATCTGACAACGACTTTTTGCCTTCCAGCCGTCCGTTCAAGCCCGGAATCTCCACGATGAGAGGAAAATTTCCTGTTTTCTGCCAGGCAATCTCCTCGTCCTCTATCTGACTGGCAGCATGCTCGGTCAAAATAAGGACACGCGGAACGTCACCGGACGATGCGCCGCCCCGTGACGTTACACGATTGAATGCCTCCAGCACTTCCGTGCGGGTCTCTGCGACTGCGCCCTCAATCCCGGTGAGCCTGAATGCCAGGACCAGTTCTCGCTCGCCGATTATATAAAACTTCATTTACAATCAGAAAATCCGTCTGCTCTGATTATCTGAACAGAATCAGAACGGCAACAAGCATTCCCCAAAGACAAATACCTTCCGCAAGTCCGACAAAAGGAAGAGCCTTTCCGGAAAGCTCAGGATTCTCGCTCATCGCGCCCATTGCGGCAGAACCGATTTTTCCGACTGCCATGCCGGAAGCAATACAGGCAAGCCCCACAGCGATTGCGGCCGCAAGATATTTCAGCGCGTCACCAGAGCCACTGGCAGCCTCCGCCGCTTCCTGAGCGAACATCGCCGCTCCCGCTCCCAAAAAAGCAAAAAAAGACAGAATTCTCTTTTTCATAGCAAAACCTCTATATCAATTCAATTTTTAACGGCATTACCTGCCGCTGATTGGCTCAAAAACAAACGGCTTGAATTCCTTGCCGTTCTCATGGAAAAATTTACTGAAAAACTCATAATACTGCAAACGGATTACCTGAATGGCAACAATCATTCCTTCAAGGACGATTATCAGAACGTTCCCCAGAATCAGGACGATAATTCCGCCCGGAGAAGCCACACCGCCGCACATATTCGTGAGCGTCAGGATAGTGAAATTCAAGACCGCATGAGAAAGCGCGAACGCCCCCACGCGCACAAAACTGACCGTGTTGGAAAGATACCCGGAGAACACCTCAATCAGCTCAACGACGCTAGAGATGATGTACGCGCCGAATCCGTTCTCAAAAATCGGTTTCTCCTTGCTCATCGCCCGCTCGAACGGCGAGGCAAACGCCGCAAAAAACAGCGCGACGCAGATAATCACGATGTCATAGACCGCAATTTTGTGGTGCACAAGGACAATCCGCAGCACAAGCGCAACCACATACCAGAAAAACACCGCGCCCGCAAGCCCGTTTTTCCCGAACAGCGCGTGAGCGTAATTCTTGCGGATAAAATTATTGATGATGTTGATTGCAAGCCCGCAGGTGTTGATTACAAAACCGATTGCCACGGCCACCCCGAAAACCCCGAACATCACATAAATGGACTTCGGATCATCAGACGGCATAAGATGCAGGATTGGAGCGCGTGGAGTTCCGAAAAGCCCCGTGACCCAGTGCGCGAACGGCTCCAGAACGCGCTCAGTGCCAAAAAATTCCCCGGTCAGAAGCCCCATTATGGAGCTTGACAGTCCAATCGCAATGAAAATCGGAGCGAACTTGTTCCAGTTGCCCACTTTCACCACATTCTGCGCCATGAGAACCCCAAGGAGAACGAACGCGAGTCCCTGCCCTAAATCCGCGAACATTATGCCGAAAAGAACCGTGAAGAAAATCGCGACGAAAGGTGTCGGATCGATTGTGCCGTAAATCGGCGCGCCATAAGAGAACACCATGCGCTCAAAACTTTTCACGAAGCGTCCGTGGTGAAGTTTCACGGGCACCTGCTCTTTTCCGCTCATCACGTCCATCACCTCATGGACATCATACTGGCGGATTACAATGCGGCCTTCTGTAAGCGCATCCAAATCTTTCATATAAGCGGGAATATCGGCCGTGTGAATCCAGCCGGTGATTCGGTAGACCAGCTCCGTGGACTCAAGCGACTGCGCCACAACATCCACCTGGACAGAGAGAGAGAAATCTCCGAGCAGCCTGAGCAGTTTGTCCTTGTGCGTGTCTATGAAATTCATTCGCTGAACCACAAGCTCGTCAAGCCTCTCCCGGGTCTCGGAAAGCTCCTTGTTCAGCCCCTCCAGAACATCCGCGGGAATGCCGGTGAAATTCTCCGGAATCTCGACCGGCGTGAATCCGTACTTTTTAAGCTCGGTGTCAACGGCAAAACGCGCCTTTTTTGACGATGCGATGAGAATGCGGGATTTGTCATCTCCCAGCGCGATGACCTCGGCGACTCCGCTCAAAGAATCACGGATAACATCAAAATTTGAGGGGACTATCCGCCCGATTTTCATGGAAAGAAACGAGAGGTGCTCCAAATCAGAATACGGAACATTCAGGTTCGCGAACGAAAGGGCTTCCTTGCGGGCATCGGTAATGCGCACAAAATCCTCGTTCGCGGACTCGTTGCGGGCCTTCAAATCCCTGAACGCGGAGATGATGTGAGAGGCTTCCGCGCGCTCAGCGTCATTCGGGGACGAGCATTCCTCCAGTTTTATCTCTGATGTATCAAGCTGCAGCTCAAGGCACGCGCTTTTCAGCTCAGAGAAAAGCTCCGCATCAGCAGAGAAATTCTTTAAATCTGAATCCCCTTTTGATTTTGAGGCGGAGGCACTCGCATTGCGTTTTGTCACAAACTGAAAATTCCTTTTCTTCCCAATGTACTCCACGACTGGGGAAATATCATCTTTCAGAACTATCAGCTCAAGAAACTTCATTTCGGCAGTTCTAGCCATTATCATCACCTCCCGCCGCAGTGATTCCCACAGCGTCCATTGCCTCAAAGGAATTTATATTCAGCCGCAGACTTTCAACGGCAGTCCTGACGCAGCCAAGCTCAAAATGCTTTATTTTGTACCACGCCACAAGCGAGCACACACTCATAGGGTACTGGTGAAACAGTTTAAATGCAAGTTTTTCCAGCTCAACTCGGCTTCTCTGCTCCATCCAGACCGGGTCAATCTGCCAGACAAGCCCGTCCGTGTGCGGATTCAAAAGCGAGCTGTATTTCCAGCCGGTCCAGGCATCAAAATCATCAGTCGGAAAATCAAGGATTTTTAGGGCGGGGCCTGCAAGCGGGTCAGCGGCAGAAACCTCGGGCGTCACATGAATCAGGTTGTCTTTAATCTGATTCACATCCATGTCGTAAAAAAGTTTGAGCCGCAGCGCCCAGATTATGTTCTTCACCTCGTACTCGCTCGCATAAATCTGATTCAGAACCTGATAATTCTCACCGCGCTCCTTTTCCAGCGACTGCCAGAGATGCGTGATTACCTGCATATCGACTTTGGCTTCCATTTTCTGACGCTCGTCCGCGCCCGGCACAAAATTATACCACGAGAAAATCGAGCCTTTCGTCATCGCCTTGATGTCCGGCCACGCCGAATAATCAATCTGGGCAAAACGCCCCAAATCCACGACAGCGGGGCAATCCTCCTCGCCATTGCAGAGCGCGGCGGCAATCTCCTTGAGGTTCTCCGCCTCGTAAATATAAAGCTGGTCAATAAGAATCGGGTCGGGATTATCGTAGGCGTTTATGAAATCCGCATACTGATTGACAAACCTGCGCAGCGCCTCAACCTCAATCTGCCTGGCAAGCAGGGTCTCGGGAATCATCGGGGGGTGGCTTTTGAAAAGCAGCGACCACAAATCCTGCAAGTTTTTCTGCTCAAAAAGGATTCTGGCGCGGTCTCCCACAAAAGACTTCCCGATAATTCCGCTCGCTTTCGCATAGACATAAGCCCCGGCAGCATTCTTATCCATCCATGCCTCCAGTTATGCAAGAACCAGCTTGTCAAGAACATCGAACAGAGCTTTTTTATTCAGCGGGCGTGCGGCGAATTCCTTTTTGTAATCCTCCAGTGCATCCTTGTGCTTCTGGATGATTTTCTCGTTGTTCTTTTTGAATTCCGCGTCCAGCTGCGCGGCCAGAGCGTCCGCTTTTGATTTATACTCGGCGTTGTAATCCGCATGACTTTTGGACATGATTTTCTCGGCCTCAGCCTCCGCAGAATCCACAAGCACAGAAGCCTGTTTCTCAATCTCCAGAAGATGCCTCAACGCCTCCAATTCCTGATTCGGTTCGCTCATACTCATTCCTCAAAAAATCTGATAATATCAAGCACTTGCTGAGGAGTGCTCGCCTTTAAAACCTCGTTCAGAAAATCCTCATGCTTAAGCAGTTGCAGAATATCCCTCAGGACCTGAAGATGTTTGTGGGCATCGCCCTCATCAAAAAAAATCTCAAAAATAAGTTTTACGACAGGATTTTTCTCACCGGGATTCTCGGCCTCAAATTCAATCCCGTCCCGGCTGATTCCAAGCGCGATTGCGGGAACATCAAGATGCTCGTGCACTACAGCGTGAGGAACGGCGACAGCGGGAAAAATCGCGGTGCTTTTAAGCTCCTCGCGTCTGATAAGCGCGTCCATCGCCTGACCGCGCTTCAACTGCGGAAATCTTGCGACAAGCGGCTCAAGAAGCTCCGCGAAGCACTCCTCTTTCTCTGTGCTCTCAAGACCGATTTTAATCTGACTGCACGTAAGCAAATCAAGAATCATATTTTATTCAGCGTCAGGCTCTTCCGCTTCCTCGTACTCCGCGTCAAAGTCCGTCTGCTCCTCCTCAGTCTCCGAATCCGTTTCCTGTGAGCCAGTCCACCACTCTCCGGCAGACGCGCTCTCGCTTTCTGATGAAGTCTCCACCGAACTTCCGGGGAGCAAATCCCTCTGGACACGGGGCTTTTTATTAACGAGCGCAAGAAGAATCGCGAAAGCAAAAAACAGGATGACCAATACAAAAGTTGTCTTTGTAAGGACGTTCGCAGAATGAGAGCCGAACGCCGCAGTTCCGCGCCCGCCGAGCAGTCCGCCCATGCCGTTCTCGCCGTCGTCCTGAACAAGAACCAGCAGAACCAGCAGGACGCAAACAATAATAAACGCAATCAAAAGAACAACACCAATTGTACCCATTTTATTTCTCCAATTTTTTTCTGATATAAGGTAATACATTCTAGTAAAAATAAGCGGTTTCGTCAACGAAATGTTTTTCCAGCGCAAAAACTGCCTGAAAACGCCGGATTTTTTCAGATTCAGGCGGATTTTTAAGACCGTGCCGGGCAGGCAGTTTCTATCCGTGCGGATTTTAAGGCTTGGCATGAAAATCCGCTTGGTTAAGCCGGAAGCTTCATGTTTGACGAGCGGACGTAAAAAAAATCCGCAGAAAATGTGCGATTTTTGGGCAAAACTACTTGACAAAACTGGGGGGGGGGGGGGGTAAAATCGATTCTGTCTATATTTGGACAAGGAGTTAATA
>JAFLSQ010000025.1:31235-31490 GCA_022510865.1 Treponema sp.
TCGGAATGCTTGCTTTGGCGGTGGCATTGGTATTTGGCGCTGCTTCCTGTGCGCAGGATGCAGGCAGCTCGCAAAGTTCACAGGATGATTCAAAAGACAACTCAAAAGATGACTCAAAAAAGGATGATTCAAAAAGCTCATGGGATGACCTGTACGAAGTCCTTGATGACGGCGAGGATTTGAGCGGAACATGGAAAATCACGAAGCTCTCTGGATACATAAAAGAAGACGGAAAGAAAAGGGAGCTCGACTTAG
>JAFLSQ010000026.1 GCA_022510865.1 Treponema sp.
TGTTCACCTAGATTTCCAGAGTCACCTGAACATCCAAACTTTATTTTTCAGACAAGTCATTTAAAGACACCCTCTCCATTGGAGACCGACCGAATCTGCCGCTCCCCGGAAAGTTTCTGTTCGCCATCCGGTATACGCTCTTGAACCAAGATCCGTGCCGAACAATGGATGCCTTTAATATCACAACTATAATGCAAAAAGTATATCCCGTCAACATTTTATCCCCAGAGGCGGCTTTGCCCGAGCAAGAGCAATTTTGCTCAAGCCCTGCGCAATCATCAGATGCCTCCAGCCGGCACTTTCAATACCGTCCGATGTGAAGATACATTTTTCTGATTTTATGCAGGAAATCCGACTCCCCGCGCATCCCGCCAGAAAATCGCCTTGCAAAAACGCACCATCCGGGCGAACCTTGATTAAGCGGCGCATTTCTGCTATCATCACAGTAATTCACTACACAATCAGGGAAGGCCTTTTGTTCGTGCCTCCCAAGGAGATTTTTATGGGAGCGCGTGGCGAGCTTTTTACCACAGAGGTTTTTCTGGACAACAGGTCGTATTTTTTCAACGTAAAAGAGAACAGGACTGGCGATGTGTTCCTGCAAATTGTCGAGAGCAAGAGCCGTGACGGAATGGAGCCTGACCGTCATCAGATTGCGATTTTTGCCGATGACATGCAGAAATTCCTGCAAGGAATGGAACGCTCGCTGAATTTTGTTGACAAGAACCGGCGCGAGCGGATGCGGGCAGCAAGGGAAAAAAAAGCCGCGAAAGAGGCGAAGTACGGCAATCCAAGGTATGATGATAGGAAAATGTACCGCGTCAAAGGCGAGAACCCCCGCGAGGGTCGGGCGTATGACAACAGCGTCAAAAAGACAGGCAAGGTAATCCACATTGTCAGCAAGCGCGAGAATCAGAGCGATGACAACAATGCGGATTTTCCGGCCACTTCCTCAGAAGACTAATATCTGAACGTGAGCCGCTGGATTGGCGACGGCCCAAGCCTGCGGCAGATTTCTCTGTGCTCCGCGGTCGGGTAGCCTTTATGCCTTGCGTAGCCGTAAGCGGGATATTTTTCATCCATCTCCAGCATGATTCGGTCGCGGCAGGTTTTTGCGAGGATGCTTGCGGCCATCACCTGCGGATATTTTCCGTCCGCCTTAGGCTCACAGCGGCACTCAATCCCAATTTCAGGGCAGCGGTTGCCGTCCACAATTCCCTGCAATACCGCAGGCCCGTAACCTGTGCGCTCAAGCCACGCCGGGATAATCTTCTGCAAATCAAGGAAAGCGCGGCGCATCGCAAGCATGGTCGCCCGCAGGATGTTTATCCTGTCAATCTCGTCATGCTCCACAAGCGCGACTGCCCAGCACGAGCGTTGTTTTATGATGTCCTCCGCAAAAATCCGTTTTTTCTCGGAAAGTTTCTTTGAGTCATTGAGAATATCAACGGGAAAATCATCCGGGAGGATGACGGCTGCGGCACAGACAGGCCCTGCGAGCGGGCCTCTGCCCGCCTCATCAAAACCCACCGCAAGAGTTTTCGGCGAAAATGAATCAGAATCCGAGGCTCTCATTATCATCCTGATACAAAACCGTGTTTTTGCCCGCGAAGACCGCCCCGCCCGCAGAATTGTCCCGAAGGCTGCCCCTGAATTTCCCGGAAGTGATTTTTGCGCGCACACCGAAAAGCTCGGCAATCCGACCGGTGCGTCCGGTCACAGAAAAAGCGTTGCCCACAGCCTCAAGCGTTCCGTCAGATGCCGATATTACGACGGCAGTGTCCGCAAAGACCGCGGCCACGCAGTCAGTCATTTTAATCCGGGATTTCACGCCGGAAATGAGAGCCGCATAGGATGACGCGCTGGCGGAGGCAATCACACCGGAGAGCGTGAGGATTGAGTTGTACGAGTCTATCACCGTGCCGTTTCTGGCAGCCTCAAACGAAATCTCGCAGTTCGCCAGATTGCAGACCGCGTTCTCAAGCTTTATGAGCGGGATTATCGTGGTGATTCTGCTGTCCGCCGAATTCTGAATCCGGCAGTCAGAAATCTCAAGGACACCGCCCCGCGCCGCAAGGCTTCCTTCCGGGCCGAACACAATGACCGCCTCGCCGTCATTCTCAATCTGGAGATTTGACTGGAAAGAATACTGGCGGTCAATCCGCATCTCACCTTTCACACGCAGATGGACTGACCGGACGGACGAGAGAAGCTCCTGGCACTGCTCAAAATCTGTGAACGGATGGAGAGCCGTCCCCTCTGCAATGCTGCCGTCTGCGCCGGCATCAAAATAATAGCTTGACTGGTCGATTATCACGCTGTATTCGGAGACAAGGCTTGTGTTGTTCCCGCACTTGGCGTATGCCCGCAGTTTGTAATACACCGGCGAATTGGCCCGCGGATTCCATGTGATGCTGAACGAGTCCGACTTTGCCCTGCGGAATTCTCCGGCCGGAATATCACGCAGAAAACTGCTGTCGGCGGAATAGACCTCGTCCGAGCGGTTTATTGAATACGGCTGGCTCAAAGCCACGTAAAGCTCGCAGTCCTTGGCGGAAGACACGTCCACGCGCACAGAATCCCGTGAATAAAAGGCGCGCGCGCTGGCCACTATCTCGGGCTGAGCAGGCGGCTTCTTGTCAATCTCGATTTTCGTCGTGATTTTCCCCTGATAAACTGAGTCCGCGAACACGCCGATTGTCACGCTCTCGGAAATGCGGTCGCCGTAAAAAACATCCGCGCCGACAGAAGCAAACTGCTCCTGATAGCCCCCCGCCTCCTTGGAGTACACGCTCAGCGTGTAGGAGTCGTCGCCGTGAACAGAAAAAGTCACGCTCCCGTCATCAAACTGATTTCTGATGACCCGCGGCTTCGGCGGAAGCACAAAAAATTCCACGGAGTTATCTGCGGAATGCTCAAGCGGCTGCCAGAAAATCATGTGGCTTTTAGAGCGGTCAAGCGTCCGGCTCTGGCTGGGCAATCCCCAGAATTCCGAGTCTATTTTATAGAGCATATTCTGGTCTATGAAATCGATTGTGTCCCAGTCCGTCACCGTGAACGGCACCTCGCGGAAAGCGGACGAGCCTGCGCCATGCGGCAGGGTGCGGATTATAAAACGGTATCTGACATCGCGCACGGAATCAAAAACAACGCACGGAACATAGCGCGAGAGCACGTTGTGCGCGGAAAGGCTGATTGTCTGGCCGGGAATGAAAGAATAAGGCTCTGAGCCAAGGCTGTACACCAGTGATGACGGAATGTGAATCTTAGAGCCGGAGCTGTAGTTCAGAATTCCGCTTTCGTAAAAAACGGAGACAAATCCCCTGTAATCTGTGCCGGAGGCATTGTCCGGCTCTACGGTGTAGTCCACCTGCACCGACTCTGCCGGGCCGTCCTTACTGATTCTTGCAATGCGGACACGGACATCGCCTGTTACATCCAGAAGAACAGGGCCGTCGTATGCGAAGCCGAAAACCTGCGGGTCAGAGCCGTCAATCGAATAATAATAGTCTCCGCTGCCGGCCGCGCTGTCCAGCACAAGCATCTGCTTGTTCGCCCAGACACCTTCAGACGGACTGATTACCGCAATCTCCGCGAAAACTGCGGTGAGAAAAAAGAGCGCGCCTGAAATCGTGAATAAAAGTCGTTTTAATGTCATTTTGTCAGCTGTTCCCAAGGGATTTCCCCAGAATATCCCCAAGAACATCTTTCAGTTTCGGGTCAGAATCATAGTAATATTTCTGCAGCTCATCATCCGTAAGCCCCACAAGCTCGTGGCTCATGTAATGAATCCAGCGGTTCTCCTCCGGGCTTTTGATTTCAAATTTACGGCAATAATAATCAGGCTGGACGGGAAGCTGCTGCTCATAATAAGAGAAAAATTTATAATCATGGACGACAACCTTGATGTCCTCACGCGGAATGCCGCGCGTGTTCATCAGAACCTCGGTAAGACTGTTGATTGTCCTGCCGGAGTCAAAAATATCATCGACCAGAAGGATTTTGTCTCCCGGGCGCAGGTTCTCTGGCGGATAAGTCCAGCCGTCAATAAAAACTTTTGTGTGCTGCGCAACATCTGAATATGAGCGTGCGACCACCCCGGCGTAAAGAGCGGGATGAAGTCCGTTTTTCCTCGCGATTATCTTGAAGTACTCGCTGATGACGTTCGCCATGTACGCGCCGCCACGAAGCGAGCAGTAAATCACATCGGGAATAAAACCGTCAGAGAAGATTCTGTGCGCAAGTTTGAGCGCATTGTTCCTGACAATATCATACGGAAGGAATTCTTTTATCATAACAGCTCCGTCACTCTTCTTCATTATATTATGATTCTCACCAATTTTTCAAGAATTATGCTCACAACCACAAGGATTGCAGTCAGCGCGAGCACGTCCGCGCTCTCCAGATGCACCTGCGCCTGTTGCAGAAGGCTTCCCGCCCCAAAACGCGGAAGGCTCAGCACCTCGCCCGCCACAACGACTTTCCAGCTCAGTCCAAAAACCGACTGCGCGCCCGAGCGCAGGAAAGGCAGCGCGGCACGGAAGCGGATGTGCCTGAACGCGCTCCACCCGGAAAAACACACGCACTGCGCCTTAAAAAGCATCTCCTGATTCGCAGGGCTTTTGAAAAATCCTTTCTCGGCATCGGATGTCATCACGGGAAGCGTCATCAGCAAGGAAACAAAAACCGGGACTGTCCCGGAGCGGAACCAGAACAGCGCGACAAGAATCACGGCGATGACCGGAGTTGAGCGGATTATTGAGACCGGAAGCTGAATAAAAGGACGCAGGGCCGGAAAATCAGCGCACAAAAGCCCGAGAACCGTTCCCAGAAAGACAGAGAGCAGGAATCCCGCGATTACGCGCAGGAAAGTCAGCGAGAAATTCTGCCAGAAACGCGGTGTTGTGATGATTGCGCAGAGCCGCATAAAAACAGCGGACGGGGAAGGCAGGATGAGCGGAGCCGCGATTATCTTTGATGCCGCAAACCAGACAAGAATCAGAAGAAGGACCGCGGCAATCCACCTAAGGATTTGTCTTGCCATAGTAGAAGTCTTGCTCAGGGAGCGCACCTCCGATGGACTCGGGCGAGAAATCAAGGAGGATTCCAAGGAACTTCTCAACGTCCGTGCGCGCGTCCTCTGCGCTTACGCAGACATAATTTGAAGCGGGGATTGCCTTGGCAACAATGTCTGCCGCAAGACCAAGGCTATGCTTCTCGCAGAGATTTCCAGCCTGCACCGGATGTGAGACAGTCCACTCAAAAGATTTTTTATAATCTGCAAGGAATTTCTCAAGGATTTTCTGATTGTCCCGGGCGAATTCACGGCGGACGACAAGCACTGTGAGCGGAAAATCCGCATTCTCTCCGTTGAGCAGCTTGAATTCGCTCTGCAAGTCAATGGCGGCAATCACATCCTTTGATTTCTCTGCCGCGATTGTCGCGAACGGCTCGGGAACAACCGCGTAATCAATCTTGGAAGAGATGAGCTGCGCGGCAATCTGCGCGGTGGGCACGGAAAATGAGAGCGTCACCCCGCCGGAGGAATCCGCCGGAATATCGTTCTGGGAAAGCAGATAGCGCGTGATATAATCCGGGGTCGCGCCCTGCCCCGCCACATACAAAGTCTTTCCGCGCAAATCATTGAGCTGCCTGAGCGTCCTGTCGGTCGTGATGAGCTTTAGGTTGCCGTTTCCCGTCACGACGCAAAGCACAACCGATTTTGACGCCGAGTTGTAGACCTTTGCGGCAACATTCGCGGGAAGAAATCCGCAGTCAATCTCCTTTTTCAGAAGCTTTGGCAGAAGAGCCTGAGGGTCGGCGTACTGCGAGAAATCGCAGTAGGATGATTTTTCCAGCATCTGCACAACAGGCACGCAGCTGGGGCCGTTCAGAATGCCCACGCGGATTTTTTTTGCCTCGCCGAAAACCGCACAGACCGCGGCCACAAGAATAAAAACAGAAATTAAAGCACGTCGCATTTTATGTGTCCTGAATAATCCTGCGGCACTTTGTCATCCGCCTCAGGATTCTTTATTTTGATTTTAAGACCGCCCTTCGCGGATTCTATGCACACCACCGATTTTTTTGTGAGACGCGCAGAAAGAATCTCCATCGCAAGAGGGTCCTCAACTTCCTTTCTTATGAGACGGCGCATCGGACGCGCGCCCATCGCGGGATTATATCCGTTCTCCACAAGATATTCCTTTGCCTTGGGCTTTACATCCAGCGAGAGGCCTTTCTCTTTGAGCCGCTCCTCAAGCTCTTTGAGCTGAATCTCAAGGATTTTTGACACCTCGGCCTTGGAAAGAGCATCGAACACGATTATGTCGTCAATCCGGTTTATAAGCTCCGGGCTGAGCAGTTTCTTGACCTCGTTCATCGCGCCAGCCTTAATCTCGCTGTATGAGAGGACTGCCTCCTCCGTGCCGAACCCAACGCGTCCCTCGTTAGTAATCTGCCGTGCACCCGCGTTGCTGGTCATAATCACGACGGTGTTGCGGAAGTTCACGGTGTGCCCGAGGTTGTCGCTCAGCTCGCCCTCCTCCAGAAGCTGAAGGAGCAGGTTGAAAATATCGGGATGGGCTTTCTCAATCTCATCAAGAAGCACAACCGAATAAGGATTGCGGCGCACTTTCTCTGTGAGCACTCCGCCCTCCTCATAGCCAACATATCCGGGAGGCGCGCCCACAAGACGGCTTGCGGTGTGCTTCTCCATAAAATCCGACATATCAATGCGAATCAGAGAGTCCTCGCTACCAAAAAGATATTTCGCAAGAGCCTTGGCAAGCTGCGTCTTTCCAACGCCGGTCGGCCCAAGGAAGATGAATGAACCAACCGGATGCTTTGGCGATGATATTCCCGCCCTTGCCCTGCGGATTGCCCCGGAAATCACGCTCACAGCGTTGTCCTGGCCAATCACGGTGTTGTGAAGCTCGCTTTCCATGCGGATTATCCGCTCTGCCTCCGAGGAAGTCAGTCGCTCCACCGGAATGCCGGTCATCTCGCTTATTATGCGCTCAATATCGGCGACAGAGACGCGCTTTTTCTTTGTGAACACGTTTTTCTGCCACATATCGCTGTACATATCAAGCTGGCGGCGCAGCCTCATCACCTTGTCGCGCACAACGGACGCGCTCTCGTAATTCTGGCTTTTCAGAAGCTCGTTGCGCTCCTCTTTGAGCCGCTGAAGCCCGCGCTCAAGCTCCATAAAATCAGAGGGGATTTCCTCCTCCTGGATTTTTTTGGATGCCCCCGCCTCGTCAAGAATGTCAATCGCCTTGTCAGGCAGGACTTTCTCGGGAATATAACGTCTGGAAAGCTTCACGATTGCCGGAATCACGTCATCATCATAAACCACGCGGTGAAAATCCTCATATTTTGACTTGATTCCTTTGAGAATCTCCTCGGTCTCGTGGTCATCAGGCTCGTCAACCTTGACAACCTGAAAACGCCTCTCCAACGCAAGGTCCTTCTCGATGTGCCTGCGGAATTCTTTTGTGGTGGTCGCGCCGATTATCTGGATTTCTCCGCGGGAAAGCGCGGGCTTGAGGATATTTGACGCGTCCATCGTTCCCTCAGGACCGCCCGCCCCGATGATTGTGTGAAGCTCGTCAATGAAAAGGATGATGTTCCTGTCCTCCTGAAGCTCACGCATCATTTTTTTCATGCGCTCCTCGAATTCACCGCGGTATTTTGTGCCCGCGACCATTGCGGCAAGGTCAAGCGAGAGAATCCGCTTTCTCACAAGGTCAGACGGAACATCCCCGGATGCGATTCGCTGTGCCAAGCCCTCCACAATCGCGGTTTTTCCGACGCCCGGCTCACCGGTCAGCACAGGATTGTTTTTTGTCCTGCGGCAGAGAATCTGAATCACGCGGCGGATTTCTTTATCGCGCCCTACAACTGGGTCATCCTTGGACTCCACGGCGGCACGTGTGAGATCCCGGCTGTACTCAGAGAGGAATGACTGCCTTGGCTGCTGTGGCTGACTGAACGCCGGTTTCTCAGGCTCCTGCGGTGCGGATGATTTTTTGCCGTCCAGCGCAGTGAAAAGGCCGTCCGCAAAATCATCACCAAGAAGGCTTCTGAACACGCTGTCCACAATCGAGCCGACCGCCGGATTGTTCACCGAGGACTTGTTCTCACCCTGCAGCTCCATGACCATCAGACGTATGTCGGTGATTGAGAAATTCGCCTGTGCGAAAAAATTGGCGACAAGGCTGTTCTCCTCGCGCACCGCCGCAAGCAGAAGATGCTCAGTTCCAACGTAATTGTTGTGAAGCGCGGCTGACTCAATGTCCGCAAGGTCAACGAGCGTGCGGTAACGTCTGCTTTTCGGGATGTCATCCAGAGTGGGAGAATTATTGTCCGAGGAGAAAAAAAGCTCCAGTTTGTGCCTCAAATCCTCAGGGTCAAGGCCAAGTTTCTCAATCACTTTGACGCCGACACCGTCCGCCATATCCAGCATGCCAAGAATCACATGCTCCGGCAGAATTTGCAGGCTTCCGAATTTGCGCGCCTCGTCCTGGGCTATAAGTGAAAGGATTTGCTTTGCTCTAGGAGAAAGATTTTTCATTCGCGATTCTCTCAAATTTTCTGTTTTGCGGCAGTCTGGACTTCCGCAGTTTTATTATCGGAAAATCCCGATAATTTCTTTCGCATTGTTTTTCGCCTGGAGTAAATTTATCACAAAGCGCGCAGAATTTCCATCGGTTTCTCGCGCCCTGCACGTTTTGCGGGAATATACGAGACAATCAGCGAGAGCACCAGCGTGGCAATCACAATGAGGATAATCTGCCCCGATGGTAAATCCACCGGAATCTCGGAAAGATAGTAGGCCGGGTCCAGCAGGGTTATCTCCTTCGCGCTGAAAAAATGCAGCAGGAAATTCGCCGCGGCCTCAATAAAGCGGATTATCCTGTCGGCGTTCACAGAAAGAATCAGCCCGAGCGGAAGCGCGAGAACAATCCCGCCACAAGCGCACGCAAGCGCGGCAATCAGAAAAGACAGCGTGACACCCCTTGGGCTTGCGCCGATGCTTTTTAAAATTGCGATTTCCCTGCGCCGTTCCATCACAAGCATTATGATTGCGGACGATATATTCACCGATGCCACAAGAACAATCAGAAGCATGACGAGCACGAGCATCACTTTTGTGGAAGAGAAATTCTCGAACTGCGCGGAATGAATCTCATCCCAGCGGTAGACGTTCGCATAGCGGCCGAAATATCCGCGGGCCTCAAACTGAAGGCGCGGAAGCGTTGCGGAGAAAGCGTCCTCTGTGTCCACAAGAATTCCGTAGGACGCGGACTCAAGCGAGAGCGCGGAATAGGCGGTCTCAATCGGGATGAAAACCCAGAACTGGTCAAGCTCTTGATAGCCTGATGTTATGACCGCGCACACCCTGAACGTGGTCAGACGCGGCGAGATTTTGCCGTTCAGCCGTCTGGTCGAGATAATCCTGAAATCATCCCCGGCATGAAGGTCAAGGTCTGCGGCAAGTTTCTGCCCGATTACCGCGGCACGTGAGCTGCCGTCCCCGGAGCTAAAATCGTCCAGCGAGCCTTCCCGCACAGAAAAAAAGATCCTGAACGCCGGATTTCTTGCAAAAACATCGCGCTGCATGGCACGGATTTCTATGCCTGACCTTGCGGATTTCCCCACCGCGAGCGCAGACAGCTCCACCTGCGGATAGACCTGCGTTATTCCGTCAATCTCAAGGAGACCGTCCGCATAATCGCTGAAATTGCCTGCGGATGCAACTTCCGGAATTGATGGGGCGACATAAGCCTGCAAGTGCCCGGAAGAAAGTCCGATTATCCTGCTTGTCATGCCCTCAATCATGCCGTTGGCGACGGACACCACGACGATCAGCGGCACAATGCTGAGTCCTATGCAAAGCATCGCGCCGAAAAGGCTTCTTCTGGCCGGGGATTTTCTGTCCGCGCGTGGGAAAACAAGGCTTCTTGCAAAAAGCAGCGAGGCGCATAACGTCATTGCAGTTTTCCCTCCACAATACGGCGCTGAAAATCCGCTTGCTCGGCAAGGCGCAGGTCATGGGTCACAAGAATCAGAGTTTTTTTGTATTTTTCCGCCATCGAGAAAAGAAGTCCGCCGATTTTCTCCGCGTTCGCCGGGTCAAGGTTTCCGGTCGGCTCGTCCGCAAGAATCAGCTCCGGGCTGTTGATTAGAGCGCGCGCGACTGCCACACGCTGACGCTCTCCGCCAGAAAGCTGCGAGGGAAGATGGCTCATGCGGTCTGCCACGCCAACATCCTCCAGAAGGCTTCTGGCAATCTCCTGGGTTTTCCTGCGATTTTTTCCCGCAATCAGAGCGGGCATGCAAACATTCTCAAGAGCGGTAAAATCCTTGAGCAGATAATGGAACTGGAAAATCAGTCCGATAAAATGCGAGCGGTATTCCGCAAGGTCGGATTCGGACAGCGCGCCAACATCCCATTTTCCTGCGATTACCGAGCCGGAAGTCGGCTTGTCAATCCCGCCGATTATGTTCAGCAGCGTGCTTTTTCCGCTGCCGCTCTCACCCACAACCGCGACTTTGCTGCCCGCATCCACTTCAAGGTTCAGCTCATGCAGGACGGTGAGCGTCTCGCTGCCGCTTGCGTAAGTTTTCTCAAGATTCGTGACAGAAACAATGCTACTCATTGTGAAGGACCTCCGCAACGCTCATTCTGAGGATATTCCTGCTCGCGCTCCATGCCGCGACAAAAGGCGACAGCGCGCCGAACAACGCGATTCCCGCCACCTCGCCGCCGAAAATTCTTGCCGGAATGCTGGCGTACAGGCTGTAGGAAGAATTCATGCGCACATATCTCAAATTCCCGGGATTTGTGACCGCCGTCAGCGCATACTGGAAAAAATAAAGGACTGATGACATCGCCTTGAACACAATGTCAGTGTTATAACTGATAAGAAGACCGAGCGCAAGCCCTGAAATCGCACCGATTACGCCCATCAGAAGACCTTTGGCAATGAAAATCAGTTTGACCTCAGCCTTGGTCGCGCCAAGAGCCGAAAGCACGGAAATCTCGCTCTGCCGCTCAAAGACAAGCCGCCGCATTCCGTTGTATATGTTTATTGCGACAACCACAAAAATCAGCGCGACAATCAGAAGAAGAAGATTTTTCTCCATGCGAAGAACGCCGTAAAAACTTTTGTTGTAGTCGCGCCAGGCAGAGACATCCGCGTCCGGGAACGCCCGCCTGAGGCTCTGGCACACAGACGCATCGTGATTGTAATTCCTGAGCTTGATTCCCCAGACCATCTTCGCGTCCTTGCCAAAATACGCATCTGCCGCCTGAAAATTCACAAAGCAGTACGATGAGTTTATATCCCGGTAGCCGCTGGTATAAATCCCCGAGACTTTTAGCACCCTGTCCTCGGAAAAAAGCTCCACATCCTGACCGCCGCTCATCACAAGCAGATAGACCTCGTCGCCGACACCCACATCAAGGCTGGATGCGAGAGCGTTTCCTATCACAACGCTGTCCGCGTCCGCAAGAGAGAAACTTCCCGCGATGATTGCCAGCTCCTTTCTGAAGCCCTCATCCTGCGCATAGACAAGCGGATCGACTGCCCGGATTATCACCGCGCCCTCGCCGCCGTAACCGCCGGTCATCAGGGCCTGCGCCTCATAAAACGCGGTGACATAACTTATGCGATTGTCATCCGCACAGACGCGCAGAAAATCATCCGCGCCTGCGTCAGAGCCGTCCAGACTGACCCGCAGATGATAGGAGGAAATCTCCAGGATTGAGTCTATGAAACTCATCTGAAATCCGTTCATTATGCTCATCACAACAATCAGGGCGGTCACTCCGAACGCAATGCCGAGCGTCGCAAGAACGGATGTGGCGGCGGAGCGGCCTTTGGCGTCAACGCGGGCGAACCGTCTGGACACAAAAAAAATCCAGATGAGCGATGAGAATCCGGCGGGCAATCCTTTTTTTCTGCGATGAGTGCCACTATTTTTTCTGGTCATAAATCCTCTCCCTGATTACCACGCCGTCCATAAAAAACACCTCGCGCACACGCACATCGCTCTCATAGTAAGTCCGCACGGAATTGTGCTCGTCAAAAAAAATCTGGCTTGTGTACGAGCCTTTGTCCGGCGAATATCTGTTGCGCATTCTGAGCACACCGTCCTCATAATAATCAAAATCAGGCGGAACATCGCCGTCATTGTACTCATAATCATAACGCTGCTCATAAGTAAAATCCAGAGCAGAAAAATCAGAATCCTTGTAATGATAGTCCAGCAGAACCTCGGACGCGACTTTTTTCTGCTGATTATAAACCCGGCGCGTCTCAGAAGCGATTCTCATGTCATCGCCGGAAACCTCATAGACCTTTTTTTCCAGAACAAGGCCGTCATCATCATACATGGCGATTTCCAGACTTCCGCCCTCCCGCACAGCCCTGGACGCAAGAGCGCCGTCCGGCGCATACTCCACCTCAACGGATTTTATCAGCTCCGCGCTGTCCGCATCCTGAATGAGCCAGTGCTCCTCGCGCTCAAGGCGCAGTTCCTCGTCATAAAAACGCCGCGTCACGCTGGAATCAGAGGCATAGACAAGGATTTTCCTGCCGTCACGCTCTGTCAGCACGAACTTCTCTGTGCCGGCCTCAGAGAACGCAAGGTTTCCGTTCCTGGCGGTAACATCGTTTGAGAGCAGGTCAAAAATCATCCCGGGATTTTCCTGCAAGTCCGCGCCGTCAAAATCATCCTCCGCAATAAAATCAGGGATTTCAAAAGCATCCTCCAGGATTGCGATGGAAGACGCGATTCGCTCCTCCTCCGCCTGAATCACGCAGGTGTCCACCCAAGAAACGTCACCGCCGCACGAGTCAAAGAAACCCGATGAGTCGCGGAGCGCGAGGACTGCGGGAAAATAAAATTCCGCGGCATAAAGCGCGCGCCCTGACTCATCCGCGATGAATTTGCGGCCCAGAAGGGTGCGCAGCGGCTCTGGCGCGTAATTCCCGCTGAAATCGGAACTGACGCTTGAGGCGATAATGAAATTCTCAAGCGAAGCCTCAATCTCGGCGGCACGCAGCGCAGAGTCATCCGATTTTTTTGCGCATGAGGCAAGAAAAATCAGAATGCACAGAACAATGAGAGAAAGTTTTGCAGCTGAAAAATCCCGGATTCGCTCGCTCACTTCTTAAAGGCCCAGAAACTCGTCGATGTATTTTTCCGCATTGAATCTGGCGATGTCCTGATATTTCTCGCCGGTGCACACGAACGCGACAGGAAGCGAAAGCTCCCGGCCGATTGTGACCGCGATGCCGCCTTTTGCGGTTGAGTCATATTTTGTCATGATGACGGCATCCACTCCCACCGCCTCATTGAAAACTTCCGCCTGACGCAGCGCGTTCTGGCCGGTCGTCGCGTCTATCACAAGAATTTTTTTGTAGCAGCCCTCGTCTGCCTTGGAGCGGCACACCCGGTCAATTTTCTGAAGCTCGCGCACAAGATTCTCCTTATTATGCAGGCGGCCCGCCGTGTCCGCGATGACAAGCCCGGGTCCTTTCGCAGCCACAGCCTCAGCCGCGTCAAAAACCACGGCCGATGGGTCAGAGCCGTGCTGATGGCTCACGACACGCACTCCGATTCTCTGGCCGTGCATCGCAAGCTGCTCGATTGCCGCCGCCCGGAAAGTGTCCGCGCTCGCAAGGACAAGGTTCTCCAATCCCTGATTCTTAAAATAATTCGCCAGTTTCGCGACAGAAGTTGTCTTTCCCACGCCGTTCACGCCGAGCACCATCCAGACGCTGCGCCTGCCCTCTTCCGGAACAAGCTCCACGGATTTCACATCCGCAAGCAGAAGCGAGCGAAGATGAGCCATCACATCGCTTTCTGAGGAAATTCGCTCTTTCGTGCAGATTTTCTCCAGCGCATCCACAATCATGTATGCGGATTTTGCCCCGATGTCGCCCTCAACAAGGGTGTCCGTAAGAGCATCGTAAAAATCATCGTCAATCCGGCTCCTTGAAAAAAGTGCCCTGAATTTCTCGCCAAACGCCATTATTCCAAATCTCCATTCTCAAAAGTATTCTCTGCGATATTTGCGATATTATCGTCTGATATTACGCCCGGAGCCGCAAAATCAGTCACATCTCCCGCGCGCGCCTTCTCTGGCAGCGATGCATTCGCCGCCAGAAAATACCTTACAAGCTCGACTCCCCAGAAAATTCCGCAGGCAACGGAAATGCCGATGCAGGTGTATGCGGCATTCTGCCATCTGATTGCCTCGTCATAAGTGATCGTCCCCAAATCATTGTGCAGATGCACCTGATTCAGGAAATTCCCGTAAGTGTAGAACGCCGGAATGAGCGAGAGGACAAAAACGCTGTAGCTTCCGTAAGCCCATCTGCGCCTTTTATCAAGATACTCAGAGCGATTGATTGCCTTCGGTCTGATTCTCACGGCCGCTCCGTCCGCAAGAAGGTTCTGCGGAATGTAAAAGAACGCGGTGCCGCCGTCCGCCGCGATGAATTCACCGAGCGCGCGGCTTCCGTTCAGCTGCACAATGTATTTCTGCGGCGATGTCTGAACCATCGGCTCGCCGCTCAAAAAAAGCCCGCCAAGCACAGGCTCTGCAAGCCCCACCTGGATTTCCGGATTTTCCAGCTCATGCATTGTTATCTCAATCTGATAGTCGGTGTTCCCGCTGAAAAGCTCGTTTATTGAGACCGTCTCGTAGCCTTCCGCAGAGACAAGAAGCGAATGCCTCCCGGAATTCAGCTTAAGATTGTCAAGGCCGTCCATAACAAGCCGGCTGTCAACATAAACCATCGGGGTGATTTCTTTTGGCAGCACGGAAACAGAGAGCATGACCGGGAGCGCGTTCGTTATGAGCGGAGCAATCTGCCCCGCGATTCCGGCGGCAATCATCTCCAAGTCCTGAACATCGCCCACTTCCATCACAGTGCCGATGCACTCCGCGCCGGGATAAAGATATAAACTTGCATTCACGGCAAGATAATCGCCGTAAATTGAGAAAGTACCTGTAAGAAGCGCGTTTATGCCCGCTGAGTAGACTTCCTTGGCAAAAAGCTGGCTCTCATAACCGGCCTGCGCCGCGCCATCCGAAGGCTTGTACATGGCTGTGAAATCATCTTTGTAGAGCGTGATTTTTTCAGATGATATATTCGGCCGCTCGTTCACAATCATATTCCCAAGCAGGCTCGCGAATTTCCTGAGACCGCTGTCATTCTGGCCATCAGAGCCGGACAATCCCACATTGCGGGATTGCTCTGCCTCGTCCTCCTCCGCCTTTCTCTGACGCTCAAGGTTCGCGCTGATTTTTTTCTGAATCTCAGCGATTTTCTTGTCCGCCTCCTTAAGTTTGGCCTCTAGACGGCGCTGTGAATAATCGCCCATAAAAAGACTGTCGCGCTTCTTGTGCTCGCCTGAGAGCTGCAAAAAAAGCGACTGACGCTCCGCACGCAAATCATAGCGGATTCGCTCAAGCGTTTCCGGCGGGAGCACGCTCCTGCTCTGGTTGCGCGCGATTTTCTCAAGGATGGCAGCGGGAAGATTCTCCGCAATGCTGTCAAAAACCGCGCTTTCTTTCTGCCCGCGCGCAAGCGAGAATTTCTGCGCGGCAATCGTCCAAGTTGTGTCATCCGCAGGAAAAATTCTTGGGATGCAGAGACTGCCGAGCATGAGAGAGACAAGGATTTTTCTGACTGCCCTAAACTTCGTCGTCATTATCACCGGAGCCGTCCATCGGAAGCCCTTTCCATTTTGCGACAAGATATGCGTTCATAAAATCATCCAAGTCGCCGTCCATGACACCCTGAATGTTCCCGACCGAATATTTTGTGCGGTGATCTTTTACCATCGTGTACGGACAGAAAACATAGGAGCGAATCTGGCTGCCGAACGAGATGTCTTTTTTCTCCGCGGCGAACTTCGCGTTCTCCTTCTCTTTCTGCTCGCGGTAATACTCATAAAGCCGCGCTTTGAGCATATTCATGCAAGTCTGGCGGTTCATCAGCTGGCTGCGCTCTGTCTGGCACGCCACGACAATGCCGGTGGGAATGTGAGTGAAGCGCACTGCCGAGTCGGTCTTGTTCACGTGCTGACCGCCTTTCCCGCCCGCGCGGTATGTGTCAACCCGCAAATCCTCAGGCTTGACCTCCACCTCAATTGTGTCGTCCAGAACCGGGTACACATAGACTGAGGCAAAACTGGTGTGCCGTCTGGCGTTCGCGTCGAACGGGCTTATCCGCACAAGCCGATGGATTCCGCCCTCGCCTTTTAGATAACCGTACACAAAATCGCCGGAAATCTGGAGCGTTATGTTTTTTATTCCGCCCTCAGCCTCAAGCTCGTCAACCACCTCGGTCTTAAATCCGTGACGCTCAGCCCAGCGCAGATACATCCTGCTGAGCATATACGCCCAGTCGCAGGCCTCGGTTCCGCCCGCGCCGGCATGAACTGTGAGGAAAGCGTCGCTCTGGTCAACCTCGCCGGAAAGCAGGTTCAGCACGTTCAGTTTGTCGAAAGTCGCTTTGGCGGCATCATAAAGTGAGCGCACCTCAGCCTCGTCCTCGGCGGCACCTGATTCAAGCGCAAGCTCGTACATCGCCTCCAAATCGCTCATGTCTGCAAGGAGTTTTCTCCATGGGTCAACGCGGGAGCGCAGGCGGCGAATCTGGCTCATCACTTTCTCGGCGGCCTCGTGGTCATCCCAAAAACCGGAGGCCTCGGTCATCCGCTCTTTTTCCGCCACGGACTTGTCTATGGCATCAGCGTCAAAGACGCCCCCAAACGTTCATAATATCTTCTTTCAGCTGCTCAATCGGCATTTTTATCTCATCTAACATAACTATAGAATATCAGCAAACTTGATTTTCTGCAATTCTCACTATATTATAATGATATGAAAAAGCCGATTTTATCAGCCCTGGTGATTCTCTGCGCCGTCCTCGCGTTCGGGGAAAAACCGATTGTGCAGGACATTCAGGCAATGCCATCCGCCAACAGCCGCATCAATGTATTCTGGACGCTCCCTGATTCCCCGGACGAGACGATTACATCGCTCAGACTTTACAGAAGCACAAGGCAGATTACAACATATTCCCAGATTTCAGACCTGAGTCCGATTGCCACGCTCGCGCCGGATCTCACTGGCTACACCGATTCGGTCACAGACCAGAGCGATTATTTTTATGCCGTGATTGCCGTCACAGACCGCCCTTACGACCTGATTCTTCTCGCGTTCAACTCCACGGTGAGCGGAGCGCGTGCCGCATCCGAGACAAAGCGGAAATCATCCGCAAAAGCAAAGGCAGAGAAAACTTACCCGGACGGCGCAATGCGCGAGACACCGCTTCCGTACATAAATCTTGAGAATCAGCCCGATAAAGCCATCAGGATTTCTGAGACTGCCGTCTCCGCCACAAATTCGCTCTCACGGCAGGGCCGCAGGAAAAATCCCGCGATGACGCCCTATGTCTTTGAGGAGGATTTGATTTCGCCGGACGGCGGGGATGATTACCTGCTTTTTGAGATTCTGAAAAATTATTTTGTGCAGAGAAATTATGAGGAGACAATCAGGCAGATTCAGAAGCTCACCGGCACGAACATAAACCAGGCAACAAGAAACAGGGCGTTTTTCTATCTTGGCGAGTCCGAGTATTTTCTCGGGGATTATGAGAGCGCGGTGCGCACTTTTGTGAAAGTTGAGCAGGAATATCCCGTTCTGGTGAAAAAGTGGCTTGATTCCGCGCTGGACAGGCTCTAGTAAATCGAGCGCAGAATATCAAGCAGAGGCGGACGCTCGACGGCTTTCTTTATCTCGGCGACAAGCTCGTTTCCAAGAACCTCGTTGCTGACCACGGGATTGCCGCTCTCATCCGCGTTAGGAACAGTGTCCATGCCGCCGGATTGTGACGGCTGGGAGACAAGGATTACCTCATCATCAACATTTATGCGGTCATAAAATCCGTGGTATGATATTTCTGCCTCGGAGACTTCCTCGCCAACATCCGTGACCGTAAGAACCCCGAGCACATCATCATCGCGGTAAGAAAGTCCGTTCCCAGAATCAGCAGTCCTTACGCTGCCCTTGCGGACAATCCTGAACTGCGCGTCCTTCAAAATATTCTCGGAGCGGCCCAAATCAATCAGGACGGTCTTGCCGTTTCGCTTGAGGATTTTTCCGCGCACGGTGAGCCTGCCAAGGATGGAATTCCTGAAACGGCGGAGCACCGTGGAAAGCCGGTTGTTGCCCGTCGCATAAAAACGGTCTTTTGAGATTTCCGCGCCGGTACGCCCGGAATACATCACGGAGGAAAGCGTCACGTCATCGACACCCTCGCTCATTGAGAGAATCACAAAATAATCAAAATTGCTTGCCCGTGCATTCTTGAATGCCTCGCCATAGCCCGAGACCGGCGTGACCTGCGTCCGCACAGTTGTGATGGCGACCCCGGAAAAAATATCACCGGCAGCAAGAGCGGTGAGCCTGTTCGAGTCAGCGTGATTCAGCATGGCCGGCTCGTCAGTGTAAAAAATGGCGATGCTCCAGCGGGTCTTGTCAAGATAAAACGGCTCGACCTTCCATTTTTTTGCCATTGTGCTCTGCAATAACGACGAGTACGCCTCGATTGTGTCGGACAGTGATGTTGAGATGTTTCCGTCAGAATTATCGCGCACAAAATTCAGCTGGCGGAGATAAAGCTCGTGCATTCCGTTCAGCTCCAGAATATCGGCGTAAGCGAGCCTTGCCTCTTTGTTCGTCGGCTCCAGAATCAGAGCACGCTGATACTCGTACGCGCTTCCGGACTTGTCAAAACGGCTGTCATACTGCCTTGCGGCATCAATGTGAAAAGCGGCCCAGGCGGGTCTGCGCGAATCATCCAGAGGAAGTGATTTTCTGACCTCAAGCTCCAGAATCATCCGCATGAACTCATCCTGCGGACATGCCTGAAGCCCGGACGCCCAAGTTGAGATTGCATCGGAAGTGCTGCCCAGTTTGTCCTGCGCGAGTCCTTTTAAATACCAGGCGGAATTATTCGTGCGGTTTTTCAGAATAAGATAATCGCACAAGTCGATTACATCGGCATATCTTCGCTGCAAGAAAAGCGTGTGCGCAAGAAGCTCGTATGCTTTCTCATAATTTCCTTTTATCTCCACCGCGATGCGCTCGTGTTTCTCCGCGCTCTCATAATCCCCTTTCATATTGTAGACTATCGCCGCAAGATAATGCACCTCAGGCTCGCCGGAATAATACTGCATCGCCTGCCGCAGATACCGCTCCGCCTGCGAATAACGCCTCTGCTCCGCGCAAAGAAGCGCGAGCGAGAGCAGAGCCTTCCTGTTAGAGCCTTGACGCTTCAACGCCTCGGTGTACTGCTGCTCCGCGCCCGAATACTTTCCGTCATAAAGCTCAATCTCGGCAAGCCCGAAATGCGCGTCTATGTCATTCGGATATTTTTTGAGCACATCATTGAAAATCAGCCGGGCCTCGTCAATCCTTCCAAGAGCCAGAAGAATCATCCCCTTCATATTCTGGATTGCCGAGTTGGATTTCTCGTACCGCTCCGCATTCTCAAGGTACTGGAACGCAAGGTCATACTCGCCAAGCCGGTAACAGCAGTTCGCAAGCCGGAACCACGCGTCGCTGTACGCGGGATTCTCCGCCACCACCTCAAGATAATACTGTGACGCATCATACCAGTTCTCGTCATCCTCAAAATCAAGAGCCTGATTGTACAGCTCTTTCGGGGTTCTGCCGCCCGCCGCAAAAACAGCGCAGAGCGCGAGAATAAAACCGATGGAAAACACGGATGCCTTTTTATTCATCAGAATCCTCCTTCTCAGATTTTCTGATAATCTTGACGGAATTGATGCGATGGCCGTCCATCTCCTCAATCACAAATTCGTAGTTTTTCCAGACCGCCCGCTCATTCTGGCCGGGAACTTTCCCGAACAAATCGAACACAAAACCGCCAAGGCTGTCAAAATCCTCATCCGGGAAACCAGTCCCCAGAGCCTCGTTCAAATCCCCGATGTTTATGCCCGCATCGCAGGTCCACTCGTTGTCGCCGCTCTTGCGGATTGCCTCCTTGTCATCATTGTCGAACTCATCCCGGATATCGCCGACAATCTCCTCGATGATGTCCTCCATTGTCACAAGCCCGGAAACTCCGCCGTACTCATCGATGGCAATCGCAATGTGCTGATGCCTGTTCTTGAACTCCCGGAGCAGGCTGTCAATCCGCTTTGTCTCCGGCACAAAAAACGCCTCGCGTAGAGTGTTCTTGAGGTCAATCTCCTGTTTCCCCGCAATGCACCGCACAATGTCCTTCACATAAAGGACGCCAATCACATTGTCAATGGAATCTTTGTAGACCGGGAAGCGCGAATGCCCGCTGTCAAGCAGGCTGGCAAAAAGCTCTTCCGGGGTGGTGTCCGCGGAGATGAAATCCACGTCAATGCGCGGAACCATCACCTCTTTCACAGATGTCTTTGAGAGGTCCTCGACCCCCTGAATCATGTCTTTTTTCTCTTCGTTCAGAATCTCCTGCCTGGCAGCCTCAATCTCCTCGGCCGAAGACATTTTCTTTTTCTTAAACAAACTCATACTATCACTATCTCATCCTTAAGTTTCTCAAGAGCATCCTCCTGAATCCTGAGCATCTGGCTCTCCGGCTCACGGCCGCGCTCGATATGCTCGTCTCCATGGTCAAGTCCGTTCAAATGCAGAATTCCGTGGACGACAAGCCGCTTCAGCTCGCTGTTCTCATCCACCTCAAAATATCTGGCGTTCTGTGCCAGAGTCTCAAGACTGATTGCAATATCCCCGACGCAAGTCCATGCTCCCTCATCATCCTCATATTTCTCGTCATTCTCAAAAGAAAGCACATCGGTGGGGCAGTCCATTCCGCGGTACGCGATGTTCAGCTGACGGATATAACTGTCATCGCAAAGGAGGATTGAAATCTCCTCGCCGTCATAGCCAAGGATGCCCATGGCAGTGCGCACGAACGGCTCAAGATTCCCCGACCACGGCGGGGCGGTCATCCCGTCAAGAACGCTTATCAGAATCCTATTTGCCATCTCTCTCCTCGCCGGACGATGGGGCGGACGGGTCTTTCTGATCCGGGTACTCAATCCTTGTGTGATAATACCCCGCCAGAACCTGCACAAAGGCATCCTTTATTTTTGTAATATCCCGGAACGTGAGCGCGCAGCTGTCCAGCTGTTTGTGCTCAACTTTTCCGTTCACAAGAGTCGTGATGAATTTCTCAAGGCGCGGAACAGACGGATTCTCAAGCGTATGGCAGGCGGCCTCAACCGTGTCCGCGAGCATTACGACCGCAGACTCAACCGTTGTAGGCGGATGCCCCGGGTAAGAGAAATCCTCCGGGGAAAGGCTCGGGTCTTTCTCCTTCGCCTCGTTGTAAAAATACGCGATTACGCTGTTGCCGTGGTGCTCCGCGATAATGTCAATAATCACCTGCGGCATGTGCATCTGCCGCGCCTTCTCAACGCCCTTGCGCACGTGGCTTTTTATCACGGAGGCGGACAAAGTTGGCGAGATTGTGTCGTGCTTGTTCTGGCCTTTCTGGTTCTCCACAAAATATTCGGGCTGCTCAATTTTTCCGATGTCGTGATAGTACGCGCCGACACGCGCAATCAGAGGATTCGCGCCGATTGCCCGGCATGCGTTCTCCGCAAGCTGCGCCACCATCATCGAATGATTGTAAGTGCCGCCCGCGCTCACGAGCATTTTTCTCATAAGCGGAGTGTTCAGGTCGCTCAAATCCATCAGGCGGAAAACCGACGCCGTGTTCAGTATGATTTCAAGCGGAGTGAGGAAGCCCAAAGTCAGGATGCCGGAGAGAAATCCGTTAATCGCGATGCCAATCAGCAGTTTGGGCAGATCCGTGAAAGTCTCGTTGAAAATCACCATTATGAGAATCACAAGAACCATCTCAAGAATCGCAAGCACAAGCGAGACAAAAACCAGATCCAGCCGCCGCTCGATTTTTCTGACAAGCACCGAAGAGAAAAGGCAGATTGACAGCGTGAAAATGAAGGTCGGAATCTGCCATCCGCTGGCATTGAGCACGCCGAACGACAGGATGAAAGAGAACAGCTCCGCAGAGAAATTTCCATAGAGGATTGTCACCAGCATTATCACGAGCGCGGACGGAATCACAATGCAGATTGAGTACGCGCTTGAGAATATGCTGAATTTTCCGAGGAAAGCGGTCATGGCATACACGATGATGAAGAAAATCACGTTCAGCAGATGCTCACGGAAAAGCACGTTTCTTCGTATCGGCACAAAACTGTAGAGCAGATACCACACCAGCGCGATGAGCATTATGAAAAGCTCGTTGTTCGCGAACGCCCTGTAATCGATGTAGACCGGGGAAGTCGCCATTTTTTTGAGCTTGGCGTAGGACTCCTCGGTGATGGCAAAACCTTTTCGGATGATTTTCTCACCTTTCTGGATTGACACGGGGTCAAAATCATCCGGGGAGAGAGTCCTGTCCGCAACAATCGTCCTGTCGGCAATCTGCCCGATCTCAAAATCCGAGATGGAGAAAGACGCGATGCTCTGCGCCGTGCTTATTTTGATGAAACACAGCGCGGAGACAACGGCAAGCCCCGCGAACATTAGCAGCAGAAACTGATAGTTCGCCCTGATGTATTTTTTTATTGACTCAAATCCGGCGGCGACCGCGCCAATCTCCGAGTCTTTTCTCAAATCACTCTTTCTCATTGTCATAAACCGTACTTCCATTATCTTTTATCAGACTGCGATTGTCAATAATTTCATTCGGACGCTACTCAATCGACCACTCGCCGTACTCGTCAACAATCGTCGTGTGAATTCCGCTTACCGGATTCCACACAACCCCGATTGTCATATAAGGATTAAAATCATACCGCCGTGTGCTGCCCGATGTGACAAGCCTCGGCTCTATACGCAGCGTCATATTGAACGTCCAGTCGTGCAAATCGTGGGAGATTTTCATGTCCAGCGACTTGAGTTTGAATCCCGAAGCCTCGCGGATTGAGTTGTCGTCAAACCGGAAGGAATTTATCAGGTCTTTGATGATATTGCCGGGAAATCCGCCCCACTCGCTGTAAAAATCGCCCGGCTCGTTCTTGAAATACCAGTAAAGCACCGAATTTCTTGATGTTGAGGAGAAACTCACATCAAGAAACCTTGCGATTTTAAATGTGATTGACGGCGAGAACGTGAAGTAACTGTTCGTCGGCCGCAGCAAGTCCGTCACGATGCTGGTGCTCAGTCCCGGCGAGACGGAGATTCTGTTTGACCATCGATAGAAAGTTTTTGTGCTTGGATTGAAAGAGACCGAGAATGAGTACGGCAGGAATTCTTTCTGGTCGCGCACAATCCAGCCGTCATCAAAATCATAGCCGTAAGTGTAGCTCATCACATACGATAATTGCAGCGCGCTCCAGGTGGCAGTGAATTTCAGGCTGTCAGGATTGCCATCCTCCAGATTGTACGTGTACGACTGCGAGAAAACCAGAGAGGACGTGAAGTCCGGCCTGATAAGCGAGAGCGAGAGCGACTGTTGCAGAGGAGTCCGGCTCCACTTCTCATCCTGCGCGGCATTATCGCCGCTAGACTCCTGAATGCCCGCGCCCAGCGAGGCAGTCACATAAGGAAAAGTCAGGTTCAGCGTGGCCGAATATTTTCTGAGCAGCGGCGGCATTACGGCAGTGAGAGTGAGGCTCTGCGCGAACAATCCCCCTCTCTCAGACATTCCAAGCACTCCTGTGAGACTGTTCACGGTTATGCTCTCGTCATCATCCCAGTCAACGCCCTTGTCCTCCCATGCGGGATTGTCAGCGTCGCCTGTGAATTCACGCCGGTACAGCTTTATGCTGGAATTCCATGAGAAAGAGGTGTTGCTGAACATATCCACGAAAGAAAACGGCCTCAATGTCACGGTGTTCGTGCTCACAATATCGCGTCTCTCAGCATTGTAATCGGCGAGCACCAGACTTTTTGCGGATGACTCCGTGTACCCGCCGATGCCCTCGTCCAAAGAGATGAACGTGTGCTTCTGGAAAACAGGATTGAACGCAAGCTGGTTTGCGAGCGAGAAAAACTTTCCGCCGTAAGTCAGATTGCTTGACAGCGAGAGCGGAGTTTTCAGCGTGTACATTATTGAGCGGTAATTTTCCCATTCAAAATCAGAGGATGAGTCAAGCGCGGATGAAGCATACGCCACCTGATTCACGTAGCTCACTCCCGCCGAATAAGACAGGTCATACGCGATGCCTTCGGCAAGGCTCTCTTTCGCGACAGAATAATCAAGCTCGGGCAGGAAAAACTGAAACTCGGCAGGGTCATCAGAATCACCCTCCTCAGAGAGCGCGGTCTCGTCATCGTCTGATTCCTCAGCCTCGGCCTCAAGCTCGCTGTCCGTTTTCAGAAAATCTGGTTTTGAGGGCTGCGCGATGAAATCCACACTTTTTTTTGCCGCGGATTTTTTCGCGGGCCATGAGAAAATACTTCCGCCCACAGAAAACGAGATGTCCGCAGGCGTAACCAAAGACGGATAGTAGAACTTGCGCTCGGGGCTGTTCATTTTCCATTCAAGCGGCGCGTCCTCTTCATCATCATACGTCATTGCAGAATATGACGCGGATTTTGATGAGATGTTCACGGTTGAATTCATCGAATATGAGATGGATGACAGATACGGCTTGAGCATATCGGGCAGAGACGGCGCGTATGATGTTGACAGCTGCCACGTCAGGGATGACACCTCTGAGATTGAGACATCATCATCTCCGCCTGTATCCAGCAGAAGCGAAATCCAGTCCAGATACTCGCTGCGGTTTGTCTTGAAATCATAGGCAAAAAAAGGGTCGGAATAAATCGGAAGGCTCAGCGAAAGCCGGAACGGATTTGTAAGCTCGAACTCAAAATTCGTGCTGTAACGGAACGGCATCTCGAATCCAAGGAAATGAGACTTGTCTCTGTAAGTGATTCCCGCGGAAGAATGCGGATAATAAATCCCGCCGTAATTAAAAAGCGTGCTGCTGAACCCAAGATATGCGTCGAACGCGATTTTTGTGATATATGTGCTTGATGGCTTGAAAAACGCATCCAGCCCCACTGCCACCCCAAGATTCGAGTACCAGTCGCCTACAATCTTAAGATAATTTGTCGTGTCGCCGGTGTAATTCTCGTCAAGATTGTGCAGGACCAGCCCCTCAAGCCTCTGATTTTTGAGGGCGGACGGCCTCAAAAAATTTGACAGCGAGGCAAAAGAAGAGTCATCAGCGGATTCGGCAGGCCCGGAAAGCGGTTTACGCCCGTAAATGTAAGTGGTCGTCTGAACCGAATAGCCCTCCCTGCGGTTGTATGAGAAAACCGGATTAAAAACAAGCTCATCACGCGGATAATAAAAGACCGGCAGATAAAGAACCGGGACATACCCGACATAAAGCAGCGCATTGAACATCGCAATCTCGCCGCCGGGCAGAAGCCACGTCCTCGTGGCATCTATGCGCCAGTGCGGGTCATCATCATCGCAGAAAGTCAGGCTAGAATTCTTGAATGAGAAGACGCTGTGCTCGCCTTTCCCGAACAGCTGTGAAAAAACAATCAGGGTCGAGTCGCTCGGAAGGTTCATCGTGGATGACTCCGTCTGGACAACCCTTCCGCCGTCAAAAACGCCCTCCAAAGTCGATGTGTTCAGCAGCACTGATGATGCGGTCGTGGTCTCGACATCAGAAGATGATGATTTTGAGACAATCTCGACGTTTCCCTCGGCGTAAAGCATCTCGGTCTTCCTGTCATAGACAATCCTGTCGGCTTTTATATCAGATTCAGAATCATCTTTTGCAACCGTAAGCTCGACAGAGCCTTCAAGGATGATTGTGTCGTTTCCCGTCTCCTCTGATTTTTTGTACGAGGTCTCCCTTGCATTCCTGATTGTTATGGTCGTGACGCTCTGCGATGAGACCGCGGCAACTTTCAGAATGAGGAGAACCATCGCCAGAGCATATTTTTTTCTCATCAAAAACGTCATTCCTGTTTTTCAAGCATCGGTTTTACGAACTGGCCGGTATAACTCTCTTTCACGGACGCAACCTGCTCCGGAGTGCCGGCAGCAACGACACGCCCGCCGCGAAGTCCGCCTTCGGGGCCAAGGTCAATCAGATAATCCGCCTGGCAGATTACATCAAGATTGTGCTCAATCATCAGGACGGTGTTCCCCTGATTGACGAGCCGCTGAATCACGCCCATCAGAAGTTTGACATCCGCAAAATGAAGGCCTGTGGTCGGCTCATCCATGATGTAAAGAGTTTTTCCAGTTGAGACACGCGCAAGCTCGTTCGCAAGCTTAACGCGCTGTGCCTCGCCGCCGCTGAGCGTGAGCGCGTTCTGGCCAAGCTGGATGTAGCCAAGCCCCACAGATTTGAGCGTCTCAAGTTTGCGCGAGATGTGCGGAATGCCCGCAAAAAAATCGCAGGCCTCGTCTATGGACATATTCAGCACGTCATTGATTGATTTCCCTTTGAACTGAACCTCAAGGGTCTCCTTATTGAAGCGTTTTCCACCGCAGACATCGCACTGGACATAGACATCCGGCAGAAAATTCATCTCTATCACGTTCTCGCCCGCACCCTGGCACGCCTCGCAGCGTCCTCCTTTCACGTTGAAAGAAAAACGCCCTTTCTGATAGCCCCTCGCCTTGCTTTCGGGAAGGCTCGCGTACAAATCGCGGATTGCGTCGAACACCCCGATGTAAGTCGCAGGATTGCTCCGCGGAGAGCGCCCGATTGGGCTTTGGTCGATGTTAATCACTTTGTCCACAAATTCACTGCCCGAAAGCTCCTCGTATGAGCCGGCATCATAATTCGTGCGCATTACGCGGTTGCTCAAAGCAGGATAAAGCACATCACTCATCAGCGTGGATTTCCCGCTTCCGGAAACGCCAGTGATGCAGGTGAAAGTTCCAAGCGGCACTTCGATGGACACGCCTTTGAGGTTGTGCTCGGTCACGCCCGACAATCTGATGAAATTCCCGTTTCCTTCCCTCCGCTTCTCCGGAATTTCCATCCTGAGCGTTCCTGCAAGATACTGACCCGTCAGGCTCTCTTTTACCGCCGCAACCTCGGCCGGAGTTCCCGCCGCAACGACACGCCCGCCGTTCACGCCCGCTCCCGGACCAATGTCTATCAGATAATCGGCAGTGCGCAAAGTCTGCTCATCATGCTCAACGACAATCACAGTGTTGCCGTTATCCCGCAGACTTATGAGCGTGTCAATCAGTTTCTGATTATCCCGCTGATGCAGTCCGATTGACGGCTCGTCCAGAATGTACATCACGCCGCAGAGCGCGGAGCCAATCTGGGTGGCAAGCCTGATTCTCTGGGCCTCGCCGCCGCTCAACGTCTCGGCAGTGCGCTCCATCGTCAGATAATCCAGCCCGACATCACGCAGAAAGCGCAATCGCGCGCGAATCTCTTTCATCACCTGCGCCGCGATTTTCTGCTCGCTCTCAGAAAGCGCCAGAGTATCAAAAAATTCAATGGAATCGGTGACAGAAAGACAGCAAAGCTCCCAGATATTCTTGCCGCCAACGGTCACGCCAAGAGCCTCTTTCCTGAGCCGCTGTCCGTTGCAGCTGGAGCAGTGCCCCACCCGCATGAATTTCTCCTCCATATTGGAACGCTGGGCATCGCCCCATGCCTCCGCGTAACGCCGTTTCATCTCGTTCAGAACACCGTGCCAAGGACGATTATACTCGCTGTAGCCTTCCCCGCTCTGTTTCTTATATATCCAGTGGACTTTGCGGCTGGCATCGCCTTCCCAAAGAAAATCGAACTGCTCGGAAGTGAGCCTGTTTATGGGAGTGTCCAGCGAGAATCCTCCCGCCTCCGCAACCGCCGCGAACATCGAATGATTCCACTCGCTCTCGGGATTAAAAAACGGAAACGCCCGCTCATTGAACGAAAGATTCCTGTCCGGCAGGATTTTATTGAAATCCCACTCCATTTTCTCACCAAGCCCGGTGCACTCAGGACACGCACCGAACGGATTATTGAAAGAAAAAAGCCGCGGCTGCAACTCCGGGATTGAAATCCCGCAGTCCGGGCACGAATTTTTCTGACTGAAAAACACCTCCTCGTCCTTGTCACCTGCACGGCGCGTCACAATCGCAATTCCGTTGGCATTTTTCAGCGCAAGCTCAATGCTGTCCGCGACACGGCTTCTCACATCATCGCTCTTCACAATTCTGTCCACGACAATCTCGATTGTATGCTTTTTCTGCTTGTCAAGCTTGACCGAATCCTCAAGCTCGGCCATCACGCCGTCAATTCTTGCCCGCACAAAACCAGATGCCCTCGCGTCATCCAGAATTTTCTGATGCTCGCCCTTTTTCCCCCGGATTACAGGCGAGAGAATCTGCATTTTCGTGCCGTTCTCCCAGTCCATCACCGTGTCAATAATCTGATCAACCGACTGCTCGCGGATTTCCCTGCCGCAGTTCGGGCAGTGTGCGTGACCACAGCGCGCATAAAGCAGGCGGTAATAATCATAAATCTCTGTGATTGTTCCGACGGTCGAGCGCGGATTTTTGTTCGTCGATTTCTGCTCGATTGAGATTGCCGGGGAAAGTCCTTCTATCAAATCCACGTCAGGCTTATCCATCCGCCCAAGAAACTGCCGCGCATACGACGAGAGGCTTTCCATGTAACGCCTTTGCCCCTCCGCAAAAAGAGTGTCAAAGGCAAGCGAAGATTTTCCCGAGCCGCTCAGCCCGGAAATCACCACAAGCTTGTTTCTTGGAAAACTGACATCTATGTTCTTTAAATTGTGCTCCCTCGCACCGCGTATCACAATCATGTCGTCTTTCATACCCCGCGATTATATCAGAATGCGCGGAGTTTTGAAATACATTTTCCGCATACCAGGGTGATTGCCCGCGCGGACGGGCGACAGCTAATTCGCCTTGATGCTGTTTTTCACAATCACATCGTGTGCGGAGCCTTCACGGATTGACGCGGGAGACAGCAGCGTGATTTTCGCCTTTTCCTGCAGCTCAGGAATTGTGACAACGCCGCAGTTGCACATCGTGTGGATTATCTTGCTTGTCGTAGTCTGGACATTATCGTGCAGGCTGCCCGCATACGGAACATAACTGTCAACCCCTTCCTCGAACGCCATTTTTTTTGCGCCGCCAAGGTCGTAACGCTGCCAGTTGCGGGCACGGTTGCTGCCCTCGCCCCAATATTCCTTCACATAATTTCCGTTCACAATCAGTTTGTTCGTAGGCGACTCATCAAAACGCGCGAAGTACCGCCCGAGCATGACAAAATCCGCACCCATCGCAAGCGCGAGCGTAATGTGATGGTCGTGCACGATTCCTCCGTCAGAGCAAATCGGGATGTAAATGCCGGTCTCCTTGTAATACTCATCGCGGGCTTTCGCAACCTCAATTGTCGCCGTGGCCTGCCCCCTGCCGATTCCTTTCTGCTCGCGTGTGATGCAGATTGAGCCGCCTCCAATCCCGATTTTCACAAAATCTGCGCCCGCATCAGCAAGGAAACGGAATCCCTCGGCATCAACAACGTTTCCCGCCCCGACCCGGACATCCGCACCAAAATTCTTGTGGATATCCTGCAACGCCCTGCGCTGCCATTCGGTGAAGCCCTCGGAAGAGTCCAAGGTCATAATATCAACCCCGGAGCGGATAAGAGCGGGAACTCTGTCCATATAATCGCGCGTATTGATTCCGGCCCCCACAATATACCGTTTTCTGCTGTCAAGAAGCTCAAGCGGATGCTCCTCGTGGCTTGCCGCATCCTTTCTGAACACCATATAGCGAAGATTTCCGTTTTTGTCCACGACGGGGAGCTGATTCACCTTGTTTTCCCAGATAAGATTGTTCGCCTGCTCCAATGTGATTCCCTCGTCCCCAATCACCATGGATTTGAGCGGCGTCATATAATCGCTCACTTTCTCGGAAAGCTTGCAATGCCCGATTCTGAAATCCCTCTCCGTTATGATTCCCACAAGCTTGCCGTTCGCGGTGCCATCCTCCGTGACCGCCACAGTCGAATGCCCGGTGCGCTCGACCGCCTCAACAAGCTCGCCCAAAGTCTGCTCCGGGCGGATATTCGTATCAGATGTGACAAAACCTGCCTTGTACGCCTTGACTCTCGCGACCATCGCCGCCTGATTCTCAATCGTCTGCGAGCCGTAAATAAAGGATATTCCGCCTTCTTTTGCGAGAGCCACCGCCAGAGTGTCGTTCGACACCGACTGCATGACCGCCGATGTCATCGGAATGTTCATTGTAAGCGGACATTTTTCCCCGGATTTTTTATTGTAGCGCACGACAGGTGTCTCCAGCGAAACGTTCGCGGGAATACAATCCGGACCTGTGTAGCCAGGAATCAGCAGATACTCATCAAATGTGTGGGATGGTTCTTCAAAAAAGTATGCCATAATTTCCTCCATTCATATAAGGCAGGTATAAATATGACACCGTATTATACAAGGTAAAAAAAAAATCTGCAAGTACCTTATAAAAGATATTGCAGATTAAATGATTCTAATTCCGATTTTTATGACTTGATTCGCTCGGCAAAAGCAGAAATCTTCTCCAAAGCCAACTCAGGATTTTTCAGCGGATTGACAAAACCCTCGGTCGCGCAAAGAGTCGCATTGCGAAGCCTTGCGCCGATAATATCAATGACTTTCTCGCAGTCGCCGCCCGCGCTTGAAACGAACGCGGCAACCTTTTTGCCAGAAAAATCCAAAGCATCGAGAACCGTGTTCAACGGCGCGGCTGGATTTGATGCCCAAACCGGAGCGCCAAGCACAACCGTCACATACTGCGAAATATCGGGAAGAGCAGTCTTAAGCTCAGGCTTGAACCCGCGAAGCGCGTCCTTTCCGCCATGCAGGAATTTCATAAGCCCTTTCGTCGGATAATTCTTGACCGTCTCAAGACGACAAAGATCCGCACCAAGTTTTTTGGACAAATCACTTGCAATAAAATCGATGTTTCCGCTCAAAGAATAATAAATTATGATTGTATCAGCCATAAAATCGCTCCAAAAAT
>JAFLSQ010000027.1 GCA_022510865.1 Treponema sp.
TGATGCGATTTTCATGCATGTTTCTGCCGACAAAAAAGGCCGGATAAATTTCCGCGGATATCTTGACCGTGGAATCTGGGCGGACAGTGTTTTTGCCGATGACGGTTTTATTTTTCTGGGGGATGCCCACGGCATTCCATTTGCGGCCGGAGCCGGAGTTGTGAGCAACGGCGGGGCTGTAAAATCAGAGGGATTTTGTCTTTCTGGCGAGGATTGCGACGAGGTTCTGTTTTTCATTGACATCCAAGCATGGAAATGGGATAAAAAGCCGCTCACGCCCGAAAAATATGCGGAGAAAATCAAAAAAAATACTTGGACACCCGCGCTTAAAGAAAATCTTGTCAGAATTCGGGATTTTATAGCGGAGAACGGTGTCCGCGATTCTGCCGAGAAATTCTTTGCGCGCCACACCGCCGAATATGACACGTACTGGAATCGTTTTGGTCTTTGCATCGGGGATGATTCAGGGCTTCCCCGCGATTTTCCGCCTTTAGAATCCGCCAAAAAATCCGTGCCGCAGCTTTTGAAATCAGTGTCAGAAAACGACACGGCTTTAATCAATCTTTATGCGAATTTCTGCCGCTATCTTCTGATTGCCGGCAGCCGTGCTCCGGGCGAGCTTCCCACAACATTGCAGGGTTTGTGGAACTGTTACATGGACCCGCCCTGGGGCTCAAAATACACGATAAATATCAACACGGAAATGAATTATTGGCCGGTCAATCTAGTCAATCTTCCTGAGTGTGAGATTCCGATGATTGAGCTGCTTGCCCGCGCTTACGAGAACGGCCGGGACGTCGCGCAGAGAATGTACCGTTGCCGCGGTTATGTGATTCATCACAACACGGATTACTGGGGTGATGCCGCGCCGCAGGACACCTGGCTTCCCGGAACTTACTGGGTTCTTGGCGCGGCGTGGCTTGCGACTCACATCTGGGAGCATTTTGAGTACATCAACGACAAGGATTTTCTTGCGGAGTACTACTATCTGCTTCACGAGGCCTGCATTTTTTTTGTGGATTTTCTTGTTCCCTGCGATATAAAAGCCGATGACGGAAACCCGTGCCTTGTAATCAATCCGTCTGTGTCTCCTGAGAATTCTTATGTCACAAAGACTGGCGAGGTCGGCGCGTTTTCCGAGGGCTGCGAGATGGACAACATGATTCTGGAGCATCTTTTTAAAAGCTGCCTGAAAGCATCTGAGGTGCTCGGGAAAAATGCGCGGAACAAAAACGGCAGGAGCTATCCGCATTCGGATTTTGATGACTTTGCCTATGTGCTCGCTCACCTTAAGAAGCCGGAGGTCAATTCTGACGGCACTTTGATGGAATGGAACAGCGAGGTTCCCGAAGTCGAGCCGGGGCATCGCCACATCAGTCATCTCTACGGGCTTTACCCGGGGCACACAATTTCTGCGGAGCGCACGCCCGCGCTGATTGAGGCATCTAAAAAAACTCTTGAGAAACGGCTTGCGAACGGCGGCGGGCACACCGGCTGGAGCCAGGCGTGGATAATCAATTTCAGGGCGCAGCTTGGGCAGGGCGATGAGGCTCTTGATGCGATTTTAAAGCTTTTAACTCACTCAACTTTGCCGAACCTGCTGGACAATCATCCTCCGTTCCAGATTGACGGAAATTTCGGCGCGCTTACCGCAATCATCCGTATGCTGATTCAGTCTGAGATTACGGAGGAAAACGAGGTTGTCATAAAACTTCTTCCGGCTCTGCCGGGCGCGAATTCCTGGTCATGCGGGAGCGTGCGCGGAGTGGGTATAAAAGGCGGGTACACCGCGGATTTTTCTTGGAAAGACGGCCGGGTTGAGAGCCTTGTGCTGCATCCGTCTGAATTCACGGACAGGTCGCTTGTTGTAAAAACTGTTCCGGATGTGAAAGTGACGCTGGGAAGTATGCGGAAATAAAATCAGATTGGGAATCAGAGAGAGGCTGAGAAATCAGAGTGTTTCTCAGCCTTTTTTTATGCTTATCTTGACACAATATTATATTTTATATAATATTACAGATATAAAATATGTCGTCTGGAGGCTGTGATGGTTTTTACAGCAGGAGCCGCGCTTTTGGATGCCGTAGTCCTGTCTGTGGTGAGCAGGGAAGGCTCTTACGGTTACAAAATCACTCAGGATGTGCGCAAAATCATGGATGTCTCGGAAAGCACGTTGTATCCGGTTTTGCGCCGGCTGCAGAAAGACGGCTATCTGGAGACTTATGACATGGAGTACCAGGGAAGAAATCGGCGGTATTATAAAATCACCGCGAACGGAATGATTCTGCTGGACAGAAGCCGGCGAGACTGGCTTGAATTCAGAAAATCGGTTGACGAGATACTGATGGGAGGTGCGAATGACTAGAGAGGAGTATTTGAGCAGGCTGAAGGACTTGCTTTTTCCTTTGACCTCAGATGAGCAGGCGAATGCATTGCAGTATTATTCTGATTATTTTGACGAGGCCGACGATGATGAGAAAGTCATGGCGGAGCTTGGCAATCCGGAGGATTTGGCGAGGACAATCGTTGAGAAATTCGCGAATGCGCCCGCAAAAAAGGATGACCCGGATTCTGCGGATTTTGATGACGGTCCCGGGCGCGTCAATGATGTCTCGGACGCTGTTTTCCGCTCGTTTCCCGCGTCGCAGGTGCGGAGCCTCTCACTTGATTTTGGTGCGGCGGAAGTTGTGATGATTAGCGGCGACTGCTTTGCGGTTGAGACCCGTGGAATTGCCGAGGACGGATTGAGGTGCTCGCTCTCATCCGACGGGACGCTGGAAATCAGCAATTTGCGCCGCCTCAACCTGAATTTTTTGAGCCACGACCGCAAAAAACGCGCCGTCCCAAGAATCCTTGTGTCTGTGCCTCATTCTGCGGACTTGTACAAGTTCACTCTCCGTGTGGGTGCGGGCGACTTCAGGACAAAAGACGTGAGCGTGCGCTGTCAGGAAGGCAGCGTCGAGGTGGGTGCGGGCGCGCTTATGATGAGCGAGCTGATTGGCGGGCGGGTCAACGTCCGCTGCGGAATGGGAAGTCTGCGCCTTTTTGGAAGCGTGACAGGATTATCAAACATTGACTGCGGGATGGGCAGTGTCGTGATGGCTCTGCGCGGCTCCAAGGACAGTTATTCTTACGATGTGAAAGTTGGTCTTGGAGATTTCCGCTTCAACGATGTCAAGAAATCCGGGGTATGCCAGGTGCTTGACAATCAGAAGAAGGAAAATCATTTTTCTGTAAACTGCGGAATGGGCAGCGTGTCCATCACCGTGCAATAATCAGGAGGAAATTATGGCTAAAAAATTGTATAAATCACGGAAAAACAAGATGATTGACGGCGTTTGCGGCGGATTCGCTGACTTTTTCGGAATTGACGCGACTATAATCCGGCTGCTTTTTGTTCTGCTTGTCGTTTTCAGAGGAGCGGGCGTTCTGCTTTACATCGTGGCGTGCATTGTGATTCCGCGCGAGAAAGAGGCGGAGGACGATGTTGAGAATCTCAAAAGCGCGAACATCAGCGAGGATGACGCGAGGAGCGGAGCGCACACCGACGAGGAATTTGACGCGATTTTTAGAAAGAAATGATATTTTTGTGATATTTTAAAAAATTATTATGCAATTTTTCTAAGGTGTGATAAAATATTCCATTATGGTAGGAATTAAAATAAATAAAACTGTGCGCAACACAATAATCATCATTGCGGCGATTATCCTTGTGTTCGCAATCTCTAGTCTTTTACCTGAAAAAAATTACAAGGTAAAGTACGATGGCTTCGACCTGTTCGCATCGGTCGGGGCCAGTTCCACCACAAAAACATACACGGAATACTGTAATGAGCATAAAAATGCCAGGACTCCTTCCGTTGTTGTGGATGTGGACGTGCTTGACTTTGATCAGGCTGCTTCCTTCGGCACTTATGCCGAGCCTGATTTTCATGGTAAGGATGTTGTGATTACAGAGGACCGCTCTTCTGTAACATGGTCTGTGGATGTTCCGGAAGCAGGTTTCTACAATATTTCAATGGATTACATTGCCATTCCGTCACGAAATGTGAACATGGAGCGCATTTTGTACATAAACGGAATAATGCCGTTCAGCGGGGCTGATATCCTCTCTTTCTACAGGATGTGGAAAGACGGCGGCCCTGTGAACAAGGATAATCAGGGCAATGACATACGGCCCACGCAGGTGGAGCATTTTGATTATCAGACGGTGCTTTTCAAAAGCGACCTTGGATATGAGGTTGACCCCTACAAGTTCTATTTCAACGAGGGCGTGAACACAATCACGCTTGAGTCCACGAACGAGCCGATGGCAATCAGCTCTCTCTCTCTTGTTCCGGTAAAGACCTACAAAAATTACGCTTCTTACGTGGCGTCTTTTAACACAAAACCGGAGGATGACACGGGAACCGGTTTCAAGGAGATAATCGAAGGTGAGAATTCGGTCGTCCGCTCTGACCCGTCTTTGTTCGCGCGTTATGACCGCTCGTCTGCGACAACATCCCCGACAAGCGTGAAAAACACAGTCCTGAATTATTCCGGCGGTGACTCATGGGCATCTCCCGGGCAGTGGATTGAATGGGATTTTGAGATTGAGAATGACGGCTGGTACACAATCTCCATAAAAGGCCGCCAGTTCTATCAGCGCGGTTATGTCGCCTGCCGCTCAATTTACATTGACGGCGAGATTCCGATGGAGGAGCTTAAATCTGTGGGCTTCGCCTACAGCTCTGACTGGAAACTTCTTACCCTTGCGGATGAGGATCGCGAGCCATACAAGTTCTATTTCAAGAAGGGAATGCATACAATCCGCATGGAGGCGACGCTCGGCGAGATTGGAAACCTTATAAACGATTTGCAGGACAGCATCTTCCGGCTGAACATAATTTACAGGACAATCCTTGTTTTGACAGGCTCTTATCCGGATCAGTACCGCGATTATGAGATTGACAAGGTTTATCCGAATGAGGTTGAGGCGATGATGCTTGAGGCCCGCCGGCTTTACAGGGCTGTTGACCGCTTTGTTGAGATTACGGGCGAGAAATCAGATAAAATTGCGCCCGCGGAGACGCTGGCAATCCAGCTGGAGCAGTTCTATAATCATCCGGACAGGATTACCAAGGCTTTCTCGAACTTCAAGGATAACATCACATCGCTTGGCTCTTCTTTGCTTACGATGACTGAGACAAAACTTGACGTCGATTACATCCTGATTCAGAGCGCGAACGACAGGATCAGGCAGGAGCGCGCGAACTTCTTTAAGAATGCCGGACACGAGATTGCGTCGTTCTTCGCGTCGTTCTTTGTGGACTCAACGAACATCGGTAATGTTTATGAGGATGATGCGGAGCACCTGATTGAGGTCTGGGTTGTGACCGGCCGCGACCAGAGCCAGATTCTTAAGAACATTGTGGATGACACTTTCACGCCGAACACTGGAATCAACGTGAACGTCAAGCTTATCAACATCAACGCGCTTCTTACCGCTGTAGTCGCTGGAAACGGTCCGGATGTGGTCATCTCCGCGTATTCGCGCGCGCCGGTTGACTACGCGCTCCGTAACGCTGTGGTTGACCTTGCCCGCTTCCCTGATTGCGAGGAGGTTCTCTCGCAGTTCAAGCCCAGCGCATACGAGGCATATAAGTATGACGGCGGAATCTACGCGCTTCCGGAGCAGGAGACGTTCAACCTGCTTTTCTACAGAAAAGATATTCTGGAGCAGCTTGGGCTTGAGATTCCGAAGACTTGGGATGAGCTTGTCGAGATTCTGCCGACGTTGCAGGGGCAGAATCTGGCAGTCGGCATTCCGTATCCGCAGCTTGCCACGGCCGAGGGAGACATCACCACTTTCTATTCTATGATTTATCAGCGCGGCGGTGCTGTCTACAACGAAAAAGGCACAAAATCAATAATTGACAGCGAGGAGGGAATCGCGGCATTCAAGCAGTACACAAGTTTCTATAACAGTTATGGACTGCCCACAATCTTTGACTTCCTCAGCCGTTTCCGAACCGGCGAGATGCCGCTTGGCATTCAGAACTACACGACATACAACACGCTCACAGTGTCTGCGCCAGAAATCCGCGGTCTGTGGGATTTCACCTACCTGCTTGGAACTGAGGACGAGGACGGAAACGTCAACCGCATGAATGTGGCCGGCTCTGTCTGTACGATGATGATTAAGAAAGGACTTACGCTTTCTGATATCGATTCCTCAAAACTTTCAAAAGATATGTCTTACGATTCTGTGTTCGCGGAGAAAGTTGCCGCGGAGATTGCCCCGAAAGTCGATGAGAGGACTTACCGTGAGGTTATGCAGAACGAGGCAAGAATGCACGATGCGTGGGAATTCATGAAGTGGTGGGTCTCTACAGAGACTCAGGTTCGTTATGGACGCGAACAGGAGGCAATCCTTGGTTCTTCCGGCCGCTATCCTACAGCGAACGTTGAGGCCTTGCGCCAGCTTTCATGGAAATCAAGCCAGATTGAGATTCTTGAGCAGACTCTGGACGAGTCAGTTGGTTTGCCGGAGGTTCCGGGAAGTTACTACACGCCGCGCCATGTGGCGAATGGTATCCGTAAGGTGTCGAACGAGAAAGAAGATCCGCGTGAGACACTTATTGACTATACGCGCAAGGTTAACGAGGAGTTGACCCGCAAGCGTCAGGAATTCAATCTTCCGACAGACTAGGAGAATAATTATGAGCGAAGTGTGGAGTAAATATTTCAAAGTCAAGAAACTGCAGGTTTCTGACACAATTCGTCAGGCAAAAGTGAACAAAATCTGCTATTTGTTCCTTCTGCCTTATGCGGTTTTGTTTATCACTTTTAATATCCTTCCGATGTTAAATTCCATTTATTATGGTTTCACGAACTTTAATATTCTGGAAAAACCGGAGTTCATCGGAGCCAGAAACTACATGAACCTCTTTTTGCAGGATGAGGTCTTCCAGACCGCTGTGAAAAACACATTCCTTGTGGCGATTATCACAGGGCCTGTCGGGTACATTATGGCGTTCCTGTTCGCATGGCTCATCAACGAGCTTCCGAACAAACTCAGGGCATTCGTCGTGTTCTTCTTTTATACGCCGTCAATCGCAGGTCAGGCTTATATGATTTTTAAGACCGTGTTCAGCGATGACCGCTATGGATGGGTGAACGCATGGCTTTTGAAAACCGGCATAACCAACGAGCCGATTCTCTTCCTTACAAATCCGCATTATGTGATGAAAGTGATTGTTCCCGTAATCCTCTGGATGTCTTTGGGAACCGGATTCCTTTCATTCGTTGCGGGTCTTAAAGGAATAGACAAGTCTCAGTATGAGGCGGGCTATATTGACGGCGTGCAGAACCGATGGCAGGAGCTGTGGTACATCACACTTCCGAACATGAAGCCTATGCTGCTGTTCGGCGCGGTAATGTCAATCACATCTGCATTCAACGTCTGCGATGTTCCGATGAACCTTGCGGGCTATCCTTCCACAGATTATTGTGCCCGAACTGTTGTGACCCACTTGTTCGACTATGGTTTCACGCGATTTGAGATGGGATATGCGTCTGCAATCGCAACGGTCTTGTTCCTCACAATGATTATTTGTAACAAGATTATCCAGTCGCTCTTGAACAGAGTGGGCCACTAATGAGAGGAGGTGCAGAAAATGAAGAAAAATAAATATCTTAACGATGAGCAGGTGATTCATCGCTACAAGCACAGAAGAAAGCCGAACCGCTCCATTGGTGGTGATGTAGGTGTCTACATCTTCCTTGCGATTTTCTCTGTAATCATGGTTTTTCCGCTGGTGTTCAATATTTCTCTGGCATTGAAACCTCTGGATGAGCTTTTGAAGCAGCCTCCGACATTCTTCCCGAGGAATCCGACAATGCGGAATTTCACGGATTTGTTCATCACGCTGAGCCAGTCATGGGTTCCTTTCTCAAGATATATTTACAACACTCTGTTTGTGACGGTTGTCGCGACGGTGGGGCATGTAATCATCGCGTCAATGGCAGCGTATGTTCTGGCAAAATACCGCTTTCCGGGCGGAAACATTTTCTTCCGGGTGGCAGTGGTTGCGCTTATGTTCAGCGGATATGTCACAGGAATCCCGAACTATATGATTATGTGCCGCCTGCACATGGTTGACACATACTGGGCGCTGATTCTTCCGGCAATCGGAGGCTCGCTCGGACTCTTCCTTATGAAGCAGTTCATGGAGGGATTTCCGACTTCTCTGATTGAGGCGGCTAAAATTGACGGTGCGCGGGAATTCACGATTTTCTGGAAACTTGTTATGCCGAACGTAAAACCCGCGTGGCTTACAATCTCAATCTTCTCAATCACGGCGTTGTGGAACAATCCGCAGACAACTTTCATCTATACAGAAAGCAAAAAAATGATGGCTTACGCTTTGAGCCAGATTCAGGCCGGCGGTATCGCCCGTACAGGACAGGCGCAGGCTGTAATCGTGTTCACAATGGCCGTGCCAATCATTTTCTTTATCTTCTCCCAGAATCAGATTCTGGATACGATGTCTTCATCTGGACTAAAGGACTAGCGGTATGAGCAGAAGAAAAATTTTACTTACAATTGCAAGTCTTTTCACGTTATGTGCGGGACTTTTTGCGAAAGGTGATACTTATATTTATGATATTTGGGGTGAGATTGAGAAATCCCCGGATGTTTACAGGGTATCGAACGTATTGTATGCGGATGACCTTGACTTGGAGGTGGGGTTGAGAAATCCCGCGAGTCTGTTCGCCATCGGCAATCTGGTTTATGTCTGCGATACGGAGAACAACCGCATCATCGAGCTGGAGTACACAGAGAAAAAGACTGTGGAGCTTGTGCGTGTGATTGACCGCTTTGTGACAGACGATGAGTCAATCATCCCGACTTTTGCGGCCCCGTCAGATATTTTTGTGAACGCGGAGAACGGTGAGTATTACATTGCGGACACAAACAACGGCCGGGTCGTGAATCTTGACGCTGATTTGAATTTTATCCGCGAATTCCGCGAGCCGGATGACCCGACTTATGAGAAAGGCAAGGTTTTCTATCCGCAGAAAGTTGTCGCGGACTCAAAAGGCCGAGCCTATGTTCTGGCAAAGAACGTGAACAAGGGTTTCATCAAATATGAGTATGACGGCTCTTTCACCGGCTTTTTTGGTGCGAGCGAGGTAACTTACAACTGGGTGGACTTGCTCTGGAAAAAGTTCGCCACACGCGCCCAGCGTGAGCAGATGGAGTCTTTTGTTCCGACTGAGTATTCAAACGCTTACATGGACAGTGAGGGCTTCATCTATGCGGTCACAAAAACTTTTGATGAGTGGACTCTTCTGAGCGACCAGGCAAAACCAATCCGCAGATTGAACGCGCTCGGGAATGACATTCTGATTAAGAACGGCCCGGATTTGCCAATCGGAGATTTGAGGTGGGATAACGCCGCCGGAATCAAAGACCCGTCGCACTTCACGGATATTACGGTGCTTGACAACGAGGTTTACATCGCGATTGACGAGAGTCGCAGCCGTCTTTTCGGCTATAACAATCAGGGGTTCCTTCTGTTCGCTTTCGGAAACCGTGGTAATATTGACGGATATTTCCGCTCGCCGGTTTCCATTGAGCACATCGGAAAAGATTTGTTCGTTCTGGATTCTCAGAATGCGTCAATCACGGTGTTCACTCCGACAGAGTACGGCAATCTTATTTATAAGGCAACCGAGCAGTATGCTGAGGGTGATTATGACGGCTCTGCTGAGACTTGGGAGCAGGTTCTTGCAATCAACGGAAACTATGACCTTGCCTACATCGGGCTTGGAAAATCATATTTGAGGCAGAACAGGTACAAGGAGGCCATGGATTATTTTAAGCTCAAACGGGAGAAAAAATATTATTCCAAGGCTTTTATGTATTACAGAAAAGAGTGGGTTGAGCGGAACATCGGAAAATGCCTTATCATTCTTCTGATTGTGATTTTCGTTCCATTCATTATCAAGCGCATTAAAGCGTTCAGACGGGAGCTGTTGTCATTATGAGTTATATTTCTACAAAACTTTCGATTTTTAAGGAAAAAGAGACTTACAAGCGTTTCTTTGGCACATTGCGTTACTCGCTTTATGTGATTTTTCATCCGGCGGACGGCTACTGGGATTTGATTCACGCGAAACGCGGCTCTTATTCTGCGGCGAACGTGCTTGTAATCCTCACGCTGTTCATCCACTTGTGGAAACTGCATTTCACCAGTTTTATGTTCAATGAGAAAAACTGGGAGAGGGTGAATATCCTCCTGGAGATAGCGAGCATTCTTGTTCCTCTTGCGATTTTCTGCATCTGCAACTGGGCATGCACCACGCTGTTTGACGGAAAAGGCCACTTGGGCGATGTATACATGGGAACGGCCTATGCGCTCACCCCGTACATCATAATCCAGCTGCCTTTGATTATTCTCAGCAACTTTGTCACGCTGGAAGAGGGAACTTTCTATACTGTGTTCAATGATATTTCGTTGTTATGGTGCGCAATCCTTGTGTTCATGGCCATGATGATGATTCACCAGTATGGATTTGGCAAGACCCTGCTTTTTACAATCATCACGATTTTTGGAATGTTGGTGTTCATTTTCATCCTTCTTCTCTTCTTCAGTATGATTTCGCAGGGCGTGGCGTATTTTGTTTCTCTCGTAAGAGAAGTAATGTTCAGGTTGAATTGACGGGAGGATGTTCAGATGGCAAACAAACCTAAAAAATCAAAATATCCGGAAGGATACATCGGTCGTCCAAAGCCGATGAAAACAAAAACATTTGAATTCCATAAGCCAACGTTAAAAAATTACATTGGACTGGGAATTTTTCTCATAATCGCGGGATTCATCGCGTATATTGTTGTCAGGCTCGTGAATATTGAGAAGCAGCACGAGCTGGACTTTGAGTACTACGCTTTTGAGGCGGACAAGCATCCGCAGTCCTATGTGCTGGAGAACAGTTATCTTAGGCTGGAGCTTGACCCCGCGACGACGCAGTTCTCTATCCTGCAAAAAAGCACCGGGCACGTCTGGTACTCAAATCCGCAAGATTCGGACAGCGACCCGATTGCGCTTGGAAAAGAGAAGAACAATATGCGCTCTCCGTTCCTCATCAAGTATTCGACAATCAATGGTTCGGACGATATTTATGATGTCTACTCGAATTCCGTGCAGCGCAGTTTTTATGATGTGAGCAAAAACGGCGATGAAATCCGCGTGGATTACACGGTTGGTCAGATGGACCGCGAGTACATTTTCCCGATGGCTCTGTATGATACCGAGTACAAGGAGTATCAGCAGATGCTCTCAAATTCCGAGAAACGTGTGATGGATCGCGCTTACCGTGAGTACAGCATGGACAAGCTCAAGCCGACGGATGACGTGGCATCGCTTCTTACAAAATATCCCGGTCTTAAAGACGAGAGCATCCACCTTGTGTTCGATAATATCCAGACTTATCTGAAAGAGCAGATGGAGGATATGTTCGACAAGCTCGGCTACACTTATGATGATTATCTGCGCCACAAAGAGATTTACAAGGAAAGCAACATAAAGGAAGTTCCGGCTTTCAATCTGAGCGTTGTGTACAAACTTGACGGCAGAAATTTTGTCGTGGACATTCCGTTCTCTGAGATTTCGTACAAGTCAAAATATCCGATTGTCCAGCTTTCTGTCCTGCCATATTTTGCGGCGGCCGGAACAAATGACAGCGGATTTATGTTCGTGCCGGAAGGAAGCGGCGCTCTTATCAACTTCAACAACGGAAAAGTGCGCCAGAACGGTTACTATGCCGATGTTTACGGCTGGGATTACGCGACGGACCGCAAGGCTCTGATTACCGAGACCCGCAACGCTTTCCCGGTTTTCGGTGTCTCTTACGGTGACAGCAGTTTCATCTCAATTCTTGAGGAGGGCGCGGAGTATGCGGGCATAACCGCGGAAATCAGCGGAAAACTCGCGAGTTATAATTATGTGCGCGCGGATTACACGCTTCTGCACCGCGAGCAGTTCGAGGTCACAACCAGAAACACAAGCGCGCAGTATTCGTATGAGAAAGGTCTGCCGGAGGGCGAGAGAATCCATCAGATTTATACGTTCATAGACACCGGCTCTTATGCTGATATGGCAAAAGTTTACAGGGATTATCTGTTTGCGGGCGAGCAGAGGCTCTCTGACACAGAGATTCCGTTTGCGGCAGAGATTGTCGGCGCGATTGACAAAGTTCAGCAGGTTTTGGGAATTCCAAAAACGCTTCCGTTCGCGCTCACAAAGTATTCTGAGGCCGCTGATATTGTAAATGAGATTGACGCGATGGGCATCAAGAACGCCAACATCAAACTTTCCGGCGCAATAAATCAGGGAATCAGGCAGAAAATCCTGAAAAAGTTCAAGTTCGTCAGAAGCTTGGGGGGCGGCTCAGACTTCAAGGCAATGCTGATGGACACAGCTGGCTCCTCGGCTACACTTTACATTGACGGCGTGGTTCAGACCGAATACCGCTCCGGATTTTTTGACGGATTCCTGAGCTTCAGGGATGCCGCCAAGTTCGCGAGCGATGAGCTTGCCGAGCTGAGCGAGTATTCCCCGATTTGGTACGGAAAGCTCAAGGATCAGGACACGTATTATCTGCTGAATCCGAAACTCATCTCAAAGACAACCGATGTCCTTGCAAAAAACGCAAGAAAATACGGACTGAACGTCTCGTTCCGCGACAACGGCTATCTTCTTTCTGCGGACTATAATGATGACCGCCTTGTGTCGCGAGCCAAGGCAAGCCGTCAGCAGGTTGAGAAAATGACCGAGATAAAAGACAGCGGGACTTCAATCATGATTAACGGCGGAAACGCCTATGCCCTCAAAGTGTCTGATTTCATCACGAACATGACGCTGCACGGAAACAGCTATGCCATCCTTGACGAGTTTGTTCCGTTCTATCAGATTGCGATGCACGGCTACAAGAGGTTCGCGGGCAATCCGGTTAATCTGAGCTATGAGATGGATCAGACAATTCTGGAGTCTGCCGAATGCGGCGCGGGTCTGTACTTTGTGTTCATGGCCGCTCAGGAAGAGAAATTGCAGGAATCAAACTTCACAGAGTATTATTCTGCGAACTTTGCCGAATGGCGCGGAAATCTTGCGAAAGTGTACAATGAGTACAACAGCGAGATTGGCAAGGTCAGAAACAGTCTGATTTCAGACCACAACTACCTGACTGAATTTGTCACACGCACCGAATTTGACAACGGCTACAGCGTCTATGTTAATTTTGGATATGTGGACTTCACGGCAGAAAACGGCGCTGTGATTCCTGCAAGAAGCTACAGGGTTTTGCGATAGGAGGATTGGAGAATGAAAAAAAGAACCGTCGGTTTAACAAGCCGCAGGGCTGTGTACGGCTACATATTTATTCTGCCGTTCATACTTGGATTTGTATTCTTTATGATTAAGCCGCTGGCGCAATCACTGAGGATGAGTTTTTCTGAGGTCATCATTTCAAATCAGGGCTTCTCTATGAGTTACAATCATTTTGCGAACTACAAAAGAGCCTTGACAATCGACCCGGAGTTCAACCGTTTGATTACAGAGTCGGTCACGACAATGTTCTACCGTTCTCTGGCAACAATCGTGTTCAGTTTCTTTGTCGCGCTGATTTTGAACCAGAAATTCAAGGGAAGGACGCTCGCGCGCTCAATCTTCTTCCTCACAGTTATTCTCTCTTCCGGCGTTCTGGTCGGTCTGGAGTACAACAACACCCTCATGCAGCAGCTCAAGGCGACGATTGAGGAGGCCGGAAACACCAACTCAATCACCGATGTGCTGGAGCAGATTCTTGTGTCGAACGTGGGCGGAGTGGGCAAGATGGACAAGATGTTCTCAATCCTGTTTGAGATTATCGACTCCATTTATGATGTTGCGATGGCCTCGGGAATCCAGATTATAATCTTCCTTTCCGGACTTCAGAACATATCACCCAGTATGTATGAGGCGGCGCAGATGGAAGGCTGCACTTCATGGGAAAGCCTGTGGAAAATCACAGTGCCGATGGTCAGCCCGCTCATGCTCGTCTGCTGGATTTACACAATCGTGGACTTCTTCATGAAGACGGACAATCAGGTTATGTCAAAGATAAACGATCAGATGGTCATCCAGCTGAACTACGGCTTCAGTTCCGCAATGGCGTGGATTTACTTCGTTGTCTGTATGATTCTGATTGGTATCAGCTCATTGATTATTTCTAAGGTGGTGTATAATTATGACTAAGAAAGATGTTAATCCCGTAGTTGAGAAACGCTCTTTCTGGGAGCGCAATGAGGCATCAGGCGGAATGCTTCTGAACGAGACAGTGAAAAAATACGCGCTCTCGATTTTCAGGGCAATCCTCCTTTTTGGAATGTGCTTTATGATTATCCAGCCGATTCTGAACAAAATCTCATTCAGTTTCATGGCTGAGCAGGATTTGTACGACACAACAATCATCGTTGTGCCCAAGCATTTCTCTGTGAACAACTGGCGCATTGCGATGAGCCTTCTGGATTATAAATCCTCGCTCATCAACACAATCTGGATTTCTGTGCTTGTCTCTGTGATTGAGGTGTTCATGTGCTGTCTGGTTGGCTATGGTTTCTCCAGATTCCAGTTTCCGCTCAAAAGGTTCTGGTTTTTCTGCGTGATTCTCATAATCGTAATTCCGCCGCAGACAATCTCAACCTCTCTGTTCCTTCATTTCAGGTATTTCAACGTGTTCGGCCATCAGATAAACCTGCGTGGCTCGATAATCCCATATCTGATGATGTGCCTTGGATGTATGGGACTTAAGAACGGTCTCTACATTTTTATGATTCGCCAGTTCTATCTGGGCTTCCCGTTTGAGCTTGAGGAGGCGGCCTATGTTGACGGCTGCGGGCCTTTCATGACATTCTTCAGAATCATGATTCCGGGTGCCAAGCCGATCATCACATCCTGCTTCCTGTTCTCATTTGTCTGGCAGTGGACGGACAGTTTCTATTCCAGCCTTTTCTTGGGAAAGATTCAGCTGCTCTCAATCCGCGTGTCAAGTATTGTAGACCGTTTTGGCGCGTACCTGACGGTCATCAACGGAACGTCAACAGTTCCGCCGCAGGGTTACGCCAACGCAATCCTCTCTACAGGAGTGCTCCTGGTAATCATCCCGCTCATTCTTCTGTACGTTTTTGCGCAGAGACTGTTCGTGGAGAGCCTTGCGAGCACCGGCGTCAAGATGTAATCTGATTTTCTGACTTTTATGCGGGCGTCCATCCGGATGCCCGCATTTTTTATTCATTTTTTTATATTTATATTATAGAAAATATTTATAGAAAAAAAGTTTGCACACGCACAGAGATGGTGATATAATGTAAAATATAGTTTGCTATAAATAGCGTTATAAAAACAAGAGGAGTAATTTTTATGAAAAAAATTGCAGGTAGCGTGCTTACTCTTGCCGCTGTGATGTCGCTTACAGCGGTTGGATGTAGTAACAAGAAAGGCGGCTCGGCAAACACCGGTTCTAGCAGAGGTTCCGGCTCGTATGCAGAGGTAAAAACAGAGGTTGATCCAGCCACAAACAAACTTTATGACTTCAAAGGGATGAGCGTAATTATTGGTGACTGGTGGTCAAATCCGAATGCAGTGCCCGGCTCAAAGCAGGAAGAGGACACGAAGGCTTTCCGCGACTGGCTTGGACAGACATACAACTTCAAGGCAGTTCAGTCTGACTGCGCGGGATGGGCTGAGCATCCGAAGTTTGTTTCTAACTTCTGCGTTACAGGCGGCGACGAGAACTATGTGTTCATCATCGACGGACGCTCTGCTAACTCAGGCGTTAAGGCTAACCTGTTCTACGATTTGTCAAAAATCCCGAACATTGACTGGTCAAAGGCAAAGTGGGATCAGGGTGTTATCGGCAAGCTCAAGAGAGGCAACTCTTTCTACGCTTTCTCTTACGGAAAACCCGAGCCGAAAAACGGTATGTTCTTCAACAAGAGAATCCTTCAGGAGAACGGCTACGATCCGGACTATCCGTATGACCTCCAGGCTCAGGGAAAATGGACATGGGAGACATTCGAGGAGATGTGCAAGAAACTTACAAAAGATACAGACAACGACGGTGTGATTGACCAGTATGCTATGAGCTCATTCAACACAGAGTTCTGTTATTCCGCTCTTGACTCAAACGGAGCGTCAATCATCGGACGCAACGCTGACGGTACTTACTTCAACAACGCCGGCTCAGAGAAATCAATGGAGGCATGGAACTGGATTGCAAGAATGTTCGCTCAGTACCAGCTTCCGCAGGCTGAGGGCGCGTCTTGGGACTACTTCTACACAGCGTTCATCAACGGTGAGACAGCTTTCCTTGCTGACCAGGAGTACAACGCTCAGCCAAACGGCCGCTTCTCTTCAATGAAAGATGACTGGGGATTCGTCTGCTTCCCGCTCGGACCCAGCGGAGACGGAAAATATCGCACAATCCATGACTCAAATATGTGGGTTATCCCGTCTGTTTATGACGATGCCCGCGCCGCGAAGATTATGAAGATTGTGGATTTCTACACAGACGATGTTCCCGGATATGACGACCCGGATTCTTGGAAAGACGCTTACTATGCCGGCTTCCGAGACACACGCGCTGTTGACGAGACTCTCCAGCTTATGATGGACACGCCGAACCCGCGCTTTGACACACTCATCTCTGGTCTGAACCAAGGTGATATTATTTGGGGTGTTACTGGCGGTTATCAGACTCCGCAGGAAGCTTATGAGGCTTGCAAGAACTCTTGGCAGTCACTCATTGATGATGCCAACAACTAAGCTCATCTAGCCTTTTAGCAAAAGCGTGCCGGATATTTACCGACACGCTTTTTTTTTATATAATATTGTCATGCAAAAGCACGGAACAATCACATCAGACAATCATTCCGCTCTGTGGCACGGACGCTTCAAGGAAGGCCCGGATGCGGCGGCCGTCGCGTTTGAGACATCCATTTTTGATGATATGCGCATGGCCATGGTGGACATTGAGGGCAGCATCGCGCACGCGAGGATGCTTGCGAAAGTCTCCCTGATTTCTGCGGACGAGGAGCGCGCGATTGTTGACGGGCTTGTGTCCATAAAAAACGATTTGCTTTGCGGCAAAGACAGCGGCGGAAATCCGTTCAAGGTGGATGACTCAGCCGAGGACATCCACTCATTCGTCGAGGCCGCGCTCACGGACAGAATCGGCGAGCCGGGAAAAAAAGTGCACACCGGCAGAAGCCGCAACGACCAGATTGCCCTTGACGAGCGAATCTATTTGAAGCACCAGATAAAAATGCTGCGAAAAGAGCTGCTTTCTCTCGTGGATGTTCTTGCGGACCTTGCCTCAAAGCACAAGTCCAGCCTGATTCCGGGCTTCACGCACATGCAGCACGCTCAGCCTGTCACGCTGGCGCATCATCTTTGCGCATGGGCGTGGATGTTCACCCGTGATGTGTGCCGTCTGGGTGACGCTTACAAGCGCGTTGATGTCTCCCCAATCGGCTCGTGCGCGCTTGCCGGGAGCGGGCTTCCGCTTGACCGCGAGTTCGAGGCATCGCTTCTTGATTTCTCTGCTGTCTCCGCAAACTCACTTGATTCTGTCTCTGACCGCGACTATTATCTTGAGGTTGCCTCCGCGCTCTCTTTGGTGCAGATGCATCTTTCACGTGCCTGCGAGGAAATAGTCCTCTGGTCCACAACGGAATTCGGCTTTATGGAGCTGAGTGAGCGGTGGTCAACGGGCAGCTCAATCATGCCGCAGAAAAAAAATCCGGACTTTGCCGAGATTATCCGCGGAAAAACCGGGCGGGTTTACGGCGATATGCTCGCGCTTTTTACGATGATGAAGGGCATTCCTCTTTCCTATGACCGAGATATGCAGGAGGACAAGCACAGTTTCTTTGATTCTTATGACACCGTGCTTTCGAGCGTCCGGATTTTCACGCAGATGGTGAGTACGGCGACATGGAACACGCGGCGAATGGCGGAGCTTTGCGACGGCGGATTTCTGAACGCGACCGATGTTGCGGATTATCTTGTGCGCAAGGGAATGCCGTTCCGCACCGCCCACGGAGTTTCCGCGCGTCTTGTGAGGCGAGCCATTGAGCTTGGCTGCAAACTGGAGGAGCTTCCGTTCGAGGAGTATAAATCGCAGTCTGAGCTTTTTGAGGATGATATTTTTGACCTGATTCTGCCGCAGAACTGCGTTGATGTTCGCAGGACTTTGGGCGGGCCTGCCGCCCAGATGGTTCAGAGGCAGATTGACAGCCTTAAATCGTTTGTCTCTGAGAATGCCGTCGAAAAATCCCAGTCACAGGATGATGAGTGGGACCTGATTTTTGAGAATTATTATAAAAAATAAAGGAAGGTTTATTATGAAAAAGATTGTTTGTGCGACAATTCTTGCCGCAAGCCTGCTTGCGGTCTTTGGCTGCAAAAAGCAGAAGTCTCAGGGCGGCGACCCCGTGGCCGCGCTCAAAGCCCGCGGAGTTTTTGTGATTGGTCTTGATGACTCATTCCCGCCGCTTGGCTACCGGGATGATGATAACCAGATTGTCGGTTATGACATCGACCTTGCGAAAGAGGTTGCCTTGCGTCTTGGCGTTGAATTCAAGGCGCAGCCCATTGACTGGGATGCCAAGGAGATGGAGCTTGAGACCGGAAAAATTGACTGCATCTGGAACGGTTTTACAATCACAGAGGAGAGAAAATCCGCGCTTTCTTTCACCGAGCCGTATCTGAACAATGCGCAGGTTCTGGTGGTGAGAAATGACAGCGGAATCAGCTCGCTGGAGGATATGGCGGGCAAGAAAGTTGGCTTGCAGAGAGGCTCCAGCGCACAGGAGGCGGTTGAGGACAACCCCGAATTTGCCGCCCGCCTTGCCGAGACCGTGATGTTCCGGGACAATATCACCGCGCTCAACGACCTTGACATTGGCGGTGTTGACGGCGTTGTGATGGACAGCGTTGTCGCGAACTATTCAATCACGCAGACAAAAAAGCCCTTCACCGTGATTTCTCAGCCGCTTTCGAACGAGGCTTACGGAATCGGGTTCAGAAAGAGCGAGCCTGCGCTGCGCGACGAGGTTTATAAAATCCTGCGTGAGATGCGTGATGACGGAACAGCCGCCGCCATCTCAATCAAATGGTTCGGAAAGGACATTTCTGTCATAGAATAAAATATGATTTCAGAACGTTATCTGAAAATGCTTCTTGCGATGCTGCGGGGAACTGTGACATCGCTTGAGGTGTTCGCGCTCACTCTGATTTTCTCGCTTCCGCTTGCCCTTGTCATTGCGATGGGGCGGATGTCCAGAAACAGGGTGCTTTCCGGCGTGACCAACGTCTTTCTTCTGATTATCCGCGGAACTCCGCTTATGCTGCAGCTTCTGGTGGTTTACTTCGGGCCGGGGCTTCTAATCAGAAAACTTGTGATGATGGGCTATGCCGTCAGTTTCAGGTGGAACCGTTTTGCCGCCGCGATTGTCGCGCTCTCAATCAATTATGCGGCTTATTTTGCGGAAATTTACCGCGGCGGAATCGAGTCAATCCCAAAGGGGCAGTACGAGGCATCAAAAGTGCTGGGCTACACCGGCGCGCAGACTTTTTTCCGGATTATCCTGCCGCAGGTCATAAAGCGCATTGTTCCTGCCATGGGCAACGAGGTGATTACGCTTGTCAAGGACACCGCGCTGGTCTCTGTAATCGGGGTGTCTGAGCTTCTGATGGTTGCCAAAGAGAGGCAGGGCGCGATGTTCTCTTTCACGCCGCTTTTTATCGCAGGCGTTTTTTACTTTGTGATGAACTGGGGCGTCGCTTTTGCTTTCAGAAAAATTGAGAAGCGGCTTTCTTATTACAACTAGTGGACTGTTTTATGGAAAAGATAATATCTGTTGAGAATCTGCGGAAAAGTTATGGGGATGGCCCTGAAATCCTTAAAGGAATATCTTTTTCTGTGAGCCGCGGCGAGGTTCTGGGGATTATCGGGCCGAGCGGGTCCGGAAAATCCACCATTCTGCGGTGCATCTGCCAGCTGGAGCAAGTCTCTGACGGCACAATCGCTGTCTGCGGAGAAAAGCTGGTTGTGAACGGCGTGTATGCGGACAAGGCAAAACGTCATCAGATTGCGCTGAAAAGCGGGCTTGTCTTCCAGAATTTCAATCTTTTTCCGCATTACTCCGTGCTCAAAAACATCACCGAGCCTCAAATCCGCGTGCTCTCAAAAAGCCGTGACGAGGCGACCACCGTCGCCATGGACTTGCTCAAGCGGATGGGGCTTTCCGGCAAGGAGGGCAGTTACCCCTGCGAGCTGAGCGGCGGCCAGCAGCAGCGCGTCTCCATTGCGCGTGCCCTTGCCATGAGACCGCAGGTGCTTCTTTTTGATGAGCCGACTTCCGCGCTTGACCCGGAGCTTACCGGCGAGATTCTTGCAGTGATAAAAGAGCTTGCAAATGAGCGGATGACCATGGTCGTCGTTACGCATGAGATGGCGTTTGCCCGCGATATTTCATCGAAAATCATTTTTATGGACGGCGGTGTGATTGTTGAGGAAGGCAAGCCCGAATCAATCATAAACAATCCCCAGACCGAACGCATGAAAGCATTCCTGGCGCGGTTCTCATCATACTAGCCTGTGGTGGTGAACGCTTTTGGAAGTTGGCGAATACACCGTTGGAGTAATGAAGATTTTGAGACTATAACCGCCGATATGCTGAAAATACATCAGGATTACTGGTATTATCGCAAGAAATAAAGGCGTTTTTTTTGCCTTGGAGAACAACTTCTTTGGAAAGGTGAGTGGGATTTTGTGACCGCGTGTAAAAATCCATTCATGCAGTTCTTTGCGCTGGCAAATTCTGCGTCTTTGTGATACACTGCCAATGAAGGCGCGGTTTTGTCGCGGGCGGTTCTGCAAGGAGGTCTTTATGAAAGTGACCGGACATAAATCCCTGATTGCTTCCGTGATTATGGCTCTTCTGGTCATTCTCATCGGGGCGGGGTGCGAGATTACTCCGAAGCAGAAGGCTGACGCGGAATACAGGGCTGAAGATTTAGCTTTTTATGATGACGATGAGTATATCGAACGATATTTACTATACGAAGATGCTGGCGAGTATGAGCGATATATTGGCGGTCGGTATAAACGTGTAAAATATGATGGGCCGCACTGGGGAACGCTGTACGAGACCGGCTCATATAAAAAAATTGTCGATAAGGATGGGGAGACTGAAGTCATCACTTTTCGACCTAAAAAACGGTATGACGTTAATGCTAAGGACTTGAAGCCAATGCCTGCGAATGTTATTGAGCTTGAGACGCGGAATGGTACAATCACCGAACAAACATTGGAAATCGAATACTTTGATGAGGATTACATTTGGAGCTCCATATGGTCATCCCCATATTTTACACGGATATACAAACGTCAATAATCGCGCTTCCTGCGAATTCCGGTCTGGCAATCGGGTGTGGGGCAATCGCAAGTATTGATTAAAACTTTCTTTTCTTATAGAATATCAGTTCAGTATGCAAATTTAGTGCCTTTGGGCGCTATGGAGGATATAAATGGTCAAAATCAGACTGAAAAGATTTGGTGCTGCAAAACGTCCGTGCTACCGCGTTGTCGTCCAAGACGCGCGAAAACCGCGTGACGGCGCCTGCATCGAGGAAATCGGGACTTACCAGCCAATTGAGAAGGAAGGCTCTCAGGTTTCAATCGATTTGGAGCGCGCTAAGTACTGGATCAGCGTGGGCGCTCAGCCGACAGACATCGTTAAGAAGCTGATGCGCGTTCAGGCCGCAAAACAGGCTCAGTAATCCGCAGGGGCAGAAAATGGAAAAAGACCTGATTGAATACATCGCAAAATCATTGGTCGATGATCCGTCAGCCGTAACTGTGAATGAGACTGAAGGTGAGAGAGGCATGGTTCTGCAGCTCAAGGTTGCCGAGGATGACATCGGCAAGGTTATCGGAAAGTACGGCAGGATTGCCAAGGCTATGAGGACTGTTCTGAGCGCGTCTGCGGTAAAAGGCGGCAAGCGTTACAGCCTTGACATTCTTGATAACTAATCCGGAATCAGCTGATGGAAAAAGGCCGGTTGATGGTGGGGTTTATCCGCGGAACTCACGGGTTTGCGGGTGAATGCAAGGTAGAGAGTGCTTCTGGCGAGTATGGGCATCTGCTCAATCTTAAGGAAGTCACTTTGAGGCATGGCGAGCAGCAGAGGGAGGCAAAGGTTGAATCGGTCTCTCTTGGGAATGCGGTCGCTTATGTTAAGTTTTTTGGGATTGACTCCGACGAGACGGTTAAAAAACTGATTGGTTGGGGGATTGAGGTTCCAAGAAAATACTGCAAGCCCTTGGGAAAGGACGAGTGGTACATCGAGGATTTACGAAACTGTTCTCTTGTTTATGAAGAGAAAAACGGACCGGCAGCGTTGGATGCACCAGGTAAACGCGCAGGCGTTACCGTGGGGATAATCACAGACGTTTTGGAAGGCGGCGGGGGTAACTTGCTTGAAGTGTCTCTTGCCGAAAGTTGCGATAGGAAAGTTCTTGTGCCTTTCAATAACAGGTTTATTGGAAAGGTGGATGTTAAGGGCGGAACTGTACAGCTGATGCACCTCTGGATTCTGGAGTAATTCCATGAAATTTACTGTGCTGACCTTATTCCCGGATATAGTCAGGGCTTATTTTGATAGCTCAATCATGGCCAAGGCTGTTGAGAAGGGAATTATTGCTTACGATTTGGTGAACATCAGGGATTTTGCCACTGATAAACACCGCACTTGTGATGACGGGACGTATGGCGGAGGAGCCGGGCAGCTTATGATGCCTGTTCCTCTTGGAAATGCGCTTGACAGTGTGAGCGCCAGCAGGAAGTACGTTATTTATGTTACGCCCGGCGGAAAACCGCTCACGCAGACAATGGCGCAGGAACTTAGTCACAAAGACGAGCTTGTTTTTATCTGCGGACGATACGAAGGCATTGACCAGCGGATAATCGACTCTTATGTGGACGCGGAGATTTCAATCGGGGATTATGTGATGTCATCCGGGGAAGTTGCCGCTACCGTTGTGATTGACACCGTTTATCGTCTGGTTGACGGCGTTATATCGCATGAGTCACTTGAAGAAGAGAGTTATTGTGACGGGCTTTTGGAGTATCCGCAGTATACCCGCCCCGAGGAATACAAAGGGATGAAAGTTCCGGATGTTTTGCTCAGCGGGAATCACGAGGAAATCCGAAAGTGGAGGCTCAGGAAGCGGCTGATGAAAACGCTCGCGTACAGGCCGGATTTAATTGCGGCATCGCGGGAAAAAGGTCTGCTTTCCGAAGAAGCCGAGAAGATGATTGAGGAAATCGCGGAAATCGCTTTTTTGAAGTCGCAGAAAAAACGACACAAGAAAGCAAGGAAATCACAATCCGAATGCTGAGTGGCATACGGGCAGGAGAATTATCATGGATTTGATTAAGGCTATTGAGGAGACACAGAAACGCCCTGGAGCGCAGGGCTTTAACGTTGGTGATACGGTGAAGGTTTACTTCAAGATTATTGAGGGAAAAACCGAGCGTGTCCAGGTGTACGAGGGAATTGTAATCTGCAAGAAAAATGCAGGTGCGCGTCAGACTTTCACAGTCCGCAAGATTTCTTACGGAGTTGGCGTTGAGCGCGTGTTCCCGTATAACAGTCCGCGCATTGTCAAGGTTGATATTGTGCGCCCCGGTAAAGTGCGCCGTGCGAAACTCTACTATCTGCGTGACAAAGTCGGTAAGGCCGCCAAGGTCAAGACTTTGGTGGGCGGAAAAATTGCCGCGGAGATTGCCGCGCGTAACGCCCGTGCGGATGCCGCCGCTGCCGAGGCTGAGGCCAAGCTCAAAGAGGAGCGCATGGCTGCCGCCGCAGAAAAATAAGGCGAGTTATCACTCTTTTATTTGATTTTCAGACGGGATTTGTGATTCTTTTACAAATCCCGTTTTTTATGTAGAATTATTCTGTGAACACAAACCTGATTTCCAATGCAGGCAAAGTTTCTCAGTCTGCTGGTGCGCCAAAAATGCTTAGACCCGGAGACACCGCGCTTGTGCGTGTGCTCGCGGAAAAAGGCGGCGGCCGCTATGAGGGCATTGTGAGCGGTGTGCGCGTCTCGTTTTCTTCCGCGCGTCCGCTTGCGCCGGGCAGCAGTTTTGTGGCCACGGTTCAGGTGAACGGCAGCACAATCGTTCTGGTGCCGAAAGATGCCGGTGAAATCGGGATTTTTAATCTTGACCAAGGCATAAAATCCGCGGACTCAAATCAGCTTGCCGTGCTTTTGCAGGAGCTGGGGCTTTCCGCAGACGGCCTCTCGCTGTCGCTTCTGCAAATATCCAAGCAGATGGAGATGAAGTTTGACGGCGCGGTTCTTCAGAAAATGCGCGCGCTTGCCGCAAAATTCGGCGCGAAATCTAAGGCCGCTGCTGAAATTGCCATGATTCTTGCACAGAAGGGCATTTTTGCGGATGAGGACGCGCTTTCCCAGCTGATTGATTTGCTTGAGAACTTCGGGCAGGATAATCCGCAGGATGATTTGCGCCGCGGAAAAATGCTTTTGAATCAGGCGAACATCGCGGACGGCAGCTGGTTTCTGCTTCCGTTTGAGATTGTGCGCGGCGCACAGACCGAGGACTTGCAGAAAATTGGCGGCGGGACAATCAGGATGCTTTTTGCAAGGAACCGCAGGCTTAGGTTGCTGAACCTTTTTTGCGGGTATGATGGCGCGGACTATTATTTTTGCCTCAGGTTTGACGGCAGAAAATGCACGGAGATTGCCTGCAATATCCAGAAAAATGGCGATGATTTTGACAAGTCCCGGTTTATGAGCCGGCTGGAGGAAAAAGTTCTTGCTTGTGAGCCGGGCGCAGAAATCCGCTGGGCAGAGAAAGAGGAGATTGAGGGCTGCGCGAGCGCGACCGAGGAGATTCTGACTTTCGGAGGGCAGGCATGAGAAATCCGCAGAGAAAGGCCGTCGCTCTGAAATATCCTGATGGCGTGGACGCTCCGATTATCGTGGCGAAAGGAAGCGGGAAATCTGCGGAGAGGATAATCTCTGAGGCGGAAAAAAACGGCGTGATGATAAAAGAGGACACAATGCTCGTGGATATGCTGGGGCTTCAGAACGTGGGCGACCTTGTTCCCGAGGAGACTTGGGGAATTCTCGCGCGGATTTTCTCTGTCATTCTTGACGAGCGGCGCGGCGGGGATGGGCAGGCAAAATGAACACGCGGATTGTCGGCAATGATGGTGAGATGCGCGCCTGCGAGCATCTTGTCAGGAACGGTTATGAGATTATTGAGCGGAACTGGAGGACACGGGACGGAGAAATCGATATAATAGCGTATAAGAATCAGACTGTGGTTTTTGTTGAGGTGAAGACTCTTCCGAACGGAACTATGGATATGATTCAAAAGGAGCTTAATCATCAGAAGCGGCAAAGAATTTTAAAAACCTCTAAATGTTATCTGATAAATCATCGACAATATAATGACAGTTACGTGCGTTTTGACGTGATTGTAATCGATATGCCAGGCTTTGAATCGGTGTATCATATTGAGAGTGCATTTTCAGAATAAAGGGAGATTCTATGTTTTCTGGTGGAAAATCTGGCGGGACGCAGACTTTGGTCTTGAAAAAGCAGGCGGATGCTGACCTGCCGCCCCGAATTCTAGAATTAAGAAAGAAGATTCGGAACCCGGAATATCTGGACAATGCAATTCAGCGCATTGCTCAGGTAATCAGCAATCATCTGATTGATGACCCGGAGGAACTGAAACTCAGGAATTAGTATGGACAGGCGCAGAAACAGAAGATATAACGGAAACTGGAACGGACAGAAAAAAGGCGGGCAATCAAGAGAGAGCGAGTCAAAAAAAAGCGGATTTCATTTCAATCACACGCTGTACGAGGATCCGGCCGCAGAGAAAGAGCGGCAGAAATCAATTCAGGAGATTAGGGAGCGCGATGTGCGCTGCGCGAAATGCGGCGAGGTCATAACGGACATCGCAAGCTCCATCGCGGACAAAGCCACCGGTAAACCTGTTCATTTTGAGTGCGTGATTGAGCAGCTGAGGCAGAGTGAGCCGACCGGCGAGAACGAGAAAATCGCTTACATAGGGCAGGGCAGGTTCGCGGTCCTGCATTACGAGAATATGCGCGACCAGAGGCACTTCACAATCAAAAAAATAATTGAGTGGGAGGACCGGGATCAGAAATCCGAATGGCGGACTGAGCTGAGCGGCCTTTACAGTCAGATAAAATAATGCACATCACGGTTCTGTGCAAAGTTGTGGACAATTTTGGCGATATTGGCGTGTGCTACAGGCTTGCGAGGCATCTGAGATTCCTTGAGCCGGAAATCACGGTGAGCCTTGTCGTCTCTTCGCTTGACTCGTTCGCAAAAATAAACAATCGGATTGACAGCCGGAAATCTTTTCAGATTGCGGAAGGCATCGAGGTCTTTGACTGGAACGACGCGGACTTCTGCCGGAAAATTTTCTCTGAGGATGACGGCGCGAGGCTTTCTGTCATCCTTGAGTGCTTCCAGTGCGGCCGTCCCGGGTGGATGGAGGAAATCCTTTTTGAGCAAACTCTTGACCGCACCGTGAACATTATAATGATTGACTACCTTACCGCAGAAAAATACGCGGATGATTTTCACTGCCTTAAATCCCTCACAAGAAGCGCGAGAGTGCAGAAAGTGAATTTTATGCCGGGCTTCACTTCCCGCACCGGCGGGCTGATTATTGACAGCGGCTGGGAGACTGTCCGGGCTTGGAACGCTCACGGTGCCGCGCTTTTTTTCATGTATGAGAGCGACTGGCTTCCGCTTGCCCAGGCTCTGTGCGATTGCGGACGGCCTGTGCTCGTTGCCCAGGGAAACGGCCGCGACAGTTTTCTTGACGCGTGCTCAGCGTGCGGAATGCAGTCCGCCGAGGTTCTTGCGTTCTTGAATCAGGATGAGTGGGATGAGATGATGAGGTCTTGCGGCGTGCTTTTTGTGCGCGGCGAGGATTCTCTTGCCCGTGCCTGCCTCTCTGGGATTCCGTTCGTGTGGCAGGCCTACCCGCAGAGCGAGGACTATCAGATTGTGAAGGTAGAGGCGCTGCTTTCCGCAATGAGACCTTTTTTTCTGGAGGATGATTTTGACTTCATCCGCAGACTCTGGCTTGATTTCAATCAGCCGGTCTCGGAGCGCGACGACCTGAATTTCCGCAACGCGTGCGCTGAGTTTCTGTCATCGCTTGGGAAGTTTGAGGGCGGATTCCGCGCCTTTGCATCTTTCCTGAGAAAAAACGGAGACCTTGGCCTCAACTTAATGACATTCATCCGCAAAAACGGTATACTAAGGTAATTCCTTTTGCAAATCATTTTTTAGAGGTTTATTTTATGTTAATGACATCGCAGTTAAAAGTTGGCACAGCCTTTATGTATGAGGGCAATGCGCTCATCGTGCAGAAAATGCTCGGGCAGCGTTCAGGACGCGCCGGAATGGTTACGAATTTCCGCGTCAAGAATCTGGTCACAAACTCAACAATGGATCTTGGCATTGATGCCGGTGAGAAGTTTGATGAGGTGGACTTGGACTCGCACGTCACAAAACTGTCCTATGTTGACGGAGACACTTTTGTGTTCATGGATCAGGACACATACGAGCAGTTTGAGCTTGCCAAGGCGGACTTGGGCGACTATGCCGGTTACATCACTCCCGAGGATGACCTTGAGGTGAACCTCACTTTCTATAACGGTCAGCCTGTCGGAATCAACCTGCCGGTGCGCGTGACACGCAAAGTCACATACTGCGAGCCGGGCGTGAAAGGCGACACTTCCGGAAAATCCCTGAAGCCCGCCACACTGGACACAGGCATTGAGGTGCGCGTTCCGCTTTTCATCAACACCGATGACAGGATTGTGATTGACACCCGTGACGGCTCGTTCCTTGAGCGCGCGAAGGACTGATACTCGCTTCCTGACAAAAAAGGCTGCCACAAGGCAGCCTTTTTTGTTCGGAGAAACAGAGCCTGTGCTTCTGATCCGCGCTCATCGCTCCGTCTTTTCGTGCGCGGTTCCCGCTACTTCTTCCCGCGCTTGGCAACCGCCTCATTCACGCGGGCAATCTCGCTTTCTATGGCAGCGGCGAGCGCGGTGCAGTTCTCGTTGGCGGCAATCTGCATGGCGGTCAGATATGGCAGAAGCTTCTCGTTGATGGCAGAAAGAAGCGGCTTCTTGCAGCTTGTCGCGCTCGCGCCCTTGCTTCCGCTTGCGGCCGTGTATGCGTCGCTTGCGGCGGTGAAATCGTCCTGCGCGTCGCGGATTGCGGCCACAGCCTCGCCCACACCCTCCAGCGCGGCGATGTTCCCGGCGAGGGAGTCCGCGGCGTAATCCTCAAGCATGCTCTCAATCATGGACGACTCGCTGATGTAGCTGGCCTTTGTGATTCCCGCCTTGGAGTATTTCTCATAGACATCCAGAAGCGGCTCGGCGGCGGCCTGTTTTGCGGGGATGGGCAGGGCGGCGTAGCCTGTGAGCGCCTTGCCAAGGGCGGTGATTGCGCTGTCGCGCCGGGCATCGGCGGCCTCAAGGTTTGAGACGACCTTGTCCTGCAAAATGGCGGTGGTGATGTCCGCGCTCAGTTTCTCAATCTCGGCCATGGTTGCGGCAACAAAAGCGTCCTTTGCGGCGGATGCGTCGGCCTTGTACAGGCGCACAATCGTGTCGCTCAGGCCGTCAAGCTCGGTCACGCGGATGTTGTTGATTACTTTGTTCATTGGTGAACCTCCTTAAAAAGAATGGGGATGATTTTAACCCCTGCGCGCGGAGGGGATGTGTTTTGTGCGGAACAGAACGCGCAGCAGCAAAATATAAAATGTATCTTTCCGCCGCACACGGTGGCAGTAAGATATATTTTGTATCTTGGTCAGAACAACGTGCGGCACTGCGGTACAAAATATATCCCGCTCCCGCAGACGGAAGTACACAGATATATTTTGTATTATACCCCAAACTTCCCGCGGCGGCTAGGTACAAAATGTATCTTGCCGCCCCAGGAAAAAGCACGGAGATATATTTTGTATCTCCGCGGGAACGGCCGCAGGGGATTATAAATCAACCTCACCGTCGATGCAGGTGACTTTTGTTGCGGGGGTATTGATGATAAGAATTATTCCCATTGCCCCAACTCCACTTCGCCGTTACTACAGATGACTTTCCCTGTAAGACCATTATTCTTCCAACCGCTTTTTTCTATCATGTACCATTGTGCCACAGTGCCTGTGAAAATGACTGTTGTGAGCGCAGTACTTTGGAATACAAAATTCCCAATCTTTGTCACAGTTTCAGGTATAGTTATGCTTTCAAGTGAAGTGCATTCAGCAAATGCAGCATCGCCAATTTTTATCACGCCATTTGGTATCTCTATGCTTGTAAGTGGGCAACCCCAGAACGTGTGGTCATCTATAACCGTCACCCTATTAGGTATGGTTACGTTTGTAAAACCGCACCCTCGAAACGCTCCTTTACCGATAGTCGTTACACTGTTGGGGATATTAGAT
>JAFLSQ010000028.1 GCA_022510865.1 Treponema sp.
CTCATGAAACCTTATATACCAAAGGTGATTCAAACAAACGAAATCAATTTTATCTTTTTCGCTTTGAACACGGGTAATCCTCCTCTCTGTATTTTCTGCCGCCTTTTCAGTACCGCTGTCTTTTTGACAACTCTTCTTTCCGATAAAGCGAAACTGCTCGTCAACGGGAAGTTTTATCTTTTCTTGCATTTCTTCATATACAGGATTAACGAAAAAATCATCCATTTTGAACACACCGTTCCATGTTTCCAGCAGTTTATCAAAAAGTTCTTTCTTTTCTTTCGTTCCGTCTCCGCCAAATACTTCAAATATATTACCTCCGCCAATAGCAGTCGCGCCTTTCATTAGCATATTTCCCAAAAAACCCATAGCATTCCTCCTTATTCGAGCACTTTCCCGCAGGTAATGATTTTCCTATCGGAATTGCCCATCTTACTTTTTTCTTGTTCAACTCTTTTTATAGTTGTTTTATTTCTCTATGTCCTGACCCAAGTTCTTGTATTCGTTGTACTGCGCAAGCGTCCTTCTATATGACCTTTCCGCTGCGTCAACCTTTTCAACTGCGCCTAAAGTAACTATATTTGCGAAAGTTCTGGACACTCCCATTTTGATAGCCTACTGTTTCCTCGTGCATTCAACGGTGGTGTTTCCTGCGTTCACTTTCACATTGTAGTTTTTTGCCACAGTATTTATTGTTGCGGCAGCAATGCCTGCAACTCCTAGAACCGTTTCTCTCATAAACTTTATCGCCTTGCTATTATTGTATATCGTTGATTCCGAACTCGTCTGTTCCGAAAGGAGTAAAGCCATTCAGCACGGGATCCACCGTGTCATGCGCACTTTCAGGCACACTTCGTTTTGGATCCATAGGCATTTGCTCTTTTGGATCCTTTGTGTACAGTTTTGTCTCAATGATAATTCTTTTCGTTTCTACCATTTTTATCTCCTTATTTTCAAAGTCTTGCCTTTGTTTTCCTCGGAATCTTGCCCAATACACGGTCAAAAATCCCTCGAAATCTCGCCAAAACCTTGATATTATACTGTATATTACATTATTTTAGTAAAATAGTCAATAAAGTCTGTCTTGAGTTTTAGTTTAATCCTGTAATTTGTTTTGCCATAATGCGCCATTCTAAAACTATGAATTCGATTCGGGAAACGTTCGTGAACAACCTCAAGCATTACCGCAAGCAGCGCGGCATCTCGCAGGAAAAACTTTCGTATGCGGTGGAAAAAAGCATCGCCTACATAAATCAGATTGAGAACAAGGACACATGGCCGCAGCCGGAGATGGTGGACAAAATCGCCGCCGCGTTGGGCATTCCTTCGTCCGCGCTCTTTGAGGAGGCGGGCAGCCCCGCGAACATGAAGGCGCGGTTTGAAAGCCAGTTCGCGAGGACGCTGGAAGATGAGCTGATTGCCCGGCTTGAGCAGACGGTGAGAGACGTGTGCAAACTGGTGTAGTCCTGCAACGCCTCCCGAGCATTGCAAGACTTTCCATTTAACTTAACCCGCGATTACCCCGCGCACTTCCTGAACGCCGCGAGCATTGCCTCATCGTGCGGAACGCCTGCTTTCTCCTGCGCGTGAATCTCGCTCGTGACAAAAAGATAGTCGTTGGGGATAATTTTCTTGAAGCGGTCCTTGAAGTGCTCCCAGTCCGCAAGGATTTGGCTGGCTTTCTCTGAGCCGGTCTCCTTGTGGTGCTGCGTAATCAGCTCGTGCAGGAAGTCCGTGTCGGTCTTGTCACGCAGGGTGGTCACATCGTCGTCCATGTCGTACATCCGCACAAGCTCGTGGTTCATGCGCTTGTAGAGGTCATGCCGGTCATCAAGCACATAGGCGATTCCCCCGCTCATTCCTGCGCACAGATTGCGCCCGGTTGTGCCAAGAATCACCGCGACTCCGCCTGTCATGTACTCAAGCGCATGGTCGCCTGTGCCCTCCACAACCGCTGTCGCGCCGGAGTTGCGCACGCAGAACCTCTCGCCCGCGATGCCGTTTATGAACGCTTTGCCGCTTGTCGCGCCAAAAAGCGCGACGTTCCCGATGATGATGTTCTCGTCGGCCTTGCCGCCAAAATCCTCAGGTTTTCTGACGACGAGTTTCCCGCCGCTCAAGCCCTTGCCGAAGTAGTCGTTCGCCTCGCCGTCAAGACGCAGTGTAAGCCCGCGCGGGATGAATGCGCCGAAACTCTGGCCGCCGCCGCCCTTGACGCTCACCTCGAAAGTGTCATCCGAAAGCGCGCCGCCGAATTTTCTCTGAATCTCGCTGCCAAGAATTGTGCCGAACGTCCTGTCCGTGGACTGGATTGTGACGGACGCGATGCGGGACGCAGTGGAAGCCGCGTCTGCGGCTGGAGCGAGGGGAAGGCTTTCCCCTCCTTTCTCTTTGAAATTCGGGACGAGCGTGGTGAGGTCAAGGCGGCTTTCAAGGCCAAAATCAAACGGATTTCTCTGCGATTTCCAGCCGTCAGTGTCCTCAGACGCTTTTGCGAGCACTCGGCTCAAATCAAGAAGGCCGGCGCGTTTGAAGCCCTGCTTTGACTTGAGTTTGAGCAAATCCGTGCGGCCGCACATCTGGTCAACGGAGCGCACGCCAAGACGCGCCATGTACTCACGCAGTTCCTGCGCGATGAATCGCATGAAATTCTCCACGTACTCGGGCTTGCCGGGGAAGCGCGCGCGCAGTTTCTCGTTCTGGGTGGCAACTCCGAACGGGCACGTGTCAAGGTTGCACACGCGCATCATGGCGCAGCCCATTGTGATTAGCGGCGCGGTGGCGAATCCGAATTCCTCCGCGCCAAGAAGGCAGGCAATCGCAACGTCACGGCCGCTCATCAGTTTGCCGTCCGTCTCAATAATCACGCGGCCGCGAAGTCCGTTCTGAATGAGCGTCTGGTGCGTCTCCGAAAGCCCCAGTTCCCACGGAAGCCCCGCATGATGGATTGAGCTGATTGGCGCGGCTCCGGTTCCGCCGTCATGCCCGCTTATGAGGATGACCTGCGCACCCGCCTTCGCAACGCCCGCCGCAATCGTGCCCACACCGCTCTCGCTCACAAGCTTCACGCTGATTCTTGCGTCGCGGTTCGCGTTTTTCAAATCGTAAATTAACTGCGCCAAATCTTCTATAGAATAAATGTCGTGATGGGGAGGCGGTGAGATGAGGCTCACGCCCGGGGTGGCAAGGCGCGTGGAGGCAATCCACGGGTAGACTTTTTTGCCCGGAAGATGACCGCCCTCGCCGGGCTTCGCGCCCTGCGCCATCTTTATCTGGATTTCCTTTGCGCTCAGAAGATACTCCTCGGTGACTCCGAATCGTGCGCTCGCGACCTGCTTGATTGCGCTGTTGTACTCCGTGCCAAGCCGCTCGACTTTCTCGCCGCCCTCGCCGCTGTTGGATTTTCCGTGCAGGTGGTTCATCGCCGCCGCCATGCACTTGTGCGCCTCCTCACTGATTGAGCCGTAACTCATCGCGCCGGTCTTGAACCTCTGGACGATTGACTCGACGCTCTCCACCTGGTCAATCGGAATGCCGCCGTCAGCGGGGAAATCAAAATCAAGCATTGCCCGCAGTGTGTGCGGTCTGCCGGTGTCATCGACCAGGGCGGTGTATTCCTTGAACCGCGCGTAGTCTCCGTTGCGCGTGGCTTCCTGCAATGCGATGATTGTCTCGGGATTGTAAAGATGATCCTCCGCGTTCGGACCGCGCCTGAATTTGTGGTAGCCCACCGAATCAAGGTGAGTGTTCACGGTGAGGCCGGACGGCGACCACGCCTGCTTGTGATGGAAGATGATGTCCTCCTCAATCTCTTTCATGCCGATTCCACCGACACGGCTCACGGTGTTCGTGAAATATTTCTGGATTACATAATCGGATATTCCCACCGCCTCGAAAATCTGGGCGGACTGATAAGACTGCACCGCGCTGATTCCCATCTTGGCCGCAATTTTCACGATTCCGCCAATCAGTGCCTTGTTGTAGTCGTCAATCGCAGTATGATAATCCTTGTCCAAAAGCCGCTGGTCAATCAGCTCGGCAATCGCCTCATGCGCAAGATACGGATTGACCGCCCTTGCCCCGTAGCCAAGGCACATCGCCGCCTGATGCACATCTCGCACCTCGCCGCTCTCAAGGATTATTGAGATTTTCGTGCGTTTTTTGGTGCGAATCAGATACTGCTCAACCGCAGAGACAGCGAGCAGCGACGGGATTGCCGCGTGGGTCTTGTCAACGCCACGGTCAGAGAGGATGATGATGTTGTAGCCTTCGGAATACGCCTCGTCAATCTGCGAGAAAATGTTCTCCAGCGCACGCTCAAGCACCGAGCCGTCCGGGGCGTTGCGGGGTGTCCCCGCAGAGGGGGTAGCGGAAGACGCATCTGCGGCTGGAGCGAGGGGGAGGCTTCCCCCTCCCAAATCGTCCATTTTAATAAGAAGAGAGAGGGTCTTTGCCTTAAGCCCGCTCTGGTTCAGCGCGGCTATTTTTATGAGGTCTGTGCCGGTCAGAATCGGGTTGTTGATTTCAAGCACACGGCAGTTCGTGCCTTTTGTGCTGAGAATATCGCCGTCCGTGCCGACATAAACGGTCGTGTCCGTCACAATTTTCTCGCGGAGGCTGTCAATCGGCGGGTTTGTGACCTGCGCGAACAGCTGCTTGAAATAACTGTAAAGTCCCGGGTGATTGTCGCTCATGCACGCGAGCGGGGTGTCAACGCCCATCGCGCCGGTCGGCTCTACTCCGCCGCGGGCCATTGGCAGAACCATCTCGTTCAAGTCCTCGTAGTTCCAGTTGAACGCGCGGTAAAGCCGGTTGCGCTCCTCCAGCGTTGAGACCGGGATTTTCTTATTCGGGATTTTGAGATCCGCAAGGTGCACAAGATTCTGGTCAAGCCACTCGCCATAGGGATTCTCCTGCGCGTAGCTCTCCTTAATCTCCTTGTCGCTGATGAGCCGCCTCTGCACTGTGTCAACCAGGAGCATCCGGCCGGGCATCAGCCGCGATTTCTGCGTGATTTCGCTCTCGGGAATGTCCAGGACGCCAACCTCGCTGGCAAGAACAAGCATATTATCCTTTGTGATGAGGTAGCGGCTTGGGCGCAGTCCGTTGCGGTCGAGCGTCGCGCCTATCACATCGCCGTCGCTGAAAAGAATTGCGGCAGGGCCATCCCACGGCTCCATCATCGTTGCCCAGTAGTGATAGAAATCCCGCTTGCTCTCGCTCAGGCTTGAGTCGTGCTTCCAAGGCTCGGGAATGCAGACCATCACCGCGAGCGGAAGGGGCATTCCGTTCATCACAAAATATTCCAGAGTGTTGTCCAGCATTGCGGAGTCGCTGCCGGAAAGGTCAATCTCGCCGTCGCGGGCAAGCATTCGGTCGGCGTTGCCGCGGATTGTGTTAATCTCGCCGTTGTGCGCTATGAAGCGGTTTGGATGAGCGCGCTGCCAGCTTGGGTTCGTGTTGGTGGAGAACCGCGAGTGGACAATCGCAAGGCTTGATTTATAATCGTCTGACTGCAAGTCCTTGTAGAAAGTGCGCAGCTCGTGGACAAGGAACATTCCTTTGTAGACTATTGTCCTTGATGACAGCGAGCAGACATAAGTTCTCTGCCCGTCGCAAGGCGCGGCGCTTTTCTCGAACGCAAGCCTGAGCGCGTAAAGTTTCCTGTCAAACTCAATGCCTTTCTGGCAGTCCGCGGGGCGGGCAATCACAATCTGATTTATTGACGGCATACATTCCCGCGCACGCTCACCAAGCACATCCGCGTTGACCGGAACCTGCCGCCAGCCAAGAATCTTAAGCCCAGCTTCAAGGGCGCATTTCTCAAAACGTGATTTCTCTGCCTCGCGCTCCCGCTCACCGGCCGGCAAAAACAGCATCCCGATTCCGTAGTCGCGCTCATCACCAAGATTAGCGCAGGGCTGTCCGTCCGTGCCAAGAATCTCGCCGCGAGCGCACGCTCCCGCAAAAAAATCGTGGGAAATCTGCGCCAGAATGCCCACGCCGTCTCCGGTTTTTCCGCTGGCATCTTTTCCCGCGCGGTGCTCCAGTTTCTCCACAATGGAAAGCGCGTCCTCAACAACCTTGTGCGATTTTACACCGTCAATGCTGACCACGGCTCCGATTCCGCAGTTGTCATGCTCAAAAGTCGGCTCATAAAGTGTGCGTGTCATATTTGCTCCTGTTTGCCCGCGGACTCAAAGCCCGCACGGATTTTCGGCTTCATAAAAGCAAAAAGGCCGCAGACATGACCCCGCCCAAGCAGAATCACATCCACGACCTCTTTGCCGTATGATTTAATCTACCATTATTTTGATTTCATTGCAATACCACCGTCCGCGTTGCCCCGCACAAACCCCGCGATGATTGCAACCCGAAACGCGCGTATCACGCTCCGGCAAAAAAGGCGCGTTTTTTGCGGCAAAAAAATTAAGCTCACGGCTTCTGGCAGAAAATCGCGATGTCAGAGCGGGTCGGTGCGGTCATCCGTCTGAATTTGCAGGACTCTCACGCCGCAGTCTTTGAGCAGGCGGATATTGCTGTCAAAATCGCGCTTGTAAACGGACTCAAAGACGACGGTCCTGATTCCCGCCGCGATTATGAGCTTGGTGCAGTCATTGCACGGCGAGTGCGTCACATAAAGGACGCAGGAATCATCAATGCCGATGTTGTTGCGGGCGGCGTAGGCAATGCAGTTCTGCTCCGCGTGCAGCTCGTATTTTCTTGCGAACTCGTGATGGAGCGCCCGGTTTTTCTCATCGTCCATCGGAAGTCCCGCGAACTCATCCTCACAGTGCCGCATTCCCGAGGGCGTGCCGTTGTACCCCGCGCTGATTACCCGCAAATCCTTCACGAGCACCGCCCCAATCTTGTATTTAATGCACGTGGAGTGAGCCGCGAATTCCCGCGCTATGCTCATAAAAGTTCTGTGCCATGATTTCCCGGCTTTTTTCTCATCTGATTTTATGCCTTTCTCTAAAAAAACAATGTCCATCCGCCCGTTAATCCTCTGAGTTTTTCCCGTCCGCCGGTAGCCCATCTTCTCGTAAAAGCAGAGCAGTCCGTCCTCCTGCAAAATCGTGTCAATTTCCCAGGAATCAGGGCCGAAAATCCGCTCCGCCTCCTTGATTGCGTCTCTGGCGTAGCCTCTGCCGCGGAATGCGCTCATAATCCAGATTGGCGATATGCGCTTGCGGCCGCCCGCCTCAACCACGCGGATTACGCCCACCCTCGCGCCGCACGCCTCAATGAAAAAATAATGCGAGCCGCGCTGCTCAAATTTCTGCGTGATTCTCTCAAGGCTCTCGGACGCGGGGCTTGTCTCATAATCCTTGTATTTCTCAAGCAGCGGCGTGAAAGCCTCAACCTGCATTCCAAGCACAGTCTGCAAATCAGATTTTTCTGCCCGAACCAGCGTGACGCTCATCGCAACCTCCGCAATCATTATACCGCACATTTTCCCGGATGTCTTGCCCGAAACTTGACACACCAGATTTTATCGCGGATAATTGCGCCATGAGCGACTGGATAAAACAGAACGCACGGATTTGGGATGCCCGTGCCGAAAATCATCATGTGTGGTCAACCCCCGTCAGCACGGAAGTGATTGCGCGGGCAAAACGCGGCGACTGGAGCATTGTCCTCACGCCCAAAAAGCCCGTTCCCCGGGACTGGTTTCCCAAGGATTTGCGCGGAAAGAAAATCCTCTGCCTTGCGAGCGGCGGCGGTCAGCAAGGGCCGGTTCTTGCGGCGGCTGGCGCGGACGTGACCGTTTTTGACAACAGCGCGGGCCAGCTCAAAATGGACAGTCTTGTTGCCGGGCGTGAAAATCTTCGCATAAAAACCGTGCAGGGCAATATGCAGAATCTTGAATTTTTTGATGACCAGACTTTTGATTTGATTGTCCACCCCTGGTCCAACGATTTTGTGGATGACATCCTTGTTGTCTGGCGGGAATGCGCGCGGGTCTGCAAAAAAGGCGGCGTTCTGCTTGCGGGCTTCGGCTCATCGCTTGAGTACATTTTTGATTTGGGCAAGCTCAACATCGGCGTTCTGGAGCTGAAAAACAAACTTCCCTATGCCGATATTGACCACCTTGACGACGAGGCAGTTCGTCATATCACTGAGGAAGACGGTTTTTGCTGGGGACACACGCTGCAAGACCAGATTCAGGGGCAGATTGACGCGGGTTTCGCAATCACAGGGTTTTATGAGGATTCGGGCAGCGCAGTTTTTGATGATTACATCGCCACGTCGTATGCCACAAAATCCGTAAAAATGTGATTTTCAATGAAGGATTGCAACCCAGTCCGAATCATCAGTTTTTAAACTACAGCAAGCCGCGCTCATCCAGAATCTGCGCCTCCAGCAGATAGCGCGGAAATTTTTCCTGAACGAACCTGTAGGCCGCGCCCATTGTGTCATGCAGCAGGCCGCTTCTTTTTATGAACCGCAGAATCTGGCCGCGAATCATGTCTATGCGGCTCTGGGGCAAATCCTCGAACCTCTCATAGATGAACGTGCCTTTATCGGCATAGCTGATAATCCGCTGGTAAACATCATCAATCAGCTCAAAATCTGTGATTGGAACGGCATGACGTGAGGTGGCGCAGGTCATAACGCCCGAATCCTCGCTGATTTCATAGTCGCCCACGCAGCGATAGATGCACCCCGAAACGCCTTTGTAAAAATACTCCAGCGCACCGCTGAACATTTCCTGAAAAACCAGAACTCCGTCCTTGCGGATGTCAAGCATCGGCATTTTCACCCCGATTCGCTTTTCATCCCAGATGTAGTGCGCGGCAAGCTGCCGGCTTGAAGTCAGATACACGAGCGGCTCGCGCAGATTGGACGAGGCAGAAGCGAACGGCCTCAGCTCCGTCAATCCGCACACTGTGCTACCGTGAAAATATTCCATTTATGAATTCCCGCGGATTGCCCGGCTTTCCTCTGATTTTTTTGCTGCCCCCAGATAGATTGCCACGGCTACTACGGGCAGTCCGCTGAAAATGAGCGACAACGGCGACTTCAAAAGCGAGCCTGTCAGATAGTTGTACGCAGTCGGCAGTCCTGCCAGCGATAGGTAGCATACCGCATAATATATGATGGCCACAGACGCTTTTCTGTTGCTCACGTAGATTCTGGTCATAAAAAATACGATTACCAGTGCCACGAGCATGACCACAAATGCGAACGGGTCACGCGCGCTTGCCATGACATCCGCTTTCAGAACCAGTGCCAGAATTATGCCGCCCACGGAAAATCCCACGGCAGAAATCGCAGTCGTGACAACGGGAATCTTTAGCTTTTCGGAAATCTTGAATTTGAAATTGCCAGTGACCCAAACTGAAAACAGAAGCGTCTGGACCAGTAGTTCCGGCGCGGTTTTCAAATGAAATTCAAGCGGCAACTGCGAATAGACAATGCCTTCGATGGACGCGGGAGCCGCTCCCGGGGTGCACACGATGCCAAGCCCGGCAAAAATTATCCAAAGATACAGCCAGCCGTTTTTCTTTTTGAGCACATTGTCTTTAAGAATCAGCAGGATGCATCCGATAATCGCGCCTCTGAGTATTTGCACAAACGGTCCTATCAGGCTGGAGTTGCCGTAGGCATCCCGCATGAAATATTTTGCGTTGCCCAATGCAAAAAGCACCTCATAGTTGAACAGCCTGGCAAATATCAGTCCGCAAATGAGGTAACTGACAAAATGCGCGACAGTTGCTTTGATTACAAATTTTAACTTGTCATTCATAACTTCCGCTCCGTAAATCATTGGTTTTGTGAGCAGCAGGATAGCACATCCGCGCTTATTTTTCCAGCACTTTCTTGAAGCAGACAATGCGGTTTGCCTCTGCAAAGCCTGCCGCGCGGTGAAAATTCTGGCTCTGGATATTTGAAAGCTCGCAGTCGCTTGCGAATTCCTTGCAGCCCTTCTGTTTTGCCCACTTCTCGCACTCAGAAAGCAGCTCTTTTGCAAAACCGCGTTTTCTGTACGGCTCAAGCACAAAAATCCCTTCAAGATAGGCAACCGGAGACGTGACGCAGCCCTCAACATAGTCGTGCCGGAGCTGGCACTGCGCGAACGCGGCCGGCGAGCCGTCCGCATATTTTATGAAAAGTGCGGCGTTGTCATCACACGCAAGGCTCTCAAAATCCGCCCGAAGCTCTGATTCCGCCGCGTCCGTCCACATCTTGTGCGCCATGCCCGCAAGCGCGGCGCAGTCTGATTCCTGAGCTTTTTTTATCATGCCCACAGTATGGAGTTTTTCAGATTTTTCTGCAAGAATGAGGTATGAAAAATCCTGATGAGCGGCGCGGCCTTGTCGCGCAGAGAATTTATGCGGCCGTGCGCATGATTCCGCGCGGAAAAGTTGCAAGTTACTCGCAGATTGCGGCCCTTGCGGGCAACCGGAATTTGCGGCGGTATGTGGGGAACGCCCTGCATAAAAATCCGGACAACTCGCTCACGCCGTGCCACCGCGTGGTGAACGCCAAGGGCTTGTGCTCCGGGAGTTTTGCGTTCGGCGGCCATGATGCGCAGCGCAGAAAACTGGAGGCCGAGGGCGTTGCTTTTGACGGCGACCACGTTGACATGGAAAAATGCGCGATTACCGAGGACGATTTTGAGGAAATCCGGGCATCTTTGGAGCGCGATTTTCCAGCCGTACCATGAAAATCAGACGAAATCCGGCAGCCGACTTTCCCGCTCGCCTGCCCGCAACGTCAAACACCTCAATCACCCCGATTTTCCTGCCTGTGCCTTTCAAGACAATTCCCCGAAAAGCAGACGCGGCTCGCGCTCAACTTGCGGCGGAAAAGCAAGTCAATCAGGACGGCAAAGAAATCCGCCGCCCGTCAATCGTCCGCGATGGCCGCACCCAAAGTGCAGAGTTTCTCGCGCAGGACATACCCGATTTTCTCGTAGCAGGCGTTGCTGGCCGCGTAATCGGCATCGGTGTAGAGCATGGGCATCAATCCCTGCCCGCGGATTTTTTCTGTGACCGCGTGGACAAGGCTCTGCGCGTAATGCCTCCGCCTGTGCTCCGGCAGGGTCATCACAAGGTTGATTGATGCGAGTCCTGAATTGACATAATACTTGCAGGTTGCCACGGACACGCCGTCCGCGTTTTTCCAGAAAAACACGCTGCCCGCCTCGATGAATTTCTGCGCGTCATTGAGGTACGCGCTTTTTTCCTGACTGCCAAGACCAGTCTCCTTGTAGAAGCGGTACATGAAATCCGTCAGCTCAAGAATATCACGCTGATTTTTACAGCACTGATGGATATGCCCGTCCGCAGAATCCTGCAAGGTTTTTGGCGCGGGGCAATCGTATGCAAAAAGATTCCGTGCGATTTTCAGCGCGGTCCCCTCCTCGTCACTCCGGCGGATAAAATACTGCGCAAGGCTGTACTTCATATTGAACTGATGGCTTTTGTCCGCAAGAAAATGCTTTTTTGCGAGCAGAAAAACTTTGTCCTTGTCCGCGTCAGGCAAATCATCGGGTGTCCAAATCCAGACGGGGAACGGCGCGCGCGACCAGCAGATTATGATTTTCTGGTGGTCGCTCAGGACAAGCGCGCACTCGCCTTTGAGAATTCTGCCAAGAACAAAAAATGAGTATTTATCCCTCTCAATCAGAGCGAAGTCCCTCTGGTCAACGAATGTGTCCATTTTTCTCTCCTTAAATCGTGATGATTTGAGCGCGAATAGGCAAGTCGCAAGCGCGGTTATGCCCTCTGCAAAAAACTCGGTGACTTTCCGAAAAAATTTACCAAAATTTTTAAAAAATTTACCAAGTTTTTAAAAAAATTTGGTAAATTTTTTTAGCATCCATTCGGCATTTCCACTGCGGTGTCGTAGAAAAATAAGTGCACGAAATCCGAAGTGACTGCGATTTCCGTCAACAGTTGTTTGTGGAGTATGCAAACAACTGTTGAAACTTCAAACAACTATTATTATCGCAAGGGCGATTGCCCAACGGACTGTTTCGTGCTCGTCTTTCGCAAGTTTTTCCATTAGTTCTTTCGCTGTCATAGTTTTACCTCCCATATACACATTCTAGTACCCCCCCCCCAATCACGAAAGCGCGTCGTAAAAAGACCAGTCAACGCTTCCGCGCATTTTTTCTGCCGCGCCTGGCTCTAGCTCTTTTATCATCAGGCAGTCGGGGTGCGGAAGATGCATTCCCGGCCCCGGCGTGATTGCGAACTTGTGGCACGGCACAAATCCACGCGAGGTGTAGTTTTGGGGATTGCCCTCCACAAGAACCGCCTTGAATCCCATCTCGGTGGCGCGTGCAAATCCGTGCTCTATCAAATCCTTTGAGATGTGCTGCCTTTGGAATTCCGTTCTCACGGCGACTGGCGAGAGCAGAAGAAGTTCGTCCTCGAATTTTCCATCGATGTGGTAGCGCGAGAAATTCGCATAGCCAAGAATGCGCTCCGAGTCATCGAGCATCAGAAGTTCAAGGGAGGGGAGGTAATATTTTTTCGCGCGGATTTCCTGCACGAGCGCGCGGACGACCTTTCCTTCCGCGGGCGAGACCGCCTCCGCGAAAACTTCCTCAATCAAATTGAGTGACTGCTCAAAGAATTTCTCTTCAATCGGTTTTATCGTTCTCATGGCTTTTCCTCAAGGCGTTTCATCGGCTCGCCCCAGTGCCCCAAATCCTTTCCGTCAACGCTGGCATATCTTTCCTCGCCTGACACGAGCACGGGCGAAGCATCAAGATAGCGATTTATGAACGGAACGCTTTTGTCCAGCAGCCGCTCCTCCGCAAGGACGTTGCAGATTTCGCAGAGATAGACGTGGCTGTGCTCCGAAGTCTGGATTTCCTGCCTGACTTTCAGCTCGAACGTCACGGGGCTTTCGGCGATGGTCGGGACATCAAGCACCTTGCCTTTTTCGACCGTGGGGAGAATGCGCATTTTGTTTTTTTCCGTGCGCCCGGAAGTGTTGCCGTAATAATCGGCAAGCGGAAGCATGGGCTGCGAGACGAGGTTCGCGGAAAAAACGCCTTTCTGCCGAATCAAATCTTTGGTGAGTTTTTCCTCGCCGATGCACGCCATCACGCCAAGACCGCCGCCGTTCTCGCCGTCAATCCAGCAGTAACTGAGCCAGCAGAAAAGCCCGAAGTTCGGTGTGCCGTCGTCCTTGTAATTGCCGTAAAGAAACAACGCCTGCGGACAAAAATAATTTGTGATACTCCTGCTGATTTTTGACATATAAAACCTCCTATAAAACTCGGCATCGCAGAAAACATCAGTTTTCGAGAATGACGAGTTTCGCCCGCGTGAGCGGATTTTTGCGACCAGTTCATAATGGTCATAATACATTATACCCCCCCCCACCACATTTTTGTCAAGTATAATTGTGATTTTTTTTCGGGGCAGACCGTCAATCCAAATTTTACTCCGCGGCTTCAAGCAGATATTTTGCCACGCCGTCATCCTCGTTGCCCGGGATTATTTTTGTTGCGGCGCGTTTCACTTCCTCCTCCGCGTTCGCGACGGCGCAGGACTCATCGGCAACCGCAAACATCGAGATGTCGTTCAGTCCGTCACCGAACACAACAAGGCGGTCGCACTCAAGTTCGGCTTTCAGTTCAAGGGTGGCCTTTGCTTTCGTGGCGTTTTTGGGAAAGATTTCAAGCCAAAAATCATCGCTGTAATTGTCCTTCTGGAAATTGCATTCCCAGTCGCCCGCATCTTTGATTTTCTGGAGAAGCGGACGCAGCGCACTATGACTGTCAATCATAGTGATATAACTCACAGTTCCGCCAAAAAGCGCGTCCGTGTCAGACACCTCGCTCATCTGATTGTCGCGCGAGTGCTCCTCGATGTACCGCCGCATCCCCGATGAATGCTCGTGCCGCGCGAAAGTCTTTTGCATCTTGCCGTCAAAATACGCAGTCACAAAACCGGTGCGCTCCAGCGTTCCCGAGACCAGATTTTTAAGACTGCGGATTTGCGGCGTCTCAAAACTGTGAACACGAATCTCTTTTTTCAGAACCTGACTTGCGATTACCGTGCCGTTCCGGGTAATCACTGGGAGTCTGAAATCAATCTGATTTGTCAGTTCGAACGCGCTTTGGAACGTGCGGGCGGTCGCATAGGTTATGAGAATCCCGCGCTCAATCAAACTGCGGATTGTCCTCACGGTAAATTGCGAGAGCGTTCTGTCGCCGCGCAGGAGCGTTCCGTCCAAATCCGTGACAAAAAGTGTGCGTGCCATCAAAAAAAATATACCACATTTGCGGATAAACCGGAAGCGGATTTGTCTGCTCTGATTTTCTCGCCGAAGCCACCGTCACCATCGCAGGAATTCTGCGCGGTCAAATCTCATCCCGCAGGATTCTGAGCACCTCATCCTCAATCTGCGAAAGATATGCAATCCTTTGGATTGTGCGCTCCGCCTCCTGCGCGCCGCTCTCACGCTCAGCCTCGTCAGCCGCCTCCGCGCCGCTCGCACGGCGCAAGTTCCAGTCAAGCCAGTCGAGCCATTCGTATGGCAGTCCGAAAATCTTGTCATAAGCGCGAAAGCCGTCATCGTACTCCGCAAAATATCCTTTAAAATATGCAATCAGATTTTCCCGCCGGAAATTCATGGTCACAGTGCCCGACCATTGCAGCGCGAGCACAAGCGCGGTGGCGGCAGGATTGCCGTAGTCAAGGCACTCCAAGTCGATTATGTGAGGCCCGTCGTCATCCCACATAATGTTCTTGGGGTCAAGGTCGTTGTCGGTGATGCAAAGAAGCGAAGGAAGCGCGGCGCGGGCACGAGCGAGTTTTTCCTGCGCGGCAAGAATCTGCGCAAGATTCTGTTGCAGAGCCTCCCTGATTTCCCGCGCAATTTCTTTTTCCTTGATGTACGCGCCAAAATCAGTCTGGCACGGATTGTGAGCCTGCGTCTGCGAGGGCAAGTCCGTCCGCTCCACCGGAATTCTGTGGATTCTGCCCAGAAGAGAGCCTGCAATCCCGCACTGACTCTCTGTGATTGAATTCCAGTCCGTGATTTTCCCGCCCTGCCATCTGAAAACATAAAAAAAATTGCCGCCAACCTCAATCATTTTTCTGCCGTTGAATGAAATCGCGGCGACAACGGGCAGTCCCGCTTTCTCAAGCACAGCCTCAAGGCTTTCCGCGCGGGCATAATTTTTCTGCGCGTCCGGTCTGGCCATTACCTGCGGATTCAGGTGCTTAACCGCAAAAACGCCGCCGGAAGTCTGCACCCAGAACATCCTGTGCATGAAGCCGCCCGGCACGCTCCGGATTTCCCCCGTGATTTTTCCAAGACCGCACACTTCGATTACGCGGGGAATCAGTCCGCTCATTTTCTGCTCCTTTTTTTGATTTCAGCCATCTCGTCAATCAGTTCCTGAAGCGGCCGGTGAGTTCCGCCCCAGTACTCAAACACGCGCATCCCGTCATCCTCCAGAACAGGCCCTTCCATCCGGATGTTCACGTTCATTTTTGCAAGCAATCCCTCGTAATCCACCGGAGAATATTCGCCCGGCGTGAGCAGGGAGAACTTTTTGTAGGACACGCCAAAAACAATCCGCCTGATTCCAAGACTTGCGATTGCCAGCAGGCAGCGCTCGCAGGGAGCGCAGCTTGTGTAGAGCACCGACTGCGCAAGAAAACTGTCCGGATATTTGTTCGCAAGACGGTGCACCAGATTGAATTCCGCATGACCGAAAAGCCCGCGCTCGTAATCCGCAGTGTTCTCCGCCTCCTCCACAATTGTGCCGTCGTGCACTAAAACCGCGCCAAAAGTGTCAAAGCCTTTTTTGCCCGCGCTCACGGCAAGCTCGTAGCAGCGGCGCATAAATCTCTCATCGTCCATTTTTTCTCCTTTTTATGCCGATTTTATAAAAGTATAGCACAGAAATCCGCCGCCGCAACTGACCGCAAAAGTCCAGTTTCCAGTAAAGCCGCGCAAATAAAATCATCCGCAAAATTGTGCGGCTCATTCCATCACGCTTTTGCAAAATGCCGTCTGCCATCATCGCGGTAGCCGAGCGACTCGTACAGGCTCTGCGCGGCAAGATTATTTTTCCCCACGAGCAGCGAGAATTCGCCAAGCGGATAGCTCTGCCTGCAATGCCGCTCAGCCGCCTCAATCATCATGCTTGCGATTTTCCTGCGCCTGAAATCCTGCCTCACAAAAACTTCCGTAATTTCCGCCGAGATGACATCATAACAAAACGATTTTTTCAGCTGGACGCAGACAAAGCCCGCCAGAACGCCGTCACAATCCGCGACAAAAACAATTTCCCCGTGATTGCCCGCCAGAAAATCCCTGATTTTCCGGGCCGTGGTCGCACCCGCGCCGTTGAACTGCTCGTTCAGGCAGAAAAGCTGCGGCGCGTCATCCGCACAAGCCGGCCTAATCTCCATCATCCCTCCGTTGCAGCCGCGAATCATCCTGCGTCCGCTTGTACCGTCAAAAAAATTGATTTATAATACCGCATACTGCCAGAAACCACAAGTTTCAAATCCGCGGCGCGGACATCAGTTTTTTTGGGGGGATTATGAATTTGCCGGACACGGAGAATCAAGCGGATGAGACCGGCGGAATCTGCGGAAAAATCACAAGGGATTTTACAGATGGATGCCGGAAGATTTTTGGCGCGAACCTGCGCGGGGTTTACTTGCACGGCTCGGCAGCGATGGGCTGCTTCAATCCGCGCAAAAGCGACCTTGATTTTCTTGCCGTAGTCGAAAATCCGCTGACAGACAATGAGCGTCTTGATTTTCTTGCGATTGTTCTAGCCCTTGATTCCTCTGCGGACGCTCCCGCAAAAGGCCTTGAGCTGAGCGTCGTTCTGCGCAGCGTCTGCGAGAATTTCCGCTACCCCACCCCGTTTGAATTTCATTTCTCAAGGGCGCACAAAAAATGGGCGGAAGATGCCCCGCTTGATTTCATAGAAAAAATGCGCGGAACAGACAAAGATCTTGCGGCGCATTTTGTGATAATCAAAAACCGGGGAAAATGCCTTTTTGGAGAGCCTGCCACGATTTTCGGCCAGGTTCCGCAATCCGCATTTTTTGACTCAATTCTCTGCGATTGTCTTGATGGCGCGGACGAAATCACAGAAAATCCTGTTTATTACGCGCTGAACATGGCGCGTGCGCTCGCTTTCAAAAATGACGGCCTTGTGCTCTCAAAAAAAGAGGGCGCGCACTGGGCAATGCAAAATCTTCCAAAGGAGCACGCGCTTGTAGCAGAAAACGCGCTCGCGGATTATGAGAGCGGCGGAAAAACGGAGCAGAATCCGGACGCGCTCAAAAAATACGCGGCGTACATGATTGCGCGAATCAAAGGTGCGGCGCAGGCCGGGGCGGAATAAAATGGAAATATCATTCAGAAAGGCGAATGCTGATGATTTGGACGCGGTTTTTCAGATGGTGAGCCGGGCAATCGCGCTGATGACCGAGCGCAAAATCTTTCAGTGGGATGAGATTTATCCCGCAAAGTCTGATTTTCAGACCGACATCCAGAAAAACGAGCTTTATGCCGGAACGGTCGGCGGAAAAATCGCGGTGGTCTACGCGCTGAGCCACGAAAGCGACGGGCAGTACAAGAGCGCAGACTGGCACTACACCGGCGAGGATTATCTTGTCCTGCACAGACTCTGCGTCTCCCCGGATTTTCAGAACCTTGGCGTTGCGACAAGAACGCTTCGGCACATCGAAAGCCAGATTCGCGGCATGGGGATGAAATCGCTCAGGCTTGACGCATTTCTGGAAAATCCGTATGCTCTGAGACTGTACTCAAAAAGCGGCTACCACAAGACGGGCTTCGCCTACTGGCGGAAAGGCTCGTTCATCCTGCTGGAGAAAGTGGTTGACGCGGATTTTTAGGACGCAGAATGGACAAAAACGATTTTCCAACCCGGCTGGGCAGACAAATCATCTATGAAAGCAATTTTGTGAGCCTTTACGCGGACAAAGTGCGGCTGCCAAGCGGTCACATCATCGAGAAATATCACCAGATTCATTACCCGCACGAGGCGGTGAGCGTCGTCATTTTCAATCAGGATGACGAGATTCTGCTCATTGAGTCAAAGCGTTACACCGTGATGCGCCTTGAATGGGAAGTTCCTGCGGGGCGCATTGAGGACGGCGAGACAAAAGAGGACGCGGCGCGTCGTGAATGCCTTGAGGAGACGGGCTGCCAGATAAAAGACCTGCGTTTTTTGTGCACGCACAACCCCGCGAACGGAATGTCAGACTGCGTGTGCCACGTTTTCGCCGCCCGCGTCCAGAGCGAATCCCCGGAGTTTGACCGCAACGAGGTCAGGGCAAAAAAATGGGTTCCGCGCAAAAAAATCCTTGAGATGCTCAGGGATAATCAGACGCAGGACGGCGTGTCAATCCTCGCGATTCTCTTCGCGCTTGAATTTTACAAGTGATTTAAAAACTTTACCTTAAAAAGGAGCAGAAAATGCCTCACGCACAGCTTGACAATCTGAACATCTACTACGAGGAATTCGGCAGGGGCGACGCGCTGCTTTTCCTGCACAGCCATTTCAGCCGCAGCCTGCTCGCGTTCTCCGCCCAGATTCTGCATTTTTCCGCGCATTACCGCTGTCTTTTCCCGGATTTTCGCGGGCACGGCCGCACGACAAGCCCCAGCCTTGACTGGAACAGCCGGGCAATCGCAGATGACATGGCGAACTTCCTTGATTTTCTTGGCATAGAACGCGCGCATTTGTTCGGTTATTCCTGCGGAGCATACGTGGGCTGCTACATGGCGGCAAAATATCCCCAGAAAGTCCGGAGCCTTGTGACAATCGGCGGGGGCGCATACCCAAGGCCAGATGGCGCGGACGATTTTCTGCCCGAGAATCTCCTGAAAAACGGCCAGAGCGATTTTATTGAGGATATGAAAGCCCGTCATTCTGACGCTCACAAAGGCGATTGGCAGACTTTCCTGCGGAACACGGTGCAGGACTGGAAAAATCACCCGAATCTGACGGACGACGAGTGGGCATCGATAAAATGCCCCGCGTTTTTCATAAACGGCCAGAATGACCCGTTCGGAACCTGCGCGGAGCTGAAGCAGAAAGTTCCGCACGCAAAAATTTATGAGGTAGCGGACAGCGGCCACCGTCCGCATTTTGTCGGCGAGCACGCCGCCGAGCTGAATTCCATGGTTTCTGATTTTCTGCTTGAGGCCGGCAAAAACTGATTTCCACGCCCGCCGGAGAAATCCGCAGGAAAATCAGTTTTGTGCGTGGGAGCGTCCTGAGCAACGCGGAACGGTCAGAAAATCAGGCTTCATGCGATTTTATCACTTTCTTCTATAAATAAGGCAGATTTCTGTTGCCCATGAAATATGCGAAATTGCCGGGGCAGACAATCATCTCGCGGGCAAAGATGAGCAGCGCGACAAAACTCGGTGACGGCTCAAACGAGCAGATTTCCTGCGCAGTCTCATCGCCAGTGTCAAGCTGCGTGGTGCGCACAAGTTTGTATTTTTGCAGCACCCCGATGATTTTTGCCGCGGTCTCGCCGTCAACGCTAAGTTCCTGCGCCAGCAGCCTCCATGTGAAAGATTTTCTGCCCTCTCGCCGGCTGAGCAGGAGCATCGCGTCAAAAACGTTCTTGTCCGAAAAATCGCGGAAAAAATCAGGATAGTCAATGCCATCAAAAAACGCCTTGTTTTTGTCGTAGGCTTCGGGCACGAGCAGAAAATATGACAGCCGGTTGCCAAGCCCCATGCGCGTGAAGCCGCTGTCAAAAAGAACGCTGGAATAAACCTGATTGTCCTCGCCGATGGATTTTCGCGTGTCCTCCAGAGAGCCGCCCGCATGAAGCCCCACCGAGCCAAAGACCGCCTTCTCCATCTCCCAGCACAAGCCGAACATCGTCTGGATTTTCTGAGCGTCAGTCTTGCCGTCAAAAAGCGACTGGAAAAACTGCCTCGCATCGCAGTGATTTTTCTGGCCGCGCCCGAAAAGCGCATCAACCGGCACGTCAAAAAAATCCGCGATTTTTGGAAGCAGCTCCACGTCCGGCATTCCGCCGTTCTCCCACTTTGACACCGCCTGCGCGGACACGCCCACGCTCTGCGCCAGCTCCTCCTGTGTCGCATTTTTCTGGCGGCGCAGGGCCGCAATCACATTCCCAACATTCTGCATCTTTTCCTCCTTGCGATGCGAGAATGCTAGCACATCAGAAAGTTGAGCGCAATGGACGCTATTTTGCGATGACTCAACCGCGGGTTGAATTCTCAAAACTTGGCGGGAGCTGGGGAATGTCCGCCGGAGGCGGACGGGCGGGAAAACTGGCCGCACGAATCAGGCTAAAAAATCGGCGTGATAATCCGCCTTGAAAGCGGCGGAAAAATGCGCTTGCGGTCTGCAATTTTTTCAAGTAAAATCAGAAATATGCGACAGGTTTTGTGCTCGACTGGGGCGATAATCGGAAAGCCGAACAACCGCGATTACAGGCTGCTGGAGGATTTTTCTGCGCGGATTTTGTGCGACGGCTTTGAGCTGCTGCTCTACCGCAGTTTTTACGATGAGATTGACGCTCTTAAAAACTGGTTTTCCGGGCGCAGCCTGAACATTCCGGTCGTTCACAGCGAGAAAAGCATTGGCGAGCTTATCAGCGCGGGCGGCGCGGACATTGAGCGAGCGAACCGGCTTTTTGAGATAAACTGCGATGTTGCACGGAGCGTGGGCGCAGGAAAAATTGTGCTGCACCTGTGGAGCGGCCAAATCAGCGACTCGAATTTTCAGAGCAACCTTGGCGCGTACAAAAAAGTCCGGGAAATCGCAGAGAATTACGGGCTTGACCTTCTGATTGAGAACGTTGTCTGCAACATCAGCAGCCCCATGCGTCATCTTTGCGAGCTGAGGCAGGAATATCCGGATGTGCATTTTGTTTTTGACACAAAAATGGCGGCGTTCCACGAGGAGCTTGACCAGCTTTACGACGCGAAGCATTCCTGGCTTTGGAAAGACGGCCACATCCGCCACTACCACGTGAACGATTATGCGGGCGGATTCAAGGACTGGGCGAATCTGCGCACGCTCGCGGTGGGGAAAGGCAGGATTGATTTTGACCGCTTTTTTGATTTTCTTGCCGGAACTGGTTATGACGGCGATTTTACGATTGAGTCCACTGCGTTCGGCAGCGACGGCTCCGTGGATTTTGATATGCTGAACGGGCAAATCACGTACATTAAGAATAAAATCGCGGAAATAGAATCAGCAGGAAAATTCGGGGGCTGACAATCCCGCTGAGATTTTTCGGGCGGCTTCTGCAATGGGCTTTCCACGCGCAAATCATGGGGATTGCCTTGCCTGCGCTTGATGACAGGCAATCCCGCGGAATTTAATCCACGAAAACTTCCAGATAAAACTGGATTCTTGCCTTGGGGTGCAGGTTGTCGGTCAGCCCGAATTCGGGGTCGTAGTATTTTCCGTCATAGTACAGAATCCAGTGGCCATAGCCGGGCATCAGCACTTTGAGGATGCACGCTCTGGGCAGGACGGTGGAGTTATCCGCCTTTGTCATCGTCTTTGCCTGTTCTATTCCGTAATGCGCGAGCGCACGGGCAATGTCTTTTTTGCCTGTACCCTTGTCGTTCTGCATTACGCGCACAACGTCATCAACAGGAACTCCCGCGAGCATTGCGACGCAGGCCTGCCCGCACAAGTAGCCGTTCGGCTGTCTGATATAATCGATTTTTCTCATCGGCTGCCTCATTTTCGGCGATATTATCATAGGTCTGATTTTTTTGCAATCATCGGGCGAGTTTTCCGCAATCCGCACATCAGAAATCCGCGTTTTTTGCGGCGCAATTGCAAAAAGGAGAAAAATGCGAAAAGTCATCGTAATCGGCTGCCCGGGAAGCGGGAAAAGCACGTTCTCGCGGCGGCTTGCAGAAATCACGGGGCTGCCTCTCTTTCATCTTGATATGCTGCACTGGAACGCTGACGGAACGAACGTGCCGCGGCCTGTTTTTCTGGAGCGTCTGCGCGATGTTCTGCAAAAGGACGAGTGGATTATCGACGGAAACTACGGCTCCACGATGGAGCTTCGCATGGGCTTTTGCGACACTGTGTTTTTCCTTGACTATCCGCTGGAAATCTGTGTTGCGGGCATAAAATCAAGGAAGGGAAAGCCGCGCCCTGACATGCCGTGCGCCACGCTTGAGGACGATGATGCGGATTTTATGCGGGCGGTCACGGACTATGAATCCCAGAGCCGCCCGGCGGTGATGGCCCTGCTGCAAAAACATTCCGCGAAAAAAATCGTGATTTTTAAAACCAGAAACCAGGCGGACAATTTTCTTGCGCAAATGCCCGCCTCCCGATAAAAACCCGCGACTTTCTTTCACAGATACATTTTTCATCTGATTTCGGTAAAATCAAATTAGCCGGACTTTCGTGGAAATCAGCAATGCCTGACCGTTTTTAACTGACCTGATTCAATTTCCCGAATTGCTTCACTATTGTATCTGATGTCCAGTTATATTGATCCATTGTTTCATATTTTCTGTAATCGCACTCAATTATCATTGTGAGCATAAGATAAATATCATACCATAATGCTCTGCGCTGCTGGCGTTCGTTCAGAGCGGTAATGCCGTAACCCTTTTGAAAACCGGAATTGGGCGCGTATGTTCTGAAGCCCACTTCCATCAAAGGGTCAGCCCACAAAACTCTTTCCCAATCAATAATTCCTGTGATTTTGCCGTTCTCAACAAAAATATTTCCGTCCCAGCAATCCCAATGCACAAAATGAGGTTCTGTCACTTCCTCAAAAACCGCTTTATCACGTTGCAGCTTAGCAATCAGTTCATCATGCGAAATTTTTATATCGGCATTTACCAGTTTTGCATCCTCCAGCAAAGCTTCTATCATTTTATAAAACACAGAATACCAATTTGACCCCTGACAGTCTGGCTGCCCGGGATAACCAAAGCAAGGACACGAAATACTGTTTACAGAACGGATTATCCTGCCTTGTCTCACAGTAAATGTTGTCTATCTGTTCGGGCGTGAGAGTCTCTTTGATTGAATTCAGGCTTTTACCGTTTATCTTTTCCATGAAAAAATACGGAGAACTGCAAATTGTGCAGCTGTCATCATATCCGTATACTTCTGCAACAGGAACATTGCATTTTTCCTTAACAATTTTCATTGCCTGCACTTCACTGTACATGATATTTTTTTCATAGGTCATAACCTTCACTTCTTTTGACGGAGCAATTTTCAATATAGTTTTCATGCCATTGCTCAGTTCCGCTTCATACGCAATGTTGAAATAACCTTCTGTAAGTTCCTTGTAATCTTTAAGCTTCAACGGTGAAAAAATTTTATCCGCCATTTTTCTTATAGTATCTGAATTCTGCCTGTTCTTTGTCACACTTTCCATGACACCCGACCCCTTTATTGAAATAGATATTTTTATAATATCAGCGTGATAAACCGGAATTTATCTTCCGATTGCATTTTTCCTTCACAATTTTCATTGTCTGCACTTCACTGTGCATGATATTTTTTTCACTTCTTACCTCTGAATCCCGACAAATAAGTTGAAATTTATTGTTATTCGCCAGACAGTCCGATCATCTCAACCAGCATATCTGTACACTCTTCAATATTATATACTCCGCTATCAATGTGATAGTCGTATTTGACATCTTTATCCACACAAAGGCTCTGCGTTTCCGACTGGTTTTCTCTTCGGTCGCCTCGTTCAATATTTCGTTGCCTTAGCGTATCCATATCGCAGTGAACATCAATGATTTGCAACGGATACCCCTTGAAGATATCCTTTAATAACGCATAATGGTGATTGATACCCTGGAAATTCATAATCAGACCATCTATAATCACATTTTCTCCCTGATCGGCTAAACTTTTTGCAGCATGATACATTGCAATAATAGCTTTTGCATAGCGTTCCGCCGTATATGACCATTCTGGTATAGTTTCTTCAAATAAGTCAAATCCCATAACAAAATAGGAATATTTTTTTCTCTTTTCCAGCTCCTTGCATATTGATGTTTTTCCTGTGCTGGTCAAGCCACTTAAAAACACTATTTTTCCTTTTTTCACTTCTCACTCCATGCCATCTCGACAAATCTGAATTTGAGCGTGCTTTACAAATTATGATAGTCAGTGGTCCACTAACTCAAAAGATAGATAGTAGCCATGAAAGACCGAACAGCAGTAGGGTTGCCGTCAGTGCAAGTGCCGGAACCCAGGCTATTATCACATAGTTGGTGTTCAGATCATTGATAAATTGTAACTTGCTGATATGCCACAAGTTGTCCCGCTTCTCCAGTATGCCTGTTATCTTGATCGGAATGCGGAAACGCCAGCGATCCAGTCTGATCTGTCCCCGCATAACGAAGTATAGGGCACTGCCCGCCCGACTGAGGGCAGTCCGTTCAACGTCCAGTGACAACTGTCCCCAGTATTTCCAATCGCCTTGCAGCAGGCGTTTGGCCCCTTCACGACCATGAAAGATTTCCCGCGGGTTGGTGCCCAGTATCAGAAGTTCTTCCGGAAGCATTGTTTCGTCGATACAAGCGTCAACCTGCTCAGGGTCTCGCCTTTCGTAATATGCGTTTAGCTGTCTCAGGGGACGTAGCGCATCCTCCCGCAACTCTGCCGGAAGTGTCTCACCAGTGATTTCACTGGGAGCGATCCGTTCCCGGCGACCCTCCAACCAGAGACGGAAGAGAAGATAAATAAGAACCAGTAAAAAGAATATGAAAAGCACTCCTGTGATATATTTCATCGTTCATCATTCCCCTTTCCTGTTCTTAATAGTCGTATAATTCAAAAGTTAAATCACTCCATCAGATTTCGATTTATCGCTCTCAGCAACATTAAAATTATACCATAGTATCCACTCAAATCACAAAATATCCTTACCCTTTCTCTAATTCTTTCTCTGTTCCTGTTGCTCGATTGCCTGCTCTATCAGAAGTGTTGCATAAAAAATCGCCGCTCCAGAACCGTCAGGAATCCGGGGCGGCGAGGCTGTCCGCAGAGCGGACACGTGAATATTGGTTTTAGGCAGAGAATGTCCGCGAGAATCAGGCGGGCAATCCCGGCGGATTAAATCAGCTGCTTCGTTTTACGGCCGCCGCCCAAATCTTATCAGCCTTGGCAATGTGATTCATCACCCAGCTGGCGACATAAGTGTAAAAGTGCGCGCCCTCCTCGATGTTGTCCGAAGAAAGCTGCTGGATTTGATAGCTCACCTCTCTGACAAAGTTGTCATGCGCCGCCTTGTGAGCCTCCGCGGCGGCATAACCGCACTTGCGCATATATTCTTCCTCGCTTGAGAAATGGTAGACCGTGTAATCAGTGAGTTTTTTGAGCACAGCCGACATTTTCAGTTTGTAAGCATCAGGAGAGCCAGTCGCAATATCATACAGCTCGTTCGCAATCATAAGAAGTTTTTTGTGCTGATTATCAATCTCAAGAATTCCAAGCAGATAACTGTCATCCCAGTTTATTTTTTCAGTCATAATTCCTCCTTCCCACATTGTAACACGATTTTGCGCCATACGGAATACCGCGCCGGGATTTTTTTGCGCCGTCCTGCGTCAAGCTGCCCGCGCAAAACAGGTTGCGCCCAAAAATCAAAAGCACTATAATCAAGCACAGCAGGCGGATTTTCAGACCGGATTTTCCCGCTGATTTTTTGCCCGGAAATCGCACCGCATTTTTTCAGAAAAACAAGGAGGCAGAGATGCAGATTGTTCCCACACTCAATTTTGGCGGAAATTGCCGCGAGGCAGTCCAAATGTACCAGCGGGCGTTCGGCGGAAAAATCACCTGCCTCATAACATACGGCGAGGCAAACGACCCCGCATACAATCCGATTTTAAAAGACGACCAGAAAGACTGGATTTATCACGCGGAAATTTCGTTCGCAAATCAGCGGATAATCGCGAGCGACAACATTGACATTCCGTTCCAGACGAGTTATGCCACGTTCCTCACCGTCATGCTCGACACAAAAGAGGAAGTTCAGCGGGCATACGAGATTATGCGCGAGGGCAGCAGGACAATCTACCCGATGGAGGCGACGCAGTACAGCTCCTGCCGCGTGGTTTTCGTTGACAAGTTCGGGCTGCGCTGGGGAATTATGACCGAGCAGACGGAGCGTTAAAATCCGCCTCGGGATTTTCCGGCATGAAAATCCGGGGAAGCAATCAGGAATTGAAAAGATATGATTAGAAAAGCGACACCGGATGATTTAGAGCAGATTGACCTGTGCTTCGCAGAACTTTTGGAGCACGAGCGCACGCACATAAAGTACACTTCATGGCAGCAAGGCGTGTACCCCACAAAAAGCACCGCGGAGCAGAGCATTGCGCAGGGAAATCTTTATGTTTATGATGACGGAAGCGGAATTTGCGGCGTGATTATCGTGGGCAAGAATCAGCCGCCGAAATTCGGCGGAATTTTGTGGCAGGTGCAGGCACAACCGGGCGAGGTTCTTGTCATCAATCTGCTTTGCGTCCGGCCGTCAAAAGCAAGGCGCGGGATTGGAAAATCACTTGTGATGTTCGCGGCTGGGATGGCAAAAAACGCGGGTCTTAAGGCGGTGCGGCTTGACACCGGCGCGCAGAACACACCGGCAAAATCATTTTACGAGGCAATGGGATTCAAGTGCGCGGGAAGCAATCGCAACTTTTTGTTTTATGAACTGAAAATCTGATTTATAATTGAAGCCGGGCAATCAGAAATTGAAAGATATGATTAGAAAACCTGCGGATTCTGCAATCAGGATGCCTTGCCACAAAGCGGGATGCGTCGCAGAAATCAAGGAGGAAAAATGCTTTATCACGTGTCACAGACAGCGGGGCTCAGGACTTTGACGCCGCACGTGTCCACGCACGGAAAACCTTGGGTGTATGCCACGGAAAATATGGTTACAGCGCTTTTGTTCGGGGCAAAGGTCGATGATTTTGATTTTTTTATCTCGACTGACGAGGCCGCAAATCCTGAGATTTTTGAATGCTACCCTGACGCGCTGCAAACAGTCTATTCCGGAAAACGCTGCTCTGTATACGAAGTCTCTGAGGAAGGCTTCCTGCGGAACATGACTTCTTGGGACGTGGAGCTTGTCTGCGAGAATGAGGTTGCGGTTCAAAATGAAATTGCCGTCAGCAATCTGTATGAAACGCTTCTGGAGCAGGAATCGCGCGGAAATCTTAAAATACACAGATACGAGCTAAGTGAGGAATACAGAAAAAGAATCGCAAGGCACATCGTGGACAGGCTGATAAGATTTGGGATAGATTTTGACCATTGCACGGAGCACGACGCAAGGTTCGCGACCCATTATAAAAAAATCATCGAGGCGCTGCGCAGTGTTACGGACGGCCATCTGCTGGCATAGCGGGCGGGCAATCAGAATCGCAGGTATTCAGGAGGCAGCATGACAAAAAAGAGGCTGAACCGTGACGCAAAGTGGGGATTTCAGGGCTTTCCGTACTATCAGATGCGTATGGACTGCGATGATTTTCACGGCCTTGTCAGCATCATCCACCTTGTGGACGGCGACTATTTTTTCTGGGATATGCCAAAAGCCGGGAGAACGCCCGTCTGCGGCAAGGGAATGCTCTGGCTGCAACTGATTCCCGACGGCCTTCACCGCGCCATAACCGCGCATTTTCTGCCGCCATCGCGGGAAGTCCGGGGCGTTACGTATGAGAAATCGGTCGCGCTCTGGTATGTTGACGTGATTGACAGCTGGGGGTTTGATGATGACGGGACTGCCTGTTTCCGGGATTTGTATCTTGACGTGGAATTTGACGTTGAGGGCGATGTCCTTGTCGTTGACCGCGATGAGCTGGACGCGGCATACACTTCCGGCGAGCTGACGCAGGAGCAATATCAGACTGCGATTGCCGAGGGCGAGGCCATCGTCCGGGATTTATGCGCCGACATCAAAAAAACACAGGCGTGGTGCGAGCGCATTCTTGCCCTTGCACGTAAGAGAATCAAAAATGATGACCACGTTTTTAAGAGAAATGTGTGATTTCGCGGCCGCCGTTAAAATCATCAGGATTTTTGAGGCTGAAATCTGAGGCAGAAAAAATCATCCGTCTGTGTTCATTGCAAGCCGGGCGAACTTGCTGTATAATCAATCTTATGACAGCACAGAGAAAGCATTATTTGGACAACATCCGCTGGGTCACACAGATTTTTGTGGTGATTTATCATGTCTTTTATATGTACAACGGCGTGGGCGTTCTGGGCGGGCTTGGA
>JAFLSQ010000029.1 GCA_022510865.1 Treponema sp.
CTAGGCAATCTATTTTTTATAAACTGATATTATATAGTTTTTATGGAAAAGCAAAAACAGAACAATAATCTAATATATAAAATGCAAATAATATTGCTTGTTTGCGCAGTCTCTTCTTTTCTGTTCTTCCAATTTGATGTGGACTTCTATGCATATTTCGGCGTTAGTTTTTCTTTGTTTGTTCTGTTCACATTCTGTTTTTGCTGTCTTAAGAATATCAAGTTTTATATCTTTTATTCATCTTGCGCGCTAATAAACCTGAGTATTTTTCTTTTGGAAAAGTATTTGGAAGGATATTGGATTTGCTATGATGTGCAAGATATTCTTTACATAATTTATGCTTTGGGGCTTCTTATTTCTCTTTTTATTTCTTGTGTCAAGTATGCAAGAAATAAAAACGAACCAAATATTAAAATAGACAATTATTTCAGTGAACGAAAAGATGATTTGTCACGCCTCAGAGATTATATAAAAACATTCTCAGTCGTTGGATTGGAATCTTTTTGGGGAAACGGCAAAACATATCTTTATAAATTGCTGAACCAAAATTATAAAGATTATTATTATATTTCTCTTTGCGTAATGACAGTTAAAACAGATACTGTCGAGACGTATATTATTAACGAACTGAACGCAATTTTAGAACAGAATGGAATCCTTTCTTCCGCTTCCACAAAGCTTTTGTCTTTTCTCAAAACTGGGAATTTTTATGGACTTGGAAATCTGCTGATAAAGAACAACTCATACACACAATTATTCAATCAACTTTGTCAAGATGTTGAAAAACTCAAGAAAACAATTTTGATAACGTTTGAAGATATAGACAGAATCGATGACAAGGGATTGATTTATAAAATTCTTGCCTTGTCAGAACTTCTTACCTCCCAGACTGATTCTATAAAAATACTATTTCAATACGATGAAGTAAAACTGTTAGAAGTCCTTGGTGTGGAGAAGATTTATTTGGAGAAGTATATTCCGCACAATATTAGTCTTACGCCAATAAATTTTAGACGTTGCATCAAAGTGTTGCTAAAGGAAGGCAAAAAAAGCGGTAAATATGCTTCATTGGAATTACAGGATTTTAACTTTCTTAATTTCCAGACTAATTTGAACTTTCAGCTGGAACAATCATTTGGACTGAATAAATCATTTTCAATGGATATATATTTTTCCATAAGAAAAGTTCAACTGTTTTTAGATGAGATAGAAAAAACTGCAAACGAAAATATTGAATTAAAAAATATCAAACAAGTCCTAATTACCTTTTTCTTTATAAAACATTTTAAGTATTCAGATTTCGAGGATTTATCTAAATTCTCGGAAGATGATTTTTATAGTTCGAGCAAACTGTTTGCATATCAAGAAAAGGTATATTCGATTTATGAGCTGATGGAATTCTTTAAAAACTACAATGGTGATAAATCAGAACTATTTGATTCTGTGTTTCAAAATAATAGCAAGAATTTAAATCATCTTATTTACCTTCATTATTTTGGATACGACTTTGCTCAAATAAAAGAAGAAGACTATGCAGGGGTTGATGAGAAAGTTGTCCATATATTAAATGAGGAAATTAAAAATATAAAAATTAAGGAGCATAACAATAAGATAGACCGCCTTATAAGAAATCTTTCATTTAACGGAAAGTCTGAATACACAAATTTAGAGAACGCAGTGCTGGAACTGGAAAAAATTCTTGATAAATCTACTTTTAATGAACAAGATGAAAGTTTTAAGGATTTTTGTAACAGTGCTTTTAATGAAGAGTTTGAAAAAGGAGACAATGGAACTGTTTTTAGATTTGGTATGTCCAATTTTATTCCGTTATTTCAAGGGTTTAGAATATATGCAAAAGATGAATCATACTGGAAGAAGCTGATTGATTTTTATTTTAAGAAAGAAAAGGTTGCGGCTATTTCAGCGGAAGTGATTCAAATATTTAACTACTGCGACATTTCAAAGAAATCTGTTTTCTTATATGTCATAGAAAAATTCAATTCTCTAAAAATAACAGGAAACCTTAACAATACTATTTGCTATCCTCGGTTTTTAAAGCAATTTATAGGGGCATTTTCGTCGCTTGGATACATTGACACTCATATTATAGATTTTTATTCATTCGATTCTTCTAAATTAGAGCAAAATATAAAAAATTATTTTGATTTATACCGCAGTTTTTCTGATAAACTGCGAAGTCTAAAAAGAGACGTTCCGACGCAACAGATAAAAGATGAGTGCGATTTGTTGATAAACTTTCTGAAGCATAATGTTCGTTTGATTTTGGCTGAGAACAGCCTAAAAGAGTATACCGGCGGAATAGAAACTTCAATAAGTATGAAAGACGGACTAGAAGATGTGTTCAAGGATTTGGACGAGAGGCATTTGTCAAAAGAAGAACTCGAAACATTTCTTGCACAGAAATACAAAGACGGTGAACTCATGGCCTCCCAAGTAGAAAGGATTTACAGCAAATATTTTCCGCCAAAAAAAGAACAGATTTAGAGCAGTAAATTACTGCGTCATGCCGTGTTTATCCCCATAAATTGAAACTAACATTAACACACATAAAGTTTATAATATGCTATAATATTTATGATGAGGTTGCTGTGGGGAAAAGGCTCTTGTAATTGGCATTGATGGGTATCCATCATCTCCATTGAGTTGTTGCGTAAATGATGCAAAAGCAATTGCATCGTTATTTGGAAAGGAGTTAGATAGATTATGAAAGTAATTAGTTTGTTTTCTGGTTGCGGGGGACTTGATTTAGGATTTGAGAGGGCAGGATTTGATATTCCTGTCGCAAATGAATATGACAAGACAATTTGGGCAACATTCAAAAAAAACCATCCTCGGACGAAACTAATCGAAGGCGACATACGAAAGATAAACGAGGCAGATTTTCCTGTCGATGTTGACGGCATAATCGGAGGTCCGCCTTGTCAGTCATGGTCAGAAGCTGGTGCTCTTAGAGGTATAGACGATGAGCGCGGAAAACTTTTTTACGATTATATTAGAATTTTACGAAAGGTGCGACCGAAGTTTTTCCTTGCGGAGAATGTGAGCGGAATGCTTGCTTCTCGTCATACCGAAGCGGTAAAGAACATCATACGATTGTTCGATGAAAGCGGATATGACGTTACGTTGAATCTTGTGAATGCGAAAGATTACGGAGTGGCGGAAGAACGGAAAAGGGTCTTTTACATTGGTTTCCGAAAAGATTTAAATGTTAGTTTTGTCTTTCCCAAAGGTTCAACGTCGGAAGATGAGAAAAAAATTACTCTCAAAGACATAATTTGGGACTTGCAGGACACCGCAGTTCCCGCCGATAAAAGAAACCGCCGTAATCCTAATGCTGTCAATAACAATGAATACTTTGTCGGGGAATATTCTCCAATTTTTATGAGCAGGAATAGGGTAAAGGCTTGGTATGAACAGGCGTTCACTGTGCAAGCCTCTGGACGGCAATGCCAATTACATCCGCAGGCACCAAAGATGGTAAAAGTCGGTACTAATGTCTGTCGATTTGTCGAAGGACAGGAACATCTGTATCGCCGTATGACGGTGCGTGAGATTGCAAGGGTTCAGGGTTTTCCTGATGATTTTCATTTTATTTATGAAAGCGTGGACGATGGCTACAAAATGATTGGAAATGCAGTTCCTGTGAATTTGGCGTATGAAATTGCAGTAGCCATAAAAAAGCAGTTGGAGGCTTTGTCATGAGTTCCGCAAGCAACGACCAAGGCAGGGCGTTTGAATATGCCTGTATAATTACATTAGAAATCAACATAAAAAACTACCGTCCTGTTTTCATTGATACGGATTCGACAGAAGCCGCAAAACGAGCATGGAATACACAGTCAAAATCTCAACAAGATACGCTTTTGAAAGCAGCAGACGCATTTGTAGACACTTTATTCAAAGCTGAACCGCTGATTTTAGAACAAGACCAGTCGAATGATGTTCTGGTGCTTTCGATACTCAAAGACTCCGATGCTGAAAAAGGAGATGTCCGGGATATTATTATCTTACGAGATTCAATAAATTGGAAAATCGGACTTTCGATGAAACATAATCATTTTGCTGTCAAGCACTCCCGCTTATCTCGGACGATTGATTTTGGAAATAAATGGTACGGCTTGCCGTGCTCAAGTTCATATTGGAATGCGGTCATTCCTATTTTTGAAAGATTAGGTCGTTCAAAAAATATTGCATGGAGAGATATGAAAAATAAAGCGCAGGATATTTATATTCCGCTTTTGCAAGCATTCAGCGAAGAGTTTTCCCGCGCATACAAAACGAATGGTACTGTTCTTAAAAATATGTTTTCATATTTACTGGGCATTCATGATTTTTATAAGGTAGTCGCAATTGGCTCAAAATCGTTAACAGAGTTTCAGACTTTTAATCTCCATGGAGAATTGAACAAGAACGGAAAACACAGAAAAGCAACTCTTGTTGTTCCACTCGCAAAACTTCCCGATGAGATTGTTTGTTTAAGGTTTAAGCCGAATTCCTCAAATACCATAGAATTGTATTGCAATAACGGCTGGGCTTTATCGTTTAGAATTCACAACGCTTCAACAATGGTAGAACCTTCATTAAAGTTCGACATCCAGTTTATGGGAATTCCAAGCAATATTCTGACGATAAATTGTATTTGGAGATAATATAGAGAATGTGCGGCTCGCGGGTGATGTTCACGTCGGAAAATCACGCCGCAATCTTGCTCCACAAGCCGCATCCGGGAAACGAGCTGAAGACGTACCAGGTCGCGCAGCTGCTCGACATTCTCAGACAGGAGAACCTTATATGAAAAATCTGATGGATTACAAAGACTATGTGGGCAGCGTGGAGTTCTCCGAAGAGGACGGGCTTTTCTTCGGAAAGGTGCAGGGAGTCCGCGCGCTCATCTCATACGAGGGAACGAACGCCGCCGAGCTTGTCGCCGATTTTCACGGCGCGGTGGACGACTATCTGGCGATGTGCGAGGCGGAGGGCAGAGAGCCTGAGAGGGCGTACAAAGGCTCGTTCAACGTGCGGCTCTCCCCGGATTTGCACAAGAGAATCGCCGTGTACGCCATGGAGCACGACATGAGCCTGAACCAGTTCGTGGAGCAGTCCATAGAGAAGGGGCTTTCTGCCGTAGTTTTATAAGTGTTCTTGCCCGAAGCGTTTCCGCTCATGCGTCCAGTTCCACGCCAGCACAATCCGCCGGCGGTCATGCGGAAATCAGCTCGTACAGGTCTCTGCCGGTGAGATTCTCAAAATAGGATTTGAGCGCGTAATTCTGGGCGCGTTTTTTCTCGGGGTAGTAGCCGTAACGCGCCTCAACGTCGCCCATGCGGGCCTCAAGGCTCTTTGTGCCGTCCGCGCCGCACACACTGTCCATAAGCTGAATCAGGCGGTCATAGTCATCAAAATCCGTGGCGGCAAGCAGCTCTTTAAGCTCACCGTATTCCTGCTCAGTCACATCAACTTTTCCGATGTAATCCTCAATTGTTCTAAGATTGAACGAATGCGTCAGGCAGATTCTTGCGGCGTTCCTGTAGCCAAGCGATTGCAGGAACTTGTGCCCGTCATACACGTGCCGCATATAAGTCACGCCCTCCTGCCGCCCGATGTCATGCAGAAGCCCATAGACATAGGCCAGACCCGGCTCAAGATGATGGGCAGTGCCATAAAGCGCGGACGCAACCTTTTCCGCGCACTCAGCGACCGCAATGCTGTGAGCCTTCCACGGCCCGGGATTTTTCTCTGCGGCAATATCAACAAGCGCGCGGGCGAACGCCCTGGACGGCTCGCTTGGAATTCCGCACAGGCTCTCCAGCACGCGGGTGTCCCGCGCGACCATCGCAAGGACAAAAGCGTCATTGTCGCAGAAGCCGCGGTTAGCCATCACTGCGTCCTTTATGGGGATTATCCTAGGCTCGAATCCGTGGGCGCGCTCGTAATCGTCAAGATTCTGCTGCGAGAAAATCAGGCTGCCGGAATCATCGCGCCTTGCGTCGCAAAAATAATAGAGATTGTCCTGCTCAAAGACAGTCTGCCCCATGCCTCTCTGCAAACGCCTTGCGACACCGTGTGCGCGGACGGAATCAGGCTGAACGTCAAGCCCGCACTCCTCACGCGCCTCTCGTACAAGCGCGCAAAGAGCGTCCTCACCGTCACGCAGCCCTCCGCCCGGAAACTTGAAGTAGCCCCTGTCTCTTGCCCAGACCATCGCGATTTTTGTGTCCGGCGAGACAGGAAGAGGGCGGATTTCTGCGCCGTAAGCCTCGCGGTCAGTCATCCGCGCAAAAATGATTGCCCGCGCGCTCGGCCGTCTCTGACGCTCCCAGCACGGATTGTAATCCCTTAAATCCATGGTGAAAAGCTCCGTCATAAAGCGTCTCTCTCCGGCCTGATTCTGAGCGCGCGCAGGAAATCTTTTTTCTCCGGGCTTATCCTGTCGCTCTCCATGCACTTCTGGATTGTCTTGTTGTGCGTCCATGCGTCAAGCGCGCGGCCTGTAATGAAAGGCAGCACCGCGTCATACTGCTTGGCGAGCGCGGTCGCAAAATACCAGGCAATCATCATATTGATGTAATACTCGTCCGAGCGGATTTCTGAGACTGTCCTTGGGTGCTCAATGTCAAACAGGCTGTCCAGAAAATACCGCATGAGCATCCCGATTCCGAAACGCACCGTGTATGTTCTGTCCGACTGCATCCACCGGCGGATGTGGGGAAGCAGTCTCTGCGGATTCCTCGCGAAAACCTTGGGCGAAAGCTGGTCGCAGGTGGCCCAGTTGTCTACGTGCGGCAGGAAATCGTCTGTGAGGCGGACGCACTCGTCAAAATCTTTCTCAAGGCTGATTACAAAGGCGTGCAGCTGATCCTCCTCAAAATATCTGTGGGGCAGCTCCGCAAGGAATGACCGCCTTGCCTCGTCCGCACGGAGCTCTCTCGCAAGCGAGCGCAGGGCAGGAGTCCTCACACCTATGATTCTCTGCGCCGGAACGTTCGGGATAATCTTTGACTGGAAGGCGGCGTATTTTTTGTCACTGAGCTCAAAAAGCCGCTGGGTAATGTTCATCATACCGGGCATTCTAGCCTAACGCGCTCTTTTTTTCTACCTGCCGAAAACTTGCGGAAAGCGCGAAGTCGATATATAATCATGATATGAAAGCAAGAACATTCAGGGGAGGAATTCACCCTGCGGAGCACAAGGAGATGGCTAACCGCTCTCCCATTGCCCAGGTCTTTCCAAAATCAAAGACTGTGACTATTCCGGTGACTATGGGCGGCGCGCCTAACAAGCCGCTTGTCGCTGTAGGCGACGAGGTTGCCAGAGGTCAGCGGATTGCTGACGGAGATGGTTTTATGAACTGCCCGGTGCACTCTTCTGTGTCCGGGAAAGTCAAGAAAATTCAGAGCTGCCTTGTGACGGGCAACACCGAGGCCCAGTGCATTGTGATTGAGGCGGATGACGGCGGCCGTGAGTCCCTGCTTCCCGCGCTCAATCCGTTTGAATGCACCAAGGATGAGGCGCTTGCCCGCGTGAGGGAGGCGGGAATCGCGGGAATGGGCGGCGCGTCCTTCCCCGCGCACGTGAAGCTGAATCCTCCTGCGGACAAAAAGATTGATTACGTTCTTGTGAACGCCGCGGAATGCGAGCCTTATCTCACCTGCGACGAGCGCACCATGCTGGAGACCCCGGAGAAAGTGATTGACGGCACAGCAATCGTCATGCACATCATAAACGGCGGTAAGGGCGGCGGCGCGAGGGCGGTCATCGTCCTTGAGGACAACAAGGAATATCTGCTTCCCGCACTGGAAAAAGAGATTGACAAGGGCGGATTCACCGGAAGAATCTCTGTCTGCCTTGTGAGGACAAAATATCCGCAGGGCGCGGAGAAATTCATCGTCTCTGCCGCCACGGGCCGCGAGATTCCGTCCGCCAAACTTCCTGCGGACGCGGGCTGCGTCATCTCAAACGTGGGGACGGTCTGCGCAATCAGCGACGCTTTCCGCCTTGGCCTGCCTCTGGTTGACCGCACGCTCACAATCTCCGGCGGAGCGGTTGACAAGCCCGTGAACGTCCGCGTCCCGATTGGAACTGTGGTGAGCGACCTCATGGGCGATGTCTTTGCTTTGAAATCCGATGAGAATGACCGCGCCGTGAAAATCATCTCCGGCGGCCCGATGATGGGCTTCGCGATGGCTTCCGCGGATTTTCCTGTAGCAAAGGGCACGAGCGGGGTCACTTTCCTCACACAGCGGGAGACTTTCCTTGATGAGGAGGCGCAGTGCATTTCCTGCGGAAGGTGCGTGGCAAAATGCGCCATGCGCCTGTCCCCGGTTCTGATTGTGCGCGAGCTTAAGGCCGGGAACATCGAGAAGGCAAAGGGCTTCGGCCTGATGGACTGCATTGAGTGCGGATGCTGCGCGTTCGTCTGCCCCGCCAAAGTTGGCCTGATTCAGAGAATAAGGCTTGGCAAGGGGATTGTCCGCCAGATGATGGCGGAGCAGAAGGCAAAGTCACAAGGAAGATAGAGGGCAGGAATATCGTCCGATTGTCTTTCCAAGTTCGCGTCGCGAGCTTTTTATAAACAGCGCGTCTGTTTCTGCGGACGCGCAGAAGCCGGTCTGGAAATCAGTTCGCAGGCGGCTTTTTGGAGGAAAATGATGGGTGAACCAAAGACTTATGTTTCTTCAAGCCCTCACTTCAATTTTAAATGCACGACACAGATGATTATGGGCACGGTTCTCATCGCGCTGCTGCCCGAAATCATAATGGGAATCGTCCTGTTCGGTCTTGCGGCTCTTGTGCGGCTGTGCGTGTCTGTGGCCTCATGCGTGCTCTTTGAGTTTGTTTTCCAGAAATGCACGGGGCAGAAAGTCACGATTGCAAACCTGTCCGCCTGCGTGACCGGCGTGATGCTCGCGCTCGTGTGCTCCCCCGCGGTTCCCGTGTGGATGTTCGTGCTTGGCGCGGCGGTCGCGATGGTTGTCGCGAAAGGGCTTTTCGGCGGAATCGGCTCGAACGTGTTCAACCCCGCGCTCACAGGCCGCGCGTTCATGTTCCTGAGCTTTCCCGCCGCAATGGGCGCGGCATGGGTCAATCCGTCCGTGCCGGACGCGGTCTCATCCGCCACGACGCTCTCGGCAATCAAGGCGGGCACTTTCGCGGTGGAAAACGGCACTTACTGGCAGTATTTCATAGGAAACAGGGCGGGGTGCATGGGCGAGACATCAATCCTTCTGATTCTGATTTCCTTCGCTTTTCTCGCGCTAACAAGGATAATCGACTGGCGTGCTCCGCTCGCGATGGTCGGGACTGTCGCGGTTTGCTCGCTTGTCTCGGGCGAGAACGTCGCCATGGCTCTTATGACCGGCGGCCTGATGTTCGGCGCGACGTTCATGGTCACAGATTACGCCACCGCGCCGGTCACAAAAAAAGGCAGGCTCGTGTTCGGCTTCGGCTGCGGTCTGATTACCTTCCTCATCCGGAAATTCGGGGGCTATCCGGAGGGCGTCATGTTCTCCATCCTGATTATGAACAGCATCGCGCCGTTCCTGAACAACCTGACCGCAAGGAAATACGGTTACGGCAGAAAGGCGGTGCGCCCAAAGGAGGCAGAATGATGGCAGAGAGCACAGCAGGAAATCCCGCGCAGAAAGAGGGATTGTGGAGCATGGTGCGGCTGGGGCTTGTCCTTACGGCATACGCGGTCGTCAGCTGCGCGGTCCTTGCCCTTGTGAACACTTTCACAGCGCCAAAAATCGCAATGAACCAGCAGCAGAAAGTCAGCGAGGCGATGACAGAATTTTTCCCGGACAGCGCGCTTGTCTTCGAGACCGTCACGGATTACACGCCGCAGGTCGTGGGCGCAATCACCGTGGACGAGATTTACGTTGCGAAAAAAGACGGCAGGATTGTAGGCGGCGCGGCTCAGGTGACAGGCCCAACTTATGACCAGGGCACGATTCTTGTGGGCATTGGAACGGACGGCATTGTGACTGGGCTGAAATTCCTGAAGCTGACGGACTCACCGGGCTTCGGGCTTAAGGCAAGCGATCCGACGTTCACGCTTCCCGGCGGCATGACTTTTTACGGTCAGTTCGCGGGAAAGAGCGCGAAAGAAGGCTTCACCGCCGGAGAGAATTTTGACGCGATTTCCGGCGCGACAATCACAAGCGTGGCAGTCTCATCGCTGATAAACGAGGGCGCGAAGAATCTGCTCGCTTATTTCTCAGAAAAACAGGAGGCTCAGTGATGGCGGAAAAAATCAGCAGGCTCAGGACTTTCACGAACGGTTTCATCCGTGAGAACCCGCTTCTGGTCCTGAACATCGGCTTGTGCTCATCCCTTGGAGTGACCACGAGCATTTTCAACGGGCTTGGAATGGGCGTCGGAATGACGTTCGTCCTTGTGATGAGCGAGATTGTAATCAGCATTTTCAGGAAACTCATTCCATCCGCAATCAGGCTTCCGGTTTTCATCACGGTGATTGCGGCGTTCACCACAATCGTGCAGATGGTTCTGAACGCCTATGTGGAGAGCCTTTATGACGCGCTGGGCGTTTTTCTCCCGCTCATTGTCGTGAACTGCATAATAATGGGACGGGTAGAGGCGTTCGCGTCAAAAAACAGGATCGGCGACTCGGTTCTGGACGCGCTTGGAATGGGAATCGGCTATACAATCGTCCTTGTTGTCATCTCCCTGATTCGCGAGCTGCTGGGCGGAGGAACGCTTCTTGCGGGAACCGCGCTTAAAGTCGAGGTGATTCCGGAGGCATACAGAATCGGGATTTTTAACAGCGCGCCCGGCGGTTTCCTTGTGTTCGGAATTCTTGCGGCATCGGTGCAGGCATGGAAACAGCACAAAAGCAAGGAGGGCGGAAGATGATTGAGACGCTGAAACTGTTTATAAAATCCTCTCTCATTGACAACGTGGTTTTCATCCAGTATCTGGCAATCTGTCCGTTCATCGGAATGACGAACGACACCGAGAAAGCCACGGGCATGGGGCTTGCCACGACTTTCGTCATAATGCTCGCCACCGCGGTGACATGGCCGCTTTACAAACTTGTGATGGTCCCGCTCGGTCTGGAATTCCTTCAGACGCTCTTTTTCATCCTTGTGATTGCCTCGCTCGTGCAGCTGGTGGAATTCTTCCTTAAAAAAATGTCTCCAGGGCTTTACAACGCCATGGGAGTATATCTCGCGCTCATCACGACGAACTGCGGGGTGCTCGGAATCACAATCAACTGCATATCAAAGAACTACAATTATGTGCAGAGCCTTGTGTACGCGTTCGGCTCAGCCATGGGCTTCCTTGTCTCCATGGTGATTATGAGCGGAGTGCGCAGCCGCGTGAGGACGGCGAATGTCCCCAAATCGTTCGCGGGCACTCCGATTCTGTATGTCTGCGCAAGCCTTCTGAGCCTTGCGTTCCTTGGCTTCAAAGGACTAATCAAGTGATTTCGCGCCAGAAGGCGCGATGACAGAGGTTTTTATGAACACGATTCTTTATACAATCATAGTCGCCATAGTGATTGCCTTCCTGCTGGGCATTCTGCTCGGGCTTTTCAAGAAGATTTTCCACGTTGACACAGACCCCAAAGTCCAGCTTGTCCGCGATGCCCTGAGCGGAGCGAACTGCGGAGGCTGCGGACTTGCTGGCTGTGACGCTTTCGCGAGCGCGGTCGTAAAAGGTGACGCGCCCTCGAACGGATGTGTCGCAGGCGGCGCGTCCTGCGCGGAGAAAATCGCCGATATAATGGGGCAGAGCGGAATTCAGGTCAAGCCAAAAATCGCATTCCTTGCCTGCGCCGGAACAAAAGACTGCGCCCAGGACAAAGCCGAATACATCGGGATAAGAACCTGCAAGGCCGCGCAGCTCACTCTTGGCGGCACAAAAAAATGCGCGTTCGGCTGCATAGGTCTTGGAGACTGCGTGAGCGCGTGTCCGTTCGGAGCAATGAGCATGGGGGCGGACGGTCTTCCGTCAGTTGACAAATCAAAATGCCTTGCCTGCGGAAAATGCGCCTCGGCATGCCCGAAACATCTTTTCCGCCTCATAGACGCGGACACAAAAGGGCCGCTCGCCGCCTGCTCAAACAGGAGCGACAACAAACCGCAAATCAGGAAGGACTGCTCCAGAGGATGCTTCAAATGCGGTATGTGCGCGCGAAAATGCCCCGAGCAGTGCATAGATGTGTCCTCCGGAATTCCAGTGATTGATTATGCCAGATGCACGTGCTGCGGAACATGCCTTTCATCATGCCCGGACAAAGTGCTGGTAATGCTTTGAGCAAAACATCCATAAAAAAGGAGGAAAACTTTTATGGAAAAATTATTCAAACTCAAGGAGAGGAACACCACAGTCTCAAAAGAGCTTGTCGGCGGAATAACGACTTTCCTTGCGATGGCCTACATTCTTGCCGTCAATCCGGGCATTCTCTCTGATGCCGGCATGAGCTGGGGCGCGGTGTTCACGGCAACCGCGCTCTCTGCCGCAATCGCGACGCTGGTCATGGCGTTCTGCGCGAACCTTCCGGTCGCGCTCGCACCGGGGCTTGGCCTGAACGCCTTCTTCGCTTACACGGTCGTTCTTGGCATGGGATGCAGCTACCAGCTCGCGCTCACGGCAGTCCTGATTGAGGGCGTTCTTTTTGTCATCTTGTCGCTGTGCGGAGTGCGCGAGGCAATCATCAGGTCAATTCCTGACGGACTTAAAAAAGCGGTCGCGGTGGGAATTGGTCTTTTCATCGCGATTATAGGGCTTGCGAACGCGGGGATTGTCTCACTCAACCCAGACCGGCACGCTCATCGGCTTTGTGAACTTCACGATGGAGAGCAGGGCGGCAATCGTCGCGGTCATCGGGCTGATTCTGACAATCGTCCTTTACACGCTCAGAGTGCCCGGCGCGATTCTTTTGGGAATCATCATCACGACAATAATTGGCATTCCGTTCGGCGTGACATCAATCCCCGATAATTTCAGGCCATTCTCCGCTCCGTCCGCACCGCATTTCTTTGCGTTTGATTTCAAGGGGATTGTGACAGGCCCGGCCGGAAAATTCTCGCTCGCCGTTCTGGGGCAGTTCTTCGTGATTTTCTTCACGTTCCTTTTCACAGACCTGTTCGACACAATCGGGACTTTGCTCGGAGTTGCGGAGCAGGGCAATCTAAAGGACTCAAAAGGCGGGGTTTTGAACGCCAAGGGCGCGCTGATGGCAGACGCTGTGGGCACTGTCGCGGGCGCATGCCTTGGAACCTCAACGGTCACATCGTTCGTGGAGTCATCATCGGGCGTGGCGGCCGGAGCCAGGACAGGCCTTGCCTCGGTGTGCACGGCGATCCTGTTTTTGCTCTCGCTTTTCCTAAGCCCGCTTTTCTTCCTGATTCCAAGCGCGGCAACTGCACCCGCATTGATTTTCGTCGGCTATCTGATGATGAAGTCCGTGACCGCAATCAATTTCGATGACCCCACAGAGGGAATTCCGGCGTTCATCACAATCATGACAATGCCGTTCTCGTACTCAATCTCAAAGGGAATTATGTGGGGAATCATCTCCTATGTGGTCGCAAAGTGCGCGGGCAGAAAATCAAAGGACATCCCGCTTGTGACATGGATTCTCTGCGTGATTTTCCTTGCCGATATTATTTTTGAGGCCCTGAAATAAGGCAAAGATAAAAGGGGATAAAAAAGGCTGCCCTCGGGCAGCCTTTTTTATATCAGCTCTCTGATAGCATGGATTTCTGCGTCTCATCCGCCGAGAACTGGTAGCTTTTTGAGAGGCTTCCGGCAATCAGCTTGACTTTCGCGGTGCCGTCGTCATTCAGCACAACCTTGCACTCAGTGTCCTTGTCCGCGAACATCTTGAACATATCCGCAAGCGATTTCCTGTCAATCTCAATCGCCATCAGCTTGTCGGCCTGCATATTTTTCCTGAAATTCTTCGCAAATGACGATGACACAACCGTGGTGATTCCGTTCGCGCTAAGAGCCAGCGGCGCTTTGTCATGCTCCGCGCCGCATCCGAAATTCTCCCTGGCAATCACGACTTTTTTTCCCGCAATGTCGTTGGCAGGATTGAAGCCGTCAATCTTAAGGTTCTCAAAAAGGTGGGGAATAAGCTCCTGCTTCGGAAGCGAAAGGCAGCCAGCAGGAATAATCTCATCAGTGTTGATGTCTGACCTGTCCAGAAACAGCACAGGTCCGCCGAATGTACTCATTTTTATATCTCCAGTTTTTTAAGGCCTAGGCCTTTAATAGTGATGTGAAAACATCCTTTTAAATATAACATTAAAAATCTCAAAAAGATAGAGTTTTTTATCTTTTTCTCTCTGCGGATTTCCACGTATTTTCCCGATGTCCGCGCAATTTAATGCGGTTTTGCGCAAATTTTCCAGTGATTTTTTCTGAATTGGTGGTATACTGTTAATATCAGATTTTTTAACAGGATGGTAATTATGTTTTTAGAGGCAAAAAACGCTTTGGTTTTCAAGAAAGGCAATGAGACTCTTATGATTGAGCCATGGGGCGCGAACTCGCTCAGGGTGCGCTCAACCTTGGAGAGCGTGTTCGCGGACAATGACCGCGCTCTCACAGAGAAAATAAATCACGGGACAGCAAAAATCAGCGTGATGGAATCAGGCGCGACAGTCACAAACGGAAAGATTGAGGCACGTGTGAATCCGAACGGAGTGCTCTCGTTTTTCAAGGACGGCAATGAGATTCTGCACGAGTACTTCCATTCATACGACCCCAGCGCGACAAAGCAGAGCTGCTGCACAAAAGTAATATCAAGGCAGTATCAGGGGATTATCGGCGGCGACTACAGGCTCACAGTCCGTTTTGAGCCGCGCGATGACGAGCGGATTTTCGGAATGGGTCAGTATCCCACTGCGTACCTTGACATGAAAGGCTGCGTGCTTGAGCTGGCGCAGCGCAACAGCCAGATTTCAATTCCGTTCGCGCTGTCATCATTGGGCTATGGATTTTTGTGGAACAATCCGGCGGTGGGGCACGTCAATTTTGCCAAGAACATCACCGAGTGGGTCGCTGAGCAGACCAGAGAGATGGACTACTGGATTACCGCGGAGGACACGCCCGCAAAAATCATCGAGAATTTCACTGCGGCAGTCGGACGCGCTCCCGTCCTCCCGGATGATTACCTTGGTTTCTGGCAGTGCAAGCTGCGCTACAGGACGCAGGAGGAGGTCCTTACAGTGGCGCGCAAGTACAAGGAGATGGGAATCCACCTTGATGTCATTGTGATTGACTTCTTCCACTGGCCGCGTCAGGGCGACTGGTGCTTTGACAAGGAATACTGGCCTGACCCCAAGGCAATGTGCGATGAGCTTCATGCGATGGGCACAAAGGTGATGGTCTCTGTCTGGCCGAGCGTGGACAAAAAATCCTCGCATTTCTATGAGCTTCAGGACAAAGGCTTCCTTGTGCGCACGGAGCGCGGCTCAAATCAGACTTATGATTTTATGGGCGACTGCATCACAATCGACATGACGAACCCGGACGCGCAGAAATGGCTCTGGGAGACGTGCAAGAAAAATTACGCGGATTACGGAATCGATATGTTCTGGCTTGACAACGCGGAGCCGGACTTCAACGTGTACGACTACGGGAACTACCGCTATCAGATGGGAAACGCGCTCTCATGCAGCAATATCTATCCTCAGCTTTACAGCAAGGCGTTCTTTGACGGAATGAAGGCCTCCGGCCGCAAGGATTTTGTGAACCTTGAGCGATGCGCATGGGTCGGAAGCCAGAAATACAGCCAGGTCCTCTGGAACGGCGATGTCCAGTCCACGTTCGAGTGCCTGCGTGATTCTGTTGTGGAGGGACTTAGCATGGGAATCGCGGGAATTCCGTGGTGGACCACTGACATCGGCGGATTCATGTACGGCAATCCCAAAGACCCGAAATTCGTGCATCTTCTGGAGCGATGGTTCGAGTGGGCGGTGTTCACGCCAATCCTGCGCCTGCACGGAGACCGCGACCCGCACGACATTCCGCCGCTTGACAAAGACCCCGAGCGCGGATACGGCGGCGGCTACCTGTACACCGGCCACGAGAACGAAATCTGGAGTTACGGCGCGGAGGCGCAGAAAATCATGGAGGCGCAGATAAAGCTGCGCGAGTCGCTCAAACCATACATCGCAAAGCTGATGAAAGAGGCCAGCGCGAACGGAAGCCCTGTCATGCGCACCATGTTCTATGAATTCCCCGATGACAAGAAGTGCTGGGACTTGAAGGACCAGTATATGTTCGGAAGCGATTATCTGGTTGCCCCGATTCTCACGGCGGACACTTTCAAGCGCGAGGTCTATCTTCCGGAAGGAAAATGGCAGAACATCAACGACAACAAGATATACGATGGCGGCCAGACAATCACAGCGGATGCCCCCATTGAGTGCATCCCGGTGTTCAAGCGGGCATAATCAAAGAGCCGTCATATCGCGTGATATGGCGGCCGCCATCTGATTTTTTGCTTCGAGGTTTCTATGAGTTTTTCGGATTCGGTGTCCTCCAGAGAGCGGACAATAGTCCGGACAAGTTACATCGGCATAGCGGCGAACCTTTTTCTCTCGGGATTCAAGGCCGCGGTCGGGCTTGTCACCGGCTCTATCGCCATTGTGCTGGATTCCGTGAACAATCTGAGCGATGCCCTGTCATCGGTCATCACGATTATCGGAACTAAGCTCGCAAGAAAGCCGGCGGACAAAAAGCATCCGTTCGGGCACGGCAGGGTTGAGTACCTGACATCGCTTGTAATCGCGATGATTATCCTTTACGCGGGGATTACATCCACCGTGGAGTCGGTGAAAAAAATCATCAGGCCGTCCGTGCCCGAATATTCGGCAAGCGCGATTGTGATTCTTGCCTCCGCTGTCATCGTGAAAATCCTGCTCGGGCTTTTTGTGAAATCCACGGGAAAGAAAGTCCGCTCCGACTCTCTCGTTGCGAGCGGGAAAGACGCTCTGATGGACTCCATAATCTCGGCGTCAACGCTCGTCGCGGCGGGCATTTTCATGCTCTGCCACATTTCCCTAGAGGCGTACCTTGGTCTTGTAATCTCGTTCGTGATTATAAAGGCGGGACTGGACACGCTCAAAGAGACAATCAGCAAGATTCTTGGCGAGCGTGCGGAAAGCGGCCTTGCCAAGGAGATTAAAAAGACAATACGCGAGTCATGCGACGGGATTTTCGGGGCCTACGACCTGATGCTGAACAACTACGGGCCGGAAAATCACGTCGGCTCCGCCCACATCGAGGTGCCGGATTCCTGGACTGCCGAGAAAATCGATGAGGTATCTCGGAAAATAGCATCGGATGTCTATGCCAGGCACGGCGTGGTCATCTCTGCGGTTGGAATTTACTCTGTGAACACGAAGCAGGACCGCTGCGCGGAAATCCGCATGAGAATCCGGGATATTGTGCTGTCGCACAGGGAAGTCCTGCAAATGCACGGATTTTATGTGAGCGAGGAGGCGAAAAAAATCCGTTTTGATGTCGTCATCTCCTTTGACTCGCTTGACATGCACCAGGTGTTCGCGCACATCGTGGAGGACGTGAGCAGCGCGTTCCCGGACTATGATGTCCAGGCGCACCTTGACATAGACATAAGCGACTGATTTCTGATTTTCTGACTGCAAGGGCGGAAATAAAATCAGCTGACGACGTTCACGGGCTTTCCAGAAATCCACGCCCTGAAATTCTCCAGGGCAATCTCCATCAGACGCTGGCGCGTCTCTTTCGGTGCCCACGCGATGTGCGGAGTGAGCACGCAGTTCGGGCAGCCAAGAAGAGGGCAGTCCTTGTCCATCGGCTCATGCAGGATTACATCGGCGGCATAACCCGCGATTGTTCCCTCACGCAGCGCGGCAGCAAGCTCCTCCTCAACCACAAAGCCTCCGCGGGCAGTGTTTATGAGGATTGCCGACTTTTTCATCAGCGAAAGGGAAGTTCTGTTTATGATGTTCTGCGTCTGATTTGTGAGCGGCGCGTGGAGGGTCAGAAAATCAGAGCGAGAGAAAAGCTCCTCCTTTGTGACGTGCTCGGGCATATCAGGCTTGGGAGTGCGCGTGTTGCAGATGACGTTCATTCCGAATGCCCGTGCGATTTCCGCGACTTTGCTTCCGATGCTTCCGTACCCAAGAATTCCGAGTGTTTTTCCCGCAAGCTCAGTGAGCGGCGATTTCCAGTACACAAAATCAGGGGATGAAATCCATTCGCCTTTGTGCACGGACTCATTGTGCAGCGCCACGTGGTTCGTGAAATAAGTTATGAGGGCAAAAACGTGCTGCGCCACCGCATTCGTGCTGTACGCCGGAATGTTCGTGACGATAATCCCGCGCTTACGGCACGCCTCAATGTCAACCACGTTGTAGCCGGTAGCGCACACCCCGATGTAGCGGAGGTTCGGCAGCGCGCCAAGAATCTCCTCGGTAATCACAACTTTATTGATGAAGACGGCCTCAGCGTCCGCGACACGGCTCACGACATCGCACTGGGCAGTCCTGGGATATACTGTGACATCGGCAAAGGCCTTGAAATCATCCCAGCTCAAATCTCCGGGATTGTCCGCATGACCGTCAAGAATAACAAGTCTCATAATCAGCCCAGGACATCCACACCGCAGCCTGATATTGCGGCGTTTATGGCGGATTCCGCGCCCGCGTCATCATAATCCACAAGAACCTGAGATTTCTCGCAGTTCGCCACACAATTTGTTACGCCGGCAACAGCAGAGACTGCGGCCTGAACTTTTGCGGCGGAGTCATCGTCGAACATTCCCACAACATATATCTTTTTCTGCATTTAAAAGCTCCTAGTTTCCACGGTTTTACAATTATATCATTATATATCAGATATGCTTTATTATCAATTATTATTTTACAGGGATTTCAACGCTCTGGATTCCGTATGCATAGGGAGCGACCGCGTAAGGCTCAAAATAGACGGTCATTTTCCGGCCGCTCAGCGTGAATACATCGAAATTGCCCGCCTGCGCCGATGTTCCCGCAAGAATCATCGCCCTCATGTCCGCAATCTCCTCGGCGGACTTCACCCTGGAATTCCTGTCAATCAGATTTCTCTGGAGGCTCTCGCGGCAAATCTCAGAAATCTCGCTGATTTTAAGGCCGCTCGCCTCGGTGATTTTGACAAGCCGCTTTGTGTCTGTGTCAAAATTGAGCGCAAGCAGGGTAGTGCTGCCGTGTGCTCCGCCGCTGAAAACATAGCGGACAACAAGCACGCTGATTAAATTGCCGGAGTACGAGACCTGGCAGCGTGTCTGGTACTCGAACGGCGGATATTTTTTGCCGCCATCCGCGCTGTTCAGGCCGTCTATCCGGCTCCACGCGCCCTGCGCGAACGCGCGGAAACTTCTCCATTCGCTCTCGACGGAATTTTTTATGAGGCGGCTCAGCTCGCTCTGCGCGGGAAAATCAGGGTACTCAATCTCTGTGTCAAGAAAGTCAAGGCTCTCGTCAATCCTCACGGTTCTGTAAGAGGCATCCTCTTTTCTGTGCGATTGCGCGCCGCCGCTCTCCGGCACACTCGCACAAGCGGAAAGAAAAAGTGCCGGAATCATCACGGCGTAAAAAAATCTTTTGATTGCCCTCATTGTCTGCGCTCCTTTTGAAAAAAATGAAGAAAGGCGGATTTTCAAGCCCTGCCTCCAAGAATAATGCCAAGAACCCGCTTCTCGTTGAAAAGCGCCATGAAAACTCCCCCGAGCGCACAGCACAAAGACGCGCTCATCGCGACGATTCTGTAGCCAAGCCCCTGTCCGGCCTCCGAGCCGATTGTGGCGAGGGAGGTGAAAATGAGCATTGCCGCGCCCTGCCCGAATTTCATCGCGAATGTCCTTGCCGCATAGAACATTCCGCTGCGGCTCTCGCCGCTTTGAATCTCATCGCTCTGGGCAATGTCCGCGACGACCGCCTGCGGGCAAATCCCGAAGACTGCCAGAGGGAACGAGCCGAGCATGACAATCAGCGCGGCCTGAATGTAAATGTTAATGCCAAGGTCAGGCCCGGAAATCCCCGTGAAGGCGAAGGTAATCATAAAAAATGAGAAGGCGAGGACAATCAGTTTTTTCTTCCCGGTTCTGCGCGCGAGCCTTGTGATGAAAGGGTAGAAAACCAGTGAGAGCGCGGTCAGGCCCGCGAACATCAGCGTGGACATCGACTCATTGAATTTCAGGAGGCTTGTGACAAAAAACGGAAGGCCGGTCTGGAACATCGTCAGACCAAGAAAATAGATGACGTCCTGAATCAGAAAGACGCGGAAATCTTTGTTCCTGAGAGTTTTTGCGAGCGACACGCCGACTGACGAGCTTGCGGGCTTTGAGTCGCAGTAATCGCGCTCTTTGATTGTGAGGACCGGGACCAGCATTAGGGCTGTGGTGATGACGGCAAGAATCAGAAAGGTGATTCTCATTGCGGGAATTCTGCCAAAACCGGCGGCCATGAATCTTCCCCAGATTACAGGCGCGGCGTATCCGACCGATGTTCCCACTATGAATGTGAGCGACAGGCAGGTTGACAGCCTGAGCTTTTCGTCCTGCGTGTGGGTCAGCTCCGCAAGAAGAGATGTGTACGGGGTGCAGTAGCAGGTGATTGCGAAGTAATAAGCCGCGAGAAAAACAAAAAGCCACACGACATTTATTGATGAGACCGCCTTGACCGGGGCGCAGAAGACAAGCACGAATACAATGCCAAGCGGAATCGCGCTGTATTTCATGAACGGAATGCGCCTTCCGAGCGGGGAGCGGCACTTGTCGGACCAGTTTCCCACAAGCGGGTCTGTCACCGCGTCAAAAATCCTGCCGCCCGCGGTTATCAGCCCGACAATCGTGAAAAGCCCGAGGACAGCCCGTCCGCAAGGAATCAGGGAAATCATCCCGTCTGATTTTGCGGCCGCATCCGGCTGGTAAAAATAAACGAGCCAGGAGGCGGTCAGCCCGCTGATGATTGACCACCCAAGCTGCCCGAGCGCATAGCACCACATCCGCCCTTTTGTAAGAGTCCTCATCTCACTTTCTCCCGCCTTTTAATCCGCAGAGAAGAAGCCGGGAGAGAAGCTGGAGCTGCAGAACGCTGTCGTTCGACTCGTCCATTTTGAGCATTTTTCCGCTCAGGCTGAGTTTCTGCGCGGTGGAGAAAAAAGTGTGCATCAGGGAAAAGTAAAGCTCATCGGTATTGGATTTGTACTCCTGTGATATTGAGCCGTCCTCTGTGCCCTTGCGGATTGCGGAGGCGATGATTGTCTGGACGGACTGAATCACGCCCTGATAAGGCAGAAGCCGCTCAGGAAGAATCTGCTGGCAGATGACGTAGGCATCAAAAAAATAGATGAAGCGGAAAAAATCAGGCTCGGTCTGATAAAGCAGGACAAAAAGTTTAAGAATCTGCTCAATCTGGGTGTAGCCGTCAAGCCTCGCATAATCGGAAGTGCTGAGGGTGGGGATAATCATTTTTTTCTGGCATTCCCAAGCCCACATCGCGGTGCGGATTGCAATCTCGTCCTTGGTCTCAAAATAACGGTAAAGCGAGGCGACCCCGATCTCAGCCTGCTTCGCTATGTCAGTCATCGCGATGGCATCGATGCCTTTGTGGGAAAAAAGCGAATAGGCGGCCATAAGAATGCGCTCAATTCTCGCATTCCTAAGCTCGTCACGCTCCTCGGTAAGTTTCTCTATCGCTGTCATCCTCACTTCCTTCCGCTAGTTTCCCGGCGGCAACTCTCACGGCACCGCACGTTTTCTGCGCGATTGCCCCGCATTCACGGCAGAAAAGCAAATCCCGAGCAAGAAAAACGTGCAGTTTTTCATACATAATCACAGATACTAAGAATCACACAGATGTCAAAGTTATGATTTTGTGCACATCTCCAGAATCATTGTAATGTCACTGAGGCGCATAATCCGGTTATCAGGATTGTGTGCCTCAGCCCGCCAGTCACTTTCCGCCACTTTGTATGATACCAGTGCTTTTGTTTTGATAGCACAACTATCACGTAAGATTATCATAGCACATTTTTAAAAGATTGCAAGTTCTTTTTTCAAAAAATTACGATTTTATTGCCTGGCCAAGCTGACCGCACGCCCCGCCAATCTCCCGGCCACGGCGCGTCCTGAGCGTCACGTTGATTCCCGCCGATTTGAGGGCAGTCACAAAATCATTTGTCTCTTTTTTTGTAGGCTCCGAAAAGGGGAGCGTCTCCACGGGATTCCACGGAATAAGGTTCACGTTCACATTCTCGCCTCTGGCAAAATTTATCAGATTACGCGCGCTGGAGCTGTCAGTGTTCGTGTTGTGGAGCAGGGCGGCCTCCAGAGTCACGCGGCGGCCGGTCTTATCCGCATAATATCTGATTGCCTTTCTCAGTTCCAAAAGCGAATTCTCCTTTGCGCGGGAGACCGGCATCAGTGACGCGCGCAGGGCCTCGTCGGCAGTGGTGAGCGAGACTGCCAGACGGATGTTCGGGCCGTTGTCCGCAAGGTCATAAATCCCGCTGACAATCCCGCAGGTGGACAGCGTTATTCTTTTTGATGACAGGGCGCGTCCGTCCTTGCTGCAAAGAATCTCCACCGCTTTCCTGATTTCCGGAAGATTGTGCATCGGCTCTCCCATCCCCATGAAAACGATGTTGTCCAGCGTGCCCGCGATTGACTCCAGATATAAAAACTGCTCCACAATCTCTGCCGCGGTGAGATTGCGCGAAAGCCCCAGCGTCCCCGTCTGGCAGAACGCGCACCGCATCGCACAGCCGGCCTGGCAGCTCACGCATGCGGTCGTTCTGCCATCTCGGTCGGAAAGCAGGACGGTCTCCACAAGATTTCCGTCGCAGAGCCTGATTTGCAGTTTCACAGTCCCGTCAGAGTCCCGGAGGACAGCCTGCACTTCTGATGTCCTGAGCAGCGCCTTCTCGTTCAGCTCGCCGCGGGTTTGCAGGGAAAGATTTGTCATCTGATTGAAATCCGTGATTCCTTTTGACACCCACCTGAAAATCTGCGCGCCGCGAAACCGCTGCTCAATGCCAAGAGCCGCGCAGATTTCATCAGGAAGAAGCCCGGTAAGAACAATCTTCTGCATTATGATTTTGTTATGCGCTCCAGTGCAGAGCTGATTGCCGCGCTCCTGCTGTCATACCGCAGGAAATCCGAGAGCAGTTTCACCGCGTCCTGTTTCCTGTTCATCGCAACGTAGCAGTCCGCCAAATCCACGTAAAGCCGCGAATTCCTCGGGTCGTCTTTTATGAGATTCTCGAAGCGTTCCGCGGTTTCCTCAAGTTTTCCCTCGCCCTTGCAGATGAGGGCAAGCCCGATTGCGGCATAGATGTCAAAATCAATCTCCAGAGCCTTTGTGTAATACTTCCGCGCCTCGTCAAAATTGCCGGTAGTCCGGTATGCGTCGCCCGCACGTGTCAGTATGACTTTGTTCTTGGGGTCAATCTCAAGGATTTTGTTCCAGTATTCTATGGATTTCTCCTGCATATTCATTCCGCGGTAGCAGTCCGCAAGGCCGAAAAGCGCGTAGAAATTCTTAGGCTCTTTCTCAAGCGCCATCTCAAAATAGCGCGTGCCCTGCTCAAAAGTCTTTAGCTTTCTGTGGCAGTTCCCGATTGCCGTAATCACACGGATGTCAACATCATCCTTGTTCAGCTCATAGACCCGCGTCCAGTAATAAAGCGCGTCTTTGTATTCCTTGAAATCATAGTTCAGATGACCAAGCCCTATGAGCGCGTATGCGTTATCCCTCTCCATGTCAAGGACTTTGAGATACAAATCCTTTGACTTCCGGAAGTCATGGGTCTTGCGGTAAGCATCTGCGACCCGCGTTATAACGGTGATGTTCTTGTCATCGTGCTCCAGATACCGCTGCCAAATCTCAATCGCCTTGGAATACTGGTTCTGCGCCTTGTAGCAGTCGGCAAGCCCGAAAAGCGCGTAGTTGTTGGAGGGGTAGAAATCAAGGCAACGCCTGTAATATGAGATTGCCTGCGTGAAATGCGACTGCTTGCGCTCCGTGTCGCCAAGCCCCACCAGCGCATAGTTGTTGTTCTCCTCAATCTCCAGAATCGCGTTGAATGCCTCCCTCGCGCCGGGAATATCATCCTCCTTCATAAGCTGATACCCTTTCTTGGACAGCTCCGAGATTCTGTTGACTGTCTCGCTGGCAGAGACCGCCTCACTGCCATCAAAGTGCTCCGGCACAAGTATATCCGCTGAGTTCTCCATGCTTTTTCCTTTAGTGCACTTTATTCCAACAACGATGAGATTACCTTGGCTATATTCTCATAAATAGGCTCGGAATCCCGCTTGTTATGAGCCAGATAGTAAGCTTTCAGAGCCTTAAGGCTTTCATTTTTGTTCACATAATAGTCGCCAACGCGCGTAAGACCGTCAGAATATCCGGTTGTGATATAAATCCGCCTCGCGTCCTCGACATTGCCATTATTGAACATTGTGTTAGCCTTGCGGTTCAGGACAACTTTTTGCTCAGATGACAGGCCACCCACCGGATTATCCGTGACTTTTATGAAACCGTCAGGGATTCTCTTCTCCTGGACTGCCTGAGTAAAATCTTTTTCCAAAGTCTCTCTTCTGCTCATATCTGCCGATAACTCACATTATACCGTATATTCGCGGAATGTCAAAATTTATTGAGAATAAGCATAAAAATCAACCACAGAACGGCCGTACACCCTCTGGTCTGTGCGGATAAGCCCGCCGATTTTCTCGGGCATGTCGCGCTCCTCGGGGCGGTGCACAAGGATTGTCCCGCCCTGACTCAAAAGCCCGTTTTTTGCTGCCTGCGCGACCAAATCCGCGTGGAATTTATACGGGAAAGGAGGGTCAAAAAAAATGTAGTCGAACGAGCGCCTGCACCTTTTTATGAAATATTCGACCGGCATGAAGTGGCATTTTATCTTCACGCCGCACTCTTTTTCTGTGAGAGCGACGTTCTCAATTACAGTCGGGATTTTAATCTTGTCCTTCTCGCAAAGCTCCACATTGGTTGAGCCGCGCGAGACGGCCTCTATCGCGATTGTGCCGGAGCCAGAGAACAGGTCAAGCCATGATTTTCCGCTCAAATCTCCAAGAATCGCAAAAACTGACTCGCGCATTCTGTCCATGGCAGGCCTTATCACACCTTCCGGGCACTTTATAATCCTGCCTTTGAGTTTTCCTCCTGTAATGCGCATATCAGTCCCGCTTTCTGCTGTTCAGTGCCCAGTAAACGCTGTCATGCTCAAGGTTGTTGTTGTCCTTGGCGTAATCGAACGCGGTCTTGCCTTCAGTTGAGCGAAGGCCGGGCATGGCTTTGCCGTCCAGAAGACAGCGCAGGACGTTCGTGGAACTGCCGAACTGGGCCGCATACATCAGCGGGGTCTTGCCTTCATAAAATGCGTTCAGCGGCACGCCCATGTCAAGGAAAAGCCTGATTTTTGAAATCTGGACGTATTCTGATGTCTGGCTCTCGCTAAGAAGCATCACGAACGAGCGCAGAACCTCTTTGTCTGACGGCCCGTAATGCGCGAGCAGCCTTCTGATAATATCCGGGTTGTTGTTGTAGCAGGACGCGAGGACAAGGGCGGATGAGCCGTAAGCATTCTTCGCCTTAACATCCGCTCCCGCGCCCATAAGAAGCTGGACGCACTCCAGCCCTTCCTGGTAACGCGCCGCATACATTAGGGCAGTCCAGCCGTCGCGGTCTTTGAGGTTCACTTTCGCGCCGGCCTCAAGCAGAGACTTCACCTGCCAGTCGTTGCCGGCCTTCGCCGCTTTCATGAGCAGTGTCCGCCCGAATGAGTCCGCCTCATCGGGATTATTTATTGCCTCGTATGTGAAAGCCGCGTCATCATAAACATCGCCGGAATCATAGACGACATAATCGCTCAGGTATTCCTTTGAGTATCTGCTCACGCCGCCGGATGCAGTCTGACGGATCTGCGCCAGCTCCATCTGAAGCCTCTCCTGATTCTCACGCTCGCGCTCCTGTGCAAGACGCAGCGCCTCCTGCCGCTCACGCTCAAGCGCATCCTCATCAACGGCATCATCATCAGAATCCTGCCTGGCAGTCACCCCGAGGCTCTCCGCCTTCTGCTGATAGTCATCCACAATCTCGGTCCTGACTTCCTGAATCTCGATTTTCTGACGCAGGGCCTTTTTCTCAGCCTCCGCCTCCTTCGCGGTGTTCGTGGACTCGACAACACGCTTGAAGCGGAAATACGTCTGATCGATGTGGCCGGGACGGTTGGGCATATCGCTGTAAAGCCTTAGTTTGAGGCTGCCGTTCACATCCTGCGGGAGGACGAACGAGACGAATCCCTCAAAATATTGTTTTCTGACGACATTCGAGGCGAACTGCCGGGTCAGCTCGTCCTTGCGCTCATGGTCAAGCACGAGCTGGGCGAACATATTGTGCGCGTCTTTTGTGGATGTCCCGCTGAAATAAAAGCTGATTTTATCACCGCGCCGTGGCATGTCATTCCTGACGTAATCGGTGAAATCAATCTCGTTCTCAAAAAGTCCGCTGGATTTGTTCAGCCCAAGGAAGAACTGGGTGCTGAAATCGCAGAGGTCAAAGACATACTCCCGCGGATGCACCGCTTTCTGGTAGACCAAATCCTGATTTTTTGGCTTGGCGTGGACAGAAAAAACCGCGGCAAAAACAATCGCGAATAAAATGTCACGTTTCACTGATTTTAGCATGATAAAAGTATAATATAATAAGTTGAAACGGACAAGTGAAATGTCCGCCCGGGCAGAAACAGGATGAAAATCACCGGGCGCAATTGACGCTCGCTTTGTTTTTTTGTATAGTATCAGAACACCCCTTGGAAATCCCCAGAGGATTTTCCTTATGT